>PGYA01000141.1 GCA_002839435.1 Candidatus Riflebacteria bacterium HGW-Riflebacteria-2 | reverse complement strand
GATTGCCTTTTCTAAACTTTATAGCATTGTGTTTAGCGGAGAACCCCGCTCCCCGCAAGCAACTACAGCCAAAGAGGTGCCGATGGGCATGTTGCTTAGTCCGGGGCTGTTGGCTATTGCATGTTTGGTGCTGGGAGTATTTGCTAATCTGGGTTTGAGGATGCTGATGCCGCTATCTGCGGCTTTCCACCTGGATATTGCAGTATTAAGCAGTTTCGGCACAAGCCTGAATATCATCAGTGCTGTTTTGCTTCTCTTAATATTTTGCTTTGCAGTGATTTATGTATTTAAGCACCGCGTAGCTATAATCAGCAAGGCACCCACCTGGGGTTGCGGATACGGCAAGCCAAGCCCGCGCATGCAATATACCGGGAGTGCCTATATAAACCCGCTGGGCTATTTCCTGAAGCCATTTATGCACAAAACCTCGGATAAACAGGTAGTGGAAGGATATTTCCCCACGCGGATGGAGTATCATGAGGAAGTGCGGGACTATCTGGACAAGGGGATAATAACAAACCTCTGTAAAGCTATCAGAAGCCTGTTTAAGTACTTTGACGGTATTCACAATGGTAAAACCAACAGCTATATCACCTATCTGTTGTTAGCCCTGTTAAGCATGCTTATCTGGGTGTTGGGGGTTTCCCGATGATAGTGAGCATGATCCTGATACTGGTGTTGCCTCTGCTGTTTATGGGGATTATTACCAAGACCAAAGCTGTGTGGGCAGGCAGAAAAGGTGCCACAATCCTGCAACCCTTCTACACCTGCGCCAAATTATTGGGCAAAACCGAAGTACACAGCCACAGCAGCAGCCATATCTTTCGCTGGGCACCTTCCCTGGCATTGGCGGCAACCTTTGTGGCAGCATTACTTGTACCCTTTGGGGCTAAGAGCGCAGTCTTGGGCTTTCGCGGAGATTTCTTCCTCTTCATGTCGCTGCTGGCACTGGCGAAAGCGGTGATGGTGCTGGCTGCAATGGATGTAGGCAGCAGCTTCGAAGGCATGGGTGCATCCCGCGAGATATCCTTCACGGCATTTCTGGAGCCTGCTTTTCTGCTAATTATTGGTTCTCTTGCCTATGCAGGTGGCTTCGACACTATGGGACAGCTGTTTTACCGGCACACCGTAAATATACACAACGAGTGGTCTGTAATTATAGCGGTGCTCACGGCTTTGGCACTTTTTATCATGCTGCTGGTGGAAGGCTCTCGGGTTCCTTTTGACGACCCTGCAACCCATCTGGAGCTAACCATGATCCACGAAGTTATGGTGCTGGATACTTCCGGGGTAAACCTTGCTTTTGTACACTATACGGCAGCTTTGAAAGTGCAGATATATGCCTCGCTGATCAGCTATTTCCTTATCCCCGAAGGCATGGGCGGCACAATGATAACTGCTGTTTTCCTGCTGTGCAGCTTAGCACTTGCGGTGCTTGCCGGGCTGGTGGAAAGCCTGATGCCGCGTTATCGCATCAGCCGTAATCTGGAGCTGGTAATTATTCCGCTTTCCATAGCTTTACAGAGGTTTGTTATTATCCCCTTGTCCAGATAGTCCCGCACTTCCTCATGATACTCCATCCGCGTGGGGA
>PGYA01000140.1 GCA_002839435.1 Candidatus Riflebacteria bacterium HGW-Riflebacteria-2 | reverse complement strand
TTCAGATGAAGATATCGCAATGTACTGCGCTGGATATGCCAAGGGCTGTCCTGTATGGGAGAAAATGCCCTTCAAAATGGACGATTCCAGCGCTGTTTCTAACGCTACCCAAACGTATCTCGGGCGCTTGGTTCCCATGTCTCGCTTCATCAAACTTAAGTCAGATGGGCAATACATGTTGATGGGCGATGGATTGCCGTATCCGCAATTTACGGATGGATTTCATCCGGAGCCATCTGCCACCGTTGTTCTGCGCAAAAATCAGAAGAAAGAGGAGCGTGCCCTGCTTGCTTATCGTCCTGGCCGCGCCATTTGGCGTGATTTGGCTGCCGTAATGACCAGACAGAGGACACAAAAAGGTGCGAGGGGCCCGTTGATGCTTGAGCGACTTGGGCGAGAGGTCGCCTCAGACTTGTGTGTTTGCGCTCTGGGCCGTGATCAGGCGACAATTCTGAATACCATCGAATCGGTGTACCACATCCCTGAAAACATGAATTCAGAGGCTGGTCTCAACACATACGAAAATAGTGTTCATCTAGCAGAAATTATCTCCGGAAAACTGGGCTGGGCTGTTGAAACCTATCGTTTGGAAATAGACGGTGGCTGGGAAGGTCGTTTGAAAATGGTTGGGCCATCCAAAGGTCAACTCAAAGCCCGACTCCACAGCATTGCGACAACTCATTATTGGACCGCAGTTGAACAACATCTCGATCTGCTCATGAATGCCGTTGGGGCGCTGGGAAGCGATGCGTTCGCGAATTTACAGAAAGCATGGCGATCCATGCTCTATGCCTCGGCCCGTGAAGCGTATGGACTTGCCTGTTCCCAGGATACGTCTCGGAAAATGCGTGCCTTTGCCAAAGGCTGGAAGAAACTGACCATCCGGCAAGATGGGGTTGGAGAAGTGGAAGCAGGTAATTCCAATCAGGAGGAGCAAGAATGAAGACGTTAATTGAACGACTCCTTGGCAGCAAGGATGATCGCGGCCTCATGGCCAACCTGCGCTGTGCCCTCATTGCCGGAAAACGGCATCGAGCTTGGCCCGCCCTGAATCGTCTTGGGGTGAAGATCGATAACGAAGTCGATGTTTTTGTGGCCGGGCTTTTCGCAGCGCATCCGGAGGTCACGGACGTGGGAAACTTTGGCAATCTGTGTCGGCGGATCGAATTGCGGCGTGATCCCCCCAAAAGCAAAGATGCCAAGCTTACACCCACGGAACGCCGTTTTCAGCATGTTCTGGCGGCCAGTGGGGACGAAGTCCTGGATCGCGTATTGCGTCTGGTCCTGATGGCCAAGGCCGAAGGATTATCCGTCAATTACGGACAGTTGCAGACAGATCTGCGGTTTTGGAACGAACGGGTCAAAACCGCGTGGGCAAGCTCCTTCTGGAATCCCGACGCGGAGAAAACCGAGGGGGGGGACGCATGAACTGGCTAACCCGTATGGAGATCCACGCTGATCTGAGGCGAACACATAAAATCTGGGACAATTACGACTGGCATCAACGCTTGTGGGAGTGCTTTCCAGATAATTCCGATGCACTGCGAGATTTTCTGACTCGTGTCGATCAGCAGGAAACGCTCATGGTGCT
>PGYA01000087.1 GCA_002839435.1 Candidatus Riflebacteria bacterium HGW-Riflebacteria-2 | reverse complement strand
TCGTGCATCAGCTCGAGTTGAGCAAAAAGCCGCCGGCCTTGCCGAGCGTCGAAGAAGTGCAGGATATCATCGAGAAGGAACTGATTGAATCAGGCCATGCCAAGACCGCCAAGAAGTTCATTCTTTATCGTTATGACCACAACAAACTGCGCCAGGGCGTAGAAAAACAGAGCGCGACTTCTTCCGGCAACATCCCTTACAAAAAAATCTGGCAGGTGCTGAGCTGGGCGGTCGATCACAACTGTTACAGCATCGACAAGATCAACGAGCACATCGAAAAGGGCACTTACCCGCAACTGGTCGCTGATGTCACCGCCAAATACGATGCCGATATCGCTTCAGCTGCCGAAAAAATTATCGCGCGGCTGCCGGAAGTGCGCATCGTCATTATTGCCGGCCCATCGAGTTCTGGCAAAACAACGACTACCATCAAGATCGGCGAACACCTGCAGAAGCAGGGATACGAGCTGATTTCCATGGAACTCGACATGTATTATTTCAATCTCGAGCACCATCCGCGTGATGAATTTGGCGACTATGATTTCGAAACCCCGGAAGCACTTGACCTTGCGCTGATTAACCAGCATCTCGCCGACCTGCTCGAAGGCAAGACGATTCAGATGCCGCGTTACAACTTCAAGACCGGCAAGCGCGAGGCCGAAACCGATCCGATGAAGCTCGAAAAGAACCAGATTCTGCTGCTCGACAGTCTGCATGGTCTCTACGCTCCGATGACCAGCAGTGTCAGCGATGAGAAGAAGTTCAAGCTCTACATCGAAACCCTCTGCCAGATCAAGAATAAAGACGGAGAATTCATTCGCTGGACCGACGTGCGCCTGCTGCGCCGAATGGTGCGTGATTCATGGCATCGCAGTTATAACCCACGCCAGACTCTGGAACATTGGCACTACGTGCGGCGTTCTGAAATTCAGCATATTATCCCGTTCCTGGGCTCTGTCGATCACGTTATTGACGGTTCGCTGCCTTATGAACTGCCGATTTACAAGAAACATCTGTTTCATCATTTTCCAGATTTCGTCAGGGATTATCGCGAAGATCCCAAACGCCAGGACGCCTATATCCGCGCCAAACGCGTGCACGATCTGCTTGAGTCATTCAAGACCTGGGAAGACGAAGACGTCATCCCCAAAGACGTGCTTATCCGGGAATACATCGGCGGTAGCATCTACGAGTATTAGTTCGTTCGCGTAATCGTAATCGTCCTCGTAATCGCAATTTTTCTTTAACGATTCTCTATGAAATTTGACCACGAAAAACTTGATGTTTACCGTATTGCCATCGAAATGACGGCATGGATGTTCGATATGAGTAGAACAGTTAAAGAAATGAGCCGTCATACGAAAGATCAGATGATCCGTGCTGCTCAGTCTGTTCCTTTGAATATTGCCGAAGGCAATGGAAAACGCTCAGTGGCTGACCGGTGCCGATTTTTCGAAATAGCGCGGGGCTCGGCTCTTGAGTGTGCTGCTGTTCTGGACATTCTTTTTGCATGTAAAGCAATCGCAGCTGATCAGGTAAATCACGGTAAGACACTACTTTTTCGTATCGTTTCAATGCTGACTCGCATGATCGATGGCGGCAGTGTTCGAGAAGAGCCTGTCGATTACGATTACGCGCACGAGCACGATTGTTAATTCGTTCGCGTAATCGTAATATTTTTACAGATTTCAGCCGGTTGATATCACGAGGCGGCGGGTGCGGGGGCCGTCGAATTCGCACAGGTAAATGCCCTGCCAGGTGCCGAGAACGAGCGCACCAGCGCTGACGATAAAACTGTGGCAGGTTCCGAGCAGACTCGATTTGACATGGGCGTGGCTGTTGCCTTCGGCATGGCGGTCGGCCGAATCATGTGTCGGAAAAGCCTGTTCGAGGCGGCGCAGCATGTCAGTGACCACGGCCGGGTCAGCGTTTTCGTTGATGGTCAGTGCCGCGGTGGTATGTGGCACCGAGACCAGTATATGCCCGTCAATCATACCGGAAGCCTTTACTGCTTTAGCAATCAGATGGGTGACATCGACAAATGACTGCGGTGCCGGGGTTCTCACACTTTCTTCGTAGATCATATTTTTTATCCTTAGTAAGCACAACTGGAGATCTGCGATTATTGGCAGAGCAGAATCAGAATCTGGCCGGGCTTTAGCTCGATGCTGGCTGGTAGATCGGCAATCTTGCAGCTGACATGGCCATTGGCGGTGTATATGCTGGCATTAATCGCAGAGCGCATGCGGCGGGGCAAGCTGATGTTGTCGATTTCTCTGCCGCTGTTTACGGCGACCAGGGCATGGCTGCCGTCGGCGAGTGATTTGACATAGCCTCTGACGCCGGGCTTGTCAGCCTGCCAGCTGCCGAAAGGAACTACTATCCCTTCGCGGTTGAAGGCCTTGTGGCTGAATTTTATCTGCAGAATTTCGCTCATGAACACCGGTAGATCGCTGTCGAGACCACGCGCAAACTCGGCCGGGCCAGAACGCAAGACGTCGATGCGCTCGAACAGAGCTTTTTCTGAGCCGGCGGCGAACATCAGATCTGAACTCAACATTGCCGTCAACGCGAAGTCGAGTTTCATCAGTTCGATGACAGCGTTTTGTGTGGGCTGGTCAAGCTGGCTGATCGACTGTAGTTCTTCATACTGCACGAACTTGCGCACTATGGCTTTGTCGTTGAGACCCTGCACTTCGTCGCTGCGCACACGTGCCAGCGCTTTCATCGCCGGCATCAGAGTGTCGTGACTGCTGTAGATCGAGCAGGTCGGCAGGCCGCCACTGCGCTTGTAGAGTCGGTAAATATCGGCCGGAATCGCGATTCCACCACTATACCAGTATATATTGTTGAAAAAACGCCGGGCACCGGCGGCGATGCTGCTTTCGGCCAGCTTTATCAGTTTTGACATGCCAAGATTTTCGGCGAGAAACCAGACCTGCGGAAAGCGGCGCCGGGTTTCGCCGACTATGTGTTTGAGTCCATCTTTGTCAAGGCCCCAGGCCGCGTCGATTCTGATCGCATTGACGTTGTACTTTTCGATGTGCGGAAAGATGACCTTTTCGAGCCAGTAGTTTTGTAGTTCGGGGTTGGCGTTGTCGAGTTCGTAGGCGCCCCAGTTAACTCTGACGCGGTTGCCGTCGGCGTCTTCGTCGTCAGCACCAGCTTCGATGCCGTCTTCCGCATGATTCTTGAACCAGCTGCGTTCAAGGTTTGCAGCCTGCCAGTCGGCATGGTTGAAAGGGATATCAATCATGCGATCCATTCCGAGTTCTTTAACATAGAGCATAAAATCGGCGAAAGCTTCCCAGTTGCCAAAAAGCGGGCAGGGCTGTTCGTAATTACGCACTACGTAAGCTGACAGACCTGGCAGAAAATGCGGAAGGATCAGCAGAACGTTGACACCAAGGCTTTTCAACTCGACGACATAGTTTTTCAGCGAATCGAGATCGCTGAAAAAATTCAGTGGCAGGTCAGCGTAAATCTTGCCCTGAGACATGGTTTCTATTGGCCGGTTCGGGGTTATGGGCAGCTTAGGGCATGGATTTGCGAACATCTGGTCGTTATGCATCGATTACTCCGTAATGGTCATGGTAGAAGCGCCGCCAGCCGCTGTTTTTTTACGCAGTTGGCTGATCATAAGAAGTTTAACATATTCGCGCTTCTGTATTTCGGTCATTTGCGAAGTATCTCTATTATAAATTTTGCCGGCCGGAACCTTTTCTTCATCAAGGTCGAGATCTTTCACTTCGATCACTGAATCACACAGCAGACTTGCCTGGTTATCGATCATTTCAGCAAAGCCGCCGGTAGTGCCAAACAGCAGATGGTGGTCTTTGATATCGATGATGGTGATCAGACCTGGTTCTATGGTGGCCAGCAAGGGCTGGCGCCCGGCCATAAAGCCAATATAGCCGTTTTTGGAAGGCAGTATAACCTGGCGGGCCTCGAAGGTTTGCAGATGCTTGCCGGGAAGCGCGATGGCGAGTAAGAAGCTTTTTTTCATACCTGTCTTTTCAGCATTTCAGCGTTCCGTTCGACGTCTTTAATATTGCCGGTCATGTAAAATGCCTGTTCGGGGAAATGATCGTAATTGCCTTCGATTATGCCTTTGAAGCCGTCAATTGTTTCATGCAGGGCAACAAAGCGACCGGTATGGCCGGAAAACTTTTCGGCGACAAAGAATGGCTGTGACAAAAATTTCTGGAGCCGGCGAGCGCGGTTGACCAGTGTGCGGTCTTCGTCAGAAAGCTCTTCCATGCCGAGAATTGCGATGATATCAGTTAGTTCACGGTAGCGCTGCAGAATTTCGATGACGCGCCGGGCTACGGTGTAATGGTCGTTGCCAACAAAGTCGGGGGCAAGCAGGCGCGAATTCGAAGCAAGCGGATCAACCGCAGGATAGATGCCAAGCTCAACGATTTTTCGTGAGAGCACTGTTGTTGCATCGAGATGGGAAAAGGTGGTGGCCGGAGCCGGGTCGGTAATGTCGTCTGCCGGCACGTAAATAGCCTGAACCGATGTTATCGAACCGGTAACGGTAGTGGTGATGCGTTCCTGCAGTGCGCCCATTTCGGTGCCGAGAGTAGGCTGGTAGCCGACCGCTGATGGCATGCGTCCGAGCAGTGACGAAACCTCGGCGCCGGCCTGCACGAACCTGAAAATGTTGTCGATAAACAGCAGGACATCCTGTGCCTCGCGGTCACGGAAATACTCTGCCATGGTTAACGCCGTCAGTGCCACGCGCAGGCGCGCACCCGGCGGTTCGTTCATCTGTCCGAAAACCAGACAGGTTTTATCGAGCACGCCTGACTGTTTCATTTCGAGGTAGAGGTCGTTGCCTTCGCGTGTGCGTTCGCCAACGCCGCCAAATACCGAAACACCACCGTGCTGTTTGGCGATATTGTTGATCAATTCCATAATCAAAACTGTTTTACCAACGCCGGCACCACCGAACAGGCCGATTTTTCCGCCACGCGCGTATGGCGTGAGCAGATCGATGACTTTAAGTCCGGTTTCGAGAATATCGGTTGTCTTGCCCTGCTGGCGAAAAGCAGGCGGTGGTCGGTGAATCGGCCACTTTTCGCCGCTGCGCTCGATTGGCCCGAGATCGTCTATCGTTTCTCCGAGCACATTGAAGATGCGCCCGAGCACACGGTTGCCGACTGGTACTGATATGGGTTTCCCGGTATCTTTGACTGGCAGATCGCGACGTAGACCGTCGGTTGGCCCCATCGCGATAGTTCTGACAATGTCGTTGCCCAGGTGCAATGCTACCTCAAGCGTGAGTTTGCAGTTCAAAAGGGGGTTGTCGACTTCGATTGCGTTATGAATGCTTGGCAGTTGCCCTGGCGGAAACTTGACATCGACGGCGGGGCCGGTAATCTGCACTATTTTTCCCAGACTCATGTTTATTGCTCCCTGACTGGCTCAGTCTTTTACTGAGATCCGGCGATAACTTCGGCGATTTCTCGGGTGATCAAAGCCTGACGGCTACGATGGAGGTCGAGTTTGAGTTCCTCGATGATTTCTTCGGCACGATCGGTTGCCGAGGTCATGGCAGCCATACGCGAACTTTGCTCAGACGCTGATGATTCAACAATAGCACGGTAGAGAAGGTTGCGCAGGTATCTCGGCATCAGCTGGCTGAAAATTTCAAGGGGTGATGGATAAAAGTCGAAAGGCTGCAGCGCTTTGCCCGGCCGCTTTGGCGGCATGTTACTGGTGTCTATCGGCAGAAGCCGCAGGCTGGTCAGATACCTTGCTACCGCAGAAGCAAAGCTGGTATAGACTAGATGTATCTCATCGACTTCATTTTTCTGGTAGAGTTCGAACAGAATGCGGGATGTATTGAAAAGCTCGCTGTCAAGGGTCTTTACTGTGAGGTCAGGAAAGGTCGCATACAATTCAATACCCTTTTGCTCAAAATAGCGTATTACTTTGCGTCCAATCGCTACAATCTTCTTCTGGGGGGCCGGGTGCTCTTCGATTATACCCTGCGCGAAGCGATTCAGATCATGATTGAATCCGCCACAAAGACCTCGCTCGCCGCCAATTACCACAATACAAGAGCATTTTACCGGGCGGGCAGTCATGCAGGGGTGCTTAAAATTGGGTAATTCGCGTTTCAGATCCTGGACCATGTGCTCAAATTTGGAAATATAGGCATGTGTAAGATTGATCGCCTCGATGGCCCGGCCCAGGCGAGCAGTTGACATCATTTTCATGGCGCTGGTGATCTGCTGCGTCGTCGATACACCGCCGATTTTTTGTCTGATATCACGTAAAGAAGCCATCTGAATTACTCCCTTTTCTTTTTGGCAGCAGCTTCTTTGGCTTCTGTAGCTTCTATGGCAGCTTTGGCCTCGCGGCGCTCTTTCTCGGCGTGATAGACTTCGGGGTGGTATTGCAACAAATAGACTTCTTCAAAGAATTCTTTGATCAACACAGAGAAATTTTGCTCTACCTCCGGGGTTAAATCCGGGTTTTTCGAAAAGTTGCGCATGACTTCCGGATGCTTCTGGTGCAGATATTTGAGCAGAAACTTTTTGAAACGACTCACTTCTTCTTTTTTCAGGCTGTCAGTAAAGCCCTTTGTCGAAGCAAAAATTGTAATTATCTGTTCTTCAACCGCCATTGGTGAGTGCTGCGGCTGTTTGAGCAATTCTACCAGGCGCTCACCTCGCGCCAGCTGTTCTTGCGTGGCGCGGTCAAGATCTTTGGAAAATTGCGAGAATGCCGCCAGCTCGCGGAACTGTGCCAGGTCGAGACGAAGCGGCCCGGCAACCTTTTTCATTCCCTTTACCTGGGCATTGCCACCGACGCGGGATACCGACAGGCCGGCATTGATAGCCGGTCTGACCCCGGCGTTGAACAATGCTGACTCGAGCACGATCTGGCCGTCAGTAATCGAAATTACATTGGTTGGAATATAGGCAGAAGCATCGCCAGCCTGAGTTTCGATTATCGGGAGTGCAGTCAGTGAACCGCCATTAAGTACCTTTGCCAGCTTGGCGGCACGCTCGAGCAATCTGGCGTGCAGATAAAATATGTCGGCCGGATAAGCTTCGCGGCCGGGTGGGCGCCGCAAGAGCAGTGAAACCTGGCGGTATGCTACGGCATGTTTGCTCAGGTCATCATAAACGCAGAGAACGTGTTGTCCCTTGTCTCTGAAATATTCGCCCATAGTGCAGCCGGTAAAAGGCGCGATAAACTGCAGCGGCGCCGGCTCCGATGCGCCTGCCGCAACGATAATGGTATGTTCGAGAGCTTTATGAGAGCGCAGGATTTCGACAATCTGGGTTATCGTTGACATCTTCTGGCCAATGGCAACATAAATGCAGATAACCCCGGTATTTTTCTGGTTGATGATAGTGTCGATGGCAATCGTGGTTTTACCGGTCTGACGGTCGCCAATAATCAGTTCGCGTTGACCGCGGCCGATCGGAATCAGGGCGTCTATTGCCTGAATCCCGGTCTGCAGCGGTTCACATACTGGTTCGCGCTGCATAATATTAGGACTGGAAGCTTCTATTGGGCGGTAACATTCTGGTAGAATCGGGCCCTCGCCATCTATCGGCTGGCCTATTGAATCAACAACACGGCCAAGCAGAGCTTTTCCGACAGGTACTGAAAGAATCTGCTCGGTATCCTTGACCAGATCGCCTTCGTGAATGCCTTCGTCAGAACCGAGAATGAGGCAGCCAACGCAATCTTCTTCGAGGTTGAGCACATATCCCTTAACACCGTTGGCAAATTCAACAAGATCGCCGGCCATGGCGCGCGGCAGACCATGCACCTTGGCGACGCCATCGCCAACCTGCATTACGACACCGGCTTCAACAGTTTTGAGTTCGGTCGAGAAATTCTCGATCTCGCGCCTGAGAACGGCGATGATTTCGTCTGATCTGATGGTCATGCTGTGACTCCCTTAAAGCGCGATTGAAGGCTGGTTGATCAATGTCATCAACCATTCGGCATCAACTCTGATCATCAGCTCGCGCAGCTGCTTGATGCGTGAACGCAGCGATTCATCAATAACCTGATCGCCAAAATGTATTACCAGTCCGCCAACCACTGATTTATCGACAATCTCCCTGACTTCGATGCGCCCGAATTTGCGTGAGAGCGTTTCGCGCAGGCTTTTGCGCTCGTCTTTTTCGAGGGGAATGGCGGAACGCACAACTATGCCGCGAATGCCGTTTTTACGGCGATAAAAGCGTTCGACCTCATTGGAAATACCCTCAAACAGATTGATGCGCTCTTTCTTTACCAGCAGACACAAAAAATCGACGACCAGGTGTCGGGCGCTCGCCCCAAAAATGCGTTGCAGCATTTCTATTTTGCGATTGATATGAATGGTCGGGTGGTTGAGTATCTCTCGCAGCCCTTCGTAACCGAAATATATTGCCGAGAATGCTTCAAAATCTTTAAAACATTCTTCCAGGTCATCATCTTCGATTGAATGGAAAAAGGCTTCGGCATAGCGCTTGCAGGTTATTCTTTTTCTGGTGTCATTCATGCCTGGTGATCCGGGAGGTTATGTTCCAGTCGTTCAATGGTGTTTTGAATAAGGCGATGATGCATTTCGTTGTCGAGAGATTCTTCGACCACTTTTTCGGCAGCCATAAGAGTCAGCTGGACGACTTCTTCGCGAATGCGAGCCCAGGCCGTCTGGCGTTCCATAAATATTTCCATTTCGCCCTGTTCAATGATTTCGTCAGCTTTCTTGCGGGCTTCTTCGATGATTTCGTCCTTTTCCTTGTTGGCATCGAGGATCGCCTGCTGCTTGATTTCGTAGATCTCTTTGTCAATATTGGCAAGGTGCCCCTCATAGACTTCCTTGAGTGAAAGCGCCGTGCGATGCTCTTCTTCGGCCGCAATTTTTATGCGGCCGAGCTGCCGGCGGCGCTCTTCGACAACCTCTCCGAGAGGCACGAACAAGAACTTCTTGAGTATGAAGAGCAGTACGAAAAAGTTTATCGTCTGCGAAATCAATATGCTGAGGTCGAAATCAAACAAGCCGGGGGGCTCGCTATGGCCGACTGCCACAGCAGCATGTGTCGCAGCGGCTGCTTCGGCGGCGATGACTGGCGATGCCAGGAGCATGCACAGCACCAACAGGGGAAATAATAGCAGTTTTTTCATATTTGCAGAATGCATAAGGCAACCGTTATTGCAGTTGGCAATTAGCTCGAAAATGCCGTATCGGCAATATTGTCGATCAGTTTTTTACCATTTGACGAAGAGCAGAATAAGCGAAATCAGCAGGCAGTAGATAGCCAGTGATTCGATCATGGCAAGACCGATGATCATGGTGAAGCGTAGATCGTTAGCGAGTTCAGGTTGACGCGCCATGGCGTCGGTAGTTTGTCCGATAACCCGGCCCTGGGCATAGGCTGCCACGCCGCTGCCAAAAGCCACGCAGAACACGGCTCCAAGAATTTCCACAATGTTCTTGATAATAATTAGATATTGGGTGTCCATAATCGTCTCCTCTTTGTCAATGACCTTCTGAAATGGCTCCAGAAAGATATACTCCGGTAAGAATAGTGAACACAAGGGCCTGTAACATGCTGGTGAAGATTGCCATCAGCAACATGGGAACAGGCACCAGCAAGGGAAACAGTGCGACCGTCAGCACGAGGATGACCGTGTCTTCGCCCATGATGTTCCCGAACAGGCGCAAAGTCAAGCTTATTGGCCGTGATATTTCGCCAACAATGTGAATTGGCAGCATCAGTGGCGCCATCCACCAGATATCGCCGGTGAAATGCTTTATATAACCAATACCGTGTGCTTTTATGCCAAGATAAAAGGTGTAGACAAAAACGATAAGCGCCATGCCAAGACAGTTTGAAAATAGACTGGTGGGCGATTTAAGGCCAGGAACCAATCCAAGCAGATTGCTCGAAAAGACGTAAATAAAGCAGGTCGCAAGCACCGGCAGCAACTGCTTTTTCAGGTGTTCGCCGACAATGGTGCAGACAAGGTCTTCCAGGCTCTCGTAGATATATTCAAGCCAGTACTGAGAGACTTCCTGTGAATCGTGTGCAATTTTGCGGCCAAAACGCCAGCAGACATAGCCGAATGCCAGGGTGATAACCCATGGCAAAACCGCCCCCGGTGACAGGGGGATGAACTGGAACAGATAAAATATTTTTTGTTCAAGTACGTGCATCTTTTGCCTTGTTTTTATACTCTTCGACAGTTTTTTTGTCCAGATAAACAGTAGTTACAAAAGAGAAAATTATGGCAATCTGGCTGAACAGAATGCCAAAAATCATCTGTACTACCGAAAAACCCAGGAGTTTGAGCACAAATATCAGCAGTCCTATCAGCAGCATTTTCAAGTTCGATAACAGAAGCGCCAGCATGGTAAACCATTGTGGCAGTTTATCAAACGACGAAAAGCTCTCGGCCAGCATTATAAAACTGGCAAAACCGATAAGATAACCTGTCAAAAACGCGTAATACAACGTTCCAACACGGTGCCAGAGCATGACCAGAATCATGGCGGTCATCACTCCGATCACCACCAGAGTTTTTTCACATTCGCGTACTTTTGTCTTTATTTCGATCATTTTCCCGGGCGAATTTTTCCATGCTTTCGCGTAGTTGCTTCCAGGTCTGCACCAGTGCTGCAGCCAGACCAACAATCATTCCAGCTATTATACCCCAGGGCTCAGTCAAAAAATAGCTGTCGATTTTGTAACCGAAGAAAAGCCCGATGGCAAGGCATACACCGCCGGTAAAACCGATGCTCAAGACCATCCCGGCAGCTCCGAATTTTCGTATCATGCCCATTTAGATAACTATCTCAGGTTTGTGCCCTTTGATGTCTTCGATGTAGCAGCGCAGCAACTCGGCCACACTCCAGGCCTGGGCGAAACAGCCATGCGGTGCGTGCGGCATGTTGCCGTCAAAAATCTCGGAAATGCTGCCAAGACAGGCTTCACTGTTGATATGGTTGATGAAAGGTTCGATCATCAGCGAGGCGCGTAGTTGCGCTTCCATCGAGAAGTTGTTGACCTTTAGATAAGAGCTGATGAAGGGGCCGATGAGAAAACCCCAGACCGTACCCTGATGGTAGGCGCCATCACGCTTGATACGGTCGCCGCCATAAAACCCTTCGTAATGTTCGCTGTCAGTAGCAAGGCTGCGTAGACCGTGCGAAGTGTAAAGCCTGGCAAACACAACATCGACGATTGCCTGTTCTTCGGGGTGGTCGAGCAGCGAGAAGGGCAGAAAGGTAGCATAGATCTGATTCGGGCGCAGCGAATCGTCAGGCTTGCCATCGGGCTTGATAAAGTCATAAAGACACTGCCGGCGCTCGTTCCAGAAGACTTTTCTGAATGAACTCTTAACCTTTTTTGCCAGGGCGGTGACTTCGCGTGAGTGCCCTTCATACTTCTCCTGAAACAGGGCAAATATCTTCAGTGCGTTATACCAGAGGGCGTTTACTTCTACGGCCTTGCCATTGCGCGGTGTTACTACCCAGCCATCGACTTTGGCATCCATCCAGGTGACCTGTACATCAGGGTTGCCGGCGCTGATGAGGCCATCTTCTTTATCCATGGCTATATCAAAGCAGGTGCCCTGCATGAAGGCGTCTATAATAGAAGCCATACCGTCGTAGAGATGGTCACGCACAAAATTCCAGTCATCGGTATACTCGATCAGCTTGTAAGCTGCAAAAAAGAACCACAACGAGGCATCGACACTATTGTAAGCGGCTTCGTTGCCACTGTCGGCAAAGCAGTTGGGAACGAGACCGTTTTGAATCGCTGCGGCAAAAGTGCTGAGAATCGAACGGGCGTCATCATAGCGGCCAGGAACAAGTGTCAGACCGGTCAGTGCTATCAGGCTGTCACGACCCCAGTCGGAAAACCAGGGATAACCTGCGATTATTGTGCGGCTGCCGGTGCTCTGGCGCTCGACGATAAACTGATCAGCCGCCAGCAGCAGCTTGCGCAGCAACGGGTCACTGGAATGCAGTACGGAAGCAATGTTTTCCAGGCGCTGTTCTTCGCGCTTGCGCAGATCCATCGGGTTGAAAGAATTGACCGGCTGATCGGAAAAAAGCATGGAAACCGCGCCACTGAATGGGCTTACTTCGAGCCAGCCGCACGAGAAGTCGTCTTCGCGGTCAGGCAGGCCGCGGTCTTCTTCGACCTGCAAAAAGATATCCTTGTGCCAGCGCGGATCTTCGACAAATTTGCCGCGATCCCAGCGAACGAAAAGCTCTGGCGCATTGGCGAATGGCTGCAGACGCAGTTGGCGCTCCTGCAATTGCGCGCATCTTTCCAGCCCGCTGCTTTCATACATGTTGCCGTGAAAATCACGGAACAGGAAATGCGGCCGCACCCGCAGCTTGATTTTGCGATTGTTGCCAAGCAGTTTGTAGGTGACGAGACTGGTATTTTGCCCGTAAACCATGTTGATTGTCTTGATCAGCATGACATCACGAATCTGGTAATACCAGGTTGGAATCGGGTCGCGCTCAAAGCGCTCAAGGTGCAGGTAACCGGCCGGGTTGCGAATATCCTGCTCATGTACGCAGGTCGACAGCGAAAACTCCTGGCGATCAATTACCAGAGTCTCTTCGAGTCGCGAAACCAGAACGAGGCGCTCTACCGGCGGCCGCCGCGAAGCTACCAGAATTCCGTGGTAGCGGCGGGTGTTGATGCAGGGAACGGTAGAACTGGCATAGCCACCG
>PGYA01000086.1 GCA_002839435.1 Candidatus Riflebacteria bacterium HGW-Riflebacteria-2 | reverse complement strand
CCCTGTGTCTTGCTGGCGTCTGTTTAACCGCCATTGCGGCCGAAGCAAAGCCGAAAAAGAAAGATAACCCGAAGTATAACCGCCAGCAAATAGTCGAACCACGCACAACTGATGAACAAGAGCCCTGGCTCAAAGTCAAATTCGATATCCCGGAAAAAGGGATCCTTTTGCGCCATGCTGAAGAAATAATGGCATTGCCAAAAAAGCAGCAGCAGGATCTTCCGCCCGGTCTTGCCAAAAAAGTGGCGCGTGGTAAGCGCCTGCCCCCAGGCTGGCAGAAGAAACTTGCCATTGGCAGAACCTGCCCGGCCGACCTTTACGCACACACCATCCAATTACCCGACCACATACTCTATCAGCTTCCCCCGCAGCCGGAAGGAACGATGCTCGTAGCGATCGAGGGCAAGGTCGTTCGCCTGATTGAAGCGACAAAAACAATAGTAGACGTGTTGAACCTCAAGTGGTAGCCGGTTAGACTTGTCGCACCGGCAAAATGGCTTAACTATAGAAACTTAATGCAGATTTAATTGAAGTGAGGCTATATGGATAACAACTCTACCAAGGGAAGAGATCACTGGGGCTCGAAGCTTGGCTTTATTCTGGCAGCAGCCGGCTCGGCGGTAGGCCTTGGCAACATCTGGAAATTCCCTTATATTACCTACGAGAATGGCGGCGGCGCCTTCGTTCTGCTTTATCTGGTATGTATTTTATGTGTAGGTTTTCCGATAATGGTGGCCGAGTTTCTTCTCGGCAAGATCAGTGAAAAAGATGCGGTCGGCTGCTTCGGCATTTTCAGGCCTGACAACAAGATCTTTAAATTTATCGGAATTATCGGCGTATTTACCGGCTTTATAATCCTCAGCTATTACTCGGTGGTTGCCGGCTGGACTCTCGAATACACCCTGAAAAGCCTGACCTGTTCTGAATTTATCGTCGATAAGCCCGATTACAGTTCGCCGGAGTTGAGAAAGGCAATTTTTAAGAAATACGGCACATTCACCCCGGCTGAAAAAAGCGAAATTCTTTTAAAAGCTGGTTTCACTGCCGAAGCAGGCAAGCAAGCCGAGCAAAACAGCGAAGCAAACTGGAAAACGCTCTTTGAGTCGAATGATGAAAATTATGTGTCGCTCAGGGCACCCCTGATTGACCAGGTGGTTGAAAAAGCCCGGGCAGAGCTGGGCGAGCAGAAATTTGAAGAGTCGGCCATAATGATGACCAAACAGCATAAAGCCAGCAAAATTTTCGGCGAACATCTCGGCAAAGGCGGTTCAATGCTGTTCTGGCATGCTATTTTTATGATTTTCACGGCTGTAATTGTATATGGCGGCATCAGTGGCGGCATTGAGAAGGCCTCGCGGATTCTAATGCCGATTTTATTTCTTCTACTTGGCGGCCTGATGATTCACTCTCTAACGCTTAGCGGTGGAATCGATGCATTCAAGTTTCTTATAAATCCTGATTTTGCCAAACTCAACAAGCATTCGATCCTGGAAGCTCTCGGTCACGCGTTCTTTACGCTGAGCCTCGGTATGGGTGCCATGATCACTTATGGCAGCTACCTGAGCAAAAAAGATAAAGTAACCTCATCAGCAATGACCGTATCTATACTTGACACGTTGATTGCACTGATGGCATGCATGGTTCTTTATCCGATACTTTTCACTTATAACACCGAAGTTTCAGCTGGTGCTGGCCTTCTATTCATAACTCTGCCGGCGCTTCTGGCAGGAAGCAGTGGCGGATCGATAATTTTGACGGTGTTCTTCATTCTGGTCGCTTTTGCTGCGCTCTCATCGACTATTTCACTGCTTGAAGTGGTGGTTACTTACACCAATGACGAATTTGGCTGGAAGCGCAAAACCTCGACAATAGTAAACTCAGTGGTTATCTTTCTGGTGGGCGTTCCTTCGGCACTGTGTTTTGGTGGCAACAAGTTCTTTACTGAACTTACCCTGTTGTCTAAGGGCGATGCAAAATTGAACTGGTTCGACTCTTTCGACTATCTTGCCTCAAACTGGCTTTTGCCGGTCGGAGGATTACTTATCGCTCTTTTTATTGGCTGGATGATCAAAGACCAGGAAAAACACGAACTGATCAAAGAAGAGCTTGGCAGCAGTTTTTACCCTTTCTGGAATTTCCTTATCAAGTATGTATCTCCCGTTTGCGTAGCCATAATAATTGCCAATAAAATAGGCTTGATCGAATAACAAACGCTGACATTGGCGCAATCGGCGGGCAGAAGCCCGCCGACTGCTTTTTAGCTGATAATTTCAGGATTAACAAAGCACATTAAATTCCGCGCAAACGTTGACCTGCTGTTTATTTCAGGGGGGTCTGCAAAAAATTGTGTACAGGGGGTTACGGGTTGCGGCAATTTTCATTAAGATTAGCAACAATAAGATTTCGATAAGCAAACCTTCAGGAGGTCACAAGATATGCGTAAATTATTTAAAAGCCTTTCAGTTCTTCTGGTAGCCATCGGCCTGTTCACTATGTCAGGCGAAAGCAGTGAGCTGCAGGCAGCCAAAAAGAAAACCTCTTTCATTAAAAAAGTCACCAGAACCATCAAAAGAAAAGTTAAAAAGACCGTTAAAAAGACAAAACGCGCTATCGTTAAAACTGGCGCCAACATTCAGAATGCCGCAGTTGATAGTGCAGTCAAAGCCAAAAAAGCGATTACCGGCTGCAAAAAGAGCACTTTCGTAAAAGGCCACTACAAAAAAGGCAACAAAACCCTCACTAACGGTCACTTCCGCAAAGTCTGCAAGGGTGGCAAACGCTGAGAACAACCAGATCTCGAATCTGAGTTCCATGTTCACGAAAACCCCGGCATCCGCCGGGGTTTTCTAAAATCCAGATTGCTGCACAATCACTGGCATGGTAAAATTATTTTAAAATGATTAGAGCTTATGGCGGAGTTAAAGATATGACGAGATTAGCACAACTGATTCTGGTTCTGTCACTGATTACATGCCTCAGCGGCACTGTCTGGGCAGAGAATGGCAACAGTCTGCGTCAGCTTTTGCTGAGCCGTAATGAAGACAGCAATTTTGTCAAAGATATGCAGAAAGACCTGCAGGCCTTTGTTAACCGGGCCGGTAAATTGCAACGTCTCTGCGAAGGCGCCTTGAAAGAAGGCTCTTATCTCGACCGTATCAGCAACAGCGCAGATATTACCAACCAGAAACAAATGCGCCCGGCCTATCGCTTCTGGTCATTGTTTTACAAGTTCATGAGCGATCTCGAAAAGATCGGCGAAATATATGAAGTTCCGCTGGTTTTCAACCACAACAAAAAGGTCGAACGCTATTATGCCGCCTACGTTCTTGGCATGTCAGCCAGGCTTTGCCGGCTGATTGCGGCGGCAGAGATGATGAATTTTCTGGCCGCACGCCCCAAGCTCAATGAAATTCTCAACGAGAGCAATTCAGAATTCGGTTTTGCTGCCAACTCATTGGCTAACACGGTCAAATCCGCCCTGAAAGCAGAGAATCTGGCACAACTTTACCGTTTTCGCATTTCACATTTTGAAGAACTGCGCAAGCTGGTCAACAACGCTCAAGCACCCGATTTTTCAAATATGCCGGCAAACTTTATCCTGGCAAACCAGGAATTCTTAGACAATCTAAGCGACAAAGTAGCGTCAGACCCATCCTGGAAGTTTCTCAGCCGCAGTATAATTAAGGTTTCGCTCGACTTCGTCCTGCCAGCTCAGAAAACTATTTTTTCGTGGGTAGGCGACACCAGAATCAAGCAGAAGAAAACCCGCCTGATTACCGGCCATCAGATAAAAAAACTGGGAAGAATGCTCGAACCTGGCGATATCGTGCTCGAACGTCAGGACTGGTATCTTTCAAACATATTCCTGCCCGGCTTCTGGCCACATGCGATTCTTTATGTCGGCACATCGAAAGAACTCAGAAGAGCCTTCGACTACGACCCACAGGTGCGCGAATGGTGCCGCAGTCAGAAATGCGCCAATTTTTCCGAATTACTAAAAAATGACTTTCCAAAGGCTTATAAGGCCTGGCTTTCACCATCTTTCAAAGACCGCGGAACCTGCGTCGTCATTGAAGCCATCAGCGAAGGCGTCGTGTTCAATTCGCTCGCCTCTTCGTGCCACGGCGATTATCTTGCCGCCATGCGACCGCGCCTTACCCCGCTACAGAAGGCAAAAGCAATTCACACTGCTTTTTCGTATTTTGCCCGCGAATATGACTTCAATTTCAGCTTCAATACTGAACAGACAATGGTCTGCACAGAACTGGTAACTAAAGCATACACGCATCCTGAAACCGGCGGCCTTAAGTTTCCGGTGACCTTTGCCCTTGGCAAACCCGGTGTTACCGCGGATGCAATCGTCGAAACATTTGCCGGCGAACGCGGCAACCACGATCGCAAGCTCGACTTCGTTGCTTTCGTCAGAGGTTTTCCGCGCCAGCGCAAAGCAGAATTCGCCAGCGAAAAAGAATTTGCCGATTCACACAACTGGCAGGGCGGCCTGATAAGCGATAATCTGCGCTGAGGCGATCAGGCCTTTACTGTTACAGGCTTTTGCCGCCCACCAATGCAGGCTAGAATGCGGCCATCAATTATCAGCAACCCTGAAAAGATAAGCAACATACCGAGAATGTCATAGATTTTCAGCTGCTCACCCATAAAAAACACACCAAAAAACATCGCGCTGACCGGTATCATCAGAGTCACCAGCAGAGCGTTGGTAGCGCCGGCCGAAGCAATAATCCGGTAATAGATTATAAAAGCTGCACCGGTGCAAAAAACTGCCAGCATGGCGATTGCCATAAAAGTCTTCACATGCAACCCGGCCAGTGCCGGCAGATCAAAATACAGCAGACCCGGGCTCAAAAACAGGCTGGCACCAAGCAGGCTGATTCCAGAAACTACCAGCGGATGCAGCGACTTGAAACGACGCGCATAAATGCCGCCGACCGCGTAGTTGAAAGTGGCACCCAGCATGGCTGCCTGCGCCATTCCCGCCAGCACGATTCCGTGGGTAATAGAAGGCAGAACCATGACCACGATTCCTGATATGCCTAGACTGACGCCGGCGATTTTGCGCAGTGTCAGCTTCTCGTCGGCTGTAAAAAAATGCGCCAGAATCATGACGAACACCGGTGAAGTGGCGTTGAGAATCGACGCCGTCGCAGTGTCGATGTACTGTTGCGCCCAGGCAACCAGAAAGAAAGGCAACGCCGTATTCACCACCCCGAGAAAACCCAGACTCAGCCAGAGCTTTCGCTCAGCGGGCAGAACTGCCCCGACGACCCGGCAGGCCAGCAGCATGATGACAGCGGATGCGACAAGTCGGCTGTAAACAATCATGAATGGCGACAACTCGCGCAGCCCGATCTTGATGAACATGAACGCGCTGCCCCAGATTATCGAGAGTATTATCAGCCAGAACCAGTCTTTATTCTGCATAAATGTGAGAAGAGATACTACACCAGCCACGTTAACCTGACAATGGTATTTTATGTACGACATGAGTTGCATCGATTGCGATTACCAGCACGAGCACAAACGGAAGGATCCGGCCACCGACATTAAACATGCGAAGTTTGTCAGACGCGAATAAATGTGACATAATCGCAGAAAAGCAGAAAAGGGGAGCTACAGAAGATGAAACATCTAGAGTTACCGCGAGAGCCGCTTGGATTTTTCCCGACGCCGGTGCATGAGCTGGCGAATCTTGGTCGGGCGCTTGGCGGGCCGCGCATCTTCATCAAGCGCGATGACCAGACCGGCCTGGCCTTTGGTGGTAACAAGACACGCAAACTCGAATATATCATCGGTAGAGCCCTGGCGCAGGGCGCCGATACTCTGATTACTGCCGGAGCCGGGCAGTCGAATCATTGCCGACAGACGGCAGCGGCGGCGGCAAGCCTGAACATGGCCTGTCACCTGGTTCTTGGGGGCAGTGCGCCGGAAACCGCAAATGGGAACCTGTTGCTCGATCAGCTGCTTGGCGCACAGATTCACTGGGCCGGCAAACATCGCAAAGGCGAAGATATTCCGAAAATAGAAGAAGAGCTGCGCAAAGCTGGAAGACAACCTTTTGTCGTGCCCTACGGTGGCTCAAACGAGCTTGGCGCTACCGGTTTTGTCGAAGCACTCTGTGAGCTCGACAGTCAGACGTTTGAGCTGCAGACCGACTTTGACCACATTGTTTTTGCGTCAAGCTCTGGCGGCACGCAAGCCGGGCTGATGGTCGGCAAAAAGCTGCTCAAGAAAAACTACGAAATTACCGGAATCGCCATCGACAAGGAAGGCAGCGCTGAAAAATCACTGTCAGAGCTTATATTAGACCTTGCCAACTCGACAGCCAGCTATCTCGAAACTGGCTTTGAGGTAGACAAATCAGACCTGATTCTAAATGAAGAATATACCGGCGCCGGCTACGGCATTATCGGCGAGGCCGAAAAAGAGGCGATAAGGCTGACGGCAAAACACGAAGGCATTCTGCTCGACCCGGTCTACACCGGTCGCGCCATGGCCGGCCTGATAGGTCTGATCCGCCAAGGCCGTTTCAAAAAAGATGAAGCCATACTGTTCTGGCACACCGGCGGCGCTCCCGCCCTCTTCGCCAGCGCCGAAGAGTTACAGAACTGATCAGTCGGCGCAGTATTCCTTGAGGATGAACTGCTCGACCTGCTGGGTGCTCATGATCGCTTCGAGCTGCGGCCAGGAATCGATATTTTCTGAATCCAGCTCGACAGAAGCCTGATTGGCTGGAACATTGCCGCCCGAAATCTTCTGCGCCAGCGCAGACGAGGCGGGCTGAGCCGCTGGTCTGGCCGCCTGAGCAACTGCCGGTTTAGCGGCTTTCCAGGCTTTTGCCCGGCGCATCGCTTCTTCGTATTGTGCGACCGAGAGGCTCCTTTTCAGATTCTCAAGCGCAGCGACAGATTTTTCCAGTGGTGTGGCAAGAATATAGTTTTTGGCAGCCTCAACCAGATCTTTTCTGACGTACATCCCTCTTTCATGAATATATCCCAGAAGATGGAAAGCGGGGGCGTTACCGGCTGCCGCTGCTCGATTCAACCAGGTTACCGCCATTTTTTGATCCTTGCGACCGCCTTCGCCATCGAACATCATCAGACCAAGCCGCTCTTGAGAGCCGGAATATCCGAGATCCGAAGCGATTGCGAAATATTCGCGAGCTTTTTTCGCATTCTTCGGCAGGCCAACACCGTCGTAGTGCATTCTGCCAAGCATATCAAAGCCGACCGGATTGTTTTTTGCAGCAGCCATCTCAAGATACTTAACGGCTTTCTTGTAATCAATAATGGCTTTAGGGCCATCGCAGAGTATCGCACCAAGAACACCGGCCGCTTGATCGCAGCCTGAATTGGCAGCCTTTTCCATATAGATAACAGCAGCCGGCCAATCAGCCTGAGCGCCATAATTACCCATCAGAAGCAGACCGGCAACATAATGACCGTAGGGGTCTCCTTTTTCAGACAAAGCCTTAGAGTCTCTAAGTGCCTTTTCGAATGAATTAGTTTTGAGCAGTTCGCGAATCGCGAAATGCTCGGGGCGCGTCGGTTCTACCGCTTTGACATGGCTGGCAACAAAGATCGCCAGCAACAGTACAACCAGTGATTTTGCAGATAACAGCTTGAAGTTGTTCATTTGCCTGCCTCCTTGAGTTTGCCTTCCTTTTCGAGACGATGATACATCTCACAGAAAATCTTGTTGTATTCAGCCTTCGGCCAGACTTCGCTGAAATTTCCGCGCTCAGCTTTATCGAGAGCAACCATGATAGAGTTAATCTGCCGCTTATCCTCGAGATAACGCTTCACACTCAATTTTCTTGCACGTTCCGCTTCCAGATCCATTAGAAACACCTGTTCATAAGCCTGAAAAAGAGCGGCTAAAACTGTTGCATCCGCGCGGGAAGCCATAACCAGCTTACCCCTTTTTTCAACTACTTCGAAATCACTGCGATTTTTGCTCAGCCCCAGCTTGTAAGAGGCAAAATCCATGAGCATTTTACGCAGCTGGGCGCCATGACCGCCACCGGCGCTTAACCACTCCATGCACTCGTCCATGAATTCTTTAAGACGCCCCTGGGCACCGGCTCTCCCTATTTTTTCAGAAGGTAGCGAGCCATCTTCGAAGTAGATTCTTTTATAAAAGCGTCTGAATTCGCTCTCGTAATTGGTCTCACAAAAGCCGTCCCAGTCGGCCTTGGCAGCTTCTCCAAAAGCAACAACCAGTCCGGCCAGATTGCTGTATGCACCTACTGCGGCCGCGGCCGCGGTATAACTGGCCTCGGCATAAGCTCCGCTGGAGGCGGCTTCGGCAACTTTTAACAACTCGTAGCATTTGTCCATGTTGGTTACGATTCCGTCAATCAGAGAAGACACTAAGCCCGAATTGCGCTGTTTCGAAAAGATATTAAAGGCGTCTTCAATCTTTTTAGCAAAAGCCGGATCAAGCTTCATCGGTGGCAGAGAAACCCGGCCGGCGGCAAATTTGTTAAACTTCACCCGGGCAGCTGAATACATGGTTTTTCCAGCTCTGGCAGCCCGTTCTGTCATCTTGTAGCCAAGGCGCATGCTTGTTTCCATGATTGTAACAAGTTTTTTGTGCAGGTAAGGCGTGGCAATTCTAAGAAGCTCAAGCCAAAGAATTTCGCGAATCTTTTTAGAATAGCTGTTGAGATCTTTGTTGCAGCATTCGCCAAAAGGGGTGAAGGTGACATCGAACTTGCTGTCGCGAACAGTGATGACGCCCTTGCCATTGGCCCAGAGTTTGCCGGAAAAAGGGCCGCCCTGGTTGTGTTCAGTGACCTTGCCTTCAGGAATTATGCGCCCGCTGACGGTGCCGCCATCGCCGCCACTGAAAGTCCCTTCGAGACGATAGGTATAAGTCTGCTGACGCTTTTCATGCTTTGTCGCCTGAGCGTTGCTGTCAAATTCTACAGGCACGAGAAAGTGGTATGTTTCTTTACCAGTGCCACTGATCTGACCGCCATTCATCGGAAAATTCATACGGTACTCTATGTACTGGCTGTTATAAGCGGGCCAGTTCTTAGATACGATTTTGATAACTGCAGTGCGTATGTCTTGCGAACCCTGGGCAGAAAGACTGCTACTTCCTGAGATAACCAGCAGCATAGCTATGAATAGAGACAAGAAAATGCCAAAACGACGAAAACACGGGAAATTTATCATTTGCCAACCTCGCCAAATAGATCTTATATAAGAGCTCATTGATTAATTCGCTTCCTGTAGCTTCGGCCTTCAGCCGGGTTGCTTTTTCTCCAGCGATTCGCTTCGCTCACAAGCTTACGAAAAAGCAATCCCGTCTTCAGACCTCGCAATTTTGAATGAGCTTTTGTATAGCTCAACTGTAAAACATTCTGCTGACAGGCAGTCTGTTTTTCAGATTCTATAACTGCACCCGGCAATATTTTACATCATATTCATTTCTGAATGACGCCAAAGTTACAAAAAGTGACAGTTCTTTTCATATATCTGATACAAGAAAATGTGTCGCTAAGAAACAAAAAAAGCAGCTGAAACGAGACCTGTTGCGCAAACCTGTGATAAAATTTATTTGCTATATAACAGCCCATTGATTTATTCACTTTCTGAAGCTTTGGCCTATCAACCGGGTTGCTTTTGTTTAGCCGCATTATGTTACTTACACAGCAGATTCACGAAGGTTGGAGGAAACGCAAAGATGATTAATGTCTGCCACAAATTATCAAGTCATGGCAAATCCAGAAATACCCCTGGCTTTGTCTTGTTTGTCCTTTTGATTGTTTGTGCCTTTTCAGATATTTCTGCGCAGCATGTGTCTGCTGAACCCTTTCTCATCTGCGAAAGAGATGTTGCAGGTGACGATATTATCGAGTTGCCCAAGCCTGGCGAGACTGCTTACCCAAGCCTTGACAAGCTTCCTGATAATCTATGGCTGCAAGACGATGATGATGAAATCCCGGCAGCGGTTTCAAAAGGAAACAAAGGCGGAAAGCCACAAATCTCTGAAGAGAACAGGAAAAAGCTTCTTGGCGATCCAGAATTCACCTGTATACATGGTATCCTGGCCTATGAATGTCCTTCATGCCAACAGGCCTTTCTGATCAAACAGACTCAGAAAAGTGTGCCAGGATATGCTCCAAAACCGAAAAAAAACTCCGGACAAGGAAAAGCGGTCAGGCAGACAAAGCCGGCAACACGCGTTCAGCAGCCGCGACATCCGGATGACCCGCTGCCGATAGAAGAACCCGATGAACAAGAGGTCATTGAAACCGTTGTTGGAGGCGTAGCCGTGCTTGGCGGGGCCGGTCTCGGTCTTTATGCAATGCTCAGCGGTCTTGGCCTGATTGGCGCCAAAACCGGGGCCGGTGCGGTGGCGACCGCTGGAGTGGCCGCTACTGCTGCAACCGGCGCATCGGCAACAGGCGCTGTTTCAGGCACTTCGGCCGGAGTTGGAGCGGCAGAAGCGGTGATTCCTAAGGTGGGAGATGTCCGCAGTTATATTGACGAGACTGGCTCACGCCAGATCGAAGTATTCGATGGCAACTACTGGGCCGACAGTGGCACACATTCGGCCAGTCAGGCACAGATCGCCGATAATCAGACCTGGCAGCAGCGCCAATTCGAGCGCAATATCAGTGGGGACAACGCCTTTAACCGTGAAGTTCAGGCCAAGGCTCAGGCAAGAGCTGAAGAATGGCAGGCGAAGAACGCAGCAACCCGAAACGAGATCAGAAAAATCAGCAAATTCCTTCAGAATATGGCTGAAACAGACCGCAGTCTCGCTGAAGTCGAACTCGCAGGAAAAGAACTCGGACTTGCCTATCTTGAAACGACCAAAACGGTCATAGATTGTGTTGCCCTGCCACTGGTCGGAGCCACTCTCGGGCCAGCCGCCACTCTCGTCTCCAGCGGCTATAGCGTTGTCGGCGAAGCTGTTGCCGGCGCGACCGAAGGCTTTATAAATGCCGATTCAATTACCAAAGGCATCGTCAATGCCGTTAAAGGCGGAGCCAAAGGTGCTGCACAGGGCGCCGTCAGCGTGGTTGTCGGCGAGGGTCTCAATGCTGCGGCATCGGTAGGCTCAACTGCAATAAGAACACTCAACAGCTCAACTCCATTGAAAGTTCTGCACAATGATTCTTCCGGTGCAGAACTCATAAAAAAACTCTGGGGAAATTTCAAAGGCGGCAAAGGTCTTACGCATGGCCTGGTAAAAACACCTCCGCAGATTCCACCACAGAGAATGCTCCGCATCACCCCTACCAACGCCATTCTCGTCGAAAAGTGGGCCGTGCAGATGTCCAACCTGAAAAACCTTGTAAAAGCTGAACGCATCCAGGATACAGCATGGGGTGTAGCATCCAGCTACAAGTCATACTTTATAGACGGTTCTGTCGGCAATGATGTGAACAGCGCCCTATTCGCAGAATAAGAGAGGATGCCAATGAATCAGAGTAATCACGAAATCACACTGAAGCCCCAATGGTTCGCCCATCTGCCGGCGCTGCTCGGCATAAATGCCTCACCGCTGTTGCCGGCCTTCGACATCGATCAGATTTCGGCCATTATAGCTAAAAAAGAAATGCAGCAGGCAGGAATTCTTGAAGCGAGTGGGAAAGTCAAAGCCGCTTTGTCAAAGCCGCTGCAGACGATTGCGCAGGCAAAGACCTGCTGCCGACTGAAACTGCTGTGTGAAGGAGATTTAATTGAATCCCAGGTGTTCTGGAGCGATAAAGACAGCGAACCGGCCGCTCTCAACCGCGGCGAAGATGGTTTTGTGCTTTCGGCCCCGGCCGATTCACATTCTCTGCTCGAACTTATAGCTGAATATACGGGAATCGGCACCTTTACCGTAATTCCGCCACTCGGCACCATGAGCAAGGCTGACGCCATTGTATTTGCCGGTTGCCACGACCTGATCCGCAAAACTTTGTTTCTGACCCTTGGAGGCTCTGAACAAGAACCTCGATTTACGGTCGAACAATTGCAGCAACATATCAGTCAGTCGAATCTCGGCAGTTCCAGCTTTTGCTGGGCCATTCAGGCGCTGCTGCCAGAAACCCTCACGCCCGACCAGCAGCAGATTCAAACCGCGCTCAAGCTCTTCGAAAGCAAAGGCTACGTAAAAACCGGCGGCAGCGACTATTTCGCTGAAGAAGGTCTGCTCTTCCTATGCCGCCGCATGCTTCTGTTCAACAGCCTGATAAAGGTTGATGCAATGAGAGTGGCAGGTGGCAGCATCGAAGCGGCCAGTTTTGCCAGTATTCAGTGCGGATTGCGCGACATAATACTGATCGAAGTCACAGACGACAAAATCATTTTCAATGGGGTTTCAGGCCAGCAGCTCATGCTGACACTACAGAAATTTCTCACTGATCCCGAAACGGTTAAAATTGGCGCGACTCAGACTGGCGAAGACGTCTGCGAGTGCGGCAAGCCTTTCGCTGCCGACGCCAAGTTCTGCAAATTCTGCGGCAAACCCCGACCAGCCGGCGAAACTGAAGAGATACCCAGATTCTGCTCCAAATGCGGAGCAGGGCTGAAGCCCGGCAAAACCTTCTGCACAAAGTGCGGCAACAAAGCCGTCTAGTCCTTTGTCACATTTGAATTATAGGGTCGATTGGTTAAGAATTCACACCTGGTAAAAAAACATACAAGGGCGCAGGCAGGCATCCCAAAAGCGCAAACTTCGAGCCAGGCAGCGTTGACGCAGAGCCATAGCTAGCCACTAATTCTCTCGTCTGGTGAGAGTTGTAGCGTTGGGATCCTGCCGAGAGCCCGGC
>PGYA01000012.1 GCA_002839435.1 Candidatus Riflebacteria bacterium HGW-Riflebacteria-2 | reverse complement strand
GATGGCGATTATGACCGGCGCGACAGGAGGTCTAGCGCCGGGCCTCATGAGCGAAATTTCGAGCCAGGCAATTTTGACGCAGAGCCATAGCTATTAAGAAATGCTCTTGTCTGGCGAGAGTGTAGCGAATGAGATCACGCCGAGAGCCCGAATAAGCAGAATTAGCTATAGATTGAATTCTTAAACTCATATGTGACAGAGGACTAGCCTGGTTTATTGCTCGTAATACATGTATTCACCCGACATCGAGCGTTGCTTCGTCGGAGAATGCAGCTGCCAGCCTTTCGGGGAGAATGATGTCGGACGGCGCTGATCCGGATCTTTCGTTCTCTCAAACTGGATGCCGTCGAACAATACCGACGCAGAAGCAGGGTATCCGTCGGGCGTCGAATTTTGCAGATGCAGAATGGTTTCACTGGCAAGTGCCGGCACGAACTGATAGTTGAATACCGCATGAATCCGATACCAGACATTATGATCCGAAAGGTTGTTACCAACATGTATCGGATTACTGGAACCGAATGACACAACTGGCCCGATTGGCGTACACACACCGCTCGAAGCAATGCGCACTCCGTATGACTCAACCGGTTCGCCGGTAGCGTCGATTAGAGTTAATTTGATATCCGCCGAGCCTGTTCCGGGGCTGACAAAGCCGGAAACAATGTAGCGGCCAGGATCAATAAAGGTTGTGGTAGCGATTTCCTGATAGACCGAGTTCTTGATGTTATAGCCCTCGATAATTAAAAAGTCCACCATGTCGCCGGCCGGGCTCATATCCTCGGGAGTCAGGGTAAAGCGCACAGTTGCGGTTGAGCTCTCAGCATAATCAATATTTCCCACCAACAGCAGCTCTGAAGTGCCCATGAATGAAAGCGGGCTGGTTGGACTGGCGCTGAACATCGTCAGATGAAGAGGATCGAGCAGTTCAGCCGTTAAAGTCGGGAACGAAGCCACCAAAGTATAGGGCATACCAAAATTATCGACGGCACGAACCCTGACCGGGAAAGGCCTGTTTTTGGGAACTGTCATGCCCGAGGTTGGCGAAACGATTTCGAAAGTGTCAAAAACACTTTCCTTGAGAAATTTCACGTCACCCGTGACATCTGCGATTGAATTTGTAGCGTTTTCAGCTTCCAGCAGGAGGTTTATCGGTGAAGCCGGAGTCGAATACAACACCTTGAGGAAAAACAACTGGCTGCCCATGCTGTCTTCTTCGAAATACTGAGTTTCGAAACCCGGCAGAATCGTCGGGTCGGTCGCAGTTGGAGCGGTTCCGGGCAGGGCAGCGAAGTCGATGTCGCCGCTGAAATTGGCGACCGGGTAGCCATTGACGTCAAGAACATTCACGCGCACCTGAAACCAGGCATTCCAGAAGAAGTTTGCGCTCGCATCAGGCTGAGGCTGCAGCACCAGGCGCACCGGCGGCCCGAAAACCAGAATCGGCCCGGCAGTCGTCTTGAGATTGTCAACGTTCTCAATAGCGGTTATCCAGATAGTCTGGCTCTTGTTATAGGTCTGCGTAGTGATCGTGGCGATGCCGCCCGAAAAATCTTCAGGATTTATGAACTGCACACCAAGATAACCGGTCGAAGTAGCATTGAGTTTGAGCTGTATCGGCCCTTCCGGCACGTAGTCGCTCTTGACGTTGCCGTCAGCGGTCAGCCCAGCTACCGAAATGGTAAAAGGCGTGTTGAGCGGAGCGTATGGCGGAACTGTCAGCAGCAGTTCGCTGACCGGCCCCGGACTCACATACAAAGGATCAAATACTCCGGTAAACGCTCCAGAAACCGCCGTAACCGTATAGGTTGCCGGAACATCGATGCGCGCCGTCGTCGTAGCGTAGGTGCCATCAACAAAACTCGCGGCCGAAATCGCTGAAGGATAAATAGTTTCAGGTGTGCCGAGCGATGAGACCATGCTCAGGGTTGTATCGCCGCTCCAGGTCTTAACCACAGCATTGTTGACGTCTACCGCCTTGACCGCCATCGGGAATGGCTTAGTCGACTGCTGCGGCGAAAAGGCCTCTATCATCAGCCCGACAGCAGACAGTGCACTGGTCTTGTGAATGTTCACCGTTGCGGTACCGGTTTTCGAAGGCTCAGCGTCGTCGCGCACATTAAAGGTAAAGGTGCCGATATCTGCCCCGGCCGCCGGTCGATCGACCGTCAGCCACACGTAATTCTTCGCGTCTTCCCAGGTCAGCGGCAGAGGCACAGGCGTCAAGGTCACATCCGTCAGAGGCCCGAGATCCCATGACAAACGCTGTGTGTCTGTCAGTAGATTGTAGTTTTTCTTTTCCTGATCGTAGATGTCTATAGCTGTCAACTCGGTCAGGAACGCAGTCTCATCGGTCTGATGGTAGCCACAGGCAATATCGAAGCGCGCCAGCGGCCCGTAGAAATAAAGATTGCCTGAGGTGCCCGAACGGTCGAGAACGCTGTCGCGCGCCTTCAGCCTGATTCTGCCATAGTCGTCATACGCCGTCGCGGTGATGGTCGCCACCCCGTCAACAAATGCAGCTGTCGTTACCGAGAGGGTTCCGGTGCCGTTGTGCGTTATCTGAACCGTGCCGGTGTAATCGGTCTTGATATTGCCGATAGTATCATAAGCCGTGAGAAACACCGGAAATGAGCCGTTTACCGCCTGATAATAATTATTGGGAAATGGCTCAACCGTCGAAGTGCCCGGCACAACAGTAAAATGCGACAGGTTGGTAGGCAGAAAGTTGACCGTCAAAGAACCGACTCGCACTGGCAGGGGGGGACCTTTATTGGTAGCCCAGATCGTTATTTCGCCAGCCTCCCAGTTGCGGGCATAAAGCTCTTTTACACCGATGGTAAAACTGTTGGCTTCGACCGGCATCATCGGCGGAACTACAGCCAACCCCGCACTATTGCTGGCGGTCAGATAAACACCGGCGTTGTCATAACCGGTAAACACGTTACCGTCAGGGCCGACTGCCTTGATTACCAGCTTGAACGCATCGCCGACCGTCGGCTCGACCGGAATCGTCTCAAGATCGAAACGATCGAACACTGCTGAAGATGGCCACAGCGTGACATCGCGGTCGCCACTCACGGCCCCGAATACAGCCGCTATCTTCTTAGTCGCAGGCATGACACCGGCTTCATTCAATTCGACTGATGGAATAAGCAGCTGGCCGTTCGAAAACCCGCCGGCGCTCACCGGCAGTATCGAGGTAAACGAACTGAGCAGGTTGATCGTCTCGCTGAAGTTGGTCTTGAGATTGCCATAATCATCATAAACTTTGACGATAAGATTGAACGGCACGCCGGCTGTCTGAATGTCGCTGCAGCTCAGCTCAAACCTTTTGGCCGGCCCGGGCAGCACTGTCAGCGGGAATTGATGTGTCATCGTTGCATTCACTGTATCGACGACCTGAAGATTCACCGCCCCTGGCGTTATAAGAGTGAATTCTGAAGTAAAAGTTTTCTGCCCGGCGTCAGCGCCGATGAACGTGTAATCTGCGGGAAGAACCACAGCGAGATGAGCATCATTGCAGGAAAAATGAACTGTGCCCAGGTAATTCCGCGCGATATTTCCATAAATATCAAGCGCTTTCAGTGTCACCGAAAAAGGAATCCCGGAATCTGGTGAAACGGTAGAAACACTTATCAATAAAGCTGCTGGCGGCGCATTTCCGATTTCTATCGGATTGCTCACGCCGCTGCGATAACTGCTCTGTCCGGTCACATTGATAATCTCGGCCTTGGTAAACGAGACACCGGGTGTCAGTGTCGCCAAGCCGGCCGTCCAGCTTGCTGCCGGCAAAGAAGCCGGATCATACAAAGCCGTACCACCGGTGCGGTTGTCGGTAAATGTCATCACACCACTGTAATCTGTCTTTAGATTATTATAAACATCGAGAGCCTCTATCGACAGCGGAAAAACTGTGCCGGCAGGCTGTGGCGACAATGCAAAAATCGCAAAAGCCCCGATTCTGCCGGGATTGACGATAATCGGCGTAGAGGTCGCCGTCAAAGTGCCGTCAAATACTGTTATCGTGCTGGTCGGACCATTGAAGAGAACTGAAGCGTTATAAAAAGTATGCTGCCCGGCATCAGCAGCGGGCACAACCGTATAGTCGCCTGGTACTGAGCCAGGAAACGGATCGATGTCAGAGGTCGTGAAAGACCAGGTGCCGTCATAATCGTCGGCTATATTACCGAAGGTATCGAGCGCCCTGACCGATATGGTAAAAGGCACACCGGCCGTTACCGAAGCCGGCACATCGATAGCCAGCGACGCAACAGTGCCACCAAGAATCTCGACCTGAGTTTCAGCCGTTATCGTCGGCGAGAAAGAGGCAATGATAGTCGCCGGCGGCTCGACGTTGCGCTCGGCAAATGTGGCGCCCTGTGTGCCGATGGTGTAGCCAACCTGCACACTCCTGACATAAGGGGTTGCATCGTAAAACGTCTGACCACCGTTGGTGCCGGCAACATGAGCATCCAGACGGAGGGCATACTGAATATAGCGCCGGTTGAGCGCCACCGGCGGAACTGCCGTATACTGCGTACCACCGCCCCAGACCAGTGTCAGTTCCGTCCAGGCCTGAGCACCTACGGTTGCCGAATCATTGCTTCCTCTCATATAAAGTCTGACATTTCCTGTATTGAAATCTGCCTCCAGTCGAATCGGATCGGTCAAAACCACTGAAGAACTGCCGGTGTCATAAACGATAGAAGTGTAGGTTGCACTTTGCGGATAGCGGTTGATCTGGAACTCATCGACCCACGCCATGCCAGCTCTGGTGTTACTGCCGGCCGCCACACTGATGCCAAGTCTTGTGGTAGCGGCAGCGAATGCCGGATTTGGATCAGGATCCGTGGCCGCCGTGTTGAAAGGAGACTGGTTAAGTTGCTGCCAGTTAACGCCGTCTGGCGAAAGCTGTGGGGAAAATACTCCAGCTGCATTTCTTTGCAGGCGCAACCATTTGGGGTGTGTGGTAACTGTGCTCGCCTGTACGCTGATCTTTCGCCTGAATCTTCTGCCATCAGGCGTATTTCGATAAACTGCCTGCCCCAGAAAAACACCGATTTCATGATTACTGGTATGTGAGTTATCAACTCTTCGCAACATGGAAGAAACGAAGCACGGCCGGGTGGCGTGACTGCTGTCAGCCATCATCACAGCCACATGACAGCGTGAGTAGTCTAAAACGTTGTCATACCACATGCGGCGAACAAAAATTCTGGCATCAAATGCAAAAATGTCGTTCACCGGCCAGTCAAAATACAAAAAGTAATATGAATCATTGGCATCTTCATACCAGTTGGCGGCAGTTGCTGCTGTACTGCTTGGAGAAAGGTGGTTGGACAAAGTGCCGTTACCAATAGTCCAGATACGTAGTTGCGAATCGTTCAAGGCAAAGCCACCGGCAGAAGTGCCAAAATCCATGGTCTGCCAGTTCGGAAAGTTCAAGACAGCACTTGAAAAGTCCTCATCGTAGGTTCCCTGAATTGATATCTGTTGTCGTAGCCTGTCTATCCTGATATCTGTCGAATCTGAAGCAATAACAAAATCGTTGGTAAGCCAGAGATTGTTCTGCTGATGACTGAAGCGCCCGTCACGCCCTGCAACCAGTAGATTATCCGGGTCAAAGGCGCGCGATCCCGAGGCAATGGAAGAAAACAGCAATGGGCCGACTGCCATTCTCGCGTAGTTATCATGATGATCCCACCATTCAGACAATAGAGGAAAAGAAACGCCGGCCTGTTGTGGTGAATCTGCCTGCAATGTAGTTTTTTCAACCGGCCCTGGTAGCGAGACGAAAGTCACACTCCCGGTCAATCTGGGATCCAATCTCGGCCGAGCCACCATAGTCAGATAACCGGTGCGTGAAACTATTGCCCAGAAGGGAACCACGGATTCGTTAGCGAGAGTAAGCGTGCTACCATAAGTTATCCCATCGCGAGACAACAGACAGTAACCATCAGACATTGAAAAGTCTATGACAGAAGTGATTGAAGCAGCTGTGTCCTTGATCGATAGTGCTCGATATACCATTTGAAAAGGCTGCGAAGCGACAACCTGCTGATTGGGCCGGGAAAGCCAGCTGTTCATGAATGGATACTGTGCAGCAGCGTTTCTCGGATTATCCAGAAGGAGATTGATAGTAAGAGGAGCTCCTGGAGCAGGTATAGACCCAACAGGATTGCGATTGAACGTCAGGGTCATGTTTTGTGGAGCGTTATCGTCACGATCCCAGCGCAAAAAAAACGTGTGCTGGCCATAGTCATTGGCAGAAAAAGTATAACTCTGAGTGATAAAGCCCTGGCCGGTAGATGTCGTCGTTATCTGGCTCGTGAACAATGGGGTCGGGTTTCCATACTGATCGACAATCCGCACATAGAAGGGAACTACCAACTCACTTGAAACAGCCGTCGGAAAATCTCCGGCAATAGCAAACGGCGAAGTGGCATTAACAACGACCGGAGAACTGTACACCGTTGAAAATGCCGGCGAAGTCACGGTCAACTTCTGAGTTCCGGCAGTCGAAAAAGTCCAGTTGCCGTTTATAACGGACTGATTCACCGGATTAAATATTGTAGTTGGCGTCGAAGTTGGCTTAACATCTGCAGAACTGACAGTTATCGCACCAGTATAACTGGCCGGGTTACCATAGGAATCCAGAACTCTAATCTGGTAAGAGAATGAGGTTCCGGCAACAATGGTTAAACCTGGTACATTGACATCGATAACAAGTTGAGACGGCGTGCTGGCAACAACGTTTACATTCATGCTGCCAGTTATGGAAGGAGTATTGATATCACGCACAGTCAGCTGAAAATTCCCGGCCGTAAAAAAGGTCGAGCCAAAACTACCAGCGCCATTTACCAGGGTTGAATCCTGAGGAATCAATGCAAGTGGATCCTGGGTTGAAAAACGAATTCCGCCGTTATACTGCTCATTGATGTTCCCTGCCGTATTGGAAGCAGTCACAGCGTAAGTGAAGCTCTGGCCGGCAACCCGATTTATCGTTAACGGCGAAAAGGTAAAATTAGTCGTCGCGCCGCTGATAACTGATATGGTGTCGGTGGTGTCACTGTTTCCGGAGACAGGATCGTTTGCTGTAATAGTGAAATTACCTAGATTAGCCGGAGTAACAGCAAGTAAAAAACGTTTAAAACCATTCTCAAAATCCAGAAAACTATGGCTTGCCGGGCCAAGAACGGTCGGGTCTGAATAAACCAGATCGATCGTGCCGGTGTATCCGTTCAAAGGATTATCAAAACGGTCCTTTAAAAAGAGATTGAATGACAATGAAGTTCCAAGGTCTACAGACAGCATGTCAGGACGAATCTCGATCACCGGGTCAGTTTCGTCGGCCGTAATATGAACAAAATCAGAAACCCCTACCTTACCTGAGTCCTCGGCCTGAATCTTGATGCTTTCAGCTTTGGTAAATCTGGCGCCAGTAGCGCCTAGAAAAGTTTTTACACCCGCGTCCGCAGCGATGAATGTATAAATTGCCGGAATACTGATGTCACCGCCTGTAGCGGTATGAGTTATGATTACAGTTCCAGTGTAATTGGTCAGTAGATTTCCCTGGTTGTCGCGCGCCCTGATGGTGAAAGTGAAGGTAGCTCCGGCATCGGCCGCTGGCGGGGTGTCAATTTCAAATTCAGCAAGGCCGGCCGGCCTGACATTGAGAAAAAGAAGCCCTATCTTCGAATTGTCCTTGATATCTTCTACTCTGAGAATCACGTTGCTGTCTGCAGCAGACAAAGAGATTGGAATGGCCAGAAAACCGTCAAGAAACTTATATCCGGTTGTCATCGATAGCGAACACTGACCGACACTGGGAATAATGCGACAAGCGCCATCATAAGAAGTCAAAACCTGCTCGGCATTGTCACGAGCTTCAATTGTCAGAGTGAATGGCACGCCGGCAAGCTGGTCATAACCGGCATCGATCAGAAACCGCTGCAATTGAGGCGGTGGTGAAGGATGCACGCTGAGACCAAAGTCGCCTGCGAGAGCTGTTGCCGTAAGACCGCTTATCGTAAGATTGCCTTCTGTATCCAGGGTTACCGGATGAGTACAGACACCCGCCACGATGTTACCCGATACAGTAGCAATTGAACCCAGCGAAGAACTTAGATTGAAAGTTGTATTGATGCTTGTGTCGAGATTTCCGTAATCATCGACCGCGGCAATGGCTAGATTGAATTCAACATCCTGATACTGATCAGGCTCAGCGCTTAAACGAAGCCTGCTGGCCGCTCCGGCATTCACCACCACATCAGTGTATGTGGATATACCGCTGTTGGCTTCTGTTACTGTCAGTCTTTGCGAAGGAACGGTATAGAATGCGCAGCTTGCAACATTTGCCACGCCATTCGACAGAATAACTGAAGCGGGAAAGGATGCAGGCACCGGATCGCTGGTCTGTATGTTTACGGTGCCATTGTTAGCGGTATCAACATTACCATATTGATCGACAGCAACGATCTGACCGGCGAAAAGACTGCCGGCGGTCACAACAGCCGGCCATAACTGCAATTCCAAAGCCACAGAAGGTGCAGGCAACGTCTGAACCGGATTCGAGTCAGAAGCGATTACTCCGGAAGTCGCCGTTATTATGAAGCTTTCAGCGACTGGATTGCGCACCTGAATGAACGTTGTGCCATTGTCAAAGCTGGTGAAAACATGGTTGAGTCTGGAAAACTCAACGTTCGGCGAATCTGCTGACAAAATTGCATTCCCGACAAAACTGGTTGCCGTTGCCCCGGTCTGATCGACCGGCGTCAACTGAATATCAAAATACTCGCCGGCCATAGCTGTTGCCGGAACGTCAATGCGAAAATCGGTCGCCGGCAGGTTGTAGAATATTGTGACTTCGTTGAGAATTGGCGAAAACTCGGTTCTTGAGGTTTCCAGAATCGCGCGAAATTGAATGTAACGAGTAGCAGGAGAAACGATAGCTCCGCCATTTATGACAATTGGGGCACTCCAGGCACTGTATGGACCGCCACTTACCGCCGCCGTACGAGTCTGAAAGCTGATGGAAGTGCCCGGCGAAGTTGTATTTGCAGACCATACGATCGATTCATAATTCGGATTGGCAACACCTGTGTCAAACTCCTGCGAAGTATAGGTCGCCACCCGCAGATAGCCTGCATCCTCTGCTGCGCCAAAAGCCTGAATTAAAGGATACTTCAATGCAAGAGTGGCCCAGTCAAAGTTACAACGGCGCTCACGGTAGTTAGTACCACCAGCATTCTCTGTAAACATGCCAAGGCCGATCTCGATAGTTCGAGTAGCGACAGGATTAAAATCTACCTGAGTTTCCATCCAGTCTGAGAAACCTGATGAGACAAAAAAGCGGCGATCTCGGCCAACAGCGTTGGTTTGCATGAACATCAACGAATACCAGCCCTGAGTGAACGATGCTGAGCTGAATCTTCTCTGAGCGCTCAGGATATAGGTACCGGTAGATGGGCCGGTTACGTATTGACTGACAGCCCGCCATGCACGAGCCGGATAAGCGGTTGACTCTGGATAACCAACAGAAAGACAGGCCTTACTGTCAAATCCGACAAAACCTGCTGGAGTGATCGACAAGCCTTCTTCTATAGCAAGAAAAGGGTATTGGGCATGCGCATTCGTATTGTTGATATGATCGAGACCTGCATAAGTCTCTGCCGATTGCAGGTTGTATCCACGCGTAGCTATGTTCCAGCCGCTCAGGGCATCTTCAAAATCGTGATTGACCAGATAAAACTGGCTCAGAGTTTCGTCAGCGACAGTCAAAGCATCTGTATTGCCGTAGTAAAGGGTATAGGTATTGCTGGCCGCTGGAGCGTTGACGTTTGCATCGGCTTCAAAAAGAAGTCTCACCGGTGTGTCCTGGTTGTCGACGGGCTGCTCATAATTAAGAATACGAAATGGCACCTGATTCCCGGTCCAGTCTGTAAGACGAAGGTCCGACCAGTCTTCATTGGCATTTCCAACTACTGTCAGATCAACTTCACACTTCTCGCCTATGCGATTCGCCCTGCCGACGTTTGCCCCGGCAGTATTGAAATCAATTGGAATCGTTAAAGATATTGAGCGCTTTTTCGACCAGTTGCCGCGACCGCCAAAGCGCAGCGCAAGATTGCCATCATCCTGCCCCGGGTTGGTATTGTAAATCCTCAGATAATCGACGACCACTCCATCAGTATCAGAAGCCACGACACCCTCAAGCAGCGCGCCGGCGGCAGTAAATTGAGCCTGCGACGAAACATTGAAGGAAGCGCCCGATAAAGACATGCCCTGCATGATAAAAACAGTCAGCCAAGCGGCAAGCGTGCATGCCATACAGGAAAATTTAGTTCGTTTTTCTGTATTCTTCACAAAAAGCTATCCTCTACAGTTTTGAGAGCTAATCTGCCTTCCTAACATCCTCCCTGGGACAGATCAGGCAATTCAGAATTTTTCTAATCAGAAGCATGCTGCATCTGTAAGACACAGCAAATAACGCGCAAACACAAAGCGCGCAGCAAAGTAGATATGTGATCCCAGCCTAACCAAAACCTAACCTTAATTTTTAATGTTTATTTGCTTATCTGTATTATAATGGATTCATAATATAAGAACAATACGGTTGGTTGGTAGATGCAAAAAATAGATTTAGTCAAGCTGGATAAAATAACCAGCGATATCATCGAAACCCTCGAAGAGGAAATGCCTGATGACAAATCGGGGCTGTTGTGCGCCCAAAACCGCAATTCGCCTTTCCGACAGCTTGTTGGGCTGCTTGAGATGGAGATGGATTCGATCAGGATAATGTATTCAGATCTGCCATTGCCAAACTACGTAAAAGGAGTGGAAGATACTGACGAACCGGAAAAAGCGACTGAACTGCCGAAACAGGTGGAGCCATCTCACCAATCTGAACCGGGCATCCAGAAAATCACTCCCAGACCCGTCAGCGACAGAGCGCTCGAAACGGTTACACCTTCTGAACAACCGGCACAACCCAAGTCCGCGCCTGTTCAACCCCAGACGACCGTTGAAACAGCGGTGACAGCGAATAAAATCATGCTGCAGCCTCCCCTCCCTGCGAACCATGGCTCTCATACAGCTAAATTTCTGCTGGCAGCAGGTGTCTTTATTCTGATATTGCTGACCGGCTTAATCTTGCTCAGAAAAGAATCAACGCAGCAGCAACCGACCAAAGTAGTAATGAACTGGTCTGACGTCGAGAAGGGCAAAACCCACTCCAGCGATTTCAAAGACAAGGTGACTCCACAAAGTCAAAAGCAGGCCAGGTCTTTCTACACGCTCGGCAATAAGGAACTTGGCCGAAAAAACCTGCGCGCCGCGCGCGAATACTTTCGCACCGCTGTTTCCCTCGATCCGGCAAGCGCAGAGTATATGGATGCATTCCGCCAGACCGATTACATGCTGCGTAAAAAAAATGCCACCAGCCAGACGCCTTGAGACTATAAGCCACTACCGTTGATTTATTTGGCAATAACGGGTAGGCTGGCACTACATAGAAAACAAACGGAGGGTGACAGCATGAGTGAATTTCAACAGAACGTTGCACAGCAGACGACTGTAGAGGTAACCACCGGCAAGCGCCGCCAGCATTTCACGGCCGGTATGATTAAATGGATCCTCAACGAAGCAGAAAGCAGCGAATGGCAGAGCAGGCTTTCGCAACGTTGTCAGTCGCTCTCTCTCGAAGCCAAAAATCTCGGCAATCTGCCTTCTGAATCTCAAAGAAAAGGCAGAGCGGCATTAAAGGCTGCTCCAGCCGCAGTTCTCTACTGGCTTGGCATTTATACCGGCTTTTTCTGGATTATCCCCGGTGCCGCCATCGGCGTGATTGGTAGTTATTTCATATCCGAGAGCATTTACGATATTTTCAAAGCCGGCAAAGATGCCCGTTTCTACCGCACCTTCCTGCATTATCTGCTGCGCATGGAAAATGCCGACGGCGTCATTTCGCCGGAAGAGCTCGCCAGCCTGCGTTCGATCATAGAATTCATCCCAGCCCCTGCCGAAGAAAAACAACAGTGGCTCGAAGCCATCGAATCACCCGACGGCTATCAGAAACTCGAACCCAGCCGCCGCCTGAGTGATAAAGAAAAAGAACACATACTCTCAGGCTGCTGGGGTCTGGCACTCTGCGACGGTTCTGCTGATTCCGAGCGTGAAATATTCGCAAAATTCGGCGAAGAACTTGCGGTCGCCAGCGAAAAACTTGTCAAAATTCAGCAGAATATGGAAGCCAAGCTCGCCCGACACGCATTTCTCGTCGAAGAAACCGCGCGCATAACTGCCATTCTGCATCCGGCACTTCTTGAACAAAGCGGGGCCGCCGCCGAAATCCTGCAGCTCGTCTCACTCAAACCCATCGCGAAAGAAGAATGGCAAAGACGCATCGACATGATTCCTGCCAACAACGCCGGCGAAATCAGTCGCCCGGTCGATACTGAATCAGCGCGCCCCATTCTCCTGGCATCGATGCTACTGGCAAAGTATCTGGCAACGCCAGAACAACAGATATGCATAAACGAAACTTTCCAGACCGTCTGCCTCGAATCCGGACTTAAAGACGAGCTCGCGCCCATCACCGAAGAAATCTCCCAGGCCCTGTCTGCCATCTAGTCCTCTGCCACATTTGAATTTGCAAGCGCTCATGATTTGCGTCAGTTTTGTCGCAGCAGGGAAAGGCGCTGCGACGTTGCTGCGACGGCGGCAAATCTCTGCGCAAAGCCGTATAGCATCGACAAATCGCCATTAACAAACGTTTTCTGGCACTTTTTGTACTGCTGGCATGTGAATTGCGGTGTTAATCGATGAATAATAATGTACAAAGCATGATGAGGTAAAACCATGGATATCAACAGAATGACACAAAAGTCGCAGGAAGCACTGCAGGCAGCACAGAATAACGCCATTCAGCACGGTCACCAGGAGATCAACACCGAACATCTTCTGGCAGCACTGCTTATCGACGAAGCCGGTATGATTCCGCGCCTGTTCAACAATCTCAATATTCCGCTGAAGACAATGCGTGAACGTGTGAATGCGCTCGTTTCGAAACTGCCCAGAGTCTCGGGACCCGGCATGACCCCTGACAAGTTCTACGTCAGCAGTGAACTTTCAAAAGTGCTGGTCAAGGCCGAAGAAGAAATGAAGTCGCTTAAGGACGAATACCTCTCGGTCGAACACCTTGTACTTGCCATGATCGAAAGCACTTCTACCGCGGTTGGTAAGATGTTTGCCGAGCTGAACCTGACACGTGACCAGTTTCTGCAGGCACTCACCGCAATTCGCGGTAACCAGCGCGTCACCTCAGCCAACCCGGAACAGACTTACGAAGCCCTCGAAAAATACGGCCGTGACCTCGTTGCCATGGCGCGCGCCGGCAAACTCGACCCGGTCATCGGCCGCGATGCCGAAATTCGCCGCGTTATTCGCATCCTTACCCGCAAAACCAAAAACAACCCGGTGCTCATCGGCGAACCCGGCGTCGGTAAAACCGCCATCGCTGAAGGTCTGGCTCAGCGTATTCTGCAGGGTGACGTGCCCGAAAGCCTGCGCGACAAAACGGTCTTTGCGCTCGACATGGGCGCGCTGATCGCCGGCGCCAAGTTCCGCGGTGAATTCGAAGAGCGCCTCAAGGCTGTTCTCGCCGAGATCAAAAGCAGCGACGGCCGAATACTGATGTTCATCGATGAACTGCATACCATCGTCGGCGCCGGACGCGCCGAAGGGTCGATGGATGCAGGCAATATGCTCAAGCCCATGCTGGCACGAGGTGAACTGCACTGCATCGGCGCCACCACCCTCGATGAATACCGCAAACACATCGAAAAAGACGCGGCCCTCGAACGCCGCTTCCAGCCTGTTCTGGTCGAAGAACCAGATGTGACCGACACAATTTCTATTCTGCGCGGCCTCAAAGAACGCTTCGAAGTGTTCCACGGCGTGCATATTCAGGATCGCTCGCTCGTTGCGGCAGCGACACTGTCACACCGCTATATTTCCGACCGCTTTCTTCCCGACAAGGCGATCGACCTCATCGATGAAGCCTGCGCCATGATTCGCACCGATATTGAATCGATGCCGGCCGAACTCGACGAAGTCATGCGCCGCAGCATGCAACTCGAAATTGAAGAAGCAGCGCTGGTCAAGGAAAAGGACACCGCCAGCCTGACGCGCCTCGAAGCCCTGCGCAAGGAACTCGCCGACCTGCGCCATCGCGGCGACTCGATGAAAGCCCAGTGGGAAAGCGAGCGTGGCGTTATCAAGCGTGTACAGACACAGCGTGAGATGATCGAAAAACTGCACCAGGAAATCGCCGAAGCCGAACGCGCCTACGACCTCAATCGTGCCGCGGAGCTTAAGCACGGGCGCCTGCCTGACGCTCTCAAACAACTCAAAGAAATTGAAGAAGAGCTCAAGCAGAAGCAGAGCACCGGCAAGCTCATGCGCGAAGAAGTCACCGAAGAAGAAATCGCCGACATCGTCAGCAAATGGACCGGGATACCGGTCACGCGCCTGATGGAGGGCGAAAAAGAAAAGCTTCTGCATCTCGATGAACACCTGCATAAGCGCGTGATTGGCCAGGATGAAGCGGTCAATCTGGTCACCGACGCGGTTATTCGCTCGCGCGCCGGCATCAAAGACCCGAACCGGCCGATCGGCTCGTTTATTTTTCTTGGCCCAACCGGCGTTGGTAAAACCGAACTGGCTAAAACTCTCGCCGAATCGCTGTTCGATACCGAAGAGAATATCGTGCGCATCGACATGAGCGAATACATGGAAAAGCACTCGGTTTCTCGCCTGATCGGCGCGCCCCCCGGCTATGTCGGCTACGACGAAGGCGGCCAGCTTACTGAAGCAGTGCGCCGCAAACCCTATTCGGTAGTGCTTTTTGACGAAATCGAAAAAGCACATACCGAGGTTTTCAATATTCTTCTGCAGATTCTTGATGACGGCCGCCTGACCGACTCGCAGGGCCGCACCGTCGATTTCCGCAACGTCGTAGTCATTATGACCAGCAACATTGGCGCTCAGACGCTCATTGCAGAAATCAGCGACGGCGGCGAGATCACTGATAAAACTCGCAGCAAAGTGCTGGCCGAGATCAAGATGTTTTTCAAACCTGAGTTTTACAACCGCATAGATGATATTGTTCTGTTTACGCCACTGCAGCGTGGCGAACTCAACCAGATCATCGATCTACAGATAGCCGCCATACAGAAGCGGCTCGACGAACGCCGCATCACTCTCGAAGTCGCCGCCGACGCAAGAGAGTGGCTGATAGACCGCGGTTACAGCCCGGTTTATGGCGCTCGACCTCTCAAGCGTCTGCTGCAAAAGGAAGTTGAAACTCTGCTGGCACGTGCTATTATTGGTAACACCATCGCCGACGGTTCGCATGCCAAAATCATCATCCGCAACGACCGCCCGGCACTCGCCTAAATAATTATACAGGAGGCTGTGATCATGAACTTTTTTATCGGCACCTGGCTGCGCAGAATTGCCTCGACCTTCGCGCTAACACTTCTTATGGTGATCGGCGGCGTAATCATCGATCAAGCCTACCTCGACAACCCGATTGGCGAAGGCACTCTCGGCGTCACCGCCGAAGAAGGCTATGACATGCCTGCTACCACTGAAATCTCGGTGACAGCAGACGGCGTTGATTCGATCAAAATTGACCTCAAGTCTGAGCTGGGCGACTTCGGCGGTGATCTCGAGGTTCTCGCGCCCGACGGTCAGATGGTATTCCAAAACCGTTTTGCCCTGCGCCATTACCCCGCGACTCTGATGCCAAACCCCGCCAAATGGCAGATATTCAATGTCCGCAGCATTGGCAAAGGCACCTATCTCGTGCGCCTGACCCAGGAAAGGCCCGGCCGCGCCAAAGTTTTCTTCTATCAGGGGCCATTTCTAGCCCGCATGGGCACTTTACCCCTGATTGCAGCCTTTATCATTCTTGTTTTGAGCTTCACCTTCAGCAGCAAAAAACTCTCCGCCTCCAAACCGGTCGAGCAGTAATTTCATTTTTATCTGCGCAAATCTGTGAAATCTGCGAATGAACGTGCCAACACAAAAAAAATTACGACAAAGCTTCACACCATAGCCTCAGATCAGTATAATTGTACCGTTATGTAATGATTGGAGGCTGTATCTATGAAAAAGCTGCTTTGTCTGATGCTTTTGCTCAACCTGTTTTTAATTGCGGGCAACACCCCTTTATCTGCCGATGCCCGGTCTGATTACGAAAACTATGTTTCTACCTATCAGGCTTATCGCAATGCCGTCAACGAAAAGAAGCCGGCTGCCGAAATTCTCGAATTGCTCGACACCTATCAGAAGGCCAAGGCGACTTACGAGAATTCTTACAATCGGCAAAAAACGCCGACAACTGTAGAACCGGTTTCAACTCAGCCGCAGGCAACATCGAGCGGCGCAACCGCAACCAGAGTTGCCGCCTCAGTTAATGCCGCCGATGTCGAATATTCAGCCGCCACCAGATCACAGATTCCAACCGGCCTGCAGAGAATTCTCGATCAGCTCTGGTCCGAGTCCGGCCGCAAAAATCCAGATCAGGCAATGAAACTGCTCTCGACTTTCATTGATTCCAACAGCAATTCACAGTATGCCGACCTCGCCCGCTACGAGCTGGCCAAGGCTTACGAACTGCTCAAAGAAGACGCAACCACTTCCGAGAAAATCCTTAACCAGATCGGCCGCAGCAACCCCAACTCAAGACTGGCAGCCCTGGCCAAAGAACGCATCAGATACCTCGCCGCCAGCAAACAGTATGTGCAGTGGAAGCAGGCTCTCGACAGCAAATACGACACCTCCCGCGAGAGCTACTCGAAATATCTCAACACTTCCTGGCTCGCCTTCCCGGTTAAAGTTACCCGCTGGATCGGCTACGCCGGCAAGCAGTTCAGCTTCGACAAAACGCAGAACGACTACGTCAAATTTCAGATATGGTATGAAGAAATGGGCGCACGCTTCGCTCCGCCAGTCGAGATAACCTTCGACCTGTTCAAGGCAGTCAATAACAGCAGCGACGATAATGCTGAAGTGAGGCTGGCCTACAGCAACTCCGAGGCTTGGTATTCCCGCTGGAAAATCCTCAACGAAGCACGCCAATCCATTGACGTTCAATATTTCATCATGGATAAGGATATCTTCGGATATTCAATGCTCGGCGTATTGCTCAAGAAGGCCAAAGACGGCTTGAAAATCAGACTTCTTCTCGATGCCCGCGGCACCAAAAAGCTGACCCGCAAACTCCTCGGCCAGGATCTGCTGCAGGAACTGACTGAGTATCCAAACGTCGAAGTCAAGACTTTCAACCCTGTTCACAGCAACCTGTTGATGGTATTCAAAGACCCGCGCAAACTCATTGCCTCGAACCATGACAAAATTATCGTTGTCGATGAAGAATATGCAATTATCGGTGGCCGCAATGTTTCGATGGACTACTTCCTCGAACCCGCCGACCACCCGGGCGCTTATCGTGACTGCGATGTAATCATCAAAAGTCATGAAATCTCAGAGCAACTAGATTATGCATTCGACGAAGAGTTCTCAAAACCCGTCAGCTACTCGATCACCAAAGAACTCTGGGGCAATGTCGACATCATGTCAGACTACCTGAAAGCCGGTCATGACGTTATGAACACCCATATCAACAACGAGCGCTTCGTCATGCCGCGCGACGCAAACAAAAAATATCTCAAGGCCTCAGCCGATTTCCTCAAGGAAATGTCAGGCTATGACAACCTGCGCAACTACGCCGGATTCGACCCCTTTGCCAATTCGGTAACCGCACCGGTAAAAATCATCGACAAACATTCGCTCAAAGGCCCGCGCAACGACATAACCGACCAGATGATCCGTTACATCGACGGCTGCCGCAACGAGATCGTGATTCAAAACCCTTATGTCGTTCTGACCGAACGTATGTTCAACGCGCTAAAACGCGCCGGCAAACGCGGCATTCCGATCAAAATGCACACCAACAGCCCTGCTTCGACCGACAGTCTGGCTACCCAGGCCATGTTCTACGCCGACTGGAAAAAAATCTTCGCCGAGATCCCCAATATCCGCATTTTCGTCTACAAGGGCGCCAACAAACTGCATGCCAAGAACTGGGTATTCGACCATAAAATTGGCGTTGTCGGCACCTACAACCTCGATTATCTAAGCGAAGAAGTCAACTCTGAAGTCGTCGCAGCGGTTAAATCGAAAGAATTCTCAGAGCAGCTGCGCAACGGAATTTTCGACGATATCGCAATCTCTGATGAATACCAGGTTGGCTACAGCTCAACCGGTGAGGTCGAACCGATCAGAGGCCCCGACGACCTGCCCGGAAAGAACTTCTGGCTGCTCAAGTTCCTCTCCAAACTGACTTTTCTCAAGAAAATAATCTGATCTTCAGCAAAAACTCCCGCCCGGCCAAACGCCCGGCGGGAGTTTTTATTTTAGCTTATCAGGCCGATGTCGCTCCGGTATTTGACGCGGGCAAGTTCGAGGCGCGAAATGTCTTTGTAGCACTTTTCGCGCGCTTCGTCGAGGGTCTCGCCTACAGCGGTAACGCTGATCAGACGGCCGCTGCGAAATCGGAAATCTTCTGAGTCTTCTGATTTTCGACAGTTCGAGAAAAACACCATCGAATCGACAACCTTGTCAACTCCCCTCACCACCGGGTCAGAGGCCTCGCTTTCCGGGTATCCCTCACGCGCGATGACAACCGAAACGGCAGCATGTCGGCCAAAAGCGACTTCCGAACCGACCGAACTCAGACAACCCATGGCGCAGTCTTTCAACAGCCCGGCCAGATCACCACGAAAGCGGGTAAGAATACTCTGGGTCTCAGGATCACCAAGACGCGCGTTGAACTCAAGCACACGCGGCCCCTGCTGTGTCAGCATCAACTGTATCGACATAAAACCGCGATAAAGCAGGTTGTCGGCTTTCATACCGTTCACCACGGGTTTGACAATGGTTTCGATAATTTCGCGGTCAAGTTCTGGCGTCAGATCTGGTGATGGGCTGACGGCTCCCATCCCGCCAGTTGTCGGGCCTGTCTCACCATCGCCCGCGCGTTTATAATCGCGGCATGAGCTGAAAGACACCCATTGCTGACCATCGGTGAGAATGGTATAAGAGCACTCGACCCCTTCGAGTCTTTCCTGCAGGATCAGTGGCGCTCCATGCTGTTTGAGAAATTTCAGCGCCGCTGCTTTTGCTTCTTCGAGACTATCAGCGACAACGACACCACTTCCATGCGAAAAACCGTCACATTTAACAACGCGAATTTCGTTGTCGGCAGCGAACGCGGCCGCTATCTCATCGGCATTGACCACTATGTGTGTGCGCGGCGAAGGCAGGTGCTGGCGAGCCATAAACTTGGCGGCAAAAGCCTTGCTGGTCTCGATGCGACCGGCATCTTCGGCGGGCCCGATAACCGGAATGCCGGCAAGCACGAGAGCATCGACAGTTCCGTCTTCGACGAATTTCGAAGAGCCGACAACCGCCAGCTCGATTTTGTCTTTACAGAAGCGCACCAGCTCGGCATTATCTTTGAACGGTACGCGGCGACAGATGCCAGTATTACCCATTCCAGCATTACCTGGGCAGGCAACGATCTGATGTACCGACGGGGAGCGCGACAGGGCATGCACCATCGAATGCTCTCTGGCACCAGAACCGAGCACTAGTATATTCACTGAAATACCTCAAAAAACAGCTCAAAACAAAAGGTTGCGATATGATACTACTCTTTTGACTAAATTGAAAGCATGTTTAAAAATTGTCATTACAAGGAGCGTAATGACGAAGCAATCTCTCGTCTGTGAGATTGCTTCGTCGGGCTGAGGCCCTCCTCGCAATGACCGCGAATTTATTCGCTCATTTATGACTGAGCACTGATCTTTTAAACCCTCGAACAAAATCAATCGTCAGGCGAAGTCGCAGAATCCAGAATGACGGAAAAAATAAAAGCCGGGGCAGTTCTTCGAAAAGAACTGCCCCGGCTTTTATTGTGCGATTATTCAGCCTTGAGCTGCTTTTTGAGTGCAGTGTATTCGTCTGAATATTTCTTGAGTTCTTCGAATATCTTTTTGGCGCCGTCCTGGTCATTGGCTTCAACCATGCGGTTATACTGAAGGTAAGTATCGTAGTATTTCTTTTCGACTTCGACCAGGCGCTCACTCGAAGCTGCTACCGTCACCGGCGCCGCATCTGCCGAAACGCTGCCCATTACTGCCGGGCCGGTTCCGCGAGCAGTTCCTGCCACAGAGCCTATGGTAACCGGGAAACCTACGTTACTGCTTGTCTGTTCGGCAACCTGACTGCCCTTGCCAAAAATATTGGTGATCTTGCCACCCTTGGTAAAGCCGGCAATAAGCTTAGCAACCTTACTGCCCAGGAAACCACCGACGATACCACCGATTATCGGCCCGATTACCGGTATCGGAGCGCCAAGCGCCATACCAATGGCTGAACCAATCGAAGATCCTACGAGATCAACCTTGTCGATAGCCTTGAAAGCCTTGGCTACTGAAAATTCGCCATTCTTGAGGCCACTGATCAGGTTGGAACCCATCTGACCGGAAGCAGAAGCAAACATTATCGGAATAACCGAACCGACAAGTGCGCCAACCGGCCCCGGAATGAAAGTCTTGACCAGAGTCGCGGTGAACTGGCCACCGGCGGCACCAAGAGCTGAGCCAACCACGTTACCGGCGAATTCGAGAGAAGCAACAGATTTAACCGCCTTCGAAAACGAGGGCTTGTTGCCATGTATCATGTCGATTGCCAGGTTGGTTCCAACGGCTACTGTAGTGGTAATTGCAAGATTGCTGAACGAGAAGCTGTTTTTGAGAGAAGTCTTGGCAGCCTGGGTTCCTTCGCTGACACCCTTGGCCATCTTGCCCGAAAATGTATCGGCATACTGCACGTCAGCCGAAGCATCGAGCATCATCTTTTCGCCGCTTCCCTCAGCGTCTTTAACCTTGCCATTTTCGAAGGTTTTATCCTTGCTGATCAAGCCGACCTTCTGGCCGACGGCAAAAATCTTGGCCCGAATGGCAGTGATGATATTCTGCATGGAGTTCTTGATCGTGGCCAGAATCGCCTTGATCTTGTCAAGAGCCGGCCCCATCTTGCCACTCGACTGAATCTTGCTCGCCTGCACGCCAAGCTGTTCAACCCCATAAGCAAGCTGTTGATCGTATGAGAGCATAAGCGGGGACTCGCCTGCGGCTATAGCAGCCTTGGCCTGCTGGCCAGATGTATTGAGAGTGTTGCCGAGCAACGATTTGGCATTGCCGAGAATCGCTTTGAGGCGCTCGCCAATGCTCATTGCCTGCATGTTGCTGGGCGCGATCTTGTCGTAAAGAGGCGCCGAAACTCTCTCAAGGCTTACCAGAGTACTCTGAGCCGTTCTCAGGTTGCTCTGCAGGTTGTTAAGTTCAGGCAGAACGTTATTGAGAATCGAAAGATCCACCGGCTGGGTGTTGGAAACCGGTATGGTTACTTCAGGAACCTGGGCATACGCGCCGAAAGTGGACAGCACGAACATGACCACAGTCAACAGTGAGACTCTTCGCAAAGCTTTTGTATCAAACAGCTTCATATTATTTCCCTCCGCTCTTAAAACAAAGCGACTTTCAGATCAAACGGTACAATTACCTTCCAATTATAAGAATCCTTCCGAATAGTGTCAATGCCCCACCGCCGGGATCGGGATCGGGATCGAAAATATCGCAGGTTTCTAAAATAACCAGCAAATGCTTTGCAGAGTCGGGCAGGTGTTGTATCATCTTGTCTATGAAATACCAACATACATTATGTGTGCTCCTCATATTACTGCTGTCTACCACCATTCTTCCCGCAGAAAGATTGCGCAAATGGGAATTTATCAATCCTGCCGATCTGCAGGTAACCATTACACCAGAAAAGTCTGAACTGATATCTGGAACCATCGCGACTTTCACCATTACCATCCGCAACCGCACCAATCACACGATCAATGTCCATTATCCGACCGGCCAGCAATGGGATCTCGCTGCCTACCACGGGCATACCCAGATATACCGATGGTCGCAGGGCTATACCTGGGCCGATGCCCCACACACCATTCCACTGAAACGCGGCGAAACCCGTTCACAGCAACTGACCTGGCTTACCGTTGACCGCAACGGCGAGGCCCTTCCCCACAGCATTTATAAAATCCATGGCATGGCCATGCTCTCGCCGCGGCACCTGGTTTCCAATGACTGTATAATCAGACTGCTACCGCCGGCAATCAAGCCGCAGCAGCTCATCGAAACCCGCCTCAACCAGATGTTCGACATAGAACTGCCGCGCTATTCTGGCACCTATGAACTCGACTGGCAGATCGATTATGTCTACAACGACAACCGCATTTCAGTGCATTCTGTCAACAGATCCGCCGACAAAGTCATTGTCACCTTCCATCCAAAACGGGTCGGCCACGTTGAGTTCCATTTATTCGCCTATCACGACACCCAGGACGCCACCAGATCGCTCGAACGGCGTTCTTTCCGCGTCGAAGTCAGGTAAGAGCTGGAGAAAACCATGAACAACATTGCTACCACCAAACAGACTGTCGAAAGCCTGATGCTGCAAAAGGGCCTGCTCAGCGAAGAACAACTTGAAAAAGCCAGAATCATCAAGGCCCAGACTCTCGAACGGCTCGAAGATATAATTATCAGGCTGGGTTTTCTTTCTGAGCGCCAGATTCTCGAACTCTGGGCTGAATTCCTCGGCATTTCCGTCATCGACCTTACCAACATCAAGGTCGATGCAAAAATTCTGCAGCTGATCCCCGATTACCAAGCCAAACAGTATAAAATGATCCCCTACAAGCGCGAAGGCAACAAGCTCACCGTCGTAATGGCCGACCCCTTCGACATCATGGCAACCGACATGATCGCATTTCTCACTCAATGTAAACTTGAAATACTTATCGCCCCCAAAAACCAGATAGAGCTGGCCATCAGGCAACTTTACTCATGGGAAGGCTTCTCGGTAGCCGGCGATGAATCACGCAGCGAGTTGCAGGAAGCGGCCGATTCAGGCATCGAGGTCGTCCGCAAGACTTCCGAGCAGAGCGCAGTCGTGCAGTTTCTCAACGCTGTTTTCAAGCAGGCTATTCTCAAACGCGCTTCCGACATTCACGTAGAACCACGCGAAGACATATTGCTGGTGCGCTTCAGAGTAGACGGCATGCTGCATGACGCGATGACTGGCCCCAAAAGTTTGATTGCGCCACTGATCAGCCGCATAAAAATTCTCTCGCATCTCGACATCGCTGAACGCCGTCTTCCCCAGGATGGCCGCCTGAAAGTAAAAATGCAGGACAAGGAAATCGACTTCCGCGTCAGCACCGTGCCAAGCCTGCTTGGCGAAAAGGCGGTTCTGCGCCTTCTCCAGCGCGAAACCAAGTTCGAACTCGATAACATCGGCTTTTTTCCAGAAGATCTCGTGCGCCTCAAATCTGCGCTCGATGAACCTTATGGCCTGATCCTTGTCACCGGCCCGACTGGCGCTGGTAAAACCACGACCCTGTTCGGCATGCTCAAATATTTTTCGAGTAACGAAATCAATATTTTCACTATCGAGAACCCGGTTGAATACCGAATACCTGGCATTACCCAGGTTCAGATCAACGACAAAATCGGTCTCGATTTTGCCAGCGGCCTGCGCACGGCTCTGCGTCAGGATCCCGACGTCATTCTCGTCGGCGAAATCCGCGATCTAGAGACCGCTGAAATAGCATTCAGAGCCTCTCTAACCGGCCACAAGGTATTATCGACACTGCATACCAACAACGCGCCAGCCAGCATCAACCGCCTCATCAACATGGGCGTGCCAGCCTACCTGGTAACCGCAGCCGTGCGCGTCGTTGTCGCTCAGAAACTTTTGCACCGCAACTGCCCGACCTGCAAAACCGAATACCGGCCTTCGCAGAGCATCATGCAGCGCCTCAACCTCAACCCCGGCAAACTGATCGGAACAAAATTCTATAAAGGCGTCGGCTGCCGTGATTGCAACCAGACCGGCACCCTTGGCCGTACTGGCGTCTATGAAACCATGGTTGTAACCGCTTCAATGAAAGACGTCATTATGGAAGGCGGCACCGAAATGGCCATCAAGCGCGTCGCACGCCTCGAAGGCATGCGCACCCTGCGCGAAATGGCGATAGATCTTGCCATCGCCGGCGAATCGACACTCGAAGAAGTCGTCTATGTAACTCCTTCCGACGATGATGAAAAGCGGATTCCACTTTCAGGCATGCTTGGTGGCGGAGGCACGAACTATATTCTGCCGGTTCAGATGCAACCAATGTCGGCAGCAATGCAGCCCAATACCATGCAGGCTCAGGTCAGCGCGGCGCAGCCATCACAGCAGAAACGCGCAACCATCGACCTCAACGACCCTGTCATCAAGACGATCATCACTGCGCTTGAGAAGGAATATCTCTTCCTGAGCGATGAAAAACTCGCTGAAAAGCTACACCTTCCAGTTCTACAGGTGCGCGAACTCATGCAGATGCGCAACCTCGAGCGCACTCTCGAAGGCTTCAACAGCTACTTCGGCAAAATGCCGGCGGAAATGAGCGAAGCTGACATCGCCGATGTCATCGGCATGATCTTCGAGAAACACGGCGAAATACCTGCGTGCATCTTTGCCGACCCCAGTCAGGCTCCGATCTGGGCATCACTCGCCATTAAAGCCGCCCTCGAAAAGCTGCGCTTCCGCATTCAGAAGCCCGAAGAACTGCCCGAATACTTTTCCGAGCAGTTCATTGTCGATACCGGCCTTGAGCAAATATACCTGTGGGCCAACCGCAGTCGCGCCGCCATGATCGAACTCGCAGCTCCCGGCAAATTCAAGCCCTGGCAGTTCGGAGAAACCGAACAGTGGCTGGAAAACCGCGACCTCATGTCCTGTGCCAGAGAAGCGCTTGAATGGCTGATGAGCGAAAAACTCGGCTGCAGTCGCGGCGACCTGCCGGTCATGCTCAGTCGCGCCATCTTCAAGGAAAACAACCTCGGCAGCCTGCTCGAAAAGTTCAGTGATTCATGTTTTCAGCTGGTAAACAACCTTTACCCCAATGTGTTCAAGCCCTGGCAGTTCGCCGAAGAAGAACCCCTGATCTGGTTTCAGGAAGACCGCCTCGAAGTCGCTGCCAGCGCCACCCGCTGGCTCATCGAAGAACGCCTGGGCATGCCGATCGAAGAAATCCCCAAGCGCATTTCCATACGTGAATTCCATACTAACGGCCTTTCCAAACTGCTCGACCTCTTTAACCAGAACCTCTCACAGGTCATCGAAAACGCCTACCCCGACCGTTTCAAACCCTGGCAGTTCAACGAACAGTCAGAACTCTGGAAGTCGTCCGAGGCCATGACAACAGCCCGCCAGGCTACTGAGTGGCTGATAAACGACCGCCTGCACATTTCCCCCGAAAAAGCGGCGCAGCACCTCACCCGCCGCCACTTCATCAACAACGGCCTCGGCCAGATGCTCGGCAGCCTGTTCAACCATTCGCATTTCATGGCGCTCGAGAACTGCATCGAAGAGCTCAAAACCAACGAAATCTTTCAGAAGGCGCTGTTCAACTACGCCCACGAAGTCCGCGAAATCAACGCCAGATGGGAAACCATCGCCGAAAAGATCGCTATCAACCACTTTGGCAAGGCCCGCTTCAAGGTCACGCTGCCCAATCTCAAGATCGCGCCCATCGTGCCTGAGAACGAGCGCATCTATATCAACGCTGCCAACCAGATCGAGTATGTGCCGCAGATCGTCATTCCAAAACTCAGCGCCTACTCTGATTTCAGCGACTTCTCGAATTGGGTGCCCTATTGCGACCGCCTGACCTACTGGATTCTCGGTGACGACCGCGGCGCCGGCTACGTCGAACCAACTCATCCCAAGGTCAAGCTCGTCTTCGTCGATGCGCTGATCGCCGGCCTGCGCTCGAAAGGCCTGCTCGACGTCGTCGAAAAAGTTCAGCAACTCGTTGCCGCCCACACCCGCATGCTCGACCACAAGGCCCCCGCCGGAATCTGACATGCAGGTTCAATCTTTCTCGCATACCGGCAGCATCAGAGACGACAACCAGGATCACCTGTTCGTTGACCCTGATCTGCGCCTGGCAATCATCGCTGACGGCCATGGCCTGGCCGGGAAGCGGCTGGCAGAATACACTGCCGCCGCTGTCTTCCAGCGCCTGCGCGAAATCGCGCCGGTAACCGGCGGCGACGAAAACCTTTTCCGACTACGCGAGGCGTTTGAACTCGCCAGCCAGAATGCAACCCCTGAACTCACAAACAGTCGCTGCGACGTCGCTGCTGCCTGGATCAGCCGCGGCACCGTCGCCGTTTTCGCAACCGGTGCCTGCCGCCTGCTCTCTGCCCTGCCAGAACAGAACTGGCTCGAACAACGCGAGTTTGCCGTTCCGGCCGCAACCGGTACAGCGCTTATGCTCGTATCTGAAGGCGCCGCGGCAGCGCTCAGCTCGCAGCAACTGCAGCCCGCACTAAACGGCATGCTCGCCGCAACCAACGTCAATGGTTTCGCAACTTTTGAGCAACAGACAACCTCTGTTTACGACGGCGATGACTGCAGCGCCATCCTGCTCAGGCTCGATGAAACCGACCTGACCGCCGGCATCCCGCATGAAATAGAACTTTTCGAGCACTACAACCGCGCCTATTCATGCAAACTATGGCTGCCGCTCTCCATTGCCGCCGGCGCCGGCCTCGCCACCCTCGCCGCCGCCCGCAAACTAAAACCCCTCCTCGACCGCATAAAATCCTGAAAGATATCGAACCCCGCACAAAGCCACAAAGTCAGCAATTCTCGGTGAGTAGTTAAACTGTCATCAAGTAAGGCTGGGTGTAAAGAGTTTGTACTTTTTGTCATTGCGAGCGCAGCGAAGCAATCCTATTGTCAATGTTATTGCTTCAGGGCTTCGCCCTTCGCAATGACGATTATTGTCTGAGAATTGCTGCTACAAAGTGCTTCATCTAAGGCAAGAACACAAATGAAGTCCAGAATCAATCTTCACGGACAGCCAACCTCTAATAAGTCGGCGCAATCCGCGCAATCACCCGGGCGCTTCCATCCTGATGCGCCCAAGTATCACCCACATCCTGTGGGCGACTGCGGATACTCTTCTTCTTCTTCTTCTTCTTCTTCTTCTTCTTCTTCTTCTTCTTCTTCTTCTTCTTCTTTGCTTCTCTGTGGCTTTGTGCGAAAATCGACAACGATAATACAGCCATATGCATAGTAAATTAAGCGATATGGTGATTTGTTCCGATATGTATTGAGAAAATCATTTTCAGGAGCAAAACTATGAATACTTCTCAGAATCAGTTCAGCATAGGAATCGACGGCAATTACCAGATGATCGAAATGCCAAAGGGTATGCTCAACACTCCCGGCTGGCAACGCCGCGAAGGAGCCTGCCTGCTGCGCGGGCGCTGAGCGACTCTATGGCGATCTCAACCAAACCGCCCAGCGGAATGCGCGATTTTCTGCCGGCCGAACTGGTGCGGCGACGCTATGTTATCAACACCATCCAGCAGACCTACGAAAAATACGGGTTCGTGCCGGTCGAGACACCCTCGATCGAAAACCTTTCGACCCTGCTCGGCAAATACGGCGATGAAGGCGATCAGCTCCTGTTCAGAATCCTGCACCGCCGCGACAAACTTGCCCGCGCGCTCGAAACCCCCGAAGTCAGCGAAAAAGATCTCTCCGATCTTGGTCTGCGCTATGACCTGACCGTGCCGCTGGCACGACTTATCGCCAACAATCCCGAACTTCCGAAATTTTTCAAACGCTACCAGATTCAGCCAGTATGGCGCGCCGACCGGCCAGGCCGCGGTCGCTTCCGTGAATTCTGGCAGTGCGATGTCGATATTACCGGCAGCAAATCGCTGATCGCTGAAGCAGAAGTCTGCTCCGCTGTCGCCGAAGTGCTGCTCAAACTTGGTTTCAGCAACTTTGAAATTCACCTCAATCATCGCCAGCTTCTGAAATGCCTGATCAAAGCCGCCGGTATCGCCCTCGAAAGCGAGGCTTTGACACTGGTCGCCGTCGATAAACTCGACAAGGTCGGCATCGAAGGCGTCGAAAAAGAACTCGAACAGCGTGGTATCAGCCCGGCTCAGTCACGCGCCCTGCTCGACCTCATTCAGCGTCCCTGCGGCCTTGACGAGGCCAGCGAACTACAGCGTCTTAAACAGGCGCTCGCCAGCAACGACGAGGCTATTGCCGCCATTGCCCAGCTCGAATCGCTAACAACTCTGCTCGACAGCTCAAAGGCCGCCGGGCATTACAGTATCGACGCGTCTCTTGCCCGCGGACTCGGCTATTACACCGGCCCGATCTTCGAGATTCGTTCCTCTGATTTTTCCGGCAGTCTCGGCGGCGGTGGCCGCTATGATGGCCTGATCGGCATGTTCAAGGGCAGCGAGATTCCGGCGGTCGGCTTCTCGATCGGCTTTGAACGACTCCTGCTGGTGCTCGAGGAAAAAGGACTCTTCGGCCAGATCGCCTGCGGACCTGACCTGGTAATCTGCCATTTCGACGACGTCGCCGACAGTGCGGTCATTGATGCCGCCAACAGCCTGCGCGAGCATGGCGTCAAGGTCGAAATCTACCCCGAAACCCCGAAGCTCGGGAAACAGATCGCCTACGCTGAAAGTATAGGAGCCACCTGGGTCGCCATTATGGGCGCCAGTGAAGCTGCCGACAAGGTGCTTTCACTCAAACACCTGGTTTCCGGCGAACAGCACAAACTCAATTACCCCGACACCGCCGCCCGTATCCTGCAAAATTAGCGTTAAATCCAGATTTCCAGCGCAGGGGTTCAACATGTTGAACCCCTGCGTTCTGTTGTTCTCGTTCTCGTAATCGTAATCGGTACCAGTTCGGTATCGGTATCGTTTTTTGCGAAATCCGTGTTTGCGGCCAATCATCGTCAGGGCACATCGCAATATTTTCCGTAGGGGCAAGTCGCGACTTGCCCCTACGATTTTTAATCTGTGTAATCTGCGCCATCTGCGGATAACTCCTCTTCTTTCTTCGCCTGCTTTTTTCTCTAAACCATGCCGGGCATTCTGCCGATAACTAACGAAGAAAATAATTGCATGGAGGCAACAATATGAATATCGGCAACATTAACCAGGAACTCTTTCGGCCATTGACTGGCAACAAGAACAACAGCAGACCTGAAACCAGCATCAGTTTTGAGGCTGACGAAAAGCGCCTGCGCGACAAGGCTTTCAAGAGCGATGATCTCGTTAACCGCTTCTGGAACATGACCGACTCGATGCCAAGAGACAACCAGATTGCTTTCGCAGCCACCGTTATTGCCGGCCGCATCATGAATCAGGGCATGACTGAAGAAAACAAAGCATTCATGAAAAATGTCAGCAACCGCTTCTCACCCGAGGAAATCGGCGCCCTCAAAAAGCAGGTGCTCGAACACCCGGCCGCCGCAGGCAAAAACAACGGCGAACTCGAAAAGTTCCTCAACGACTTCGACAAAATGCTCGCCGAACAGAAAAACCACGAACTCGACCCGCTGAATAAACAGCAGGCCATCCCGCGCCTGCGCTCGGCCGACGACATCTTCTTTCAGACCACCTCGGCCTTCAACCCCCTCTACCGACCCGCCGCGTAACATTGCGTACGGGCACTCCGGTAATATTCAGCCTGGCTTCTCTGTGTCAGTCATCTTGAGAATCTTCTCCCGGACGAACATAGAGATTGCCGTCATCGTCGTAAATTCCGGCCGGACCTTGTGAGGCACCCTGATCGAAAGTCTCACAGCTCCATCCTTTTGCCGCCCGAGGATGCACGTAGATTCTGTCTCCATGCCACTCTCCATTGAATTTTTCGCCGAAATAACCACTGGGGATTCCGTCCATATCATAGGAACCCTGTGGGCCATGCTCGACACCATGCTCGAAGGTTTCCAGATCATACGAATTGGCCCTGCTATGAATACAGATTCTCTGGCCATGCCATTTGCCATCGACCATTTCACCAAAATAACCATCAGGGCTGCCGTCCAGGTCGTATGATTCCTGTCGGCCATGTCTGACGCCATGCTCGAAAGTTTCCAGATCATAGCGATTAGCCCTGCTATGAATACATATTCTCTGACCATGCCACTTGCCATCAACCATAGTGCCATGGTAGCCGGTAGGCGAACCATCTTGCAGCCAGCTGCCAACGAGGCCATTGGGCTGGCCATTCTTGAATGTTACCATTTCGTACTCTTTTAGAGAACTGAGATGTTGTATTCTAATCCCGTCGTCTTTGTTGCCAATCCACTGATAGCCAGGCTCATCCGGCGGTTCGAAAACTCTATGCCCTATGCCGTGCGGCCGCGATTCGATACCATGCGGCCGATTCTTAATGCCGTGCCACTTTTTTTCGGGCTTTTTGGCCCGCGCAGGTTCTGGCTCTGGTATGGTCGGTGCAACATAGGTTCCATTGCCCTGATCCTGCATGCCTTTGAATCGACTCGATATCTGAATCTTACGCGTTGTGCCATCCCGTTCTGGCCTGGGTGAGGTATGTTCGACGCTGTAAAAACTCTCGAGACGCGCACGCCGGGAAACAGCCTGATAGGCGCCAGCCAGCTGCTGAACGGTAGGAGCACAAAGATAGGCGCCGTTTGTCTGCTGGGCAATGGCCTTTAAAGATACCTCGTCGATATCATTGCCAAGACCGATGGCGATTACACGAATAGAATTCTTGCGGGCAAACTCAGTCACTTCTGGCAAAGTCTTCTGCGACATTGGGCCAGTGCCGCGCGGGTTCATATCGGCACCATCACTCAGGCAGACAATTGTTTTCTGATCGCTGGATTTTCCGGTATTCTGCAGGCGCTGCACCCCATCAAAGATGGAGTCGAACAGTGTGGTACCACCCCAGGCCCGAATATTCTGAACGGCCTGAAAGATACTGTTCCGGTCCAGAGAGAATTCGTGTTCCAGCTGAACATCGCTGGCAAAAGAGATAACACCAATATGCACCTCGGCAGGAATAGTCTGAAGAAACTGCAGAACCGCCTGCTTGATGACGGGCATATCTTCTTTGATACTCGACGAGCGATCGATAGTTAGCATGTAATACTGAACGGGTTTGGCAATTGTTACCGAAAAGTCCTTAACCGGCTTGCCGTCTTCGCTAAGAGTGAAATCTTCGCGCGTTAACGCCACAGGCTCTTTGCAGAAAATTTTAAGATGGGTATTTACCACCGGAAAACGCCCGCTGTTAATATCGCTGATACTGGTTGACAACCCCTCTGCAAAAACCGGCGGCAGCGCGAGGGCAAGACACAAAAAACAGCCAGACAAACACAGAGACAGGCACGAAAGCTTCACTCAGATCACCCCCACATACTGATAATCAAAGCCCTTCCGGGCAACTATGCCATGGCATCAATTCATCAAGGGTTGAAAAAGCCGGCCTGAACCATATCCAGGGCTGAATTGACTCCCATAAGAAAGGCAATACCGTTGACCAGCCGGTCAGCGGCTATTTTTTTTACGACAATTTCGTCAGAGCATTCGAAATCGCGCAGCATGGCATGGAAAAAGTGCTGCTGCATCTCAGTCATGCGGCCCTCGATGGCGTAATGTAGCCAGTTCCGGCCATATGGGCCAGTGCGATGCACGAAGCGCTTCAACTCAACCGTCAGCCGCTTGTACCAGCCAACCCGAAAGCGCCTGCCCAATGCCATATTGCGCGCAGTCAGAAGCAACCCGCACAAGGCCGCGTCGCCGCAAGCTGGAAACCCGCTGCCAAAACCGATAACACCGATCAGAGGCAGCTCTGACAATTCGATAAGATGCTTTTGAATTGTTTCGGAGAGCCGGTTGAGACGGCCTTCGAGCTCGCTCAGCTCAGCTGTTTTTTCTTTGCGGATCTGGCGGGCAATGAGACTTTTCATGTGCCCGGGAAAATCTCTTATCGCGAAACGTTCGGTCGAGTCATAAATGCGGCCACCAGCAAGCTTGAGCTGAGTCAGGAAAGGAATCTTCAGGCAGTTATCGGCCAGCTTCCAGCCATCTTCGGCCAGCGGCTGATCGAGAGACGGCAGCTGCCCGCACATGATAAAATCAGGGCCACAGCCAAGCTCCTTGTTGACAATATTGATCATATGGCCGGCCAGAGAAAACAACACAATACGATCGGCATCGCGCTGCCGCAGCGAATAGCTGTTTCCAGCCGCGCTCGCCTGCAGCAGCCTGGCATCGACAGCTTCCACCTCTGCAAAAAACCGGTTCTTTTCTTTCATAGCTTTATTCATGCCACATTAAGGAGGCGTGAGGCGAGGTCTTTTCCGGCTGTCGGTGGCGGCAGTTTTTTACCGTCAGCTTTATACAGCTCAATAGCCTCTTCTACGATCTGGCAGAGTTCGGCAAAGACCGCTCTCTCATCATCACCGTGACAGCCGCCTAAAATCAAACCAGGCGCGCTCCCGACATAGCACTGGTCTTCATTTGACCACTCAACGATTTTTACATACCGAGCGCTGTCTTTCATTTTTTAATCTCCTTGAGAGCAAGCTTAACCGCTTTGATCTGATAAAATTTTGCATCGCCCGACGGCTTGCCCGAGATCGTTACTGGTTCCGATAAGTCGGCGTGAACAAAGTTTCTATGACTCCCCTTGCCGCCACGATCAACAAAGCCAGCCCGTTCAAGCTCACTAATCAGTTCTCGAATTTTTGGAGGCATTATATTCTCCTCACCTGATATTTCTCATTATATATCATCCGAATTGATCTCTCCAGCTGCAAATCGGTTCTTTGCGTTCAATCGGAAAATCTGCGCAATCTGGGTCGCGCCTTTTTTGTTGCTAAGCAATCTGCTGACGGGCGCCGATATACAGAAGGACTAATTATCTGATCTGCGAAAATGTTCCCTGCCGGCGTCGCTGCGACCGGGTCCCAGGGCTGAATCCGAGGAGATAAAATGAAGCGATCGAGTCTGCTGTTCTTCGCTTTAATGTTGATATTGCTGACAATATTTATACCAGAAGCTGCATTTGCCCAAATACAGATCAATTCGGCACAGCTCACTCTCAATGACAACGATGGCAATGGAGTTGCTAACGTCGGTGACAGTATCGTCATAAGTTGTATAGCAACAAATACTCTTGGAAGTTTCCCTACTGTTGATCTCTCAGCAATTGGACTCTCCAACAATGAACCATTGGCGATTGTAAATGGCACAACATACAGTACTGTAGCTCAAAATCTCAATTTTCGCCCGGCACCCAGTATTACACCGAACACAACAACAGCTTTAACCAGCTTTACAGTATCTGCGCGGTGGGACAGCAATGTAAATGGAGTTATTGATATCTTAGATGCTGTTTCAACACAGGTAACGCTGGGAGCTAGACCTTTCGACCTCATTCAAGTTAGAGCGAATCCTGTCCCGGCCGCCGCAAGCATCGTAGGAAATCTTTTGACAGTGTCTATTACTGACGCATGTTACCAGCCTGGAACGACAGCAACTGTCGATCTTACCCCTATCAGCGCTGCTCTGCCTGCTGCAGTGGTGATGACAGATGGTGGAGGCACTTTCACCCTTAACTATACTCTTCCTGCTAACACTGATACCAATGGGCCTGTAACGTTGAACATCACGCTTGATGATCCAATAGCGGTTCATCCTGCTGTCGTCTATTCTACTAATCAGATTCAACTGGATAACGCTTACCCTGTGATAGCAGATGCAAGCGTTACTATTCTTTCAGGTAATGCTATTGCCAGACCCGGCGATCGCCTGCAACTGAAAGTCAGTGTTAGCAACTATGATTTTGACACGGCATCAGTTACTGCTCCGCTTTTAACCAATCTTGCAGCAAACCCTGCTATTGACAATCCTTATCCTATGCCGTTGTCTCAGTCTAACGGGCCTGGTCTCCCGGCAGAGTGGTCTTTGATCGTCGAACTCAGGGCAACTAACCTTTCCGGTGTTGTTCCTATAACTTTTAATGTCAGAGACAACAGTGGTAATGTTGTAACCAGAACAATAGAAATTACGGTAGACCTGCTGAGGCCAAGTATAATCAACGCCTCTGGTACAGTATATAGTGAAGGCGTAATATCTCCGATAACCGATGTAGCCACAACAACCGGTTTCATCAGATTCTGGTCTGAGCTTGTCCTGGATTCCCCCCCCGACAACGGAACTGTAGTTTTTGTAGATTTAACACCCATAGGAGGGGCCTCTGAGTTCAGGCTAAACCAGATCGTCCCCGACATAGCCAGCTATCAGGCAGATTTCAACATTGCTCAGGGGTCACTTGAGGATGGCGCCAAATACTCGTTCACAATTTATGCCAGGGACACTGCAGGCAACATAGTTGCCCGAACAACGACTCCTGCGATTGGTGTTGACAGTAACCCTCCTGTCGTAACAGGGATACAGTTGACCAGCGCAAATCCGCAAAACAGCTCTATAATAAAAGTTGACGATGAATTCACAGTACAATGTAACGCAACGGGCATCGAAAACGGTTCCATTACAGTTGACCTGTCTTCCGTAGGTTTGTCAACGTTTACAACGCTGCTGTCTGTAGGAGGCGGAGTCTACCGCACCCCGCCGCAAACCCTTCTTGACGCAAGACTGTCCCCTGCCAGTCCGCCAAGAGTTGATACCTTTGTATCTTTTAGAGTCTCGTTCAACGACACTATAAATTCGATACATGGTGCTGACCTTATTGGACATCTTTACGATGATTACTATACAAATGCCCTGACAATTGACAACGAACCGCCCAACATAGCAAGCACCGCAATAGTAACCAATGGTAATCCTGCCACGTTCCTAATCATAGGAAACTCACTTAACCTTCTAGCCCAGGTGGCAAGCAATCCGGTCACGGTTACCATCGATCTGACTAGTCTGGGCCTTGGCAACAACGAGAATATGATGCCTTCCAATATCGGCGGCTATCCAAGCGCGCAAGGCTGGTATGTGTATACGGTATCTGGAGGTCTCAGTGAAGGAATCCTCGACCGCCAGAACAATGTTCCATTCCTGGTAACAGCTACCGATGACGCTGGCAACACTGACACAGAAACTATATTCGTAAACATTGACAACCAGCCCGTCAAAGTCACTGACTTCGATCTGAATGTATCTTATCGCAATGACCCGCCAGATGACACTGACATAAGCATCATCAATTTGAACAAAATCATTGATATTACTGTCACTCTCGATCCGTTAACAGACGAAGCTGATGTTGCTATCACCAGCGCCACATTGGATCTCAGCAAGTTTGGACTCTCGAATGTGGCTACCATGACTTATACTGCCGGTAACAGAATTTTCACATACTCCCTGGACAACACCATACCTTATGAATATGACTCCAGCAGCCATCGTTTTGCAGCAACAGTAAGAGACGTTTCAGGAAATGTAACCTTCACACAATCAGGAATGCGAAAAGTCGATAACTGGCCACCGGTTTTCAATGCCAATGCAACTCCCACTGCAACTGTTGTCGGCGGCGGATCAACCGCCAAAGTTGGCGACAGCATTCTATTCACCGCACGAGTCAGGAACAACGAGAATGTCGTACCGACAATAAACCTGAGCAATCTCGGCCTGAGCAGCGCTCAGGCGATGACTTTTACCGCAGTCGATGGTGGATTTAATCGTTATGAATACACAGCGACAATTGCAGCCGGAAACGTCAATGGAACCGACACATCATGGCTTATAACTGCTCGTGACAACGATCAGAACTATGCAACTGCCAGCACCGATCCCACAATCTTTATCGACAGTTCGGCACCACAGGTGGCAACAGCTCTCACGGTTTCCGGGAACAGCCAGCCGGGAATCATTCGCAGCGGCGAGGAATTGACCTTCACCCTCCGCCTGGACAGCGATACGACTATCTCCAGTGACAGCGTGACAATCGACCTTCGCATGATCGGTATAAATAATGCCAGTTATCCAATGATCAATACCGAAGTTACCGGAGCCGGATCACTGTGGATAGCTTCAGAAGTAATTACTCTTGACAGTCCAACAGAATACACAAACGTACGATTTACTGCATCCATCTTGGATGATGCCGGGAATTCTGCCTCATCGAATTCGCAGCTTTTTACTGAAATCGACTGTCGGCCGGTGATATTGGACGATAACCTTGCAGGTCTCGTTCTCTGGCAGGACAACGGTCTGGTTAACCCCGGTTTCGCTGGCCCGGGCGATGTCGTGATGGTCTGGGCAAGCGCAACCTATTATCAGGATGCAGTACTTTACGGAAATCTTGCGTCACTCACCGCCGGTGTAGAAGTCGATTATGCCACAACGACACTAACCTTCAATTCTGCCAACAATCGGCATGAAGGCACAATTACAATTGCCACTCATTCAGCGACTGCCTGGCCTGTAATAACTGAAGAGCTTCTTTACAGAGTAAGAGCAGTCGATAATGTCAACAATGTAAGCACGACAACTTACACAACAGGTGATTTTGTCGTGCGAAACATCATGCCGACAGCTCTCACCACCGGCATAAACCTCTTTCCCAACTATTATCTGGCGACTACCAGCACGGATATCCTGATCTACAACCTGGCCAGCAGCACGACCGGCGATGGCCTTATCGCATCAATAACCTTTGCGGACAATCTCATCATTCACAAAGCCTGGCTCGACTTCAGAGAATTCGGCACCGGCACAGTCGATCTGAAAACAGAGAACAGCAGCAGCGCGGTTACCATTTCGGGTTATACCGTAAACCGACTGCCCCCAATCGAAGACGGTGTTTCAAGAAGAGTCTGGCTGTATGCCATTGATCAAGCCGGCAATGCAACCTACACCTCCGAGCGCCTGTTCATTGACAACATAGCGCCAACACTTGTCAGCGCTGAATTTGATGGCAACATTCTTTCAGTAGCACTTTCCGAGAATTTCGACAACGACACTTTTGTTGTCGAAAACTGGCAGATTGTTGGCAGTTCTACTCTCGGCGCGCCGGCAAGCCTTACCTTCAATGCTACTGCTCCGAACGAAATTCTTGACTGGTCAAGCTTTCAGCTTGAACTTGACATAAGCCATCTCAGAACAATGGCTGGATGGGCATCTACACCGATTTACCTCAAGGTCACCAATACCGCTACTTCAGCCGTAACTGACATGTGGGGTAACGAATTGCGACCCGTAGAATATTTCCCGATTACCATCACCGATTCGGCATGGCGCGAACCTGCGCGCATAACACATTTTACGGTAGAACAGAACTGGCCTAATTCCATTAACATAGACCTGCTGTTCAGCAAGAACATGGATCTGGATAGCCTCGCAGCAACGGCGGCAGTGCTGCTGCTGGCTTCCGACACCAGTGGAACGTTTGAAACAAATGTAGATTACAATCTAGGTTATGTATTTCAGGCCTCGAGTACGGCACAGGCTTCTGATACATTCGTGTGGCAAAGTCCAAACCATCTGCGTATCTCTCTGTGCGAAACAGGTCGCCGCTGGGTAGCCAAAAAGCTTACCAACAATACCAGCCAGAAACTCTATATTGCCTGCAGAAACACACTTAAGCCTTTTGTCATTGACTTTCTCGGCAAACCGGTCACCCATATTGACCCGAGTTCTCCCCTCGCAGGCTTGGATAACCGCCCCGTATCTAACTTTGCATTCCTTGGGCCGCCTGATGATCCTAAATTGAGTATAGGAGAACGCAGTCTGGTTCTTTCTGCAAGCGACCTGCTGCTGCTTTCGAACAGTCCATACAACAACAACGCGACGCCCTATCTTATTGAGCCAGTGCCTACTTTCAACAACCGCGTTACCGGCTTTCATGGCAAGATAATTCTTCACGAAAGCAACAGTGGCAGCACCCAGGTTCTACAGCTGGAGCCTCTCGCATCTACGACTAATCCGCTGTTTGCAAGCACAACCGTAACCCTGAAACTTAACGACGACGATCTGGTAAACATCCTTGCACTCTATAAGAACAATCCCAGTCCGATCTGGGAAATGACGATCCAGGCCGGTGCCTTCACCAACCTGTGGGGCAACTCCAACCTTGCCTATCTGCCTTCAAGCTACCCGGGCGCAATGCAGGTAGCCACAGGAACCCCAGCCACAAGCGCAACTCTGGCGGCCGTTTCGATGAGCGACAAGCCGCCAGTCAGTGCCAAGCTCGCAGGTGAACTTATATTTGAAGTCGAAGTGTTCCCGCCTGATATGGATGGCATCCCGCTGCCGTTGCAATGGCAGACCACACCCAGAGCAGGCATTTTCTTACAGGATGCCGGCAACACCTGGGTTGCCTCAGGAACATTCATCAACTACACAGAACGTACTGTCGATGGCAGACTACGTGGCGTCTTCCGCTACCAGAACACGGCTGCTCTGCCATCTAACCTGCAGAGTGTTCCGGCGGTAGTAAACATTTATGGCGTAACTGACATTTTTGGCAACACCAAAGATATGACTGCATCCTATGCTTACGATCTGAACAGCAAAAACGACGGAGCAGTCGAAGGGTTTACCGACACTGCCTCAGCCGAAGTTATTCTTGACACGCAAAAGCCTGTGGTAATGGTCAACTCGATCATACCGAACGATTACATCGGCAAAATCCCGGCCGGTTCAATATTCCGCGTGAACTTCGACGAAGCAATGAACCAGGCGGTCATTCCAACTCTCACGCTTGCAACTTCGACCGAGACCATGACTTTTACGTTCTCTTCCTGGTCTGCTTCAGCGACTGCCGAGTTCACTAATGACTCTGCCTTTACCTCTACCCTGCCAAACGGCACCTGGTATTATCAGGTTTCCGGCGGCACCGACGTCGCCGGCAACGTCATGACAACGACCGGCGCAACCGCTTTCCCGGTTGAAGTTCGCACATACGCCCCCGAAGTCAGCGCCGGCGATGTTGTCTTGCGCACAGTTCAGCCCACCATTTCAACTGACATACTGATCGACCAGCCCTGGAGTCAGTATATCGGAGGCAACGCAATATTCAGTGTGACCTACACAACGGCGCCAACGCAGAACTTCCCTCACTACCTGGAGATCTACGACCCGATCAGTGGCGTGCTGCAAGGAAGCGTACCATTATCTATCAGCGGAAGCCTTGCCACAGCAACAATTTCTGCCATAGCCGCCGCAAACATCGGCCCGAAAAGCTATGCCGTGAGAATCAGAGACTCTCTTTACAACCGCACTGATAATGTTCTCAACATAGTATACGATGGCCTTCCTCCTGCAATGACCAGCTTTACTATCGGCGGACTGGGAGTCGGCTCAACCACTGCCGAGTATACTTACTTCAATCCACTTGATGGCGACCTGATTCTCAACTTTGCTGCAGTCACAACCGATACGCTCCGTCTCGCCGTTTACAATGGCACGGCAACTTCGGCTCAGCTGTTAAACAATAGCGGCACCCCTGGCAACTACTTTCTTGCCACTGGCAGCACCTATGCTGACGGGCCCTATACCTTTACAGTTGTCGATCTTGCCGGCAATATCGGCACCGGTTCGGCAACCCGCAAAGTTTACGCAGATGCCTCTGCACCAGTTCTCCTATCTATTGTACCAGAATACTCGGCCGGACAGCCCGGGCCTTACTACATTGGCAAATGTTTGGCCTCTGAAACGAGGCTGGTTGTAACCTTCTCTGAGCCAATGGATGCAGACCCGGCTCAGGAACCAAACCTTGTTCTCACTAGAAATGCTTCGACCATCAACTGGCGTTTCGTAGGCTGGGTAAATCCTGCCGTAGCTTCAACTGCTATTTACGAAAATATTGGCGACATAACTTCTGCTCTTGAAACCGGCCAATACCGATTCACCATGACCGGTGGAAGAGACCTTGCATTCAACACAAGAACCCCTGCCAGCGACCAGACTAAGACCATCGAAGTCTATACTGCCGGACCTTATGTGAACATAACTAATTATACTAATCAGAGCCATATCTATGGCACCACGCCGCAGGCTAATCTCGGCTATAATCCGTTCTATACAGCTCCAGGCTCAGCCACCATCCGCATCGACTTTATCGGCACTACATTCGACACTTACGATCTGATAGTCTCTTCAGGAGCAACAGATGTCGGCAGTTATACCGGCCTGCCTCTGCCCACTCCATCTATCATACCTTTCGAACCGGCAAACGCATCCTGGTCATGGGCAGGCGGGCACCCACAGGACGCCAGCTACACTCTGCGCGTTCGCGACTCCGGCGGCGATTATTCTCCCTCTTTCGGGTTCAGATACGACACCGCCACCCCAACGATCAATACAGCCATCGCCATGACATCAGGACCGGGCATTGCTACCAATACTGAATATGCTCCCGCTATAGCCCTGTATCATTCGCCCAATGTCGCAGACACAAGCATCGGCATCACCACAATCAACCCAGATGTATTGAGACTTCTCGCGTTAAATATAAATACTAACGCGACCTATGTTGCTGATATGACAACCGGCGCTTTGTCACATAGCATGCAGTTATCTTCTCTCGTCGATGTCAGCACCGGTAATGTAGCCACACTGCCGGACGGCGCCTATCTGATCACCGGCGTCGATACCGCCGGCAACATAGCCGACGGAACTGCATCGACCTCGCTTTTAATAATCGATACCGACGCACCGAAACTGGCTTCGGCTGTGGCAATCATCGCCGGTCTGCCTTCGACGAGCACCGGCGTCGTGGCCACCAATACAGGAATATTCCAACTCACCTTTGATTCAGGTATGAATACTGGTGCTGCTTCGCCAACCCTGACGCTGGCTTCCGACAGCGGCACGATAACCATGCGCGCCACCAGATGGATAAGCTCAAGCACCTGCGAATTCACCAACACTGTCGCCATCGACAAGTCATTCACACCAGGAACCTACAGTTATCAGATAAGCGGCGCCAGAGACTATGCCGGCAACCCCAACATTGTTCCCGACCTGGGCTCGTTCACGATTGTATTGTTCACTGAGGAACCAGACCTGACAGCATTCCAGGTGGTCAGCAACCAGACCGACCTTTACGGAACTCAAGCGCTGATCAATCGTCCGTTGTCATTCGAAGCCTTTGCCGCCGGGCCCGACATTGCCTCTTTGTCACTCAATTATCGCACTGCCGGCGGACATCCATATCAAGAACCGCACCTGATAAGAATCTACGACAGCTCAAACAATCTCGCATCAGAAGCTGTGGTGCCCGGTGCAGTTGGTGGCATCAGCACGTTCACGCTTAACTCAAGCGCTCTCGGCAATCCAGGAGCTGCCACCGAATCTTACAGCTTCAGGCTTATCGACAATATTGGCAACATCAGCGCCACTTACACCCTGCCAATAGTCTATGATGGCATCCAGCCGGTAGTTGCCACTGCCGCCATCAGTACCGTCTCCAATGCCATAAACAACCCGCTCTATTACAACGAGCAGTTGCACGGCGCACTCAATGTCAGATTTGAGACCAGTGCCTCAACGGCAACCGATTCTCTCGTTCTGGTAATAGCCACGACAACGGCATTGCCTTACACCTGGAACATGTATAGCAATCTTACCACCGGCATCAGCACCTATTCGATTTCAGTCGCCAGCGCTGCCACGATCGCAGAAGGGCACTACCTGATCACCGCCGCCGACATGGCCGGCAACTTTGCCACCGGCACCGCTTCGATAACGATGTTTGTCGTCGACCGCACAGCTCCGATCGTTCTGGTCGCCACGACTTCGACCGCCCTGCCGATCGTCAGTGCTACAGCCGGCGGCGCCACCTTCACAGTGCAGTTCAACGAGCACATGAATGAACTGTCTTCGGCTACACCGACTCTGGTTATTGCTACAACAACAGCCCAGATCGCCTGTACTTTCAAAGGCTGGACAGCATCTGGCACAGCACAGTTCGTAAATACTGCCACAATCAGCAACGCCCTGCCACAGGGTGATTACGACTGCCGCGTTGTAGCCTGGGATCTCACCGGCAACAAACTTGACACCAGCAACGCCGGCACCATGGTCGTTCGCTCACGCGGCCCGATCGTCGCCTCATGGACTACAACTTCGTACCAGTCAACCACCGCCAGCGCAACCCTTGCCAGTGGCCTGGAAATGCTGACCGACCAGCCTTTCAACTTAAACTACACACCAAACATGGCTACCATTACACTTCAGCTGTCAGCACCGCCTGATGCAGAACCGATACATCTGCATTTCATGCTCGCCAACACGACAATCGCTTCTTACCCTCTTGTTCTCAATGGTTTAATCGCGAGTTTCGCCTGGACAAGCACGAATGGGCCGGCAACGGCAACCACATATATCATAAGGGTTGCCGACGACAAAGGCGATCTCTCTCTTGAAAGCCACTTCTGGACAATGGATAACGACGACCCGCTGGTGCGCGACATCGCTATCGTCGGTGCGGAAACGGCTACCGACTCAGTCTACTTCAGCCCTGACCGGCAACGCTATTTCACCACGACCTTCTCTCTATCGAACCTCGAGACGATGGCGCCACGTCTGCGGATTCGCGGCACCAATTCTACCGACACTTATCTGCTGACCAGTGCCGGCAACGACAAATGGTCCTGCAATTTCGAAGGCCAGTACAGTCGCACGCCATTTGATCGAATGCCTGACGGAGCCTACAAACTCGACATGGTAGACGCTGCCGGAAACGTCGCCGGACTTGCTTCTGACGGTCTGACCATTGTTCTTGACTTCGATCTGATAATCGATTCACTGGCTCCTGATGTCGCAACTTATGTGATGACGCAGAATGGACTCACTGTCACTTCTTTCGCTCCTTCAGCCGGTGATCTCAATATAATAGCCAGTTCTCCGACTACTCCGGTTGACGAAACCAACATCTGGTATATCGAAGTCAGAGACCAGCTTGGTACACTGGTTAAACGCCTGCCGGTAGACGCCGGAACCGCCAGCGCCACCTGGAACGGTACCGATGCCGTCGGCAATCTGGTAATAGATGGTTATTACACGCTCACGGCAACCGACCTCGCCGGCAACCCGGCCGGCATCTCGACAACGGTTTTTGCAAGAACGACGCCATTCAGAGTTATGGGAATGGAACAGACGGCTTCAGCATCAGCACGCATCTGGTTCAACCACGATATCGATGCCGGCACTCTGGGCGGAACTCCGATAACAGCCACACCAACGCTCGCTATCAGTGGACTGGCGCGCACCCAGGAACGTGCTCTCGACTTTAACGTCGCAGCATTCACCCATGCACAATCATACGACTTCACTGTCGCGGCCAGCATCAAGAGCATCTTCGGTGCCGCTGTCCTTTCTACAGCCTCTCAGGCGACACTGGTCGCCGATGCCCGTGGCCCGGTTATCGCCGATGTTTCTTTCACCGGTCTGGCCGGCCAGCAGGAATTCAGAGTCGAATTCGACGAAGCCTGCGAAAGTGTAAGCGCCGGCACCAAAACCAACTATGTAGTAACTGCCGCAACCGGCACCTATACTGTAAGCAAGGTAGTCGTGGCAGGCGATAAACGCAGCGTAGTTGTCACTGTCAGCCCGGCTCTTACAGAGAATGCAGATTATACAATTACTGCCAGCAATATCAAAGACGATCTTGGCAACATTAGCAGCACTTCGAAAGCTTTCAAGGGCCAGGACCGCACGCCGCCGACCCTTATCGTATCAGCCTTCTCGAACCCGGCCAATGAAAACGACATCATCGTAGTCGTTACCAGCAACGAACCGCTAAAAGCAGCTCCGGACCTGAGTGTCAGTCAGAGCGGCGCACCGAGTGTGGTTACTGCAACTATGCAGAAGGGCGCCGATAATATGTCATATATGCTGGGAGTCAGCCTTAATCCTTCATACAATGGCAACGGCACGCTCAGTGCCGAAGCACAGGATATTGCAGAAAATACCGGCTACGGCACCAACAGCTTCACGGTAGCCTACATATCATCGGCCCGAGCCTCGATTCTTAAATCTGCCGACAACAGGCTTGCCCTCGATTTCAGCGAGCAGAGTCTGAATTCAGACGCTACCGTAAAAATCCTCAAACATGAACTCGAAAAGTCTGAAGCAACTGGTGGCGCAATAAGAACGGCGCTGCAAAATCAGTTCAGAGCAGCAATCGGCTCACTTCGTGGTAATCTCGCCAGCGAAACGGTATTGCCAAACCACAGCGAACTGGTTCCAGTTTCTGACGCTTATGAAATCGGCATTCTCAAGGCAAAAGTCAAAGACGGATTCGGAGTCAGCCTTACCAGCGGCGAAGCCACTTCTACCACCGGTATCGCCCTGTTCAACCAGGTTGGCGACAGCTGGAACTTTGTAACCGCCAGTCGTGATAAGGAAGGGGCATTCGCTGCCCGCACCGGCTCACCGCAGATCTTCGCGGTAATGCGCGATATCGCTGCGCCAAGATTGAATCTTGCCGCCGACATGGAAATGAGTGAGCCATTCCGCACTGCCAGACCCGAATTCAGAGGCCGTGTCGAAGAAGCCGGCTCAGGTATCGACCCCAGAACCGTTATCGCCCGCATCGACGGTGGACCTGGTCAGCCGGTTCAAGTAGATGGGAATGGCAACTTCTTGTTCAAACCAATCGCAGACCTGGTCGCCGGCGACCATGATCTCGTGATCAAAGCGGCTGACCGCACCGGCAATACCGGCCTGATGGCGGCTACCAGGTTCCAGATTGTGCTGCCGCTTAGCATCAGTCAGATCATGCAATATCCGAACCCGGCCAACCGCCGCATGTTCATCAGAATCAGTGCCAACCGCGACGATCTTACCAGCGATCTGGTGACGGTAACCATCTACGATGTCGCCGGTCATAAAGTCGGCAGCCTCGATTACATCAAGGCCGTGAAAGAGAATGTGGTTGCGCAACGTTACCTTTACGATATCCCATGGGATCTGCGCAACAGCGAAGGCAAGCAGGTCGCCAACGGCGTCTACTTCGCCCGAATCGTAATCCGTGACCCGGACGACCCCTCGATCAAAACGAAACGAAACTTCAAACTGGCAGTGCTGAGGTAAAAAATGCTTAAACTTACCACGAAAAACCTTATTAAAACTGCATTCGTAATGTTCATCATCGGCGTCAGCCTTGTTATCGGCTGCGGTGGCGGCGGGGGCGGCACTGGCCGTCAGACTCTGCCCGGCGAAAACCCGGCCGGGCCGGTCATCATCATCGGCACCGGCACAGGAACCGGAACCAGCACTGGCACTGGCACTGGAACTGGCACAGGAACCGATACTACCCTGACCGTCAGCCAGAAAATAGACAAAGGCTGGCTCGCCATGGATTCAGGCAACTGGGGCGGCGCCATGCTTTACTTCGAAGACGCTATAAATGATACAAGAGCTACCGTTGATGAACGCCGCGAGGCTTATAACGGCCGCGGATGGTCACGAGTCAAATACTACAACACCCTCTCCGGCATGTCCGACTTCATCCAGGCCGGTGATCTCAAAGAATCACTACTCGGTTACGCTCTGGGTCTAATTCAGCAGGGCAGTCAGAGTAGAATGTCAGAAGCAGTAAACATTCTTATTGGTATCGGTCTCGACAAAGACACATATCGGCTGACACTGGAGCATCAGGCAATTGGCGTCAGCACAGCCGAAGCGCGCGCCATGCTGGCCTACGCACATTTCTGGCGCGCCAATGCCGGCGACGATGTCGAAGCGCGCCGCCTGATACTCATTGCAAAAAGCGAAGACACCTCTGCTACTTCTTCAGTAGCTCAGATCTATAACACCCTCAAAGCAGCAGGTCTGAGCGGAATATGATGAATTGATGTTCCCACATTGACTGGGAAAAAGGGATAGGCCGGCAGGTCGAAAAATCGATCTGCCGGCCACTCTTTTAGCCAGATATTGCCATATCATTTTTTTTACTCCGGATTTCGTCAGGAATTGCCGATGAACTATCTGACTAGTCGAAAACTATCAGTTCCACCCGGAGGAACCATTGCTATGACGATAAAAAAGGCAAACGCTGGATCGAATAAAACTCTGATCAGGAGAGTATTTATACTGCTCCTCCTGCTGTTCGCGACAGGAACAGGACAGGCTGCCATTACCAATCAGACAGCCGTACTGTCTTCAGATCTCAACGGTGACGGCATTGCCGGCATTGGTGATACAATCACTTTCACGTGCCGTTCCAACACTGCTGATCCAAGCCAGTACCCTTATGTCAACCTGAGTTCATTCGGGAACCCCTATTTCCCACTGGTAAACATAGCAGGCGATTTTTATTCAGCATTTCTAACTGTTTCTCCGGGCAGCGTAGAAAACAACACAGTACAGACTTTTCAATTCGCCGATGAAGGCGGAGTACGAATAGGTGGCAGTCTGCTGGTCGATAACCGCAGACCCAATTCGCTTTATGGGCCTTCCACCACCGGTGCAACCGGTCTCAGCAGTGTCTATAAGGTCGGCGACAATTTGCAGATCGACATGGAAATGAGCACTTCTTTTGACAGCGACGTTCCAAGAGCTAACCTGACGAACATCGGACTCGGCGCAAGTCATATAATGTCAAGGGTTGGTGGTCCCGATTCATCCCCGGTATATCGCCTCAGCCTGACCTTTCCACTTAACCGTGAAGGCACAGCGACGCCGATAAGCGTGGCTGCAACAGATGACGCAGGAAACAGCCGCAGCTGGGATCTATCTGTTTCCTATGACACAGTTGAACCTGAAATTCAGTCGGTTACAGCCGTAAACATGACCACCGGCAAAAGCTGGGTAACCTCTGGAGATACCATAAGGATTCAGGCAGTTATCGGCAATTATGACTTCGACAAGGTTGTAATGTATAACGCAACTCTGTTCCCGACCGGAATCACCATGATAAGGGTTTCAGGCAACACACCCGGCTCCGAGGCTGTTTATCAGTATGACTACTACCTCGCCGACGTACCAGATCTACAAAGCAATTTCGTAACCTTTGAAGTTAGAGCTACGGATGATGCCGGCAACCCAAGCAATCCGCGCACATCAAACCCGCTTGCCCTCGACAATATACCACCAGAATTCTCACTGCCAATGGGCGTCGCAATGATTGAAAACGGCGGCATCATCGGCGACAACATCGCTATAATCAACGACCAGCTGCACTTTTACGGCAATATGTCGAGCGTCATGAACGATGTTATCATTACCGTAGATCTTAGTGCCATTGGCGGTGTAGCTAACCAGATCGTTCCGTTCAACAATTCCGCTACTACCACATTTGAGCTTCTCTACAACGTAATTCAGTATACCTCTGAAAACACCATGCCACGCGCCTTCACACTGACTGCCAAAGACACTGCCGGCAACCAGATCAGTCAGGTCATTCTGCCTATAGTTTATGTCGATAACACCCCGCCCACTCTCAGCGGCGCCCAGATTCAGAATGTCTCCCGGCCGAATCAGATAATACGGCATGGCGACCAGTTGGCGATTTCTGCCAGTGTCGCCAACATTGATAACGGCAGCGTATGGGTGAACTTTGAAAGGATAGGGGGAACTGCCAGCAGCACTCTGGCTCCTTATTCAGGAACTACCTATCGCCTCGACCATGTTGTTGGCGACCCTACCACCGGTTTTCCCTATGATCAGAACGTAGCCTTCACCATTTATGCAGTGGATGATTCCGGAAATATGGTTCAGACGGTATCGAGCCCGGTCATGGTCGATAACGAACCACCGCTCGTCATCGGATCATCCTACATATCAGATCCGGTTCTAACTCCATCTCATCCGTTCGTAAGAGTTAATGATCGTGTCACCTTCAGAGTTCAGCTCGCCAGCTCATCTGCTTCAGTGCATGACAGTGAATCTGTAAAGCTTAATTTAAGCGAATTTGGCGAAGCAGCCGCAGTCGACATGGTCTATGACGGTATCGCCTCATACAGTTATACCACAGATGTTCCTGCCGGAACTCTCAACAATGAATATTATTTCACCTTTGCCGCTACTGATAATGCCGGCAACAGCAGACCTGGAACGATAAAGGTAAAAATAGACAACCGTCCCTGCGATGTTGGTCCAATGGCTGTAAACTGGCTAACCGACCTCAATAAGTCAGGAGTAGTTAACATCGGTGACCGGCTTGAATTAATAGTCCCCGTAGACGAACCTGATGCTGGAACCTGCACGATCGATCTCTCATTAGTCGGCGGCGCCAGCTCATACGTAATGAGTTACGATGCCATACTACGACGTTATTACCTTATTCACGACTGCCTCGAGTCTGCAACCGAAAATCCCAGCTATATTTTCAGGGCTTCAGTTACAGACAAGGCGGGAAACATAATGAACTCGTTGTCGTCGCCGTTCGAAGTCGACTGCCGACCACCTTTCATCGAATATGCCTCAGCGACCTTCCAGGATCTCAAAGGGAAACAGGGCGTGGTAAATATTGGCGACAAGGTGAGTATTCTCGCCAAAGTAGACCTTGGGCGACTCGATGGTGGCGCACCAACGGTTAACCTTACCGCAATCGGAGGCAGTTCTGCTCAGCAACTGCTTGATGACGGCGCCAATAACGACGGTATTGCCGGTGACGGTCTTTATGGTTATACACACACGGTTGTTACCGGTACTACTGATGGTGCCAGCACGACATTTACCGTGCAGATCACCGACAACGCAGGTAATCGAGGACTTGCCAGCACCGAACAGCTTTTTGTCGATAACCAGCCCCTGGTTGTTAACAGCATCACCGTCACCCAGGTGGTTGATACCAATGACAATGGAGTTGTCGATCTCGACGGCTATTATACAACCGAACACTTTGTAGCGACAGATGTGGTAAAACTTGAACTGAACATTCAGGGCAGCTCAAATGATATGGGCACCATTACTGTTGATCTCAGCAAATTCGGCTATACTGACACCGCCAGCATGGTCACCCCGCTGGTTGCACCGGGCGGATGGCAGGTTCAGAAGGAATACATGCCAAAAGCCGGCACAACAAACGGCGAAACAGTATATCTTACCGTAAAGCTCACCGATGTTAACGGCAATGAAGTTGTCTCCAACACGACCAACAGTGTTGTCGTTGACAATCGCCCACCGACAATCGAAATTTACCCGATCACCTTTGTCGTCGATAACGGCCGCCAGGGCGAAGCCAATCTCGGCGATGTAATACAGATCAAGGTGCGTCTGAATTATCATGACGGAATTCTGCCACAGATAGACTTTGAAAATCTCTTCAATGAAAATGGCCTTACGGCACCAAGTCCGACACTGTTTCCGCCAAACCCCTCTGGTGGAAATGAATACACCTATCAATGGACAGTTCCAGAAGGTCTAGGTACACGCTCTTCTTTGGTTATTCTCGCCTTTGACATCAACAAGAACATGTCCGTCGCCTATACCATACCCATAAGGTTTTTATCAAAAACCCCTGTTTTTGCAGGATTTCCACAGTCGCGGACCGATCTCTTCGTAGACCGGAACTTCAACAACATACTCAATCCTGTCACCTATATAGCATCTGGCGACAGCGTTAAAATCACAGCGGTTCTCTCTTCGCTTTACAATGAAGCCAATGATCCGGTTGCAGAAGTCCTCGCTGATATTCGCACTATCACGAACAGCACCAGTGACGATTCAACTGCCAGATATTACGATGGAGATATCAGAACTTACTGGACACCATTGAGCTATGTTCCTGCCAGCGGAGCTCCATACATCTACTCTGCCACATTCGTCGCCTCGGCCAGTGATTACGGCCTGGATGCAAATACAGTCAGCTTTCCGGTCAAGGTATTACACCCTGACACCCCTGCGCTGACCATGGCAAACTCCGTAATAGAATGTGATCCGGCCAATCCGTTCGGAATAGACACACTGTTGCCCAGAATCAAAGCCGGCAGCGCAAAAATGATAGTAGTTGAAAACAACGGCGACAATCTTATTGCCAACACCGCCAACATTGGTGACATAATCAGGGTCGAAGCCGAAATTGAACGTTTTACCGACCCGGGCTCAGCTACGGTCGTTCTTTATACTTCGCTGGGCTCGCAGGAAGTGTTCAGAGCACCCCTTACTCAGGTAACAGGAACCAACGTCTGGCAGGCCACCTTTGAGGTCGCTACCGGAACCACTGCTGTTCCGATTGAAGTTGGTGAAGGTGAATGGCTGATAGTCAATGGCGACATTCTGAGATATGAAATCTTTGTCTCCGACGATGCCGATAACCAGACCACTTCCGGCAAGCTTGTCCCAAGCCCGGCATTGACTTTCGATAATCAACCCCCGCTTATCAATATTAATACAATTGTTCAGCGGGTAGAAGTTGTCAATCCACAGAATACGGAGAACTGGGTAGCGAATGTCGGCAATGGTGTCGCATCTGACAGCATATCTGCCTGGGTCGAGCTGACTGAAGCTCTTCCAAACGGACAGGCCTATGTTGACCTTTCTCCCATTGGCGCCACCACTACTTATCAATTAAAGCCCAATGCAGTTAATGCAACACGCTTTTCTACAGATGGGGGCATAACCTTTCCGAACAAATATGCGCATTACCGGCTTGAGAATGGCAATTATGACCTCGCCACCCATACTTTCAGAATCTATGTCGTCGACCGTTATGGCAACAAGGCTTATGTAGACGACGAATACACTCAGCTTGCAGTAGACAGCAAACGCCCTGAACTGTCGTATGCCACCTATGACGGAATGAACCTGAGCCTGGTGTTCTCTGAACCGGTAAATCCGGCGACTTTTGACATCGAACAGATCAGGATAGGATACAGAAACGCCCACACCAACATAGAGGTAGGCAATAAAACAGCCTTTGCCCTAAGTCTTGCCAATAATGACCTTCTGATAACAGAGAGCATCACCGACACAATGCAGATTACGCTGGCTTCTCCCAGCAGAACGATAATCGCCGACTGGGGTCGCAGAACCCTTTACATTTCACTTTCGACAAATGACACACAAACCGGCTTCGACCCTATCTTTCATGTCGTAAAAGATGAGTCCGGCAACTGGCTGAAGCCGATTTCGCGCAACATCACCCTTCAGCAGCTTCTGATACCGAACGACTTCTATACTCGACCGAAGCTCATTGGCGGGCGCTATGTCGCCAATCTCAGCGATGAAATAAGCAAACAGCTCTATATCGAATTCGACAAAGATATGGATGCCACGACAATGGATGACACAACTCTGAAAAATCTCGCAATATGGGGCAACCGGGCGTCAAATAATGAGACCTGGGTCAATAGATATCGCTTCAACACTTTAGCCTCAGACACATTTGACCCGTACAGCACTCTCAATACTTTGCGATCTTTAAAAGTTGAACTTTCACAGGAAGCGCAGGACTGGATAGCACTTAAGTATGGTCGACTTGGCACTCAGTTTCACCTGCAGATCACCGGCACTGAATTTGAGCCACCACCGTATAACGGATTGACGCCTCTCATACGCGACACAGAGGGCAATAGTGTCATGCCGATAACGCCAACCAACGCAGTAGTTGCCAGTCTCACGCCGCTGAGCACTCCTTTCCAGGTAGCTGCCGGCAGCCTGCTCGACCTCAGTGGCGGGATTCCGATGCTTACAATCAACATACAGAACAGAAGAGCCAGACTATTCAACGACGCTCATAACGAAAGTACCCTGTCCTTGACCAAAACCCAGCCCGCAGATCTTTCCAGGGTTTACATCTATGAGAAGGCGGATACCGCCAACAGCCGCTCAATATCTCTCGGCAGCCTCAGTCAGGCCAATCCTATGGTTCGGTGGACTGGAGCCAACAGCTATACAGAGCTTAATGATTACGCTTCGACTACTATCAGAATTCCGCTTAGCGATGAAGCATTGAAGTCTATTCTCAGCTGGGGAACCAGCGACTTTTTCCTGGCCTGCTCGAACAGCGCATTCAGAGATCTGTGGGGCAATTTAAGCGAAGCCTTCCCGGGCACAAGCGGTCAGGCATCGTTGCTGCAGAAGAATTTGCCAACAGGTTATGCTCCGGCGAGAATTCATACGGTTGCTATCAGCCCGGTCACTACAGCCAGCAGCACCAAGCTGTTCAAAGGTTATCCTGCTGACAACTTCTTCTATGAAGTAGCCTTCGAAACAGCAACATTGTCGGCTGATGTAAGCATACCCATCGCCCGCAATATCGTTCCCATTCTTGAACTGTACAGATCGTCCGACAATGTCCGCATCGACACCGGAAAATTCGTCAGCTGGCTCGATCATAATCAGGGTGGTGTTACACGAACCGTAGCGCGATACACCAACACTACTCTGCCTGAAGCTGGCGATCTCCAGAAAATCGATGTATACGTTCAGGTAAGCAATTTTACTGACATATTCAATGTCGGAGCACCGGCTTTCGGCCAGGCAAGTGAAGCATTTGACCTGAGCAAGAAAACAACCAGCGGTGTTTCACAATATGGATTTGATGACACGCGAGCGCAGATGGTGTTCGATAACAAAATGCCGAGGGCAATCGATGTAATTCAGCCGAACACAACTCTTGGCTCCTACACAATCGGCATAATGCCTGCCGGCAGCTATTTCAAAGTCATCTTTGATGAAGACATGAACCGCGGTGATAGTGGCACCCTGGAACCGCAGATGCGGCTTGGGCTCGACGGCACAGCCGTAATGTCCTTTGTATTCCGCAACTGGCAAGACGGCAGAACGGCACTATTCACCAACTCCGCCAACTTCGACGCCAACACCCTGCAGGGTGGGCCATACTACTACTTCGTATCTGGCGGTTTCGATGAGGCAGGCAACCGTGGAGCAAACGATCCCGACAGCCGAATCGCCTCTATTCCAGTCACGATCAGATCGAAAGGCCCGATTATAAGTGGTTACGAAGTAACGACCTACCAGCAGACAACCGCCAAAGACAATACTGTTCTGGTAAACCAGCCTTTCAGCCCTTATGTCGAGCCTTATGTTGCGACCATAACGGTAACCTTTCAACAGGCACCGGTTGCAACTGACCTCTGGCTGAGAATTCAGCCGACCAATGGCACAGAAATCGCCAGCATTCCTCTTACTCTTGCTCCCGACAGGCTTAGCGGGACTGCTGCCTGGGATGGCAAATCTACTGCTACTGGTCTTTTCTATGGGGTGCTTGGCCCGATCAGCTTCGAACTGCGGGTATACGACGATGCCAACAACGAAGGCAGCACGCGCGGCACAATAACTTACGATGGCAAAGAGCCTAAAGTTAGTTCATGGCAGTTCGCCAATGTCAAGACCGTAAACAATGTCGCTTACTTCAGTCCAATTGTCAGCTCATTCGTAAAAGTAGACGTATCCGGCCCGGCTGGCGGCGACACAGTAAAAATGCGACTTACCAGCGGAGTTGCCACAGAGACATATCAGATGGGCCAGACCACAACCGGATATACGATCAGCTTTGATGGTAAACATACCAATACACCACCAGGCCGCCTCGAAGACGGGAATTACATGGTTTCGCTCGTCGATCTCGCCGGCAACGTCGGCACCGGCAGCGGTGCCAACAGCAAGGCGACTGCCACTCTGATAATAGATACAGTTTCGCCTCCCATCTCAGCCATCAGGCTATACCGGCACGATACCGGTACTGAGGTCTCTAGCTTCAGCCCATGGGGCGCCACTAATAAGCTCAGAATTGTAGCTACCACGACAGATCCGAGTGATATCGCTTCGGGCACTGCAATGGCAAAAATTACCGTCGGCTCGACGCTGATCAAAGAAATCCTTCTCGAGGGAGGCCCTGGTGCAACAGACCTGACAGCCCTATGGGACGGGAAAGACACTAGCCAGCAGCTTGTTCAGGATGGCGTCTATCAGGTTACGGTAACTGACCTGGCCGGCAACCCCTCAGGTATCACTGTGGACATCAAAGTTACCACTTCACGCTTCAGAGTTACCGGAGTCACACAGGTTAATGACAGAACCGCCCTGCTGACTTTCTCTCATGATGTATTCACAGGCATCGCATCAGGCACGCCTTTCACGATCTCTTCTGCCGAAAACCTGCCGGTGGGCATATCTGTCGGCGCAATGACCGTAGACAATATAGATGGCAACAAGGTAACTCTGCCATTTACCATGCCATTTGCAGATGGAATTGCCTATACAATAACTGTTAGCGTGGGGTATCCAAGTCTCGACGGTGTTCCACTTGAAACTGGCTACAACATAGCTACCTTCACGGCCGACACCAAAGGCCCTGAGATTACTACCATCACCTATGATGGCCTGACTTCACAGAAACAGTTCAACGTCGTGTTCAGCGAACAGATCGAAGAAACTACGGCTAGAACAGTTTCCAATTATAAGCTCACGACCGGCACTGCCAGTACAGAACTCACTATTCTTTCTGTTACAGTTCGGGCTGATAAGAGTTCGGTAACTATTTCATGCCGCGACGACATCGTAGAAGACACTGAATATACAATTACCGCTACCGGAGTTCAGGATAACTTCGGCAACCTCAGCAACAGCAGCCTGCCGTTCTTCGGTCGCGACATAAAACCACCGGAACTCCTTATCAGTGCCTTCAGCAGCCCGGCTAATGAATTCGACATAAGTGTAGTGGTCAAGTCCAATGAAGCGCTGTCTGGCGCACCAACTGCCACAATCACCCAGAGCGGAGCCTCAGCCATCTCGCTGATATTGAATCCGGGCCCGAACAGCATGATATTCATTGGTGGAGCTCATCTAGATTCTAACTATCCTGGCGTAGCAACCATAAAAGTCAGCGCTCGTGACACTTCCAGCAACCTCGGCACCTCAAACATGAGCTTCTCAACCGCCTATGTGAATGCTTCGGTAAGAGCTTCGGTCAAGTCGGTTGATGAGAACTTCGAGGTGGTGTTTGAACCTGGAACGCTTAAGAGCAATTCTGTGGTTACAGTTCTCCACGAAGAACTTGCCAGGGTCGGCGAAGACACAACACTGCCCTCGATCGTGCCGAGCATTATGGCTGACCTCAGTGCCGAGCAACGCTCGACTTTGCGCGGCAGCAGTCTGAGCGGCAGCAGCAGCGGTAATTCAATTGAACTGACGCCAGTTGGCAGCGCTTACAGTCTCAATGTTCCGGCCGGGCGCATTATCAAGCCGGTCAGAATGAGTCTTAAACTTGAAGAAAGCCAGATCGGCAATGGCATTGGCATGTATCGCAGCGAGGCGGCAGGCTGGAAACCAGTTGCCTTCGCAGTAAGCGATGGAGTTGCCAGCTTTGAAGAAACTACCGGCGGAACCTTCGCTATGATGAAAGACGTTCTGGCGCCGCGCGCCAATATGACGACAGAGATCGGCGATGAACCGATCCGCGAAGCCCGCCCGACCTTCAGCTGGCAGCTCGAGGAACTCGCTTCGGGTCTCGACCGTGATTCAGCCTGGGCCATGCTCGACGGCAAACTGCAGCCGCTGATGATCGACAAAGCCGGCATCACCGCCAACTTTGTGCCGGTTGAAAACCTGATCGGCGGCGAGCACGAAATCAGCCTGCGCATCGCCGACAAGGCCGGCAATATGACGGTCACCCCGGCACTGCGCTTCGTGGCCCAGCCCCCGCTGGATATCTATGATGTCGTGCAATACCCGAACCCGGCCCGCAACCGTGCCAGCATGCGCATCAGCACCAACCGCAACGATATCGACTGGAACGAAGTCGAAGTCAATATCTACGACGTCGCCGGCCACAAGGTTGCCGACCAGCGCAACCTCAGCCTGCGTGGCAGCAGCAAACAGGGCAATACACACGTTCAGGAAGTATTGTGGGATCTGCGCGCCACCGGCGGCAAAGCCGTGGCCAACGGCGTGTATTTCGCCCGCATCACGGTCAGAGATCCCGACGACTGGGGTAAAAAGACCAAATATACGCACAAAATCGCGGTATTACGATAACAACCCCGTAGGGGCGCGTCGCGACGCGCCCCCACCAAATGCCGATTACGATTACGATACCGATTACGATTACGAGCACGAGAAGATGGAGATAGCAAGATGAACAGAAAATCGATAGTGGTGCTGACCATTGCAGTGATATTCTTCCTCGCCAGTGGCTGCGGCAGCGGTGGCGGCAGTGGCCGCTATACTATTCCGCCAGAAATACCGACACCCGGTACTGGTGGCGGAGGGGGAGGCACTGGTGGCGGCGGAGTCGGTGAAACCGATCCTGATTCACTGCTTGCTTCCGCCTGGGAAGACTTTCGCTATGGCGCATTCAGCAGCGCAATCAACAAGTTCAATCAGGTTCTGACCATTACCAATATTACCGAAACTCAAAAAGTTCAGGCTTACAACGGCCTTGGCTGGTCATTGACCAAATCTTCCGGGGTTGAATCTGGCTATTCATCATTTACTCAGGCTTCTGCTTCTGACAATGAAGCTCGCATCGGTCTCGCGGCCGCTCTGATTCAGCGTGGCCAGAATGCCGGAATCACGCAAGCGATTCAATTGCTCGAAGCAGTCGGCCTCAGCAATACTGCCTATCGCTTCACTTCGACGCATCCGATCGGGGTCAGCAATGCCGAAGCGCACGCCATGCTGGCTTTCTGTTACTTCTGGCGGGGCGGCGTCGGCGACGACGATAAGGCGAAAACGCAGATCAACATTGCCAGGTCAGAAGACAATTCGAATGACAGTGCCGTCGCTCAGATTTACAAGACCCTTATGGACATGGGTCTGACAGGTATATGAATTAAGGGCACGGCGCGCCGAGCCTCAATGGTCTCGGAGGTTGAGATAAATTTTTTGAAAATATCGTTCATAAATGCAACAAAGTTGCCGAATAGATTGATATCCAGTTCTATCGACTCGTAAGGGGAAACAATATGAAAAAGGTTTTAAAGACGCTCTTCCTCGCTGCACTCAGCGTAGGAACCATGAGCACCGCCTTTGCCGAATCTGCCGGCCAGGCCGGAGCCTATCTGAAAATGGGCGTAGGCGCCAGAGCACTCGGCATGGGCAGCGCATTCACCGCGCTCGCCGATGATTCAACCGCAGCCTTCTGGAACCCGGCCGGTCTTGCCCGACTCGAGCAGTCGGAAGGTTCTTTCATGCATGCCGACCTGACCATGGATCGCGAATACAACTTCTTCAACTACGCGCACATCCTCAAGGATAAAAGCGGCAAAAAGACCGGCGTGGTGGCGCTGTCACACATGACATTCGGCGTCGATGGCATTCCGGAAACCAGACTGGCATCAACCAACTGGGATGGAACTGCTCTCCTGACCGGAGACGAGCCTGCCACCAGATCTGATGGTACCTACAAAGCCGGTGAAAACGTCTGGATATTCAGCTACTTTAAAGATACTGAAAAGAACACTTTCGGTTCTTACGCCCGCAAACTCTCTGACAAATTTTACGGTGGCGTCAACGTTAAGTATCTCAAACACGAATTGTTCACCAACTCGGCCAGCAGCTGGGGGCTCGATTTCGGCTTCCTCTATGAAGCCTGCGAAAAGACCACCCTCGGCCTGTCGATCCGCGACCTCGGCGAAACTCTTGAATGGAACACTGCTTCCAAACACGAAGACGACGTGCCGGTTACCACTACTTTCGGCGTCGCCTACAAGGCCCGCTCGAACCTGACCCTGGCCGCTGACATCAACAAAGTTGAAGACATGGATGCCAAGCTGTTTGCCGGCGCTGAATGGTGGCTGCAGGACTACGCAGCTCTGCGCCTCGGCAGCAAAGACGGCGACCTGACCCTCGGCGCCAGCTTCAAACTTGACACCTGGCGGTTCGACTACTCATACGCCGACGAAACTCTCGGTGATGCGCACAGGATTTCCGCCTCGAAAAAGTTCTAGTGTAAAACCCAAACTGGATTCCCCTTTTCTTTTTAACTCGTCTTTCTCTTGCATATAAGAGAAAGATGAGTTAGTTTTAGTGGCGAAATTACAGTATACCGGGAGGGTTGTTATGGAAGTAAAGATAGACGTCAGACCCAAAGGCAGCGACGTGACTCTTATCGTCATTCGCGGCGAAATCAGCACCGAAACGGTCGATCAGTTCAAAGAAAAAATCGACCAGGTGATCAATGACGGCAAAAAAAAGCTCGTTATCGACCTGCAGGAAGTCAACTACCTCAACAGCATGGGCCTCGGCGTATTCGCTTCAGCGCTCAAAAAGCTGAAAAAGAGCAATGGCGACCTCAAACTCATCAATCTGTCACCAACCGTCATGGAACTGCTCGAACGCTCACGCCTCGACAAGGTTTTCGACGTATTCGAAAGCGAAGAAGAAGCAGTCAAGAGCTTCAGCTGAGCAAAATACTACAAATCTCAGCAAACCCAGAGTGCCTATAGCATTACGCATTTCTTGCGGCTTCAGCCGTTAAAAATGTGAATGGTTTGCTGTCATGGCGCCCTTATATTAGCCTGTACATACTGCAAGGTAATTTAACTTGTCAGAAAACGCGAACCTTGAAATAAACGGTGCCAGCCAGGTTTTTGCCATTATCGGCGACCCGGTGAGCCATTCTCTCAGCCCGGTTTTCTGGAACCGGGCTTTTGCATTCTGCGGCATCGACGCCGTCTATGTACCCCTTCGCGTCTGCCGAGCTGACCTCGCCGACGCCATCACCGGCCTGAAGGCGCTGGGCGTAAGAGGCATCAATGTAACCAGTCCCCACAAGCATGCGGCGGCGTTATTTTGCGACACGCTGTACAGCCCGGCCGATGTAATAAAAGCGGTCAACTGCCTGAAATTTTGCGAAGATGGTCGCATCGAAGGCTGGAACACCGACACCACCGGATGCCTGCGCATTCTCGAGCGGCTGGGTCGGCCACAGACAGGCCTGGTAATGGGAAGCGGCGGCGCGGCAGCAGCAGCCTGCCAGGCCTTACTGCTCAGCGGCGCCCGCGTTTTCCAGATCGCCCGAAGTTCCTCTGACTCTATTGACTCAGAACCCCCCTATAATATAAAAAGACTGGCATGGAATGAGAAAAACTTAGAGCATGCAATAGAAGAATCTGATATAATAATCAACGCGACCCCTCTGGGGTGGCATAAAGATGATTTTGTTGCAGAGTTCAAAGAATTTCTCAGCAAAAGCAAGTTTTATGTCGATTTTAATTATGCGCCAGAATCCAGGTTGGTGGCAACAGCTCGGCAAAATGGCTGTAGCGTAATTGATGGCCGGGAGCTGCTGCTGGAACAGGGATTAGAATCTTTCAGACTGTTAACCGGGCAGACAGCGCCCGAGCAGGTGATTAGAAAGTGCATTTTTGGCGGGTAACCTCGGGTTACTTGCTTTAGTTAGGTAAAATGAGGCATTATTTCTGGTAAAGAAATAAGGAAGGAACTGCAGAAATGAATCAAACTCCTCCTGCCGCACCAGGGGCACCAGACGGACTACACCCCGCTGGAGCACCGGCCGCGACACCGGCTGGAGGGCCACCTCCAGGCCAGTCGGCATCCGCACCCAAATCTGCGGCGGCTACCTCGATTCTTTCCAAGAAACTGCGCCTTGGCGACGCCCTGATCCAGGAAGGCCTGATCAACGAAGAACAGCTGCAACAAGCTCTTGCCCTGCAAAAGAAAAGCGGCAAGCGCCTCGGCGCCGTTCTCGTCGAAATGCATCTCGTCACCGAACAGGACATCGTCCAGATCCTTTCCAAGCAGTTGCGCATTCCTTTCATCGACCTGTCGAACTACCTCATCGACCCGGTCATTGCCAAGCTGGTTCCCGAACATATTGCCAAGCGCCACATGCTGATTCCGATCAATAAGGTTGGAAACAAGCTCACCGTGGCCATGGTCGATCCGCTCAACATCATCGCGATCGACGACATTCAGCTGATGACCGCCCTCATGGTCAAACCCGTTGTCGCCACCCATACCGATATCAACAAGGCCCTGCAGGATGCCTACGGCGCCGTCGCCCAGCAGGACAAACTGATGGACGACCTTGAAGACATCGGCCACTCAGACGACGAAGACCTCGACGGCCTCGGCGAACTCGGCGAAAACGACGCGCCGATCATCAGGCTGTGTAACCTTGTTATTTCACAGGCAGTTCAGAACGGTGTTTCTGATATTCATATCGAGCCATTCGAAAAAGAACTGCGCATCAGATACCGCCAGGACGGCATGATGTATACCGCCATGCAGCCGCCGAAAAAAGCGACAGCCGCTATCACTTCACGTATCAAAATCATGTCATCGCTGAACATCGCCGAAAAGCGCCTGCCGCAGGACGGCCGCATCAAGATCAAGGTTTCCAACCGCATGATCGATCTGCGCGTCTCGGTTCTGCCGGTTATCTGGGGCGAGAAGATCGTTATGCGTATTCTCGACCAGACCTCACTGAAGGTCAACCTCGAAGACCTCGGATTTGAGCCCAAAACGCTTGAACGCTTCAAAACAGGTGTTGCGTCACCATATGGCATCATTCTGGTTACCGGCCCAACCGGGTCGGGCAAGACCACTACCCTTTATTCGGCCCTGACTTCGGTTAACTCAATCGACACCAACGTCATGACGGCCGAAGACCCGGTTGAATACATGCTGCACGGCGTCAACCAGGTACAGTGCAAACCCGAAATCGGCCTGACTTTCGCGGCGGCGCTGCGCTCTTTCCTGCGCCAGGATCCCGACGTAATCATGGTCGGCGAAATTCGCGACTTTGAAACGGCAGAAATCGCTATCAAAGCGTCGATGACCGGCCATCTGGTGCTCTCGACCCTGCACACCAACGACGCGCCAGGCACCATCGGTCGTATCGTCAACATGGGCATCGAGCCATTCATGGTTACCACTTCGGTAATTCTGGTGCAGGCCCAGCGACTTGTCCGCAAAATCTGCAAAGACTGCAAATTCGAAATCAAGCCGCGCGCCGAACAGATCGCCCAGTTCGGTATCACCCCCGAACTTATCCGCCGAATTGACCTTCCACACATCAACGAAAAGAATATGATGTTCTATAAGGGCAAAGGCTGCGAATCATGCGCCAACTCAGGCAGCAGAGGCCGCGTCGGCGTATATGAAGTCATGATGATGTCAGAACGCCTGCGTGACATCATTCTCAACGGCGGCTCAACCGACGATATCCGCCGCCAGTCGATCGAAGAAGGCATGTTGTCACTGCGTGAATCAGCCCTGCGCAAAGCCCTGACCGGCATGACGTCTCTTGAAGAAGTTCTTCGCGTCACCATGGGCGAGCACTGAGTTGATGCAGACTCTTTCCCACAAAAAAGAAACCCTCACTCCCCCGCTGCCACGGCAGGCGAGGGAGTGTTGTTTTTAAAGACTTTCGATAATAATATAAAAAAAAGATCCATTAAGGAGTGCGGAAATGTTTGTCCTGAACGATTTGTTGAATCTGGTCATTGAAAATGGGGCATCAGACCTTCACATTACCGTGGGTACCCCACCGGTAATCCGTGTCGATGGCGAACTTATCCAGACTGACCTCGACGTTCTGACCCCGATGGACACAAGATCCCTGATATATAACATGCTGACTGCCGAACAGCAGAAAGAGTTTGAAGAAAATTTTGAACTCGACATGTCATATTCGGTGCATGGCTTCGGGCGATTCCGCGTCAACGTTTATAAGCAGCGCGGTTGTATCGGTGCTGCATTCCGAATTATTCCGACCAAAATTCCGAGCCTTGAAGAGCTCCGCCTGCCGGAAAAACTTCGCGATTTTACGCGCATGCGCAAGGGACTGGTGCTGTTTACCGGCCCTACCGGCTCAGGCAAATCAACTTCGCTTGCCTGCCTGATCAATATCGTCAACGAATCCAGACGCTGCCACATCATGACGATCGAAGACCCGATCGAATACCTGCACTACCACAAGCGTTCAGTCATCAACCAGCGCGAACTGCACATTGACACCAAGTCATTCGGCGAAGCGCTGCGCCGCGTACTGCGCGAAGACCCCGACGTCATTCTGGTAGGCGAAATGCGCGACCTCGAAACCGTCGGCGCCGCCTGCACCATGGCCGAAACCGGCCATCTTGTCTTTGGCACCCTGCATACCACTGACGCCGCCCAGACGATCAACCGTATCATCGACATGTTCCCGCCTCACCAGCAGTCGCAGATCCGCTCGCAGCTCTCGTTCGTTCTGCGCGCAGTCGTTGCCCAGCAGCTGCTGCCAATCGCCAGCGGCAAAGGTCGCGTCGTCTGTAACGAAATTCTGATCGGCAACCCGGCCGTCGCCAACTGTATCCGCGAACAGAAAATCTCAGGTCTTTATACTGTCATGCAGACCAGCCACGAAGAAGGCATGATGACCTTTGAGATGTCTCTCAGAGACCTGTATCTGCGCGGCGACATCACGCTTGAAGAGGCTATGGTTCACACCATGCATCCAAAAGAGCTCGAAAGAATGCTTAAAAGCGCCTGATCAAGCCTGACCGATGAAAATAAAGCATGTCTCCTGGCTCAAATGCCTGGACTGTGGCAGCAACCTCTCGATAAAAGCCGGCAACATAAGCGACGAGCAGATCGAGAATGGCGTAATCAGCTGTCAAAAATGCAACCGCCTTTATCCGGTACTCGATGGGGCGGCTGTTTTATTTTCCAGAAACAGCAAACATGCGCTCAACCAGAAAGAGATCGAAACTCTCGCCGCTCTCGGTTTTGCGCCGAAAGACTTTGCCTACGAAAACAAAGAGCTCAACACGAATGAGCTCAAGCAGATTGCAGTTCTGAAAAACTGGGAATACCAATGGGATGAAATCCATCCGTTTACCGTGAGTGATCTCGAAAGTAACGGGTTCCTGAGCCGCGCGGCATTCAGAAATTTTATTCCCATTGAGCCTGAGACCGTTAAAGGCGCAATCGTTCTTGTAGGCGGTGCAGGCCGCGGCCGCGAAGTATATCACCTCAGCAAAATGGGTGCTAAGACCATCATTGCCCTCGATCTCGGCCGTGAAATATATGCCGCCCGCAAGCTCCTGCAATCATGCAGCGACAGCGAGCTCCTGCTTATACGCTCTGATCTGGTGCAAATGCCACTGCAATCGAATCTCGTTGATATTGCCATCTGCGATCACGCACTACAGCATGTGCATGACCACAAACAGGGTTTCAGAGAACTTGCCAGAGTAACCCGCAATGGCGGCCAGACCGCCATCTGCGTCTACAGCTGGGAAGGAAATTTCCTCATGACGCATATCGTCGAACCGGCCAAATTTCTACTCCACAAAATCCCACTTAAAATGCTGTTCGCACTGTCTTTTTTCCCGGCTTTCGTGCTGCAGTTTATCATCATGCTTTTTTATGTTCCTGCCGGCAAAGCAGCTCCTGAGCTCGCCCAAAAAATCCCCCTTTATGAGCACATGAACCTCTGGTCAAAAAACCGGTTCATAACCACCTGGATGTCGGTTTTTGATCTCTTTCACGCTCCCATTTCATACCATTTCAGACGCGAAGAAGTCATCGGACTGGCTGAAGAGAATGCTATGACAATTGCCAACCTGCGCCATACCAACAAAGTTTTATGGTCTCTGATCGCCAGAAAATCTTCTGATAATTAGAGCGGATACCACTTAAAGTGGTATCTGAAATAGTTCCGGTATAGTGCTGATCTGGTGAGCACTGCGGCCAGACTCGGGGAACTGATGATCTGCATATATTCCTGCTGCTGCGATGGGTCGGCGGCAAACTGCCGGCAAACCGCCATAAGGGCAGATACAGCTTCAGCAACCTGCCCGCTTTCGACATAAAGCTCGACAAGACCAACTTTAATACTGAAATCATCTTTATTGTCTGCAGCTGCCAGCAGCAAATCCTCTATGGCGCCGAGGTAGTTTCCCTGCCGCCTTCTTGCGTCAGAACGCCAGAAATAGACCAGAGACATATTAGAGTATTTATTCTGCAGAGACAGAGAGAAATCCTTTTCTGCCGCGGCAAAATCTCCGGCGGTCAGCAAAAGCAGGCCCCGGTCGAAAGGCAGATCAGCTCTCCTGGAATTCAGTTCAAGGGCTCGGCTGAAATAGGTAAGCGCGACATCATACTGACCTGCTCTTCTATAAACACGCCCCATGCCATAATATCCGCTGAAATAGTCGGGATAGCGCTTGATCAACTCCTGATAATGCTTTCCTGCTTCGGCATAATCATTTTGACTTGCCAGAAAAGTTGCCAGCTGACCTCGGGCAAACCGGTTGTCCGGGTCTATTTCAAGAGCATACTCAAAAAGGGTACGCGAGTTTGTATATACATGCGAATACTGGAATGAAACAACAGACAAAGCAACTGTCAAAACAATACTGACCGGCATAAACACATGAACTTTCGCGCAGGAAGACAGCAAATTGTAAAACAGCACAGCCAGACCTAGGATTATGCCGAACAGCGCGACATATATAAAGTGCAGGGCAGCATAGAAGGGATACCCTACTACCACAATGCCCGACAGAGGAACAATATTTAACAGATAAAACAGCCAGGCAAAAGTAACCAGCCGATTCTTACGACATAAAGACCACGCCACGCCCAGTGTGATCAGCAGAAAAACTGGACCAAATAAAAACCAGGGCTCAGAACCGGCGTTAATCTCGTATATGGGAGCAATGCCGATCGGGAAAATTGTTTTCATAACATAGAACCCGATAGTATAGGTAGCGATAAGCCAGTTGAAGGTTTGCTGACCTTGTCCGGAAATTCCATCCTGAACGCCAAAAAGCATCAAAGACAAATAAACTATGGCGACCACAACAGCCGGCAATTTTTCTACAATAACAGTACGCGTCATGGCCCGGCTTTGCGACCAGTCGAGCATCAGCCAGACAAGCGGCAAAAACAGTGCGAGATTCTTTGACAAGCCCGATAAAATCATACAAACCGTGGCGACAGCCATATCGACGGCGCGAAAGCGCTGCAGATATCTGAGATAGGCTGCCATAGAGGCGAAATAAAAAAGTCCATACAGCAGATTTCTGCGTTCAAGCACCCAGGCGACGGACTCGACCTGAGCGGGATGTATCGCCCATATCGCAGCGGCTACGAAAGCGATTTTTCTGTTCTTTAACAGCGCTTCAACAACCAGAAACACCATAAGCGCACAGCCCAGATGCAAGAGAAGATTTATAAAATGCGATACCGCGCTGTTGAAGCCCGTCATATTGTATTCGAGCCAGAAACTGGCAATGCTCAAAGGGGTATATATATTTTTTTCAAACGACGTGAAAATCCTGGCCAGTGAATCAAATGACAAAGGCGCGGCTATGACAGGATTTCGGAGAATATAGATATGTTCGTCAAAAAAAAGATAGTCTGCTGACATTACTGGCGCAAAAGTCAGTATAACCAATGCCAGCAGTGCCAGAATCAAACTATTTCGTGTTTCGAATATTCCGGGTGAATTTTCTTTCAAGATTGCTGCCACTCCTTTTGCCAGAGCGCAAACATGAATAACGCCCATAAACGGTAGCCATTGTCCCTTTTACGGGCACAATGCTCGTCATACAGCTTCACAATGCCGGCTGTATCAGGAAAAACTTCTTTAAACTGACGATCATGCATGCTGTCGAGAAAATTTTCTGCAAGCCGGCCCTCGAGCCATATCGATACCGGACTGCCAAAACCTTCCTTCTTTCTTTTCAGAACATGCGCCGGCAGTATGGCAGACAATTTCCGCCGCAATAAGGTCTTGGTAGTACGCGCATTGAACTTAAGCTTTTCTGGAATTGCAAAAGCCGCCTCAACCAGTCGGTAATCAAGGAATGGCGCCCTCACTTCCAGAGTATGAGCCATGGAAGCCTGGTCAGCTTTGTACAGAATATCGTCGGCAAGCCAGGTCTGCAGATCGACAATAGCCTGCTGCTGCAGCATCGGCAACTTTTCAACTTTTGCGAAAAGGCTGGCATAGTTATTCCAGGTTTGGTGATTTTTCAGCTGTTCGTTAATCTGCGCGCCCAGAAGAGTTCTTTTCTCATCCTCATTAAACAGCAAACGCCATGAAAAATGGCTTTGCGGCGGTGGTAGATGCGCAAATTCGCAAAACTGCCGCACCTTATAATGCATCGATACCTTGCCGCGGTCTGCCGGTATCAGGTTGACCAGCCGAGAAGCCAATTGCAAAAAACCATTCCAGAATGGGAAATTGCGATAGCCGGCCAGGGCAAAAAGATCGGCCCGGCGCGTCTCATAGCCGGCAAAAAGTTCATCGCCGCCGTCGCCGCACATGACCGTTTTGATATTGCGACTGGTATTACTGCATAACTGAAAGAAAGGCAGAGCTGAAGTATCTGCAAACGGCTGGTCAAAGTATTTTACCAGATGCTGTAAAAATGCCAGATCCGGCTCATTAAAAAAATCAACATGATTGGGCAGACCAAGACTTTTTGATAATTCTGCGGCATTGGCAGATTCATCAAAAGAAGCTTCATTAAATCCGATGGTGAACGTCTGAATATCAGAACAGTGCCGTGCGGCAAGCGTTGTCACCGCAGCCGAGTCGATGCCACCGCTCAAAAATGAGCCGACCGGCACATCGCTGATCAGACGATACTTAACCGCCGATTCAAGCAACGACATAATTTCATCGCCAGCCGCGTTTTCTCTGGCAGATCCAAGCTTCTGCGCAATATCCCAGTAACATATTTTCCTGACTTTTCCGTTGGCAATCTTGAGATAATGCCCGGGTGAAAGCTTCTGCATCCCGGCATATATAGTTGCTTCACCGGTAATATAGCCAAGCGACAGATAATCTGAGAGGGCGGCGTAATCGATCTGGTTGCTACAGTCTGGATATTTGAGCAAAGCCTTGGCTTCAGATGCAAAAGCAAAATTACTGCCGTTCCCCCAGTAGACGAGAGGCTTTATACCAAGGCGGTCTCTTACACAATAAAGCTCTTTAAGCGCTCTGTCGTAAACCGCGAAAGCAAACATGCCATTGAGATCAGCCAGACAGGCAGGCCCGTATTGCGCCCAGAGTTCGAGCAAGACTTCGGTATCAGATGTTGTATGTAAAGACTTCCCGTGCAGTCGCGACCTTAACTCACGGAAATTATAAATCTCACCATTAAAGGTAATTACGAATCTCTTATTGCCAGAAACCATCGGCTGATTCGATCTGGCATCGAGATCGAGAATTGACAGGCGCTGATGCCCAAACGCCAGTTCTGGTTCAACAAAAACACCACTGGCTTCGTTGCCGCGATGCCAAATAGTCGCGGCCATCGCTTTTATTACCAGGTCATTGCCCTGGCGCGGCTCGGAGCGGATAAAACCGCATATTCCGCACATTTCTTAGCGCCACCATTTGAGCAGCTTTTGTGCAAGAAAAAAGAGTCTGGCTTCGATCAGCAGGCCTGAGAAGCCGCTTTTAAAACGGAATCTGGCCAGAGGTTGATATAGTTTTGACGCGAACTTGATCAGACGATCTTTTATCGACCCTGTCTGTAAAAGCAGCGCCGCCTTTTCGTCAACAAAATAGGCAACTACCTGAAGCATTTCAATAAGCTTCTTCACTTCATCAGAAAGCCATGGCGAAGAAATATTCTGTTCAATTTCAGCAGTTATCCATTCATCAAGATTTGCCGGAGACCGGTAACCCATGGATTTTGCTGTCTCACCAAGAACCGATCCGGGAACGACCCTGAAAATATTAGGCTGAAAAATAAAGCAACGCGGATTCTCTTTGATAAGCAATGTCAAAAGCCTGGTTGTCTGTCTGATCTCTGCGATGGTTTCGGTGGGAGTGCCGATGATCCAGTTGTAGGCAGCAAGCAACTTCTTGTGCCTGGCCAGCTTGCGATTGATCTCGATAATATCCGCGACGGTTATTCCCTTTTGGAAAAGATCGAGAACTCTCTGACTACCTGACTCAACGCCGATATGCAGCATTTCTGTCCCAGTTTCGCTGAGCAGATCGAGAAAAGCATCGTCCATGCGCTTGATTTCATCGACGCGGGCGCCGCGAAAACTCAGCTTAACATGCATGTTTCGACGTTTCAATGAGTTGGCGATGGCTCTGACATGTTCAATATTAACGAAAGAGTCGTCATCGTAAAAATAAATGTTGGTCGCGCCATATTTGCTCTGCAGAAAAGCAATGTGATCGACAACCTCTTCTATGGCCACAGGAACCCACTTGGGTGAAAATTCACGATACAAGGCCGGCGAAATACAGAAAGCACAGCGGTACGGGCAGCCATAAGCACTATAAATAGGGAAAACACGGTCTTTCGAACCGATCTGGCCGTAGACTGAATAATCTCTGATCAGATGATATGGCAGATCGCGATAGGTAACGTGCTCAAAACCATGATATCTGCCGTTAAAAAAATGCTCGCCGGCTATTTTATAGGCCAGACCGGGAATTTTGCCGAGAAGGTCTTTATTGTCGGTCTGCCCCTGCAAAATAGCTTCTGTGAGCAGCCTGGTAGCGTCTATCCCACTGCCGGCAACCGCAAAATCAACCGAATTCTCGCTCAGGCACGAGACTGCATCGGTAGTCGGCATTGCCCCGCCCCAGACGATTCTACTGTCTGAATGCTTTTTGATAAATCTCGATATCTCGAGTGAATGGGCGACCGGGTACCCGGCCATAACCGTAAACCCTACCCAGATCGGCTTACGCCGTAAAAGTTTCTGCAGGGCCTCGCGCCAGTTTCCCTCCAGCACTCTTGTATCGAGAATCTCGATATCTACTGACATCTTTGTCAGAGGCGCGGCCACGTATAACAGGCTCAGAGGAAGATGTCGGGAAAAATCGCCGGAGAGTCCCATCTGCGGCTGAATCAGAATTACAAGTGGTTTGTCAGGTCCTTGGTCCTGATAAGGTGTGTTCATACATCTTTCCTTGAATGAATGCTAAAAATGCGACTGCCAGGGTAAGAACCCCGATCCCAAGAGAGAATATGAACCCCAGAAACGTCTCTCGTTCCATTTTTCCTTTAAAAGATGCCAGCGTGCTTACACCTGCCGCAAAAACCAGAAGAAGACTTGAAAAGCACTTGACCGGGCGGTAAATCAACGACATGCTGACTATCAGAAGAAAAGTCCTGATAGAGTCTCTAAGATGCTTCACTTTGGAAACACCTGTTCGTTCTCCATATTCGATCGGAATGTATTCGATAAAACGATGATTGAGTGCGGCAAAAAAGGTTAAAGATGTCGAAAAGGAGAACCCTTTGCTGAAAAGGTGACCACCCTGCTCTACCAGAGCTCTCTTGAAAATTCTGATGCCACTGTTCGGGTCGAGAGATACGTGCTCGCAAAAGAAATAAAGCAGAAACTTCAACAGCCTTCGCAAAATCTTAACAACCACGGTCTGATCTTTGATCTGCCGGGCGCCGATGACCATGTCGTAAATATCCATCAACGGTATCATCTGCCGGAAAATCTCTGGATTATAGGTGTTATCTGCGTCGATGATGCCGACAAATGGATAGCGCGCCTTGCCGACGCCAAGCAATAAAGTGCGCCCATATCCGTAGTTTTTGGGGTGCTGATAGAGAATACATTTTTCTATGGGAGCGTTAGCCGCAGTGTTATCGGTTGAACCATCGTCAACCACGATGATCTCAAAAGGCAACCCTGGGTAGGAAGAAAGAACAGCGTAAGTATGTTCGACAGTTCCAGCGATTGAATGCTCTTCGTTATATGCCGGAATAACGATCGAGATTCCTCTTTTTTCAATTTCAGTCTTTCTATTCATAATGCCTTCAATTCGTTTATGCAGAATCAGGATTCAGACAAAATCTAGCACAGATAACCAGGCGAGTCAAACAGGTTGGCGGGCTCTATATAACAATTCAGTTTTGGATGAGATTCGCTTCATAAGGGCGCAGGCGGGTTTTTCATGAGCGTAAGTTCTGTCCTATCGCGCTGCTTCGGCCTGGAAGAAAGAAACATGATTAAAAGAGATAGAAGCATCAGCAGCCAGCCGATCGTTCGACCTGCCGGCGATGCCCTTTCCATCGTCAGCTGCCAGGCACCAGCCGGAATCTTTAACAGCATGGTACCATCGTTTTTGTTGACAATAGGCTGAATCGGGCCAGTGCTAGACATGGTAAGTCTCCAGCCGGGGTCATAATGAGTATTGATATGAAGCTCAACTGGTGTATGCGCATCGCCTTGTGCCTGCAGCCATGCGACGCCTGACTGGTAGTCTGTTATGACTCCGCTGCCGGAAGCAATATGAATACGATGTGGAACACCAGCCACATAAGGAACTCCACGCATTTTGGGGACGGAGCGGGGGCAAAATGGCTCGAGATAGCCGGGAGCGGCAAAAGAACTTTTCAAAGAAGCATCAGGAAGAGCCCAGAAGAAGCCCTGAAACCCGAGCCCCAGCAGCAGTATCACCAGGAACAAAATTCTTGCCACCCAGACAATAAGCTTTAAACGAAAGCTGGCAGTATCTAAGAAACCAGCCGCCACACCTGCCAGCGGAAGCCAAAGCCCAAAGGCCGGCAACAGCCAGCGAAAAGGGAATTGAACAGCCATTGCCCCCGGCAGTATGGAATAAATGCCGTAAGAAAAGCGAAGACTCATTATGGCACAGCACCCACCGACGAAAAGCCACATCCACAACGGAATATGGCTTTTGTCAACAACGGCATCCTGCCGCAAACTGCCGGCACAGGCGAGAATAAAACACAGAACAAGACTGAGTAAAAGCCAGGGGCGTAGAATATGCAGCTGATGCTCTGATGAAATAACCTGCAGAAGCGACATAATTTCATCTGTGCTATTCATATCCGGCGATGATACGTCATCTGGTGATTTTGTCAGCTCAAACAATGCCTGATGCCAGGGCAAAGCGTTCTTTTTTTCATCAAGAACCGGATCGTCAATGAATTCACACCCAAGCACCCGCTGCCCCGGACGTAAAATTTGAGCGACTTCTGCGTAGTAAACTTCACTGCTGGTAAGCATTGCCGGTAAAATATAGGGAGCCGCAACAAGCATGGCAAGTACAGGGACAGCTAACGCCGCTATCCAGAAACGCCGCTCTCTGAGTTTCAGCCAGCTTATCAGCATCAACAAGAACCAGGCATATCCTACCATCAAGGCAAAGTAAAGGTGCGACAAAGCGATAAAACCTAAAACCAGAGCTCCGGCAGTAATGGCCCGGCGCTCTTTTCGCCACACCATAACGGCAGCATACCAGAGCCACGGCGACAAAAAATAGGCACACAGATTCTGGAAAAAAAACGCCACGCCCAGATGAAAACTGATCAGCGGGTTGACCATAAAAAACAGTGCCGCCCACGGAAAAGTTCTGGCAAGACCAATAGAGGCAAGCCAGTAATAAACACCAAGCAAACCCAGCACAGCAAAGAGTACAACCAGAATTTTAACTGCCAGCACTACTTCAATTCCCATCAATTGAAAGAATGACGCCACAACCAGTGGTAATGGCCCAAGGAAGCGTGGCATTGAGTTGCCACGACCACCGTAGGCAGTGGCATCCCAGTCAGGGTAGCTCAGGCCATCCGCCAGGCCCATATAAAAAACCCAGGCTGAGCGGATATGAACGTGAATGTCCAACGCTCCGGCAATAGGCGAGAGCCACAACCAGTATCCCAGCCCCATAAGCAGCGAGATAACGGCAAAAGCGAACCAGATCCGTTTGCTACCTGCCGGCATAGTTGTTCTCAACAATCCTCATGTCTACTGCCTTGCCTGGCAGAAAATGCCATTATAAAAAGAGAAACAAGCATCAGTAACCAGCCGATCGATCTGCCCCTGGGCGAGGCCCGTTCCATCGTCAGAAACCAGCTGCCAGCCGGAATATGCAACAACATGGTTCCATCTTTCTCATCGACACGAGGTTTAACAGAACCTGTGCGTAAATTGGTAAAGCGCCAGCCCGGGTCATAATGAGTATTTATATGCAGTTCTATTGGCGTCTGCGCTTCACCCCGTGCCTCGAACCAGGCAACGCCGGCCTGATAACCGGTAATGACACCGCTTCCCGAGGCGATATCGATAAGATGAGGAACTCCGGCCACAGCGGGGACATCGCGTGTTTTCGGAACAGCACGCGGGTAAAATGGAGCCAGGTGACCAGGTGCCGCAAAAAAGCTTTTCATGGAATCATCTGGAAGAACCCAGAACAGACTCTGCAAAAGCACTCCCAGCAGTAAAAATATCACCAGAAAGAATCTCGAAAACCATGCCATGAATTGGCCGCGAAATCCCGAAGTAATTGCCACATTCGCTGGCATCACACCGGCGGCTATCAGAGGAATCCAGAGACCGAAGGCCGGCAGCAGCCAGCGGAAAGGAAATTGAACAGCCATCGCGCCAGGCAGCACAGAGTAAATCACAAAAGCGAATCGCAGACTCATAAAGGCACAGCAACTACCGACAAAAAGCCAAATCCATAAGGGCACGGGGCTTTCTTTATCAACGATATCACGCCGCAAGCTGCCGACGCAGGCAAGAATAAAACACAACATAAGACAGAGTAATAGCCAGGGCCGCAAAGCCTTCAATCGGTTTTCTGATGATTTCATCTGCAAAATTGAAGTTACTTGGCCTGTATTTCTCAGGTGGGCGGGCAAACCTTCTTCAGGGGATCTTGTCAACTCCTGCAAGGCCTGCCACCATGATAAAACCTGATTTTTATCATTAACAACCGGCTCATCTATAAATTCACAGCCTGGCCGACCCGGGCGCAGAACTTTCGAAACTTCTTCGTAATACACATCGCCACTGGTCAACATTGCCGGCAGCAGATATGGAGCGGAAAACATCATAGCCAGAACAGGCACAAGAAAAGTAGCCGTTAAGAAGCGGCGCTGCCTGGTTTTAAGCCAGCTGACCAACATGAGCAAAACCCAGGCGCAGCCAACCATAAAAGCAAAGTAAAGATGTGACCAGGCAATAAAACCCATTGCCAGACCGCCAAACATATAAGCCCGGCGATCTCCCCGCCAGACCGCCACGGCCGCGCACCATAGCCACGGCGATAAAAAATATGCACATAGATTCTGAAAAAGAAAAGCCACGCCCAGATGAAAACTGACCAGCGGATGAACCATAAAAAACAATGCCGCCCACGGAAACGCTGTAGCGGAGCCAATAGAGACAAGCCAGAAATAGACACCGGCCAGGCCAAGCAGAGCAAACATTGCAACCACAATTTTAACCGCTGCCAGTGCCGCAATTCCAAAGATCTGCAGAAAGGAAGCAAAAAGAAGCGGCGCTGCCCCAATAAATCGCGGCGCCGGGTTGCCACGTCCACCGTAGGCGGTGGCATCCCAGTCAGGGTAATCAAGCCCATCTACCAGCCCATCATAATATACCCAGGCTGAACGGACATGAACGCGAACATCTGCCGCCCCAACAACCGGAGATAACCAGAGCCAGTAACCCAGACCCAGAATGAGGGCCAACACGGCAAAACCCAACCAGAAACCCCTGTTATTTACAGGCAAATTTTTCTCCCTGTTATTCTGCTTGCATGTTATAAAAACGAACTTAATTCTTCCGCTGAAAATTTTTATCTATTATAATAGCTATCTGCTATAATTTCTTCCTAATTTGTTTCTTTTTAAGGCAAACCCTCGCTGCTCAAGCTTATCCACATGAATAAATACATTCTATCAATGCTGGCGCTCTGCCTTCTGCTGATATTCCTGCCATTTTTCTGGCGACAGCCATTTCCCTACGCATTTGAAAGCGCCGTGCATCTACGCACCTGTGTCGGCTTTACCCAGGCTTTTGCTGACGACCCTGGCTTTCCTGACTGGTTTGCAGTACCTTTTGAAGGGCGTGGCGTTCCGCTTTTTCGCTACCTTGGGCCATTGCCAGTTTTCGTGGCAATGCTCTTCATGTTTCTGGGTGCACCTGTATATATTGCGGCGAAGCTGACAGTTTTGCTTTTCTTTTTACTTGGTTTTGCGGGAGCCTGGTATCTTACCGACAAAAGCCGACTTAGCTTCAAGCCGGCGCTTCTTCTGATGCTGACGAACCCTCTCATCGTGCTCTTTTTGCATTTTGCCTTTCAATTTCAGAACGTCTGTGCGTATTTCCTGTTCCCATGGGTGATTCTCGGCTGGCAGAAAATTGCCAGGCAGGAAAAGTATGGCTGGCATATCCTGGCACTGACCATTGGAGTCATGGCTTACACCCATCTACAGACAACCTTGCTGTCTTTCTACGCCAGCATTATTTTTGGCCTGTTCTGTTGCCGTTATACTCAGCAAAAGCGATTTCGGCCGCTGGCGCTTATCTTCGCAGCCGCCGGTTTTTCCTTCTTTTTCGCGGCTCCATATATCATGCCGGCAATAGGAACAATGAGCGAGACAGTCTTCAATGACGCCTGCATGCCAAATCTGGCGCCCGGTGGAAAACACACACCATTTCTCGACAATCCGCTGATCATAGAGAACCAGATGACGAGACCGGTTTACCGTGGGTTCGGCCTCATATTCAACTATCTCAGCTTCGATTCTGCCAATCACCAGGACATATACCTTCTTGACTCCGGCTCAAGGTTTGAGCACTTCAGGCCATGGCTCTTATTCTTGTGTATTGTGGTCTTCGGAATTGGCATGTTTGCACTGCTCAAAAACGAAACCTCGAGCTACGAAAAGACTCTACTGCTTTCCGGACTGTCACTGCTGCTGATGGCTTTCAGCCCATCAAAATTTCTCTGGGATCTTCTGCCAGGACTACATTATGTTCAGTTTCCCTGGCGCGTCATTTTTCTTGCTTCGATGGTAACACTTGCCGGTGCCAGCAGCTGCTTAAACGCCCTGTTTGCCAGGAAACCAGCCGTGATATTTATCAGCATGATTCTGCCATGGCTCTGGCTGATCGCCATCTTCACGCTGCCCGGCAAGCCCTGGCCGGAAGGTTTGCTCGATGTTTATCTGAAAAGAGGCAACTATCCGCTGTTTCTGTCAAACGCTCTGCCCAAATACAGAGGGTTAAGCGAGTTCTCCGGGCAACCTCACCAATTCAGGGTTCTACCTGACGGGCAAATTTTCTCGCCAGCAGAATCGGGAAACAGCTGGGCAAATTACCGGTTTGAGAATATTACTCAGGCAATGCCGGTTAACATACTAACGCATTATGACCTTTACTGGCGCCTGGCAATAACCGACACAGACTCATCCGGTGCGGTGCAGCAGCAAAATTTGCAGATTGCACCGCATGATGACGGAACTATGCTGATCACTCTGCCGAAAGGCAACAGCACTCTCAACCTTTATCGAGTCAGGCCGAAAGGCAGAATGACGGGGTACCTGTTTTTCATACTGGCATCGGGATTCTGGCTTGTTTTGTTCAGAAAAATACGGCAGCAATGAGTTGATCAGGATTTTTTTTCTACGCGAAAAACAATCTCGATTTCTTCGAAACCACCCACCCAGAAGCACCAGAGCCGTGAACAGACGAACGGGGACAGATTAGCAAAAAAATCAATCACGCGACCCAGCGTACGGCCGCCAAAATAAAAAAGTGGCGGTAAAACCCGCTTTTTAAGATAGGGCTGGGCAAACCAGCGCAAGGTCATATTTTCAAGTTTAAGCGGCACTCCCTGATATCCACCCGGGAAAGTCGGATCGAAATAGAGAGGAAAAGACACGTCAAATCCGCGACGATGCTGCGAATGGGTAAAACCACGAGAGAAATGCGGCATCCGCAGCTTTATCTGACAACCATCAGCCGAGATTCTATAGAGCTCGCGCATAACCATGAACGGATCATCGAGATGTTCCAGCAAATGATCGGCTTCTACCACCAGAAAGCTGTTATCTTCGAATGGGTAGGGAAATGAATTCAGATCATGTGTTACATCTGGCTCTGAAACTGAAAAGCAATCGACATTGACGTAACCGTCTTTTTTGAATTCGCCACACCCAAGATTCAATTTGTTTTTCATTGTACAATTCCTCAATCAGAGGTTACTATCTGCCGATTAAAGAGTCAAGGACTCCAGATCGCCACAGATCAACCGTACTCCCGACAATCCTGCAAATATTCGCAAGGAATTGTGCATAGCAAAGTTGGATTGACAAATCGAGCATTTTCAGTTAGTCTTAAGGTGACCGAAGTTCTAAAGTTATTTTTTATTGAAAGGAGTTCTTATTATGAGATCTCGCAAGGGCTTCACGTTGATCGAACTTATGATCGTTATCGCCATTATTGGTATCCTGGCCGCTATTGCGATTCCTAACTTCCGCAAAGCACGTCAACAGGCTCGTCAGAAAGCATGCTTCGCCAACCAGAGAGTCGTCATGGGTGCTGTCGAAATGTACAACATGGACACCAACGCCATGATGAATGACTACGACGAAGGCGCACTGTCAGCAGGCAAATACCTCAAGAGCACTATTGTTCCTGCAGAAGCTGGTTGTGTAATCACTGGTGCAGAATTGATCAGAGATGGTATGGTTTCATGCGGCATTCACGGTAGTGTTGAGAGTCCGATTCCGCTTGAGTAGTCTTACTACTGTCTAATTGTTAAAAAATTGAGCGGCGCAAGCCGCTCTTTTTTTATTCCGGCAAATCACCAGCACCGGCTATACTTTCTGTCATGACAATGATTACGACAAAAAGCAAAGCCGATGCAAAAAGATTGTGCAATGGTATTGAAACTGCAGAGAAATAAGTCTAAACATAAGGCATGGCAGAAAACGAAGCTCTCAAACTACTACTGACACCATTCTTTTTTATCTTCGGCAGTCTTCTCGGCAGTTTCAGCAATGTCGTGATACTGCGAATGGCCAGCGGCAAATCTGTGATATTTCCGCCATCTGCCTGCCCGAAATGCAATCACCAGTTGCACGCCATCGACCTTATACCAGTCTTGAGCTGGTTGACGCTGCGCGGCCGCTGTCGCTACTGCCAGACCCCGATTGCCTGGCAATACCCGGTTGTCGAGGCCTGTATGGCCATGATCCTGGGGTTCAGTTACATGAAAGTCGGGCTGGGCTTAACTTTTATCGTGCTGGCCGGGCGTTCAGCCATCTGGTTCGTTGCCAGCGTACTGTTTGTACGTAACGAAGTACAATCACCCAACCCCTTCGCCTGGGCGGTTATTTTTTACGTTTACCTGAATTTTCCGCTTGGCGTCTGCCCGTTTGTCGATCGACAAGTGCTGGCAATACCGGTTATAGCAGCAATTATCGCCTACATTGCCAGTTTTCGCAACGACCGGGCCAATGACTTTGCCTGGGGCTGCCTGAGCTTCATCTTTATCTACAGCCTGCTGCCAAAGTTTTCGCTGGCAGCAGCCATTCCCGTGTTTGCAGCAGGTATTCTCAGCAGCCATGCAAAAACCAGCCGCGCCGCTCACCTGCTCTTCTTTGCCCTGCAGATTATCGCCATCGCAGTCGCCATCAGCCCGTTCTAGCCCTTTTAATGTCAGCCCGTGCCCTTAATCTTTGTGGCTCTGTGGATTTGTGCGAGCCTTGTCTCCAGTCCTCTGTCACATTTGAATCTGGGTGTTATTTGTCATTGCGAGCGAAGCGAAGCAATCCTTCTGCTAATAGGATTGCCGCGTCGGGCTGATGCCCTCCTCGCAATGACATTAAATTCTTAAACTCTTATGAGAAAAGAACTATGCGGCCTTGTGCCGGATGAAATATTCGGCTTCGCGGGCGCAGTTTGAGTCAGGCACCAGCTCGGTGATGCGGCGAAAGCGGTCGAGACTGCTCGGCATTCGTAGTTTACGCTCGAGCTGGCCGAGGCGCAGCAGCATTTCAGGGTTTTCACAACCGAGATCGGCAGCTCGTTTAAGCGCCTGCTGTTCTTCTTCGGTGTTGCCGAGTGCCTTATACACTCTGGCCAGAGAGTTAAATACATTTGCGTTGTTCTCATTTATCATGAGAGTACGGCGATATTCCTCGATCGCACTGCGGAAATCACCACGTCCGGCATAGAGATCGCCAAGAATGCGGTGGCCTTCGACATGTCCGGGATGCAGCCGGAACAGCTGATCCAGAGCTTTTTCAGCCTTATCGTGCTCGCCGAGTTCGATCGTGAGCGATGCCAGGCGCACCATAAATTCAGGCCTTTCCGGCGCAACCATGACCAGCCTGCGATAGACATCTCTCGCCATATCAATTTCGCCGGCCGCTTCATAAGCTTCCGCCAGGCTTTTTAGATAAGAAACATTGTTTTCATCGAGCTCGAGCAGTTTTTCGAGCGAAACGATAGCTTGATCGTATTCGTGCTGTTTTAAATAGCACTGCGCCATCAGATACATCGAGCGCTGAGCGAGATCCGGCTGGCGCTGCGACCTGCGAAAATGCTCAGCCGCCATCTGGTATTTGCGCTGCCGGAAATAGCAGCTGCCCAGATTGAAATGCGCATCGAAAGCGCCTGGATTATTGGAAATTATTGTGCGAAAACAGCTGACTGCTTCAACAACACTATTCTGCCTTAGTTGCAGGGTGCCCAATGAGAAAAGGGCCGCCTCGAGATCGCTCTGCTGCTCAAGAATCAGCTTATACTGAGCGATAGCGCCACCGACATCGCCATAGCGTTTGAGCATTTCAGCCAGCGAAAGACGTATATCAATCTTGTCGGGCGAGGCGTTTGCCGCGCGCATCATAAAAGAAACCTGCTTTTCCACGCAACCCTGCGCCTCATACAGGCGGGACATTGCAATAAAGGCAGAAGTCATGCCGGGTTTCAGTTCGAGGGCGCGTTCGATATTGTAGGTCGCATCATCGTAAGCACCACGGCGGATCTGGCAGTCAGCCAGTTCAACCATCACCTGTGCGTTGTCAGGATCGCTTTTGAGAATTTTTTCGATCACTGTTTCGGCGCCGCTGTTATTGCCGTGACGCATGTAGAGCCGCGAAAGTCTCTGCAGCAGATCGAGATCGGCCGGATTCTGCCGGCTCTTTTCTTCGAGCTGGTCAAGCAGCCCGTTAATGTTTCCAGGGCGTTGCAGCATGTTTACTTGCCTCTATCTTTTCGTGCTCGTAATCGTAATCGTTTTTCTCGATCTTCAACGAACCGACCTTGAGCCCTTTATCTATAGGCTGTGCACTTCCCGCGCCAGGCGAGCTTTGTCTTCGGCCGCAAAAAATGCCGAGCCCATAACTAATATATCGGCACCTGCCGCACTAATTCTTTGCGCATTCTGCAAACTGACGCCGCCATCAACCTGAATCTTCGTCTTGAGGCCGCGTTCATCGATCATCGCCCGCAAGCGGCTGATCTTGCCAATAAGCGGTTCGATAAATTTCTGGCCGCCAAAACCCGGGTTTACCGTCATCAGCAGCACCTGGTCGCACTCTTCCAGAACATGCTCAATCGAGCATAGCGGGGTCTGTGGATTCAGCGTGATGCCGGAAGCAAGACCCATCTCGCGAACGGCGGCGAGATATCGATGCGCATGCCGACAGGCTTCGATATGAAAAGTGATGCGGTCCGCCCCGGCATCGCGCCAGGCCTCGAGCCAGCGTTCTGGCGACTCGATCATAAGATGCACATCAAACGGCAGGCGTGTATGCTTGCGGTATGCCTTGATCAGAGGTGGTCCAAAAGTCAGGTTGGGTACGAAATGCCCATCCATGACATCGACATGCACCCAGTCGGCACCAGAATCTTCAACAACTTTGAGCTCTTCTGCCATGCGCGCGAAATCGGCAGACAGAATCGAAGGGGCCAGCAGTATATTTCTGGTCATCGCGTCACCAGAACAGTATGAGCATTACCATGACGATGAGACAGAGTCCCATGAAAATCACCGGATTACGCAACCAGTGGGCGTCTTCAGTTCCCTGCCAGACTTCGGCGCGAGCTTCGCCTTCGTTATGGTTCGGCTTGAGCAGACGCAGATGCGGGCGCTTCGACTTGCGGGCAGAACCAGTTTCGGCGGCGGCATCACAGGTGGCATTATCTTCATCGCCAGGCGGCAGGTCTCTGCCAGAATTATCGACGACCAGCGCCAGATTGCCCTCAATCGCGGTCTGGGCATACCCGGCAACCATGTTGTTGTCAGCCTGATCGTATCCCTGCGCCTGAGCCTGGGCAGCGGTCATGCTGCGCGATCCTGTGCTTTCGGCGGTCGGCATATTCATGTTCACATTTGACATGCGGCCATTGAGCGCGTCGACAACCTGCGAAGCCATAGAAAGCTGGCGCGATTTGCTGCGGATGCCGTTACTTCTGACAATGCCTGAGAGATCGGCCAACGCCTTGAGAAACTCCTCGTGGCTGTTGAAACGCGATTTCATGTCACGCGTCAGGGTTTTGCGCACAAAATCGACGACCCGTGTCAGCTGTTCAGGCGCCAGATCGGCATGCCTGATGCGCAGCCGCTGCTCGAGTTTCAGATCCCACAGCTCGTTGACACCACCACGACGCCGAATCAGCGATTCGCCCGTCAGCATTTCGTAAAAAGTGCCGCCGAGAAAAAACAGGTCAGAGTGAATTCCCGAAGTAGCCGAACGCTTACTTAGACTGGCAAGCTTGAGACGGGGATGCGTGAATGAAAGCACAGTAATCTTGCCATCGCTGCCACGCAGCACGTTAGACAGTTTGATGGTGCGACACTCGATATTCTGGTCGGCAGCATGCTGCAGAACTGTGGCAAGTTCCTGAATAATCCGGCAGCATTCAGCAAAGCCGAGAGCTTCGTTTCTGATGATGTTGTAGAGATCATCGCCCTTAACCAGCTGCGAAACCACATAAGGCCGGTCACCATACATGTCAACATCTAGCACTTCAGCGATAAGCGGGTGCGACAGGCTGGCAAACGACCTGATCTCGTCGCTGAATCCCTTGACGCGCTCAGAATTGCAGGCCATTTCCTCTTTAAGTATCTTCATCACTACGGTCGCGCCGGTATCCAGCTCGCTCGCGCTAAAGATCTCATACATGTGACTTTCAGAGAAAGCAGCTTCTACTCTGTACTTTCCGTTAATTACTTCACCGATCATTTCTGCCTCCTGAATGACTGCCAGCTTTATGGCTCGATTCTTCGTTCTTCGATGGGAACATCGTTAATATATATCTGTACTTTACTATTCGGCACGAGAGGCACCTTAACCTTAACAAGTTCGAGCGGTTTGTGTGCTCCAGCATAAATCTGCTGCCGACCGGTATCGGTAATATGAATGAACTTGACCTCTTTCGGCATGAATCCGTCTGGCATGACAAAGCTCATCTCTCGTTCTGAAGCGCTTTGTATAAGCGGCGGCGGGATTACCGGCTGCGGCACTGTTACATTATCGCCAGCGATGAGAATCTTTGGCGGTTCTGCTGCCGTGTCAGGGGAAGGGGTTGGCGTCGGCCGGCTGACGACCGGTTGCGCGACTGCGCCAGCGTAAACTTCGAAGCGCTTGAGATCCTCAGCTGTTGCCGTGCCCGGATCATCGCCGGATGAAACCAGAAAGCTGATGACATCACCCTTGCGTACCGTTGTGTAAGGCGCCGGGCTGGTCGAAATGACCTGAAATTTCGGACGCGTCGCATCTTTTTTGGAAAAAATGCGACCGAAGTTGAAACCCCAGGCTTTCAGCCGGTTTTTGCCGTCATCCAGCGAGATACCAACAAGACTGGGCAAAGGATATGATTCTGGACGCCGACCAAGGCTGATCAACAGATCTACTTCCTTGTTAACTCCGTATTCTTCTGAGGGAAGCGGTGACTGGCCAACAATACGATCTGGCGCAATCTTTTCAGAAAAGACATAGGCCCGATCGCCAATTGACAGCTGCGAATTCATCAATGCCATATCGACTTCACGCATGTTGGCGCCGACTAGATCAGGAACATTGACTTTCTGCAGGCCCAGCGAAATCGACAGCAGCACTTTCTTGCCGGGCTTCACTACTGTGCCGGGCTCAGGAAACTGTGCGATTACATGATCTTTTGGATGGCGATCGTCGTATTTTTCGTCACGCCGCACTATTTCAATACCTTCCGGCTGGCTCTTGTATATCTCAGCGACGTGACGACCACGGAAGTCAGGAACAATAACGGTTCCGCCGCGGTTAAAAAAATCGTTGAGCTTCTGGTATGCAAAGAAGACGCCGGCAACCACAACTATTACCAGAATGAGAACAAGTATCGTCATCTTCAACAGAATAGAAATACAAGATTCGCCGCTTTTCTTAGCCATTTTCTTTTCCTGCCAGCTGTCCGCAGGCTGCTAATATTTCCTGCCCGCGTGATTTTCGTACAGTTACCGCGATACCGGCTTTTTTGAGGATACGGCGGAACTCTTTTTCGTTCTGCGCCGAAGCCGGCTGATATTTTGCCCCGGGGAAATGATTGAAACGAACTATGTTAATATGCACAAGCAAACCCTCACAGAAAGTGACCAGATTGAGGGCATCGTTATACTGGTCATTGATATTGTGCAGAAGAACCATTTCAAGCGTGACGCGACGACTGGTGCTGGTGCAGTAGGTGCTGATAGCTTCTTTCAGCCGTGCGAGCGGGTAGCGTTTGTTGATGGGAACCAGCGCGTTGCGACCATTGTCGTCGGCCACATGCAGTGAAACTGCGAGATTAACTTCTCCAGGCCGCTCGATCAGCTCCATTATGCCCTCGATCACACCTGCAGTCGAAATGGTAATGCGACGGGTCGCCATCGCCAGTCCTTGCGGATCGGTAAGCATATCGATCGCCTCAAACAGGGCCCTCCGATTGTAAAACGGCTCGCCCATTCCCATAAATACTATATTAGTCGGTTTGACACCGGTGCGCTTAACCAGAACCATTACCTGTAGAAGAATCTCTTCCGATGTCAGATTGCGGGTAAACCCTGATTCACCGGTGCGGCAGAACAGGCAACCAACTGCACAACCGACCTGGGTTGACAGGCAGAAGGTCATCGAGTCTTCGTCAGGTATCGCCACAGCCTCTATCAGAGCCTCATCAGCCAGTTTCAACACAACCTTGCAGGTGCCGTCGCTGTCTTTGAGAAAACGCTGAACGGGCGGCAGGATTTTGGGAAAAGCTTCCTTGAGCCGTGCACGGTCGGCAACTGAAATGTTCGTCATCTCGTCGAACGAGAAAACAAACTTCTTGAAGATCCATTCATGTATCTGACTGGCTCGGAATGCAGGCATTCCAGCCTCAGCCAGCACTTTTTTAAGTTCCGACAAACCACAGGTGAACAAGGATTTTGCAGTCATTTTTTTCCCCTTCTGAAAATACATCGGCAGCCTTCGGCAAGGACCTGAACAATCTTTGAATGCATCGGCAATTTTCGGTCGCAATCAGCCGTCATCCGTGCGAACACGCCAGGCGAAGTCGCAGGATGACAAAAAAGCCTCAGATTCATCTACCATTTTGCTGCTGGTTTTACAACTCACCGAGAATTACCGGCTCAACATGTGAAAAATCTGCGACAATCGGCGCAATCTGCGGATAACTCTTTTTCTGAATTACTGACGTATCTGCCGTAAGAATTGATTAAGAACAGCTCACCGTCAGCTGTTGAGATTGAACTTGTCGAGCATGTCACCCATGAGCTGAACCAGTGTTAAAAGCTCTTTGGTGACGCTCATGTATTGCCTGATGTGCGACAACTGCTCGTTTACCGCCGATGCAACGCGACGCGTGCCTTCTGAGGTGATCTTGGTAGCGCCGCTGATGCTTTCGATGCTGCCGCGCAATGAATCCATGTTCTGCGACTGCTCGGTCGCTGCGTTACTGATATCCTGAATCATCTTGTTGACGTTGAGAACCGAGTTGACGATCTTGTCGAGGTTGTTGCCGGCCACGTTGGCGATGTTAACGCCATCGATAACCTTCGAGGCGCCACGGTTGATGGTTTCGACCGCCTTGCCAGTCTTGAGCAGCATTTCCTTGATCTTCTTGCCGATGTCTTCGGCGGCTTCACCAGATTCTTCGGCGAGCTTGCGCACTTCGCCGGCAACAACCGTAAAGCCTTGCCCGTGTTCACCGGCGCGGGCCGCTTCGATGGCGGCGTTAAGCGCCAGCAGGTTGGTCTGATGCGCGATGTTGGTGATGGTGTTAACGATTTCGCCGATCTGTTTTCCGGCCGAGTTGAGGTTCTCGATAACGTCTTCGAGACCGAGAACTTCGTCCTTGATCTGCTCCATGGTGTCGATGGTCTCGCTCACCGCATTCTTGCCCTCACCCGCTATGGCAGCAGTCTCGGCGCTGTCAGCCGCCGCCTGATGCGAGCGGTTAGCGATAGTCTGCGCTGAACCAGATACTTCCTGGATATGGGCGGCAGTAGAATCAAGCGTATTGGCAATATAATTCGAACTGCGTGATATTTCCTGAACGTCGGTAAAGAACTGACGAACGTTTTCGTCAGAAAAAACCGGCATGGCAGTCAGCGGCTCGAGCTTGCGGTTGAGCTCCTGGGCGATCGAATAAGACTCCTGCAATATGGTTCGGGCAGTAACCAGAAAGGTATCAAAATGTATGGCGGCTTCGAGCATATCGACCTGGCTGGTATCAGAGCTCTCGTTCTGAAATATCTTGAGCCGCTCGACAACATCTTTGATCGGAGCCGACACCTTGTTCATGAAAAACCAGAACAGCACCAGCGACACACCGGCAAAAATAAGCGATCCCGTATAAAACATCTTAGCCGATGCTTCAAGGTCGCGCAAACCGTTATCGAGACGTTCAAGATCGGGAAACCTGCTTTCGAGATATTCTGACAGAATGCCAGCCTCAAAAGCCGCAATTTCCACACGACTGGAAGCCTCAGAAATAAGTCTCTGCTTTTCAGCTTCGAGTTGTTCCTGGGTCAGCTGAGGTTCGTCTTCAGGAGCCTGAAGCTCGGAAAGATCCATGTTTTGAACGTCTTCCAGCGCCGGAATCTCACCTGCGCTTCGCAGCTGTAGAGCAACGTTACGGGTGCCAGTAATGACAGTGCGTGCCTTCATGGCACCCTGAGCTTGCTTAAAAATATAGTTTGCCGCCAGTACCGGTATAAGAACCATGACCAGCATCAGAGCGGTAAATTTGACCTGCAGAGTTATTTTTTTCATAAACCTTTACCCTATAATCGGGCTGCCACATTGTAACATAGAGCAAAAAATTTATCAGCAGAAAGATTGTAAGCTATAGTAAAGATTCAGTTACGGGTGGAGTCATTATTGTGAGTGCGCAGACAGGGATCTCATAAGCGAAAACTTCGAGCCAGGCAATATTGACGCAAAGCCATAGCTATTTACCATAGATTGCGCCTGGTGA
>PGYA01000139.1:1272-2909 GCA_002839435.1 Candidatus Riflebacteria bacterium HGW-Riflebacteria-2 | reverse complement strand
GGCATTCTTATAAAAAGCACTCCAAAGTCTTTCATACGAGGAACCCCGAATAGTTTTCTTTGTAGTGAAGGTTTTGAAACTGACTGAAGCACTCGCTCGACATAGTTTTTGCCGCTGTCTTCAACCAGTGAATACGTTATCTGTTCCGTCCGGGTTTTCAGCGCCAGAATTCTAGAATAGGTTGCAGAATCAGGTATCATTTCTGTGCCCAGATCTATTGTTGCTACGGCTCCGCCCGTTGATAAAGAAACAAAATGCAGCATATCCCGCCGAAGACTCGAAAAAAGCAGACTGGCAGCTCTTATGGAATCAAGGTTATCCTGACCTTTCATGGTAACTCTGACTGTGTGCGAAAAAAGGGCCTGAATTACGATCATAAGGCTGCAGGCAATTGCCGCGACCACAAGTGCTTCGGTAAATGTGAAACCTGCTTTGCGTTTTTTTACTCTTTCCATATTCGTTCAGTTTTCTTTTAAAAAAACAGCCATGTTAACTTCTCTGGAAGAGTCATTTCCTGACAAACTGGCCTTCCAGGCCACTTGAACTCTTATTTTCAGATAGTTTTCACCCTTCATTATGCTGTTGGTTGATGAGTTCACTGTAGTAGCTGTTATGCGTCTTCTACTAAACACCTTGTTGAGCGGCGAGACCGTAAAACGCACGGGGAGGCTGGTTCCATTCGTTTGCAAGGGTATGACTTTTGTATTGTCGCCGTGTTCTTCCAGTCTGGCCTGAAACCCTGAATCATTGAGAATTGAACCTAAACTAATCGATGGGTTTCCGGTCATAATCCTGGCGTCATTAACTATTTCAGATTCTCTCTGACCGAGACTGAGCAGCTGGTCGCAAATCTCGCGAGCATAGTGAACGGCCATTTCTTCATAGATCGAAGCATTGCTCATGCGATTTGAAGAACTCAATAATCCAAGCAGAGGGCCGACTGCCAGAGCAATGACGACCGACGCAACCATTATTTCAACCAATGACAACCCTCTGCGCAGATTCATGTTCCCGCCCCTTCAATACTGATTTTGCCGGAACTATTTTCGATTACAAACACTCTTGAATCGGCCATCGCAGGGGAAGATGGGTTGAAACGCGGGTTATACTGTATTTCGCCGCCTTGAGTGAAATTGCTCATGGTAGTGCTCAGGTGGTTAAGAGGATCACTATTCGGATTTTCGTACAATCCTATTTCTGTAAGTGCAAGCCCTCCCGAGATCTGAAAATGTTTTGGGGCGCTGGCGGATGCCGGTGGGCGCAGCATGCGACCGGCAGATGGACTAAGGGATGCCATATAGGCATGGATGATGCGACTCGAACCCGTTCCGTCAATGAAAAAATGACCGTTGCCCAGCGCCAGGGTGCAAAGAGTTGCTGGCGCTCCATCTGCGATTGCACTGGTAATGTCTTGTTTTAAAACCAGGCTGCCTTTGTCTACGATGACAATTAGCGGCTTAACCAGTTTGACAGGCTTTTTTGAAAGAATCAGTGCATCGGCAAAGCTGTCAGCAACCCCATTACGACGCACAATCAGAAATATTCCCGTTTTGTAGGTCTCGTTGATTCCGGTTGATTCGTTGCCAGCTGTTTTGAACAGAAACCTTTCAGTTGCTTCCTGTTCTTCTTCAGTAGTG
>PGYA01000139.1:0-1130 GCA_002839435.1 Candidatus Riflebacteria bacterium HGW-Riflebacteria-2 | reverse complement strand
ATCAAATGCTTCTCCAGCAATACCTGGAGCTGCCATGAGGTTTGGATAATAATCACGCTGATATTTCATGAAATCAAAAATCAGGTTGAAGGCAATACCGTTTCCATGCATGATCGGTGATGGATTCGGAAGACTGTTATAGGGCATCAGTTTCTTAAAACTTTCAAAGCCATTTTTGAAAAAATCCAGAGCATAAATCGGTGGTGATAGATTGCCGCTCCACAGACCAAAACTCTCCAGTGTCTTGTTTGTCGCCGCTCTTATATTGAACATGCTCTCGGGCATGTTTGCCCACAAACCTTTGTATTCGTCTGCAGTTGAAGTATTGCGGCCTCGGATAAAACAAAACTTGAGAAATCCGGCAAGAACCGGCCCGACAATAAGGGTTCGCGATTCCCTGTTCTGGTTTCCATATGGGTAAAGCCATGTCGATGCCGATCGAATGTGGTCTGCCGGCTCGAATGCTGCTCCGGCAGAAAGGCCTGGCCACAGATTTTTCCCGCCGACCCCATATTGGTTGCCCTCTTCCCATGTGTAAAAGCCCTGATATCTTCCTCCGAGTGAATATTCATGCCCGATGAATTCGGTGTGAGGCGCAAAACTGCTGCTATCATCCACAACTTCAGGTGCCAGAACGGGTAATGCTGATGCTGATGGCCAGCCTAACATGAAATGCCCGCCGGCCGACGGGTCAAAACCAGATGGAATCTTGACAAAAACGGCCTCGTCTCCTCCTGGGGCGGATGGCCCAAGGAACACCCATCCCCTGGAACGCAGATGTTCTTTATCTTCAATCAGGCTGCGTTCTGGCATGGAAGAGGTGACGGCAATACTGTCAGTCCCGTTGAATACTACGAGTGGGCCGGTGAAAGTTTTTCCACCGGCTGGCGGATGGCGGTATGTATTATCAATGGCGCCGTCAAATTTGACGCCCAGAGCATTGTAAGAATCAGGATATGGAGTTCTTTTTACAAATAGTGAAAATCGGCTGAACGGCCCCGGAATCATACTTATCACTCTGAACTGCCGTGTCATGCTTGCTTCTCGACGCAACCCTCTATACTCAACGCTGCATTTCACCGTCAGCTGGCCGCATTTTTCAACCGGATCACGCCCCATTTGAAACTGTT
>PGYA01000085.1 GCA_002839435.1 Candidatus Riflebacteria bacterium HGW-Riflebacteria-2 | reverse complement strand
CTTTACAAGGGGCGGTTGCTGATCGCGGATGGTCTTTTTGCCGGGCCACATCTGCGGCTTGAAATTGGCAACAGCGAGTTCAACCCGGCGGCGTTGCAGCTCGATGCCAGGTTGATGCTCAACCCGCAGAGTCTTCGTCAGACAGCAGTTGGCAAGAAATTGAAAAAATGGACTTCGACGGCGCAGGACAGCGCTACCGGTGTGCCTTTCGTCGATCTGACAGTCAGCGGATCATGGGACAAGCCCGAGTTGCTCGCCTCGGCGATCAAAAAACGGGCTGAAAAGAGAATCAAACGCAATGTCATTAAAAGAATCTTCGGCGGTCGGCGAATTCATAAAGCCAGTGTCGAAGAACTCATGCAGTGGTTTCCAGGCTGGAAAAAGGGGATGTGAGGTATGAGAACATCGATTGTTAAATTTGTACTGTTTGCTGTTTTGACCGGCCTTTTGGGCATTGCCGGTGATATTTCGGCGGCCGAACTTAAGCTGCCTGAATTAGTGAGGCCCGGCACTCTCTTTGTGGTTAATCTTCAGACTGACCCGCAGGCCGACAAGCAGGTGCGCTTCAAAATCGACACGACGCAGCTGCAGTTTATGGGCGCGCAGCAGGGTACCCCGGATATTCAGATCAAGGGCGATGCTGAATTCGAGATAAAGCCTGAAAGCGGCAACCTGGACGCGAGTTACGATCTGCTTTTTCAATCTTTACAGGCATCGGGAAACGCTGTAATAACCTATTACGACAGCCGCGGCGAACACAGCATCACGCTGGCACTTACGCCGATAGATGCTTCACGCGGCTATTCGTGGCTTATTCTTGCTCTTGGCGTAGTGCTCCTGGTCGTGGGAATCAAGCTGTGGCGCTACCAGAAGAGTGCGCCTGCGATGATGTCGACCAAATCGCTGTTCATGAACTACGAAGAACTCGAAAAAGCCCGCAAGATGTATTTCCCCGAAGAATCTTCAGATGCCGCGAAACCAGATTCGCTGCCAGCGACCTCTGAACCGGCTCCCGTCGCCCCGTCAGCCTCGTCTGAGCCGGTTCCAGTAGCTCCGCCGGCTTCGCCGGCAACAGTCGAGGTTCCCAAACCTTCTTCCGGCAGCAGTACAAGCAAACAGCAGGCAGTAAAGCCGGTAAATGTCGCTTCACGCCTGGCGCAGTTCGTTGATGATGATGAAGATGAACCCAGGGCAAAGCCGGTAAAATTGCCTTCATCTCCAGTCGCTCCGGCAGCGCCAGTCGCTGCGAACGTGCCGCCGGCACCTCCTGCCGCCGACAGCACCTTGCCCGCATCGCCGGCAGTTGCAGGCGAAAGCACTGTTCCAATAGTGCACGCCGTTCCGGCTGGTGAAAGCACGATACCGGTAACTCCGGCCGCACCGGCAGTAGAAGATCCGGCTGACTCAAACAAAACTCGCCCGTCACAGAAATCAGCCAAAGCACCGGTTGTTGAACCACCCAAAGCGAAACTCGGTATGGCACCGGTCGAAGCACAGCTGCGTCAGGATACCGGCCAGCGGGTTGTTCGTAACAAGATGGTCTTCGCGTTCGAAGACGAGAACGGCCGCCCTTACGAGGCCGAGTCAGAAGTCATCAAGATCGGTCGCCGCAAGGACTGCCAGATCGTGTTGACCGCTTCTGAGATCAGTCGCGAACATGTCGAAGTTTTAATGGAAAAAGGCAAAATCTGCGTCAAGCCGCTGACGACTTCTAACATCTGTCGCCTGAACGGCAACGAACTCAAAAAATCGACCCCGATAAAACCCGGTGACAAGCTCAACATGGGCGGCACCGAGTTCCTCATCACCAAAGCCCGCCCCGCTCTGCCCGTATAATCTGCCTTTCTGACTCTGGCTTGCCTTCCGCAATGTTGTGAAAAAGATATTGCACAAAGCCTCAGAAAGACTCGCACAAAGCCGCAGAGACACAAAGAACAGCCAGTCTAAGCGCCGGCCAACCGAATCACATTCGGGGAAGGCGCTTTTATTTTGCCTCAAAGTTTTTAGGGTTATAACCATAAAAACTTTGTGGTTTGGCAGGTTTTTTGTAATACAGCCATAAAAAAATCGGAGCGTTTCAGATCAATTTCTGATCTGGAATTCTACTGATTTCTGGCGGGGGTTGCCGGCACTGTCGGTGACTTTGATGGTCAGGCGGTAGCGGCCGTTGGCAAGGCGGGTGGTGTCGAGGTGATTGGTGGGCGAGTAGCCGGAAGCAGTTGTGCCGCTGGTCAGATTGATCAGAAAGAAGCGGGGGCCGTCGGCACCGTTGGCGCGAATGCGACCGGATCCAGCGCTGATCGAATCTTTATATATAACTGTGCTGAGTTGAATGCGTTCGCCAGTAAAGGGCAGTCGGTCGAATCTGAAGACTTCCTGTTCGGGAACCTGGCTGGTGACGCTGCCATCATCATTGAGACGTTCGAGCGACCAGGCAGCAGTATACAAAGCATGCTGGTAAGCTGAGCGGTTCATGCGGTCATTGGCGCCAATAACAATATCGATTTTGCTGCTGAGTGTGCGGTTGTTGCCGTCAAGCGCCACGCCTTCGTCACGGCCGTGCTTAACTGCGTAAACGTTGTGGATAATCGGAGGATAATAATCTTTTACCGTGGCGACAAGGGCGGCCGGGTTGAGGTAGCTACCGTCCGGGCCGATTATTTCTAGATGGATATGGTCGTAATTGCGCTTTTCAGGAAAAACCGGCTGGTGCCAGCGCGCGACAGCGCCGATTTTGCTGCCGGCTGTGACCGATTTTCCACTGTCTGCGGCAGCAAAAATTTCTGTCGGCACCGAACTCGGGTCGATATGCCTGAACATCCAGCTGTTACCATTTTCATCGACGACAGCAACTTCAAGATAGCGAGTGTTTGAGGTCATGCCGCGCCGGAACGGCGTGCGCGTATAGCTGAATCGGTGCGGATTTGACGAGGCCAGTATTTTATAGTCGCTGACGCTGACACGCCCGCTGACTGGCGTGTACACATCGGTTCCGGCTGGCACACACAGGTCGATTCCACCGTGAAAGTAGGGTATACGCTGGTAATTCTGGTAATCATAGAACTGCGCTCCGACATCGAACGCGACCTTATATATGGCCGGCAGTTCGCCGGCTGATACTGAGATTGTAAGCGCAACACAGAGAATTGCTGTGAGAAGCGTTGTTTTGTGCGATGCGAGATCCATTACCCGGTCTCCTCAAGTTGTCTGTTGACAGCCTATCACAAAATTTATCTACAGATGACAGAGATTTTAAGAAAGAGATAGTCCGCCGATTACACCGATTGCGCAGATAATGAGTCTCGCTACTGCTATAAGAGTGGTGGGCTATATGTGATTCATTATTGTCTGTGGCAATTTGGCTTTTATAGTCGAAATCGGCGGGTAGATCAATCACTCCGCTTATGCTATTTCCAGTGGTGTGATCTTTTTCTGAGCTGATCAATCATTACAAATTTTCTCATTGATGTTTTCGAAAACCTTTGTTCTTTCTGCAAATTTATCGAGGGAATGGGGCTCAGTTGGTGCCTCTTTTTTTCGAGCATCGCAATGTTTCTTTGCATCTGAAGCATTTACTGATCTGAGCTCTTTCTTTTTAGCTTGTTTGTCATGGTATTGATAATATTAATACCTAGTTTCAAAATATGCATGCTTCATGCGAACTTTTAGCAGATGTCAACTGAACCATGGTGGGTTGCCTTCTGATCTTGCTTTGCTCAGAGACATAAGGTAAAATCAGCCGGAGTATCTTTTGAAATTTAGGTTCAGCCTGCCGCAGAATGGAATTTGTCGCCTCTGCATAGGTTGAAGGATGGATCGTGGATCGAAATAGCAGTAGATTTGAAGTTCTTGGGTTTTTGATCATTCTGCTTACCTTTGTTGCCTTCTTTCCGTCGATCAGCAACGGTTTTATCAACTATGATGACCCGGTCTATGTTACGGAGAATCCGTTTGTAAGAGATTTTTCGCTTTCAAAGATTCCAGAGATATTCAGAAGCAGATCAATGAATATTTACAATCCTCTGGTAACGCTTTCATTTGCCTTCGACTACAGGATGGGCGGTGGAAAACCTCAGTTTTTTCATTTCCACAATCTTATGCTTCATATTCTGACGACAATATTGGTATTCCGGTTCATGTACATATGGACAAAATCTTTGTTCATAGCATTCTGGTGTGCTGTTTTTTTCGGTATCCATCCCCTGCATGTTGAATCTGTTGCATGGATAGCAGAGAGAAAAGATGTGCTGTCGGGTGCCCTGCTTACCGGTGCCATGAACCTCTGGCTGGAATATCGAAAGAGAAGCAGCTGGCTGACGTATCTTGGAGTCTGGTTTTTATTATCTTTGTCTTTGTTGGTAAAACCTGTTGGTATTCTATTTCCTTTCCTTGTATGGTGTCTGGACCGCTTTAGCGGTCAGGAGAACCATAAATGGCCAAAGCCAGATGTGCTTGCATTTTTTCTTTTGGCTTTTCCTGCATTTTATTTCGCAGTGGGCCATCAATCGCTGGAGCAAAAACTGGATAAAACCGCTCTTCCTTTTACCCAACTTGTTTTTGTGGGCATAAGAAATTTTAACTGGTACATTGAAAAAGCCTTCTGGCCGGTTGATTTGAGCATTTTTTACCCGATGTCGGAGTTGCAGAAGACAACTTTCAGCAAAGAAATGTTTACTTTCGTGCTTCTGTTTTCCGCTTTTTCAGTCGCTTTTATAAAGATCAAAAGTAAACCGGAGGTCAGAGCTGGTTTGCTACTATTTCTTTTACTTCAGATTCCATATCTGAAATTTGTGCCTTTCGGCAATGATTTTATTTGTGCTGACCGCTATTTTTATTTTTCTTCCATAGGTTTTTTTCTATATTTCATCGGCATTATCGCAGCTGTTAGCGAGGCCTCTAACAATCAGAAAGTTCTAGGGGGCATCTGCCTAGTGCTAACATTGGTAACTATAACGTTTTCAGGCATGACATGGAGCAGATGTAAAAACTGGCATAATAGTGAAACTCTCTGGCATGATGCAGTTACAAAATATCCTGGTAGTGCAGACGCATGGAATAATCTTGGCGTTGCTCTTAGCTATAGAGGAAAAGAAGGCACCATAGATGCCATAGAGTGTTTTAGGAAGGCTTATGAGATAGATCCTTCAATGAAAATAGCCGAAGACAACCTGGAGAAATTTTTGAAAGAATTGGATTCGCTCGAACCGTAAGTCCCTATAATTTCTGCCCATCAATGGCAGGAAAGAACTCGTGTCATTTTTGATCCATCGTGAAACACAGTGCGCCCACGATGCGACTTTTAATTACCGCTTACAGCAGAAAAAGAAAAGGGCCCGCCATTAAAATGGCGAGCCTTGGCTATTAAGAAATATTACGTTTATCTCATTGAAGAATAGGCAGCCGCAGCTGTTGAAGCCGCCTGGAAATTGATTCCGCTTACATTTGCTCCATTGACCTCTACTTTGGTCGAGGTCGGTGTGTATGTGTGGTTAGCTTTAGTTGGTTTGAAATAATATGTTCCATCTGGGAGGTTTGTGCTGTATCTGCCAGTGGTGGTAGTTAACTCCTCTACCATCTGTGTCATGGCTTCATCTGAATATACATATACTATGCAATCGGTCTGGCCTGAACCATCAGCTGCATAAACATAGCCTGAAACGTTATATGCCGCAGTAGTTTCTACTGCTACATCGCTAACACCAGCTACCGTTGATAAATCCATCGTTGTATTCTGATTTTGAGCATAGCCTGTTACCATTGCCTGCACATTGGCTATCACAGTATTGAGATCATTTATTTCGGTAGCAGTAAGTTTGTCGAGATTATAATCGAACTGGGCATATGTGCGCGAACTGGCGCCTGTATTCCACTTTTCATAAACCAGAGCTTTGGCTGTAGTCGTTGGGTCAATTGTAACTTTGTGATCAGTTCCAGTCTTTTCTGAATCGCCAAGATAACCAATGCTTTTGAGAATCAGTTTGTCATCGGCATAAACTTCCATGGCAAATTGGTTATAGCTGGTAACATCAAAGCTGGGAATAGTAAGTGTCAAACTAGCAGTGCTGTCTGTAGCTAAGCCGGTTACGTATTTTGTTCCATCGCCTGCTAACGCTCCAGTTGCTGCGTCCATCGGGGTGATTTTTACATAAATATTGTCGGTTGTAATGCTTATAGCCGGTCGCAAAGAAGTTCTCTCGTTTGCTGCAAAGGCAGCAGCTCCTGCTCCACCGGTTGATGCGGTTATTATAAGGCCAATAGCAAGTGCTGCAAAAAGAGCTTTGCTGTCGCCACCGAAACAACCTGTCATTACCACCATGCTGCCTATGAAGGCAACGAGAATCAGTACACTCATCAATTTTTTCATGGATTGTAAACCTCTCTTGGTTATAGGATGTCTAAACGCTAACACGAAATTATGTACATGACAATTTTTTTAGCAAAGCTTGCATTGATGATACTTCTCACGTGTTTTCGTGCTCGTAATCGATCCGTGAGATTGCTTCGTCGGCTTGAGGCCTCCTCGCAATGACGGTGACACAGTGCTCGTAATCGTAATCGTAATCGGTATAATTTCCTGGCTCACCTTAAAGCGGAACTCCTATCCACAGATTACACCGATTTCGCAGATTAGAGTATGGGCTTTCTGGAGTGAAGTCCAATTCTCTCAGTGTCTTAGCGGCTTTGTGCGAGGTCTCTTCTGCTCAAAGCTGGCCAGGCAGCAGGCTGCTTTTCAGCACAAACAAGGTATAGCGAGGGCTGCTTACCTGGCTGCTAAAAATCTGCGCAATCTGCGACATCTGCGGATGTTCTTGCGGTCCGGTGGGATTGCTTCCGGCTCGCCTGAGCTCGCCGTCGCAATGACGGTAAAAACGGCGGATGCCTTTCTTACTCTCTCTCTTTCCTGCTTCTTCTCTTTGCGTCTCTGCGGCTTAGTGAGAGTTCTCTTCGCTCAGGGCTGGGGTTTGGCGGGGGTGGCGCCTTTGAACTGCTGGGCGACGAGGAAAAGCTCGCGGCTGCGGTTGAGTGAGGCCTTGGGATTGAAAGACTTGGCAAAGCCGAAGAGCTTTTTTGTGCGCTGCAGAAGCGCCTGATACTCGGCGCCTTCGAAGACCTTGGCGACGAAACTGCCGCCCGGCTTGAGAAGCTTTTCAGCGATGTCGAGAGCGAGATGCACGAGCAGAGCCGAATTTTCGGTGTCGGCATAGTGTACCCCGGTGGTGTCGGGCGCCATGTCGCTCAGAATGACGTCGAGCTTGCCGGCGGCGAGTTCGATGATCTTTGCCTGATTGGCGGCATCGCGAATGTCGCCCTGTAAAATGGTGACTCCATCAATTGGCTTTACTTCGAGCAGATCGATGGCGATTATCTTTGCTTTGCCGGCTGCTTTGCGCAGGGCATACTGCGACCAGCTGCCGGGTGCGGCGCCAAGGTCGAGGATTTTGCTGCCCGGCCGGATCAGTTTATATTTCTCGTCGATTTCTTCGAGCTTGTAGGCGGCACGCGAACGGTAATCTTCGGCCCGTGATTTCTTGAGAAATGGGTCGTTCAGGCGATTTTTGAACCAGGCCTTGGCCATGTCAGTCTACGTAGGTTTCGCGTAGTTTTACGTTGAAGACGCGTTGTTCCGGGCGATTTTCGATAAGCTTCAGTTCTTCAATGTGTTTTATAAGTGCGTCGCGAACCAGAATTGTCGTTTTTTTGCGGTTAGGCAGGTCGCGCAGGTAGGCAAACCCGTCACCGCCAGCTGCGACGTAATCGTTGAAGGCAACCTTATAGATCTTTTCCGCTTCAAGTTCTTTACCATCAGCTGTTGTCAGCTTTAGAATACGTTTCATCGGTGGCAGCGAAGGATCGTAGGTGATATGCAGTCCGGAAGGCAGCATTATTCCATGGGGTGGCCCGACCACCAGCTTGAGTCCTTCGGCATTGGTGCGGTTCTGTTCAATAGAGGTCTGCTTGTCAGTGTCGTCTATGGCGCGGGAATCATTAGAATAGGATTTCTCGAGAAGATCGCGGATCATGAACCCGTTCATATCTATCACTTCGAGAACGTTGTCGAAAGGCTGCACAAGAAAGACGTCTTCAACGGTTATGGGCCCAACTGCGATTGGCTGTCTGACACCACCAAAATTGATGAAGGCAAAATCGGCACCGGAAAACTTGCGCATTGCGTCTGCGATAATCGAGCCTTCCGGCGAGTCGCCGCCGCTGACGCCACGGGCAAGGTGTACCTTCGTTTCGCCAACCACTCTTCCCATTTCTGCTCGCAGTTCGTCAAGATAGGAATTTTCGAGAGCTTTGGTGTCGGGATGTTCTCCGATAGTGGCCTGATCGAGCAGAACGGATTCGAGCCGCAAAATAGGTGAACCCGCATCACTCAGATCAATATGCACGACAGAAGCATTTTCACAGGAACTGCCAGGGTGTGCAACCGCTGTATTATAGGGTGGAACCCAGACGAGTTCTTTTGTGAGCCGGTGTGTGTGCCCGCCCAGGATGAGATCGATACCTTCTATTTCCCCGGCGATTTTTATGTCGGCGTCATAGCCTAAGTGCGACAGCAGAATGATAAAATCGACGCCTGATTTGCGCAGCAGTTTAACAAGCGGTTTGACAATCGGGACTGGCTGGCAGAAAACCAGATCTTTTACGTTTTTTTCAAATGAAATCAGAGCTGTTTCAGGGGTGTCAACGCCTATGATACCAATCTTGCGGCCCTGGCGCGTGTATATGCGGTATGGCTCGGCAAAATCTGGCAGCATGCCGGTGAGCTTCTCAAAAACATTGCAGCAGATTACCGGAAACTTTTTGTCATTAAACTGCCCAACCAGAGTCTGATACGAGTAGTCGAATTCATGATTGCCCATGGTAACCGCAGCAACCTGCATGTGGTTGAGAAAGTCGATCATGACAGCGCCTTTGGTGCGGTCAACTATTGGCGTACCCTGAAAATAATCGCCGCTGTCAAGATACATTATGCGTGCGTTATCATAAGCTGGATTAGCGCGATACGACTCGATGAGGTTGCGCAACACAGCATATCCACCGATCAAGCGCTTTTCCCCATCTTTCCCGTTGGGGTCGGGGCGGGCGGATATGGCGCCATGCGTGTCGCTGGTGTGAAATATGACAAACTCGGCAGCGCCAGCCGAAACGACAAGCAGAACAAAGAAAACCAGCAGTGCAAGACTGCGCCGGCGACTGGTAAAATGATTCATAGATTGGCTCCCGGGGTGATCAGACTCAGCTTGCTTCAGTCGGTTCGTGTTCTTCGATGACGAGCTCGATCATCTTTTTGTTGACAGAGATAAAAGGCGCATGCACGGTTATGTCATTGCGAAGATCGGTTATCGCAGCATCGGTGATCGGCAGGAAATCGCGGGTCATGCTTTCGGTATTGAGAATGTCGGATAACCGACTGTTCTGTACCAGGTGAAGCATTCCCCTGATCTTGTGCTGCGGCGTGAAAACGGTGACGTTAAGCTGTTCTTTCTTTGCGGTCATTTGCTGGCTCCATTCAGAATTATTTCGGCAAAGCGGCCTTCGGCTTCGGCCAGCACGCTACCTTCCGGCAGTATGACAGAAGCTCGTGCGAAGTGCAGGTTCTTACGCTGGCCTACGAGAGTTGCGACAAATTTTAGCGGCACTCCTACCGGTGCGGGTCGCAGGAAACGCACGCGCATGTCGGCGGTGACAGCGAGAATTTTCTTGTCAGCGCCCATTACTGCGTAGGCCATTGATTCATCGAGCAGGGTACTGAGCAAACCTCCATGGACGATACCGGCGTAGCCCTGGTAAGAGGGCCCGGGTGTCCAGGTGAACGTGCAGGTATGCCCCTCGACCGACTTGTTGACGGGAATGTGCAGACCGCTGTTATTGCGCGGGCCGCAGACGAAGCAGTGATCGTTGTCTATCAGGTTCAGCCCCGAAAGATTGCGGCGCTCGATCAAACCACGGGTGTGAGTGAGCGTGTCGAGTATTTCCGGGCGGTTGAGGGCTGCGGTAGTAGAAAGAGTTCCGCGTTCATAAAGATGAATGTTGTGACCTTCGAGGCGCACTTTTAGCGTCTCGTAGCAGGGAATTTCAAAGTTAGGGTGTGTCGGGTCGCCGGTAAAAACCGGTACGCCAGCAAGGTCATTGAGGCCACTCTCCGCCAGTTCTGGAAAACGGTAAAACAACCAGGGTGGAACAGAGATATGATGTACCGGAAAAGCCTTGCGCAGTGCAGTTACAGCTTTTTCGATGGCAGCAAAGGGCAGGGGAGGGCGGTCGCGCATGGCACAGCCCGGTGTTGGCTGGAAAGGCAAGAGTCTGATATCCTGCAGCCAGGGATCTGCTGTACAGAAGCGACCGGTTTCTTCAATGAAGTTCAGACGCTCTTCTTCGCTTTCGCCGATTCCGATGATAAAACCGACAGAATATGGTATCATGGCGGCGTGCACGGCTTCGATACATGCCCGGCCGGCGCTGGGATTGCGTCCGCGTGACTTTTCGAGAGCCTCGCCGTTTGACGCAAGGGCAGCAGACACGAGATTAATGCGGGCTGAGCAGCCGGCTGCGCTGAATTTTTCCCAGGTAAATGAATCGAGATAGCCGACTTCAAGAACCGGCAGCACATTGGCTTCGAGCGCGATCTGGCAGGCGGCCAGCAGGTAGTCGGCGAAGGATGCGAAACCCGCTTTGTGCAGCGCGATCTGTATGTGCGGAAACTCCTGCGGCTGTTCACCCGAGAGAAAAACCACTTCGGTGGCATTGCGCCTGGACAGGTTGTTAACGCGCATTCTGATCTCGTCGATCGTCATCAGGTCGGCGTCGTCGCGATAAAACGAACAATACCCGCAGCCCTGGTGGCAGGTGCGAGTCAGTTCAAGGTATGAGCTTGAGACATAAGATATTGAGACACAGTTGTTCATGACATACAGAGTATCACATCGCAGAAAAAAATCAATTATCAGTAAAACAGCGCTGCAATTTTTTGGAACTTTTGGTATTCTGCGTGGTCTATAGTTACAGAAACTGGAGGTGAGTGTCGTGCGCGCTGCAAAACTTCTGATAATAGTTGCTCTGCTGATGCTTGTCGGGCTGTCGCAGGGTTTTGCCATGTCGATCGAGGCTGAGGTCGATCGCACCGAGGTCGGATTCGGCGAGTCGCTGACCCTTGTCGTTACGCTTACGCAGCAGCTCGGGTCGGGGCGCACGCAGACGTTTGCCCTGCCAAGAATCAGCTCCATACCAGGTTTCGATATTGTCTCGACGCGCAGCAGTCAGAGCACGAGCTTTATCAACGGCGTGGGAAACGCCCGCACCCAGTCTCTATACGAGCTGGTGCCGCAGGAGCCCGGAAAATTCACGATTCCGGCGTTTAGTTTCGCTGACAGCACCGGAAAAACTCACTCGACGAAACCGCTGGAAATTACTGTGCTGCCACCCCCGGCGCAAAACGAAGAAAAGGCCGAAGAAAAGTCGGAGGCTGCTCCTTCTGCCCGCGCCGAAGAAGGTTCGAGCCTGTTTAAAGCCATGTTGGTGCTTGGTTTGCTGCTTGCCGCCATTATTGCTCCGGTCATGATTCTTTCGTCGGTGAGTGGACGCCGTGGCCCTTCAGCTGCGGCAAATGCCGGCAGCGCTTCTGGTAACGGCAGGGAACCGGCCATCGAAGACGCCGAAGTCGTCGAAGTCGCCGCGCCTTCGTCGGTGCCGCCGCGCCAGGCCATTGATTTCGCGGCCGAGGTCGCCCGCCTCAAGCGCCAGCACAGCGAAGCCGACAAGCTGTTCTATCAACAGTATTTTGAGCTGTTCGGGCGGGCGGCGCTGGCTGGCAGCAACAGCCTGAACGAGAGTATGACCTCAGATGAAATGTTGAAGCGGGCCGCTGAAATGTGCAGTTCAGACGTTGCCCGTCAGGCCTGTCGCCGACTCGCCGGCGATATCGAACTGACCCTCTACGCCAACCGCCCGCCGGCGCGGGCTTTTGCCGCCATCGACGCCGACGCCAGGGATATAATCAACGCTATAATGCAGTGAACGGGAGTAACCAATGAACCAGACGCCAGAGATCGAAAAGCGAATTGAAGAAGCAGGTCTGCTCATCGAAAGTATCAAGAATCAGGTCAAGCGCGTGCTTGTCGGCCAGTCGGAACTGCTCGACAGCCTGGTGCTGGCACTGATCTGCGATGGCCATATTCTGCTCGAAGGCGTGCCTGGCCTGGCCAAGACGCTGGCGATAAAGGCGCTGGCACGCACGGTCAAGACGGGTTTTTCGCGCGTGCAGTTCACGCCAGACCTGTTGCCGGCCGATTTGATCGGCACCCGCATCTTCGACCAGAAAACTTCAGAATTTCACACTCACAAAGGCCCGATATTCTCGAATTTTGTGCTCGCCGACGAAATCAACCGCGCGCCCGCCAAGGTGCAGAGTGCGCTGTTGGAATCGATGGAAGAGCGCCAGATAACCATCGAACACGAAACTTTCAAGCTGCAGGAGCCCTTTCTGGTGCTTGCCACCCAGAACCCGATCGAAACTGAAGGCACCTATACGCTGTCTGAAGCGCAGGTCGATCGTTTTCTCTTCAAGGTCGTCGTCAAATACCCATCGTTCGAAGAGGAACGCGACATTGTGCGCCGCATGGGACTTGCCGAAAAGGCACATCAGGTCGAAATAATCGAGCCGGTGGTGACGGCCGAGCAGATTATCGCCCTGCGCGGCCTGGCACGCGAGGTCTATGTCGATGACAAGATTGTCGAATACGTTCTGCGCGTCGTCGATGCCAGCCGAAACCCCGAAAAATACGGACTCCAGCTCAAGAGTTACATTCGTTTCGGCGCTTCGCCGCGCGCTTCGATTTACCTGACGCGTGCCGCGCGCACTCGCGCCATGGTGCAGGGCCGCAGCTACGTCAAGCCTGACGACGTTAAAGCGGTAATGCCCGAGATTCTTCGCCACCGCGTGATTCCAACCTACGAGGCCGAAGCCGACGATATCGATTCTGACGAGATTGTCAGAAGAATCATGGAAGGAGTGGCCGTGCCCTGAGGCATCGCCGACGAAGCCATGCTTCCGAAAGAACTGCTCAAAGAGGTTCGCCGAATCGAGATCAAGACCAGACATCTGGTCGAATCTCTCTA
>PGYA01000084.1 GCA_002839435.1 Candidatus Riflebacteria bacterium HGW-Riflebacteria-2 | reverse complement strand
GGCGCAACCAGACCAATTCTTAATTCTTTTCACATTGAGCGATCTCATAAAATCATACTACCGGTTATCCCAGTTCGTTTGTTTAATTTTTAGCTTAACAGTTATTTTTATGCCGATTCTATTGTTTTTATATTTTAGGGGTTGTTGGGAGGTGTGTCAAACTAAAAACGAGTGGTTTTTGGGGCAATATGTGCTGGGTTTTCGGTATAATGTTGTTGTGGGCGTAATTATGCGGAATCGGTATAAGTATGAGGAAAAAATATGTTGATGGAATTTCGCAGGTTTCTTGGTCGAAAAAAGGCGGCAATGGTTCTCACCAAGAACTTGACGAACACGAACTCGATACGACAGAGTTACAAAAGATGACTGCAGGTTGTTCTGACCAGCAAAGAAATTCAAAGCATTTTTGCGCCGCTTGCCGGAATCTGCAAGACAATGGCAATGCTCAGCTATGCGGTGGCAGTAAATTTTCAGCTGCTGCTTTGTCTGAGTTCGGCGGATTTGGACAGGTAATAGTCGTAGTCACCGTCGAAGGTGCGCAGGTGGCCGTGGTCCACTTCAAAGACGCGGTTGACCAGATGACGCAGAAAATAGCGGTCGTGGCTGACGATCATTATTGTGCCGTCGAATTCCTGCAGAGCTTCGAGCAGAACCTCGCGACTGGCGATGTCGAGATGGTTGGTCGGCTCGTCGAGAATCAGAAAATTTACCGGCTGCGCCAGCAGACAGGCAAGCATGACACGGGTTTTCTCGCCGCCCGAAAGGATCGAGACCTTTTTGTCTGAGTCGTCCCCCGAAAACAGAAAGGCTCCGAGCAGGTTCTTGATCGTGCCGGCATTCGCCATCGGCAGGCGCTCCTGCAATTCTTCGAAAATCGTACGCTCAGGGCGCAGAGCGTCGCAGGAATATTGGCTGAAATAGCCAAGTTGAACGCTGGCACCGAGCTTGCAGGTGCCGGCAGTCGGATCGGTAAGCTCACTGACGACCTTGAGCAGAGTCGATTTGCCGGCGCCGTTAACGCCGGTAAGCGCGATCTTGTTGGTGCGGATAACCTTGCCGGTTACCCCATGAAATACCGGCAGCATGCGACCATCGGGCAGCGGCCATTCTTTGGCGAGGTCGTTCATTTCAACAACGATGTCGCCACTGCGTTTGGGCGGAACAAAGCGAAACTTTATCACCTTGGGATCAGGCGGCACGACAATGCGTTCGATTTTATCGATGTTTTTTACACGCGACTGCACCTGGGCGGCATGCGAGGCGCGGGCAGCAAAGCGCGCAATGAACTCTTCCTCTTTGGCGAGCATTGCCTGCTGACGACGCTGGGCAGCCAGAAGCTGTTCGCGCCGGATGAGCCGCTCGCGCAGATAAAATTCATAGTCGCCACTGTAGGTCGTTATAGTTTCACCGGCGACTTCGATGGTGCGCGAACAGATGCGGGTCATGAACTCGCGGTCGTGACTGGTCATGACCAGAGAACCCTTGAAGTCCTTCAGCCAGGTTTCCAGCCAGAGAATTGATTCGATGTCGAGATGGTTGGTTGGTTCGTCGATCAGCAGTACGTCAGGGTTGAGAAGCAGAATACGCGCCAGTGCGATGCGCATTTTCCAGCCGCCCGAAAAATTCTCGACCGGGTCTTCCCAGCGGTCAGGGGCGATGCCAAGACCGTTGAGGATGGTCTGAGCCTCTGCTTCCTTCTCGTAGCCGTTGAGGTGTATGAACTCTTCCTGAAGCTTGCCGTAGCGGTTCATGAAGGCTTCATCCATGACACAGTCCGGGTCAGCCATCTGATGCTCGATGTCGTGCAGCCTGCGGCCGATCTCGTAAACGCGTCCGGCGCCGGCCAGCACTTCCTCAAGCGCACTGCGACCTGACATCTCGCCGACGTCCTGCGAAAAGTAGCCGATGACGAGACCGGCGTTAATATTCACTTCACCATCATCCGGCTTTTCTTCGCCGGTAATCAGGCGAAAAACCGTGGTTTTGCCGGCTCCATTGGGTCCGACAAGGCCGATCTTGTCGCCAGGTCTGACGAGAAAGTTGGCGTTTTCAAAAAGAGTGCGATTTCCGTATGCGACTTTTACGTTGGCTAAATTGATCATGGCGGTGATTCTAAGCGAGCACATGCCGTAAGTCAATATGCGAAGTTTGATCAGACGTAATTTTGTGCCAGCGGAACTCGCGCGATGATTCACTGGTGGCACAAGGCCACGCAAAAAATGTTCCCGCCTAAATGGTGAGACAGACAACTTGTTAGAACAGGCCGCAAAAACGCCTGGCGAATAATTGCCGGTCGTTGTAGAATACATATTCCAATGCCGGTGCCAACTGTGCTGATTTGTCAAACAGCAGAAAGCAGAGTCGAAGGAAAAATGTTCAGAGCAAAAAGCCAAAGTCACAAATTCATGCCGCTTTTGCGGGTCATTCTAATCGTCCTGGCTGCCATATCTTTGCCGATGGTCAGCCGGGCAGAACCGCCAACATCTCAGGAACTGCAGCAGGATCTCAAGAGATATCGAGAGATGGTAGCCGAAAATCCGGGAAATTATCTCTATCTAAATTCTCTGGGAGAGACGCTGTTTCTTCTTGGTAACTTCGATGAAGCGCTTCGCCATTTCAGAAAACTTGTCGAATTGACTCCTCACGCAAAAGACGAAGTAGTGAGTTATAACATTGCCCAGACTCTCTATAAGCTGGAAAAATATGAAGAGGCGTATCGGGAGTTTTTGCAGGCTGCGGCAGCTTCTGATAAGACTGAATCAGAGAAGACGCTGACGCTTGGCGATGTTTATGGTGAGTATTTCGCGGCGGTCTGTCTTTATCGGACCGGCAAAATTGAGGAAGCGGCAAAACTGTTATCAGATCTTATCGCAGAGCGGGCTGCTACTTTCGAGCGTTACGCGCGTGAAACCACCTTTGAAAGCCAGACTTTCGAAAAGACCGATGAGGGACTGGTATGGAACGGCGTACTGGTTTTTAAAGACAAGGAAGGCTTCGAAGCTTTCATAAAGACGAAGGTGCTGATCGGCAAGCGTAGCTTGAACTATTTTGGTGCACATGTGATCAGAGCATTGTGCAAGAACAAGTTGAACGACAGAGCGGGCGCCATGCAGGATCTCGATGCGGCTCTGTCGGTGAATCCTGAGTCTGGGCTGGCATTGTTCTTGCGCGGTAAATGGCTGATGCTCGACAAAAGAGAAGCAGAAGCGAAGCAGAGTCTTGCCGCAGCCGCAGCCAAAGGGTTTAAAGGTGTAAAAGGCGGACTGCCGGAAGAACTCGAGGTTATCGTGCCTCTCAGCTATTCACCAACACTCTATTTTCAGTGACCCGTCGAAACGTTCTGTGGCGATGTATGGAGTGTCTGCGCCCATACTGGCGCACGACTCTGGCGGCCTATCTGGCACTGCTGGCAATCAATGCTGTAGCTCTCACGATTCCACAGTTTATCAGGTGGATTGTCGATAGCGGCATAGCCCGTCAGGATACAGATCTTATCAGCAGGTCGGTTTTGGGTCTGCTGCTGCTGGCTTTGCTCAAATCTGTTTTCACCTATTTTCAGGGGTGCTGGACAGAAACCGCTTCGCAGAATGTCGCCTGCGATTTGCGCAACGCGATTCATCGCCAGCTGGCGCGTCTATCGTTTTCGTGGCATGACCGCAGTGAAACCGGGCAGATACTGACACGTGCCATTCAAGATGTCGAGCGCATAAGGTTTGTGACCGGCCGCGCCTTTCTGCGGATTATCGACGGACTGGTTCTGGTGATCGGCTCGTCTGTGCTGCTGCTCTTGATCAATCCGCTGCTGGCGCTGCTGGCGATGGCAACCATGCCGTTACTGGCCTGGCGCGCCATGAGCCTTGGCCGGCGTTTGCGCCCGATGTCGCTGGTCATTCAGAAGCAGCTTGGCAAGCTGACGGCGCGGCTCGAACAGAACCTGCGTGGCGTGCGTATCGTTAAGGCCTTTGCACAGGAAGACGCTGAGATCGCCAGATTTGCCCGCGCCAACCGGCGCTGGTTTTCGCTGTCGGCACTTACCGCCCGTCTGCAGGCTTTTACCGCGCCACAGATCGACATGATCGCCAACTTCTCAACTGTTATCGTCATCGGCTATGGCGGCTACCTGGTGACCTGCAATCAGCTTACCACCGGTGAACTTGTCGCTTTTGCCACCTATCTCGGGCAGTTGACCGTGCCGGTTCGCCGCATGGGCAACATAGTACCGGCGGTAGCGCTGGCGATGACTTCCGGCACGAGGATTTTCGAGATACTCGATACCCTGTCTGAAGTTACTGATGCGCCAGACGCCAGGCCGCTGCCGCCAGTAAAGGGCAAGGTGATATTTGAAGACGTTGTTTTTGGCTATGTGCATAACCATCGTATTCTGCAGGGTGTATCTTTTGCGGTGCGGCCGGGGCAGATCGTGGCGCTGCTGGGCACTACCGGTTCGGGCAAATCGACGATTATCAATCTGATACCGCGCTTCTATGACCCGACTGCCGGCCGCATTCTTATTGACGAACATGATATCAGAAAGGTCACTCTGGCGTCTTTGCGCGAGCAGATTGGCACCGTTCTCCAGGAAACCACTCTTTTTGCCACGACGATTCGCGAAAACATTCTGTTTGGCCGGCCAGGGGCAGGGGAGGAAGCGATGCTGGCAGCTGCCCGCGCCGCCCAGGCCGATGATTTTATCAGAGAAATGCCGCAGGGATACGACACATTGATCGGGGAACGTGGCGTAACGCTTTCGGGTGGGCAGAAGCAGCGGGTGGCGATTGCGCGTACCCTGCTCAGAGATCCGCGTATTCTGATACTTGACGATGCCACTGCCAGCGTCGATACTGCGACCGAACGCCAGATACAGATCGCGCTCGAGCATCTGATGGCCGGTCGCACCTGTTTTGTTATTGCACAGAGGCTCAGCACTCTGCGCAAGGCTGATATGATACTGATTCTCGAGCACGGGCAGCTGGTGGCACAGGGAACGCACGCTGAGTTGATGAAAAGTTCAGGGTTGTATGCTGAGCTTTATCATCAGCAGGAAAGGGCAGGTGGCCTATGAGCTTTTCCTTCGGTTCAACCGGTTCGGCGATGGGTCCGCGCAGTGTCATGCAGAGTTTTGGACGTGATTCGGCCGGCCAGGCGATTGACCCGCGTATCCTGATGCGTCTGCTCGCATTCTTGAAGCCGCACAAGGCACGCATGTTCGCGGCGCTGCTTCTGATGCTGATCAGCTCCGCGTTTGCGCTGACTTCGCCTTATCTTATCAAGATCGCCATCGATGAGAACATTGCCGGCAACGACACGGTCGGCCTGTTTTATACGACTTTACTCATGGCTGTAGTGTTTGTTGCGCTGTATGTCACCACATCACTACAGCAATACCTGCTTTCATGGATCGGGCTGCGGGTGCTGACCTCGTTGCGGGCAAGGCTGTTCGCCCATCTGCAGGCTCTGTCAGTTTCTTATCATAACTCACATATTGTCGGGGTGACAATTTCACGGGTAATCAGCGATGTATCTGTGATCAACGATCTGCTATCGTCAGGAGTCGCCACGATAATCGGCGATACCGTCGTGCTTGCCGGAATTGTGGCGGTAATGCTGTCACTCGACATTTCGCTGGCTCTGGCGACATTTGCGGTGTTGCCGCTGATGCTGCTGGCAACCTGGATCTTTTCGCGGCGGGCCCGGGTGGCATTTCGGCAGACGCGTCAGCGGGTTGCCGCGGTTGTCGGCGGGTTGGCTGAAGATATTTCGGGAATCAGAGTTATTCAGGCATTTGCGCGGGAAGGAGTTTCTTCCGATCGCTTTGAAGAGGTAAATCGCGCCAATCGCGATGCCAATATCGATGCGATGTCGCTCTCGTTCATTTTTCTACCGACCGTTGATTTTCTTGGTGTCCTGGCAACTGCGACAGTATTGTGGCTTGGCGGCATTGCCGTCGCCCGCGGCGAGCTGACACTGGGCACGGTAGTGGCTTTTCTGGCTTACGTGACGCGATTTTTTCAGCCAATTCAGGACCTTTCACAGATATACACCACGATGCAGTCGGCGATGGCCGGCGGCGAACGCGTTCTCGAACTGCTTGACACAAAACCGTTGATATACGACGAAGCGGCGGCAGTCGATATGCCGCGAATTACGGGAAAGGTAGAGTTCCGCCAGGTCGGTTTTGCGTATCAACTCGACAGAAAGATTCTGCGCGATATCAATCTGATAATCGAACCCGGCCAGACTGTGGCATTGGTTGGCCCAACCGGAGCCGGCAAGACGACCCTTGCCAGTCTGGTAGCAAGGCTTTACGACGTGGCCGAAGGTGCCGTGCTCGTCGATGGCTACGATGTGCGTATGCTAACGCAGCGTTCGCTGCGCCGACAGATGGGGCTGGTACCGCAGGATCCTTTTCTTTTCACCGGAACTGTGGCTGACAATATCAGGTTTTCCAGTCCGAGGGCCACTATGGCTGCTGTCGAGAATGCGGCGCGCGCTGCTAATGCCCACGCTTTCATCAGTGCCTTGCCGGAAGGCTATGCCACAAAGATTCTCGAAGGCGGCGTCAATATGTCGCAGGGGCAGAGGCAGTTGATCTGCATAGCGCGCGCCATTCTGGCCGATCCGCGCATTCTCATTCTTGATGAAGCAACGGCCAGCGTTGACACGCTGACAGAGATGCTGATACAGGACGCTTTACAGAAGCTTCTCGCCGACCGCACGGCCATCGTTATCGCGCATCGTCTCGCCACCATTCGTAAGGCCGACCTGATCTGCGTGATGGCCAACGGTCAAATTGTTGAACGCGGCAGCCACAGCGAACTTATTGCCCGCGGCGGGCTCTACGCCGACCTCAGCCTTCGGCAATAGCACGGCGAAATTGACATGCTGTTGCTCTGATGTTATGGTACAAATCAGGCGGGGTAATTTTGTGGATGAGAGGCGCGATTGCGATGAAAGATACTGTCGCGGTCAATGAAACTGGAAACAATAATCAGACAGAGATGGAAGTGCGCGATCTGCAGCGTACTATTATCGAGCTGCGCGGCGAACTCGAAAAGAGAAACCTGATTACAGCTGATGCCGTGCAGGCAGCCAGACGCGATACCATTCAGGAAATCGCGATGTTGAAAGAAACAATAAGTGAAATGCGCAACGAGCTTGAACGCGCACATATCAGGCGTGAGCAGGAAGTTCAGCGGGCGATTTCCAGCAGTCAGGATGAGATTAACCAGCTGAAAAGGCACATCTCGGAACTGCGCACGCAACTCGAAAACCTTATGGCTGAAAAGAGTGCGGCTGTACAGGCAACGCATGCCAGCTCTGCCGGCGAGATCCAGCAGCTCCGGGAAATGGCGGCCCGTCTGCGTGACGAACTCGAAGGCGCGAAGGCCGAAAAGGAGAGTGCCGTGCAGAAAGAGCGCCTGAGAACGGCCGATGAGATTGCGCAGCTGCATGACACTATTCAGCTGATGCGCGAGGCGATGGAAAAGCTTAAAGCATGATGATCATTCGTATTCTGGTCGCGGGAGAGGGCTAAGATGGAAACCAGGGCAGATATCAAGAAAACCGTGAAAAAAAACGAGGGCAGTACCCCGGCTATCGTGCTGAGAGAGCAGAAAAAGCGTCTGGCTGAGGCTGAGCTGCTGCTCGATATTTCGCGCCGTATTTCGGCGATGGATTCACTCGATGCCGTGCTGAAAATGCTGGTTGAGACAGCGACTTCGCGGCTCAATGCCGAGCGCGGTTCACTGTTTTTGAATGATCCCAATACTAATGAATTGTATTCGCGTGTGGCGATGGGAAATTTCATGCGTGAAATCAGGATTCTCAACACCAACGGCATCGCTGGCTACGTTTTTACAAGCGGTGAGGGAATCATTATTCCCGATGCTTATGCCGACTCGCGTTTTAACCGGAATATAGATGAACAGACGGGTTTTGTTACCCGCAATATATTGTGCGTGCCGATAAAGACGGCGAAGGGGCAGGTCATGGCGGTTGCCCAGATTCTCAATAAGAATAAGGGCCGCTTTAATCGCGAAGACATGCGTCTGCTCGAAGAGATGATGAAACAGGGAGCGCCGGCGCTGCAAAGTCTGCAGTTTATCGAACAGATGGAAACCATTCGCCGGCAGGAACTTGAATTCATCAACGTCGTTTCCGAAATGACTTCTGACATCAAACTTGGCTCACTGCTGCAGAACGTCATGGCCGAAGCCACCCGCATGCTCAATGCCGAGCGTTCGACGCTGTTTCTGCATGACGATAAATCTGATGAACTGTGGTCAGAAGTCGGGCAGGGGCTCGAGTCGACCCAGATCAGAATGCCCAGCCATGCTGGTATTGCCGGTGCGGTCTTCAAGTCGAGCCGCACCATCAATATTCCGCATGCCTATGCCGATCTTCGCTTCAATCCTTCGTTTGACAAGAAAACCGGTTTTTTTACGCGCTCTATTCTTTGCGTGCCGGTTATCAACAAGAATGGCCGGACCATCGGGGTCACTCAGGTGCTCAATAAGCATGGCGGCCCGTTTTCGCAGGAAGACGAAGCCCGCCTGCGAGCTTTTACCGCGCAGGTTTCGATTGCGCTCGAGAACGCCAAGTTGTTCGCTGATGTGCAGGCAATGAAGAATTATAACGAGGCCATGCTCGAATCGATGTCGAACGGCCTGATTACGCTCGATGTTTCGGGTCGTATCGCAACCTGTAATGCCGCCTGTTCGAGGATTCTCAAAATCTCCGGCGCAGAAATCATCGGCAGGAAAACCAGCGATTACTTTATCGGTGATAATGCCTGGGTGCTTGAAAAACTGCGACTGGTAAACGAAACTGGCGAACAGCAAACTTCGGTAGATGCGCCGCTGAGCGTAGGTGATGAGAGGTTATCGGTGAATCTCACCGTGCAGTCTCTGTTGAATATCGATCAGAAGCGCATCGGTACGATGATCATCATCGAGGACATAAGCAACGAAAAGCGCCTTAAATCTACGATGTCGCGCTATATGGATCCGGCTATCGCTGACAAACTGCTGGCATCCGGCACCGAAATCCTTGGCGGAACCAACGTTGAGTGTACCGTTCTGTTCGCTGATATCAGGGGCTTTACCACTCTGACCGAGCAACTCGGCCCACAGGGAACGGTGGCGCTGCTCAACGAGTATTTCACGCTGATGGTCGATTGCATTCAGCAGGAACACGGAATGCTCGACAAGTTTATCGGTGACGCCATCATGGCAGCATTTGGCATTCCGGTGCCGCACGACGATGACGCTGACCGTTCGGTGCGGGCTGCCGTGGCAATGATCGAGGCGCTTTATAAGTGGAACCGGTTGCGCACTTCCGAGGGCCGGCTTCCGGTCAACATTGGAATTGGTCTAAATACTGATACGGTTGTTTCGGGCAACATCGGCTCATGCAAGCGCATGGATTTCACGATTATCGGAGACGGGGTCAACCTTGCGTCTCGCCTTGAATCCGCCTGCAAGCAGTACGGCACCAAAATTCTGATCAGCGAATTCACCATGCGTCGCCTTAAAGGCACTTATCGCCAGCGCGAAATAGATCTGGTGGTGGTAAAGGGCAAGACGCAGCCGGTCGCGATTTTTGAGATACTTTCATACCACAACCGTGAGACCTTTCCGGGAATGGGCGAAGTGCTGGGAATGTTCAAAGACGGCCTGGCGGCCTATCGGGCCCGCAAGTGGGATGCCGCGATTAAGCTGTTTACCGATTGTCTGGCGATCAATCCAGATGATAAACCCAGCAAAATCTATGTCGAGCGCGCGCAGTTTCTTAAAGGGAACCCGCCGCCCGAAGACTGGTCAGGCGTCTGGGTGATGGAGTCGAAGTAGGTTTTTGTCGAGATACGTCTGGTTGGGCGGATCGAGCCTCTCTCTTTTCATTGCTGCCAGCTCATTTTTGAGCAGGCTGATATGAGTGCGCAAAAGCTTAATCTGTTCTGAGAGAACTTTGAAGTTTTTTCGACAGACTTCTGAGCTTGGGCACTTCACTTTTGCTGTTTGCTCAAGCGGGTAATGCGCTTCCTGAACGTCAAGCGAGTCGATGATTTCAGCATTTGTCATGCCATCATCGCGCATCCTGATAATGCGGCCGATTATATGACGCTGCTGTTCTGAATAGGCTATAAGACCGTTGTCACCAAGTTCTGGTCGCAGCTGTTCGTTGAACTGCAGTGACATGTTCCAGATAAATTCAGGGCTCTTGCGGAATCGTTCGGCGGTTTCTTCGAGTGAACTCAGGTTCTGCAGCATACATTCCCTCCCAGGCAAAGCAGTAGGCCATCTGCCTTATCGGCTGCAGTCTGCTTTTTTTAGACGATATTGCATCGTTTTTTTCAGTGTAATTTATTTGAACGACTGCCGGGCAATATCTTTTCGGTAAAAGCCGATAACCGGCGATTTTGCCGGGTCGAGAAAAGACAGCACAGCCTGCAGGTTTTGCTCGGAAAGACCAAGACAGCCGGCGGTCGAGCGGAAGGGCCTGCCCCAGTAATGAATAAAAATTGCGCTTCCCAGGCCTGGCACAATCGGGTTGGTATTGTATTCTACGACCAGTCCGAACTTGTATAAATCATCCTTGCGTCGCATGTATTCAAATGATTTCGCCTTTGTCCTGTCCAGGTGAACGAGACGATTATAATCTTCGGCAGCGGGATCATCGACCCAGATATCGTGGCTCTGCATCTGGCGGTATGGCATTCTGGTCGGGCAATCAGACTCGTAGCCAAAGGCCATGCCGATGTGGTACATGCCATAAGGAGTCTTGCCGTCACCTTCACGCTTGCTTTCGGGCTCGGCAATGCCTTTGCGGCCAACTGAAGCTGCCATGGCCGGTATGGCAATGTGCCATTCATTTCCGACTTTTTCTAGACAGAAAAGTTCTGCTCTGGTAACCTCAGCCCTGCTGGTAAAAACCATGAGAAGCTGGCTGGCTGCCAGGTCTTCAGCCATTTTCAGATAATGTGCCCATGATTCAGGTATTTTTGCAGAGCTCGCATGTGCGCACAGAGCAATATTCAACAACGCGGTCATTAACATTATTCTCCAGTGACAGTGCATGGTTTAATCTTTCCTGACAATTTGCATTGCATTGACTGCGAACATTTTACATGATAGATCAAGATAAGGTAACAATATCATGCCGATTTTGCGACGAATTTTCAATTGCCTGCATTGCGCCGGACTGCCGCGTCAGCTCCGGGCAGCTTGTCTCACTGTCTTTCTTGTAATTGTGTCGATAACTTATGCCGCTGATGCTCAGCATTCACCGTTGGGAAGAGATGTCACGCTTGTTGTAATTTCAGACATCAACGAGTCTTACGGTTCGACCGAATACAGCAGTCATGTCGCTGCTGCACTTGATTACATCGCCAGTCTGAGCCCCGATCTGGTTATCTGTGCCGGTGACATGATTGCCGGTCAGAATAAAAAGCTGAGCGAAAGCAATCTGAGAGCTATGTGGCAGGCTTTTGACGAGAAAATTTTGCAGCGCCTGCAGGCCTGGCAGATACCTTTTGCTTTCACTTTTGGCAACCATGACGGCTCCAGCAGCGCTAATTTTGTGCATGAACGCAAGATTGCCGAAGAATTCTGGGGAAATTGCCGGCCTGATTTGTGCTATGTCGATGTTGAAAGCTATCCCGCCTGTTACAGCTTTGCCTTTGGCGGTATTTTTTTTGCTGTAATAGATGCCTCGTCTGCTCGCATAGACCCTGCGCATAAAGACTGGCTGGAACAGCAACTTGCGAGCACGATCGCAAAGAAGTCACGTCTGCGCGTGGTTGTCGGTCATCTGCCAATGTATGCAATCGCCGAAGGCAGAAACCGAAGCGGTGACGTGTTGAGCGACGCTGACTCACTGCATGCGCTGCTCGACAGAAACGGCGCTGACTACTATATCAGCGGCCATCATCATGCTTTTTACCCTTCGTGCAAGGGCAGAGTAAAAATGATTTCGGCCGGAGCGCTCGGTGGCGGGCCGCGCAAACTTCTCGGCTCTGAAAAGCCGGCGGTCAAGACTATTACTACTTTGTATTTTCCGGCTAATGGCAGTGAGTTTAAAATGCTTACACATGATGTAACTAACAACATGAAACTTGTCAAAGTTGCTGATTTTCCCGTGGAACTGTCCGGTTACAGCGGAAATTCACAATTGTACAACCCCGACTCGGTTTCAGAAAAATAAGAGAACGAAGGGATTATTTTATGGTTGACTGGATTAAAGGCTTTGCCGGAGCGGTAACTGTCTGTGACAAAGATGGTAAGGTTCTCGAAATGAACGAGCAGGCATGCAAGGTTTTTGCGAAGTCAGGCGGTTCTGCGCTGATTGGTTCAAGTCTGCTTGAATGTCATCCGGAACCGGCTCGCAGCAAACTCGCCGAAATGCTTGCGAACCCGTCGGTTAACGCCTATACCATCGAAAAAAACGGCGTTAAAAAGCTTATCTATCAGGCTCCCTGGTATGATAATGGCCAGTTCGGCGGTTTTGTCGAGGTGTCTCTGCCGTTGCCAGGTAATATGCAACATTTTATTCGTAAAACAACTGCGTGAAGTGCATAAAATTTTCTTGCTTTAGCATACTGGTTGCGTTAATCCTGAATGAGTGGAGACGATTTTTGCTGCTTGCTATAAGCTGTTCTAAGATAGAAAAATAGTTTACGAGGTTGTAATGGAATTAACTGATGCCCAGGAACAACTATGTTTCTGTGGGGGCAAGCTGCGTATACAGTATATTTCGCCGGTAAAGTTCAGTGCTCCTTATGCCCCCAAAGATGAGTTATGGTTTTGCCCGCTTTGCGGCAAATATTTTATGAAGACCTGGAAGGCTGACGATATTGATTATTATACCGAGAAGGCAGATTATACAGCAGTCTTCGAAGAGCTGAGGCCTACTCTCAGGTTTTGTTTCACCTGCAAAGGCAGCCGGAAAGGTTATCACCCCACATATCTGGGCCGCCCGGTTTGTCCCAAATGCTTTTTTCTGAATGAATGGGAAGACCGTTACAAGCGTCGTGAAATAGAGAAAAAATTTCCGTCTGATACCGAAATCCGAGATTTTATGGCAGCCGAAAGAGCCCTTGAAAACTGGGCCTATGCAGAGGCGACCGACAAATTTCGGCCCTTTGCTGAAGCGGGCTTTGCGCTCGCACAATACCGGATGGGCGAGATCTACGAAACTGGTCCGGTAGAGACCCGTGATATTCAGCTGGCCATGGAATGGTATAAAAAGGCTGCCCAGAAGCGATTTGGGCAGGCATTTTTTCGCCTTGGCAAACTTTATTCGGAGAATCATACGGCGGGAATCAATGTTCCTCTGAGATCAGTTGTTGCAGCAAAGATTTCACTCGCAGAATTGCTGAAAGCCCAGGAAGAATCGTCGACCGCGTTGAGAAAAAGCTGGGGCCGGCATGACAATCGAAAGAAGATCTTTGACAGTCTTAACAATGTTTATGGTGAACTCGAAGGCACTTACAGATATGCGGAGATTCTTGATGGGCGCAGTTTAACGACATTTCTGCTGGATTTTGGCGAGTCAGCAAAATACTATCGTAACCTGTCAGAAGACAGGTATGCTCCAGCCATGGGGCGATTTGGCGAAAAACTGGCGATGGGCGACGGTCTTGAGAAAAATGCTGATGAGGCTGTGCACTGGCTGGTTACAGCAATATCACGTGGCTGGTTGCCGGCCGTTGAGTTCGCCTGGAATCAGGTCAGTTCAGGTTCTGAGCTCAAGCTTGAACGTGACTGGATCAAGGCGCGGTTTTTTGACGAAATCAATAATTGTAATGCCAGAGCAATGCATATCTGGGGAATGATCAACTTCAGAGGGAATGGTATTCCTGTTGACCTCAAGGAAGCTCACAAGTGGCTGAATCTCGCTCAGTATTTCGGTGCAAAGTTGCCTCGTCCAAACTACATGGAGCTTATCGAACGGGAAATTTCTTTTGAGCAGCTTTTAGAAACTACCAGCGCGGCTCAGCAATGGCTTCTGGAGCGCCAGAAGAAAATCCGCTCGGTCGCCAAAGACTTGAGGAATCTTAAAGACAGGGTTAAGACAGAAGGTGATACAAAGTGGTTCGGGATTGGTGAGCTGTTTCAAAATGGCAGGGAAGGCTTTCTTCGCCATATCATATTAGCCTATGGTTGCTTCGATCTGGCGTTAAAGTCAGGCAACCAGGCTGCCACAACCCATCTTGAGTTTCTGACCCGAATTCTTACTCATGCCAGAACCGCTACAGCTGTCGAAATGACCTCTGAATTCATTATAACCGGGCAGATTCCGGTCATTGAATAGTTTGGGAGTTTGCTGAAAAAAGGAGTTCTGGTATGGGAATTCTCGATTTTTTGTTTGGAGGCAAGGAAGATCCTACTAAGGAATGGCCAGTTCAGGAATTTGCAATGCCTGATTTCGACCTTTCAGACATGAGTTTTGGCCCGTTACATTTTGGCTGTGAGCTTTCTCTTGCCTATGTCTTTGGTCGACCCGATCTTTTTACCTGGCGTGGCAGTGATTACTGTGAATTATTGTACGCGCGGCATGGCTTTCAGATTGATTTTGAAAATGGCTGTCTGCGCTATATCGCTTTTTTCATCGGACCCGACTCCCTGTTGCCAGACCACCCCAAAATGGTATTTGCAAAGCCCTGGCTCAAAAAGATCGCACAGTTCACATCAGCGACCAATGCCGATGGACTCAAGAAAATCTTAGGCGATGCCAGCTCTGAAGATTTTGACAATGACGAGATCATTCTGACTTTTTCCAGATCTGGATTGTTACTTGAGTTTGAGCTGACTACCGAAGCTTTTCTCAAACGCTGGAATATATTTCCTGAAGCCGGTTAAAAAATGCCTGCAGGTGGGCGTTGTCTGAAGAAACACAGGATTGAATCTCAGGTAGAATCGTGGCACAATTCAGGCAGTGAGGAATAACATGGCAAGTATTTTTGACAAGGCAAAAGAATTGTTTCAGCGTGTGCCGGCTTCGCCGACAAATCCGCAGGCTCCAGCTACGCGACCAGAATTCAGGATAGAAGATCTTTACGATACCGATCAGCCCGAAAGTCTTGCAGAGGGCGCCGGGCTTGATGAAAAACTGCGCCAGGCATATTTCTGGATCACCAATACCGCAATAATCAGCCCGTTTTACGATATCGAATATAACGACGAGCCACCGCGAACCTTTCAGATAGGTGATCGCAAAATAGAACTGGCGCTGCCAACCGGCCAGAGTTATTCGAGTTTTGTGCTGATTCCGCTGCTTAATATGGCAGTGCGTGGGCGCTGCCTCATCGTTGGCGGCCCCGGTCGTGGTAAAACTGCAACAGCCATACTCATGGGCCTTCTGGCTGGCTACTCGCAGATCGAAGTTAAACGCGCGATACAGCATGGGCAGCCACAGATGACCATCGCCGATCTGCTGGGACACCCTTTGCCAGCCGATATGGTTAAGGCCGACAGTATGTCTGAAATCAGAATTTCCTGGCGCAAATGGCTGTCGATGAGGGTTAAGATTATAGACGAATACAATCGCATTCCGACCCGAACGCAGTCGGCCCTGCTTACTGTGCTGGCCGACAACTATGCCGAGATTCTCGACCAGGTTTATGAGTGCCCGGATGCCGCCTGGTATCTGACGGCCAACGACGATGGCGGCGGCGGCACCTATCAGGTTATTGAGGCTCTGCGCGATCGCATCGATATCGTGATTCGGGCTTTTCATTTCAATACCCGCTTTTTGTCAGAACTGCAAAAGCGTATCGAATTGGCAATCAGACCGGAAGAGATGATTCCCGAAGAAATAATTTTCAGCGAAGCAGAACTGTCGCAGATGAATCGTGATATTCGTCGGGTCATTATCGACGACGGTGTGCGCCGGCCTCTTGAATTCTTCTGCCGACATTTCGAGTTCTTTGAACCAGCATCGACCATGCTCGAATACATGACAAAAGATACAGCCAAGCTCTCTGGTATTGATTTTCGCACCTTAAGTGGCGAGGAGTCTGGCAAGGATCTGGTGCGTGATCTTGGTTCGCAGACAAAAAATGGCTTGTCGGTTCGCAAGCTGATGACGATTATTCAATTTGCCAAGGCACTGGCGTATTTTCGTGGTTCGGCAGCAGTTGAGCTCGAAGATCTTCGCCAGATCATTCCCTTTGTCTTGCACGATACGCTCAGCCCACATCTCGAGTCACCTTTTTTCGATGAACCGCGTCACGAATCTTATCGTGTCGATCGCATCAGCTGGCTGCGCAAGCTTTTTGATCTTTCCTGCGAAGAATATTATCGACTTGGTCTGCAGAAATCAGATCCCATCGTCGATCTCGAAAAAGAATTCGAGGCCGGTCTCGATGGCATCTCAAAGACTGAGGTCGAAAAGCGTATGAATGCTATCGAAAAGCGACTGGCGACCATGGCGAAATCTGGCAAGATCTATGGCCACATGGCTGACGACATTCTCATGCTCAAATACCTGCATCAGAGGTATAACAATTACCGTCGCTGGCTCAAATGGAAAAAATAGCCTGTAAACCACTTATCGAGTTACTGCAGGAAAATGCTGAGTCTCTTAACCAGGCTTTGCGTCAGACTGCCGCCGCTGCAAGCCGATTTGATCCTGCCAGCGTGCCGGCCTGGTTCAAATCGGTTATTGAGCCAATATTTGAGGCGGTTTACCAGCATGACAAGACGCGCAGCCGCAAAGTTTTTGACGTTCTCTTCCGCGACATGATCGAAGTTCTGGCAGCAGGAACAGCCGGCACTGATTTTGAATTGCGGCGGGACTGCCGACTTCTTCTGTTGCCCAACCCC
>PGYA01000138.1 GCA_002839435.1 Candidatus Riflebacteria bacterium HGW-Riflebacteria-2 | reverse complement strand
TTAATTTACAAATCTAAAGATGTTATATCCCAAATACAAAGTAGTAGTTATTAGTTCTTATTACTAAGTGCAAAGAATATCCCTGTGCGTCGGGGAAGCCGTGCGTGCATCTCAGCTTATATATTAAACAACTATAAGATTTCCTAATTTGCGGAAAAATGAATTCTTTAATTGAAGGGTTTTAGTTATTGCGAATCAGATATGTTCTGGAATTTCGATAATCGGGTTATTGAATTATTATTCAGGTGCTTCCAAAAAAAATGAATGATTCCGAATTAATCCCTTCCGAAATTTCAAATAATTTAATATGATAGACTTGTCGATTTCTAAAACTTGGATAAAAGAGATTTTTATTGAGTGTTGCAGAAGAAAAAAAACTCGCCGCGGAAAAAGCAGTAGAATTAATTAAGCCCGGAATGGTTGTAGGATTAGGCACCGGAAGCACTGTGCACTTCGTGTTATTAAAAATTGCCGAGTTAATTTCTAAGCAAACATTAAATGGTATTCTTTGTATACCAACTTCTGTGGATACCGAAACAAAAGCGAGAGAGCTTAAACTGCCACTAACTACGCTTGATGAAAATCCCCTAATAGATATTACAATAGACGGCGCGGACGAAGTATCGATGGAAGAAAACGAGCGGTCGGTAAAAATAAATTTAATTAAAGGCGGCGGCGGAGCTTTGCTGCGTGAAAAAATTGTAGCTCAAGCCAGTGAACAATTTGTTATTATTATCGATAATGCAAAGGTTTCTAAATTATTGTTTGAAAAGTGGGCCCTGCCTGTTGAAGTTATTAAATTCGCTGTTCGCACCGAGACTGAATATCTTATATCACTCGGCGGCAAACCAGTGCTGCGTAAAGATACTAACGGCCGCAATTATATTACAGACGAAGGCAACTATATATTAGACACAACTTTTTTACCGGGTAAAAATCTTTACGAGCTGGATATTTTATTAAACAAACGAGCGGGAATTGTTGAGCACGGTTTGTTTTTGGATATGGCGAATTCTGTGATAACGAACACTAAAGTGATAACGAGCCATATTAATATTTTGTAAAGCCTAAAAAAAAATAGGAAGATTTATTGAATTTGTTTTATTTTGTAGTATCTTTAAATCACTTTTTAGAGACTTTTATGTTGGCGAGAGCCTTATGCACACAATCGGAAACTCCAATAAATTCATTTATAAATTAAATATATTTTTCGTTTTGTTATTTTTGTGATGTTTATTTGATATATATTGTTCCTTTCTTTGTACGTTTTGTTACTGTGTTCCAGTTTTTTTGTTTATTTTATTGAGGTATTTTTTACAATAATAATAATAAGTGAGTGCCGTTATTCTTGGATACTTCCATCACAACTTCAAATCATTGCAATTTGAGCTCCCTGGGGGATTTATATATTTCAAACTTAATTGTTGACAAACAGATACTTTTTATATATTTTTTGACGAAATCTTTGAATACATAGATTTTTTCAACTTTTTGAACATGAATTAGGGCTTAAATTATATTTTAATTTTAGAATTAAATTAAATTATGAAACTACACAAAAACATAAGGAGTAAATTCTATGGCAAAAAATCTACCACCATAGTTCTAAATAATTTTGTTACAAGTGGAATTCATATTAAAGAATTAAATATGAGTCTAAGACGATCATTATTAAATAATATTT
>PGYA01000137.1 GCA_002839435.1 Candidatus Riflebacteria bacterium HGW-Riflebacteria-2 | reverse complement strand
TTGAGGGCAAATCTCTGGAGCCGTCCGTCGAGAGTCGTAATCTCCATGACCTGCCCAGCCGCGAGGACCATGCGCGCCACATGGGGCGCCAGAGAGGCATCGAAACCAATACGGTAGGCCGACGCGAGCGCCTCGCCTGTGGCCTTCTCCACCTCGTCACGGGCCACCTTCATCCCCGCCCTCTGTGCCAGGCGCCACGACCTCACGGCCACCCTTTCGCGCGGCGCATTGGGTGATGTGATGAGAGAGGCACGCACAATGGATTCCACCCGCGTGAGACCCGACGGTTCCTTTCCGAAGAGGCCCTTCGACGCCGCCCTGACACCCTGGAGTTCCCCGCGGTAAGAGATGAGGTTGATGTAGGCCTCCAGTATCTCATCTTTCTTCCACGAGCGCTCCAAGGCAAGTGCGGCGATGACCTGACGCCACTTCTGGCCGAGGCCCCTGCGCGTCCCCCTCGGCCTTAAGTCCCTGTCAATAACGGCGGCGAGCTGCATGGAGATGGTGCTCGCTCCCCGCAGTCTTCCCCTCGTGGCGTTGTGCGCCAGCGCCGACATGAAGGCAAGGAGATCGACGCCGTGATGACCGGGGAAACGCCTGTCCTCGGCAAGTATGACTGTTTCCAGAAAAGATGGGGATACGTCCTCGAGACGCGCCCATTCCAGCCGCCTGCCGCTCAAGTCCGTCCTCAGCGTGTGGATGACCTCCTTATGACGGTCGAGAAGGACCGCATCGGAAACACGATAGGAGGCCCTGACGTCCCGAAAGGACTCTATGCCGATGTGGCGAACCTGCCTTGCCGCGGCAATGAATCCAGCCGCGGCAAGGCAGAACAGGACAAACGCCGTTATGCTCCATATCCTCCACGTGCCTTTCAGGTGACTTGAAAGCATTTTTCTATTTCTTTACCTCTATCGGCCGGTTCGGAATTTCCCCGAACATCTCCGGGGCGTAGAGCGCTTCCACGCGGGTCTCAGGCATATGAAACACGCCGTCGTTGTTGAGCCTCACGTTGTATTCCACGGTCCACTTCCCCTGGGGAACAAACTCATAATACACCCTCAGGGCCTCGAATGACCTTTCACGGTATGCCTCCCACGCCCATCCCCGCTTAAGTCCCTGCCGGGAAAGGAGGGCGGAATCCTGCGCTAGGCCGCTTCCCAGGATCGCCGAGCCCGATGGGATGGGATCGCTTACAACCACCCAGGTCATATCCGACCGGGCGTCGATCTCCAGTTTTACACGCAGCACGTCGCCACGCGTCCAAACATCAGGTGTCCTGCGCTCCACTGCGGTGATCGACTTCTTGATCGTGTAGCCCGAGGTCAGGGGCGCCCTCAGGGGGACGGCTGCCATGCTCTGAATGCTCGCCCAGGGCATCCCCTCTCCCCTGTGATCGATCTTGAGGGTACTTCTCTTATCCGGCCAGGGCAGCATCAGGCCGCCCCCCTTTGCATTGTCAGCCCACCTGACGGCGTCCTGTTTCCGGTCCAGAACCACGGTAGAGACACCCTTCACAGGCGTGGACTCATACTTTCTTGAAAACTTCTCCAGGGCGAGCACGCCCCAGGCGTTTGCCGTTGTCGTGTCCCAGCGGCCCTTCTTCATCCTTGATATCAGTCCCCGCGCGATGCGCGGCACATCCTCGCGCCAGGCGTCGAACTCCATCGATGCGATGAGGGTTCGGG
>PGYA01000083.1 GCA_002839435.1 Candidatus Riflebacteria bacterium HGW-Riflebacteria-2 | reverse complement strand
TCAACCGGTTCTGCTCGAAGTCGTCAGCGAAAAAACCGGATACCCGGTGGAAATGCTCAACCTCGACATGGATATGGAAGCCGATCTTGGTATCGACTCGATCAAACGCGTCGAGATCATGTCAGCCATGCAGGAGCGCCTGCCGGAAGCACCAGTAGTGCAGCCTGATCAGCTGGGCAAACTGCGGACACTCACCCAGATTCTGGAATATCTTGGCAGCAGCTCCGGAGCAGGAACTGCCGCACCGGCACCGGCTGCCGCGGGCAATGTTCCAGCAGCCGATACTGGTCGTATCCAGCCAGTGCTGCTCGAAGTCGTCAGCGAAAAGACCGGATACCCGGTAGAAATGCTTAATCTCGACATGGATATGGAAGCCGATCTCGGCATCGACTCGATCAAGCGCGTCGAAATCATGTCGGCCATGCAGGAGCGCCTGCCGGAAGCCCCGGTTGTGCAGCCTGACCAGCTTGGCAAGCTGCGCACGCTCACCCAGATTCTGCAATATCTCGGTAGCAATGCCGCGCCAGCAGCCGCGCCGGTGCAGTCTGCCGCCGCCCGCAGCGATACCAGCGCCAGCATCAAACCGGTTCTGCTCGAAGTCGTCAGCGAAAAGACCGGCTACCCTGTGGAAATGCTCAATCTCGACATGGATATGGAAGCCGATCTCGGCATCGACTCGATCAAACGCGTCGAAATTATGTCGGCCATGCAGGAACGCCTGCCTGACGCGCCGGTGGTGCAGCCCGACCAGCTCGGCAAATTGCGCACCCTCGCCCAGATTCTTGAATATCTAGGCTCCGGCAGCCCGGCGGCTCAACCGGCAGCAGTGGCTGTGACTTCGGCGATAACTCCCGGGATCAACGGCATTCTGCTCGAAGTAATTGCTGACAAAACCGGATATCCAACCGAAATGCTCAATCCCGACATGGACATGGAAGCCGATCTCGGTATCGACTCGATCAAACGCGTCGAGATACTGTCGGCGTTCCAGGAACGCGTGCCGGATGCGCCAGTGGTACAACCTGGTGACCTTGGCAAGTTCAGAACCATCGCACAGATTCTCGAATATCTCAATGCCGGCAACACAAGCGCCGCAGCCCCGGCAAAGGCTGCTTCGGCTGCGCCAGCTGTAGAACCCGAATACTTTCCGCTCAAGCGCACGGTTCTGCGTGCTTATGAAATCGGCGCTGAAACAGCGACTCCCATCAAGAACTTCAAAAAAGGCGACAGCCTGATCGTTGTTGATGATGGTTTCGGACTTGCCGACGCTGTGTGCAATCAGTTCGCTTCTGCCGGCTACAAACCCTGCCGGGTTAAAATGTCAGATGTCGGCAACGCACAGTTTCTCAAAGATATCAAAGGCTTCGTGCTGCTTGCTCCATTACCAGAAAAGGCATCACACAACCTCTGGGAAAAATCATCAGAAGAGTGGTTAAAAGACTGCTTTATGGCGGCCCAGAAAGCCGGCATGGCAATTCGGGCTAACGGTAACGGCCTCATCGTTACGGTATCGCGCCTGGACGGCGCCTTTGGCCTTGAGTCACCGACCCGCACACTGGATCCGGTACAGGGTGGTCTCGCCGGTTTGAGCAAAACCATCAAGCATGAATGGCCCGAAATGACAGTTCGCGCGATCGACCTCGATTACCGATTCAAAGACGCTAACAGCGCCGCCGAAAAACTTGTCAGGGAAATCCTGCAGGAAGGCCCGCTGGAAACAGGTCTGACCCGTTCCTGCCGCTACGGTCTGCGCGAAGTCGAAGAATCAGTAGATATGCATGCTGACACGACGATACTGCATCCGGGCGAAACGGTGGTGGTAACCGGCGGCGCCCGTGGCGTCACCGCTGAAACCGCGATAGCAATAGCGCAGAGATACAAAACCAACATGGTTCTCGTTGGCCGCTCACCCGAACCGAAAGCGGAACCTGCGTGGCTGTCTGGCGTAAACGCCGAAGCTGCGATAAAACAGGCGATCATGGGCAATATCGGTCGCAAGCTGACGCCTAAGGAACTCGAAGGCGAATACCGCTCAGCCATGGCCAACCGCGAGGTTCTCACCAATCTCGAACGCATCAGAAAGTGCGGTGTCAAAGCCTTTTACTATTCTGCTGACATTCGCGATACTGATGATACGGCAAAAGTAATTGATCGTGCCCGCAGTGAATCAGGGGCGATCAGTGCGTTAATGCATGGCGCCGGTGTTCTGCGTGACCGTCGCATTGAAGATAAAACCCGTGACCAGCTCAACGACGTTATCGATACCAAGGTTGCCGGTCTGCGCAACCTGCTGCTGGCTACCATTAAAGATGAAATCAAAGCGGTTATCCTGTTCTCGTCATTCTCCGGCCGCTTCGGGCGAACCGGTCAGGTTGACTACTCGATGGCCAACGAAGTGCTTAATAAGGTCGCTCACAAGCTTCGCATCATCAGACCGGACGCCCGCGTTCACTCATTCAACTGGGGCCCGTGGGATGGTGGCATGGTGACGCCCGCTCTGCGTAACGTTTTCCTGGCGGAAGGCATCGGCCTGATCCCGCTGCGCGAAGGTGCCCAGCAGCCAATAATCGAGCTCAGCCAGACATCTTCGAATGCCGTTGAAATCGGCATTATTGGCCAGATCACCAGCGTGGAGGCTCCGCCCCCGGGAAAAAAATTCGACCGGGTGTTTGACTTTGAGCTGAGTCTCAAAGAAAACACCTGGTTAAACGATCATGTAATCAATGGCGACCCCGTGCTTCCGATGGCGGTAGCGGCAGAATTGCTCGCACACGCTGCCACGCTGCGCAACCCCGGCCTGCAGTTTGTCGGCTACGATGACCTGCGCGTTCTCAAAGGTATAGTACTCAAGGGCGACAGCCTGCCGATCTCGCTGCATGCTTCCCGACCGCAGAAATGTGACGAGGGATTCAGTGTAACCTGTGAGATTCACAGCAGCAGCGACGGGCGCGAAATGACCAACATCAGAGCGGAGGTTCTGCTCGCAAACAGTCTGCCGGCGAAAACCCCGGCAGTGACTGCTGCCGATGCCCATCTCGTCTATCCCGATTCGATAAATGAAGCTTACCAGAACCATCTGTTTCATGGTGAATTTCTCAAGGCTATCAAAACCGTCGAAGGCTGGTCAGAAAATGGAATAGTCGCCAGTTCGGCTACCGCACTCGACCCGGCTGTCTGGTTCGCTCGCCCACCCATGCTGCGCTGGCAGACTGATCCACTGGTAGTCGATGCTGCTTATCAGCTGATGATTCTGTGGACAGAACAGGCATGTGGCGCTCCGTCGCTGCCAAGCTTTGCCCGGCGTTACCGCCAGTATGCCGCGAGTTTCGGCTCAAAGCCGGTGACCATATCGGCTCACACCAGACGCAGCGGCGCTGCCATGGCATCTGCCGACATCGACTTCATCGCGGCCGATGGCCGGTTGCTGGCCCGAATCGAAGGCTATGAATGCACGATCAATGAAAATCTGCGCAATGCTTTTAAGCTGCGATCGGTTTCTGGAGCAGCAAAATGAGCAGCGACAGTCGCGCGGTCAAACCCTTAGCTATAGCAATAACGGGTGTCGGAGGAATCTTTCCCGGCGCCGGGAGTCTTGAAGAATTCTGGCAGATGATCGCCGAGGCCCGCAGCGCCTCGGCAGAAGTGCCGGCTGATCGCTGGCCGCAGCCTGCTGTAAAGTATCATGACCCGCGGCCGGGCACTCCCGACTGTGTTGTTTCACCGCGCAACTGTTCGATAAAAGAGATTCCGCAGAATTTTGCAAACCTCCAGATCGATCCGGAACTCATCAAAAAGCTCGATCCGCTGCTGGCCATTGCCCTGCAGGCCGGGCGCGACGCTTTTTTTGACAGTAATACTACCGGGCTCGACCGTAACCGGGTTCAGGTCATTCTAGCCAACATAGTTCTGCCAACTGACACTGCCAGCGCCATTACCCGCCAGCTTCACCTCGAAGCACTGCGCCGGCACCTTGGCAAAGGGCACAATGACGAAGCTCTCAACGTTCACCCGCTGAATCGTCTCGCAGCTGAACTGCCGGCGACTCTGCTCGCTTCAGCGCTAGGCCTTGGTGGTGGCGGTTTTACGCTAGACGCCGCCTGCGCCTCTTCTCTCTACGCAATTAAACTTGCCTGCGAAGAACTGGTAGCCGGACGTGCCGATGCTGTGCTCAGCGGTGGCGTGTCGCGACCTTCATCGCAGTTCACCCAGATGGGTTTCTCGCAGCTGCATGCCCTGTCGAAATCAGGCATCTGCCGACCTTTCGATCGCTCGGCCGACGGCCTGGTCGTTGGCGAAGGCGCCGGCATCTTTATGCTCAAGCGCCTCGAAGACGCCGAACGCGATGGCGACGGTATTTATGCGGTTATCCGCGGCATCGGTCTCGCTAACGATGTTGGCGGCAGCCTGCTGGCACCTGATGCCGAAGGCCAGATGCGTGCCATGACCCAGGCTTACCGCCAGGCCGGCTGGCAGCCCGGCGATATTCAGCTGGTCGAATGCCATGGCACCGGCACTCCCAAGGGTGATGCAGTCGAGTTGAGCAGTCTCAGACAGCTTTGGCAGAACGAAAAAACGCAATCTTCTAAATGCGTTATCGGTTCGGTTAAATCAAACGTTGGTCACCTGTTGACCGGAGCCGGGGCGGCTGGTCTGATGAAGCTGCTGATGGCACTGAAAAACCGTCAGCTGCCTCCCATGGCGAACTTCAGCGAACCAGATCCTGCCATGAATGCTGAACATTTTGAAATTCTCAGTCAGCCACGGGCCTGGGAACCGGCCGCTCGCGGCCTGCCTCGTCGCTGCGCCCTGAGCGCCTTCGGATTTGGCGGCATCGACGGCCACATTCTGCTCGAAGAATATCTTGAATCTTCACAGAAGCCGGCTGGCAAAAAGCAAAAATCAGCTAAACCAAAAAATCAGCCGGCCGAACAGCTGCCTGAAATCGTAATTGTTGCAATCGAAACCAGAGTCGGCACCCTGGCCGACGCTGAAGCCTTTAAAACCGCTTCGCTGAACTGCGAACCCGCCGTTACCGACCTGCCGGCGCATCGTCACCCGCTGACTTCGCAGGCAAGCTGGCTCAAAAAAGGCGCGTATATCGACAAAATTGATATCAGACCGGGCGAATTCAAAATCAGCCCGAAAGAGATCCCTGAGATACTGCCGCAGCAGCTGATAATGCTGCAGACCGCAGAACGCGCTCTGCGCTCGCTTTCCTATACTCGTGAAGAAGCCCGTAACTGGAGCGTATTCATGGGTATCAACCTCGACTTTGCCAGCACCAGCTTTGCCAGTCGCTGGGCTATCGAAAGTGATGCAGCGCAGGCCGAACTTGATGAGTATGCTCCTGGCACTCTTGCCGACGCTTTAACGCCGCCGCTGAATAATCCACGCACCGTCGGCGCTCTCGGTGGCATCGTCGCCAGCCGTATTGCCCGCGAATATAATATCGGCGGGCCTTCACACACTTTTTCGAGTGGCGAAAACTCAGGCCTTTCTGCGCTTGAAGCCGGAATGCGCGCACTTCAGCGCTACGAAATTTCAGCAGCTCTCGTTGGTGCTGTCGATCTCGGCGGCGACCTGCGTAATCTGCTGACAATTGACCAGCTCAGGCCCTATTCTCGCACTAATGCTTCTGTGCCTTTCGACACATCGGCCGACGGCGCGTTTCCGGGTGAAGGTGCCGTGGCCATGGTTCTCAAACGCAAAGAAGATGCTTTGCGCGATGGCAACCGCATAATTGCGCTGGTCAAGGGTGTTGGCCGCGCCACACTGACTTCGCGTGACAACAAGAAAGCCTCTGTCGATGCATACAGCCGTGCCATGCAATCAGCCTGGCAGGAATCAGGCCTCAACCTGTCAGACATGGGTCTGCTCGAAGCCCATGGCAGCGGCAACCCTCAAGAAGACAGTATTGAAGCGGCTGCGTTAGCCACTACGCTCCCACCCAAGAACCTTTCAGCTGAGAATCTCTTTCAGAACAACGACCAGCTCTGTGCTCTGACGACCAGTAAAAGCTTTATCGGCCATACTGGCTGTGCTGCCGGTCTTTTCAGCCTGGCCCGCGCTGCGATCAGCCTCTATCAGCAGATTCTACCGCGCAATCCCGGTATGAAGAATCCATTGCCTGATTTGCAGCAGCGTGAAGACTTCTTTTTCACTCCTTCTGAACCGCAATTCTGGCTGCGTAACCGTGCCCAGGGGCCGAGAACAGCTGGTGTCAGCAGTTTTTCCATAGACGGCAACTATTACCATGTCGTTTTGCAGGCCTTCGAGAATGAAGAGCAGCTTTCTGATAAAGCTCGCAGTGAGGTTGAACAGAGTCGGGTATTCCCGGCCGGTGGACCAGAAGAAAGCCTGTTCATCGTTGCCGGCATCAATGCCTGTGACACGCGCGAACGCCTGTCTGCCCTGCGCAACATGGCCGACCGTCCTACCCGCGAACTTGCCCGCGAATACTGGCAGCACTATGCACCCGGAGTCGATGCAAAGTCCTTTGTCGCTATCGTCGCTGATTCACCGGCAACCTTGCTCCGGCGCTGCGAGATTGCGCTCAATCATCTTTACAACAACGAAAACCAGCCGTTGCCGGCTAACCCTGAAATTCAGGATCGCATATTCTACAACCCGCAGCCTAATGCGCATAAGGGCAAAGTAACCTTCGCCTTTCCCGGCTCAGGCAACCACTTCCTTGGCATGGGCACAGCGCTCGGCCTCAGCTGGCCTGAACATCTGCGCCAACTCGACAAGCAGTATGAACTTCTGGCGGCACAATTCGCACCACGTCTGACTGTGCCGTGGCGGCTCAGCTACGCTGCCGGCTGGCAGGACGACGCGATGCGCCGACTCCTGGCTGACCACAATTCGCTGGTATTCAGCCATGTTTCTTGCTGCGCGCTGGTGAGCGACATCGTTAGAAGTTTTGGCATCGAACCCGACATTATTATGGGTTACAGCCTCGGCGAGACCGCTGGCAACTTCGCCACCCGCAACTGGCGCGAACGCGACGAAATGGTTCGGCGCATGCGCAGTTCGAACCTTTTCACCAGCGAACTGATCGGGCGCTATAATTCTCCGCGCAAACACTGGGGCCTCAGCGAAAGCGACCAGATCGAATGGTATCTCGGCTTGCTCTACAGCCCCGCCGATAAGGTCGAGAAGCTGCTGCCCGATTTCCCGCAGACCTATATTCTCATCGAAAACACTCCCGAAGAGTGCGTTATCGGTGGCAACCGCGCCCAGGTCGAAAAGCTCGCCAAAGCTGTCGGCAAGGCCTTTTTCCCGCTCGATGGCGTTTCATCGGTGCATTGCGAAGCGGCACTGCCTTCGGCCGAAGAATATCGCGCCCTGCATCTTTACGACTGCCACCCACCCGCCGGCATGACCTATATCAGCAGTGGTAAAGGCGTTGTGTTCACACCCGAACGCGAGGTTGCCGCCGATTCGATCAAGGCCCAGTGCATCGGTCGTATAAATTTCACCAAGTGTGTTGAGGCCGCTTACGCCGAAGGAGCCCGTGTGTTCCTTGAGATTGGCCCACGCAATTCAATGTCACGCATGATTTCGACAATCCTCGGCAGTCGCCCGCATTTTGCCCGTTCAGCCATGTTGTATGGCCAGAACCAGACGAGCTCTATGCTTCGTTTTATAGCTGCCGCCGCCGCCGAAGGCGTAACAGTCAATCTCGCGCCGCTTTATCAGCAGATCGAAAAGCCAGCCGCTGAGATCACCAGCAAGATATCGCCGATAACTGTCAGGGTCGAGCATCAGATCGCCATCGACAAACTTCGTCAGGCTGTCTCAGCTCCGCCGGTTACCGCCGCAGCAAAGCCTGTTCATACTGAAAAAACCATGACCACAGAAACAACAACACATACAACACCTGACCTCCAGACAATGTCTGCCCAAACCCTTCACCAGTCGCCAGCACAGCCTCAGGCACCATCTCATCACCAGCCAATGTCTCAGCATGTTGCCCAAACGACTCGAACACAGAGTGAAGCATCTAACCCGCTTCTGGCCGAGTGGATCGCCGCCCAGCAGGAAACTGCGCGGGCGCACGAAGTATTTCTGCGCCTCAGCAACCGGCTCAGTCAAGCCCAGACCATTCTGCTCGAACAGCAGCTGAACTTTGCCCAGGGCCTGCCGGTCGATATGACTGCCAGCTACGACTGGGCTGCATCGCTACCTCAACCGACTTCTGCCGCTCCTGTCCTGGCCATGCCGGCACAAGCGGCAATACCAGCAATTGCGCAGCGTATGCCAAAGCCTTACACCGGCCCGCTGTTCTTTGACTGGGCTGGTTCGATGGAATTCGCCGTCGGCAAAATCAGCAAGGTGCTCGGCGAATATTTTGCGCCGATTGACGCGAACCCGACCCGGGTGCGCCTGCCCGATATTCCGCTCAATTTCGTTGACCGCATGGTTCTAGTTGAGGGTGAAAAGGGTTCGCTCGGCAAAGGCCGCTGCGTCACCCAGCACGACGTCTATCCCGACGCCTGGTATCTCGACAATTACTGCATGCCGACCGGTCTTTCGGTAGAAGCTGGCCAGGCCGACCTCTTCCTCTCTGCCTGGCTTGGTATCGACTTCAAAACGCACGGTGTCGCAAAATACCGCCTGCTCGATGCTGTCGTTACCATTCACGGCCCCCTGCCCAGACCCGGCGACACAGTCAATTACGATATTCGCGTCGATCGCTTCATCAGGCAGGCCAACACCTATCTGTTCTTCTTTGAATTTGACGGCACCATCGACGGGAACCCTCTGATTACCATGCGCGCTGGCTGTGCCGGCTTCTTTACTGACCAGCAGCTTGCCGACGGCAAGGGAATCGTGCTGACCGACGACGACACCAGGCCAGATCCGCGCCCCAACCTGCCAGGGCGGCAAAACCTGCCGACCATGCGTGTCGAATCATTCAATGATTCGGCCCTCTCCGCACTACGTGCGGGCAACCTCGCCGCCGCATTCGGCAACGAGTTTGCCGGCCTCCCGGTCACGCCCCATACCCTGCCCACCGGCAAGATGGCGATGATCGACCGCATTACCGAAATCGACCCGAACGGTGGCCGCTTTGGCCTTGGCCGCATCAAAGCTGAGATCGATATTCCAAAAGATGCCTGGTTTTTGACGCAGCATTTCTGCGACGACCCGGTCATGCCCGGAACCCTGATGTATGAAAGCTGCATGCAGTCTCTGCGCGTCTTTCTGCTGCGCATGGGTTGGGTCGCTGACGCTTCGACCTGCGCCTTTGAACCAGTTCTCGAAGTACAGAGTCAGCTGCGCTGTCGCGGCCAGGTCATACCCGGCGTCAAGAAGGCACTCTACGACATTTCAATCAAAGAACTCGGCTACAACCCCGAACCATACGCCATCGCTGACGCACTCATGTTCGCCGACGGCAACCGCATCGTGCAGGTTCTCAACATGAGCATCCGCCTATCCGGTGCCAGCCGCGAAAGCATCGAAGCGCTCTGGCGCAACCGCATACAGTTCCCGGCGCCGGCGCCAGTACCGCAGGTGAGCGAAATTCTGCCAGCCATCTATACCGGCCAGCAGATTCTCGAATACGCAATTGGCAAGCCCTCGCTCTGTTTCGGTGACAAGTTTGAAGCCTTCGACCGCGGCAAGTTCCTGGCCCGTCTGCCCAACCCGCCCTATCTCTTCGTCGATCGCATAACCGCCGTTGATGCCGAATTTCTCAAGATAAAAACCGGCGGCACCGTGCAGGGACAGTTCGACATCAGCCCCGACCACTGGTTCTTCAAGGCCAACCGCCAGACCAGCATACCCTTCTCAGTGCTGCTCGAGTTCCCGTTGCAGGTCTGCGGCTGGTATTCATGCTTCATGGGCTCGGCCTTTGCCGCCGACAAAGATCTGCACTACCGCAATCTCGACGGCTTCGCCACCCTCTACGAAGACGTCAATATCAACAGCGGCACCTTGACCGCTACGGTTAAATCGACCAAAGCCGCCAACTCGGCCGGCATGCTGATACAGTCTTTCGACATGCTGGTAACCCAGGCTGGCCGCACCATATACGAAGGCAGTACCACCTTTGGTTTCTTCTCTGAAGAAGCACTTGCCAACCAGGTCGGCCTGCGCGGCATCGAACTCTATGAGCCTTCTGCCGCCGAAAAACAGCGCCACGTCGATTTCCCGCTCGAGGTCGTGTCGCCGCTCAACCCGCAGGATACTCGCGTCGATACCATGAACGGCCTCGCCCTTCCCGGCAAATGCTATCTGATGCTCGATCGCATCGAGCTCTTCATCCCCGACGGCGGCCCAGCCGGGCTCGGCTTTATCAGAGGAACCAAAAAGGTCGATCCAGACGAGTGGTTCTTCAAGGCCCACTTTTATCAGGACCCGGTTATCCCCGGCTCGCTCGGCCTCGAATCGTTCATTCAGCTGATGAAAGTCGCCGCCAGCAAGCGCTGGGGCCAGCAGCTCGCCGGTCGCAACTGCCACTACGAGCCAATGGCCGTTGGGCACAAGCACAGCTGGTCGTATCGCGGCCAGGTCATTCCGAAAGACAGCCTGGTGACAGTCGATGCCTGCATAACTCGAATTGACGATGCCGATCATCTGATGGTTGCCGAAGGATTCCTCAAGGTAGATGGCCGTATAATCTACAGTATGAAAGAATTTTCGCTCAGAGTTGTAATTGACGGCTAACTTTGCTATCCTGCCCAAACCACATCGAATATTATGAAATTTACGCGAGTTTTTCTTGAAGCCATTGGCTACGAACTGCCACAACACATCGTTACTTCGTCATGGATCGAAGAACAGCTCGCACCCCTGTACCGCAAACTGCATCTGCAGCCGGGGCAGCTCGAAGCACTGACGGGAATACGCGAGCGCCGCTGGTGGGGCCATAACCATATCAACGCCGTCGAAGCCGCCAAAGCAGCCAAAAAGGCCCTCGCCGAAACCGATATTCCGGTTGAAGACATTGGCGCGGTCGTTTATGGCGGCGTCTGTCGCGACAACTACGAACCCGCCACCGCCTGCCACGTTGCCGCTGAACTTAAAGTGCGCGCCGAAACGGCTATTTGCGACGTTTCGAACGCCTGTCTCGGCGCCATGAACGGAATAATCGATATCGCCAACCGCATCGAACTTGGTCAGATCAAGGCTGGCATCGTCGTTGCCTGTGAGACTGCCCGCGAAATTACCCAGATTATGATTCAGCGCATGCTCGAGGAAGGCACCATGGAATTCTTCAAACAGGCGCTCGCCACCATGACTGGTGGATCCGGTGCCTGTGGCATTGTTCTCAGCGACGGCTCATACGGTCACAAGGGCCCGCGCCTTGCTGGCGGCGTCACACTCGGCGCACCCGAGCACCATCTCATGTGTCGCTGGGGCGCCGATCAACGCGTTCCAGCCCGTGCCCCGCAAATGATGGAAACTAATGCCATCGGCATGCTGCGACACGGCGGTGATCTGATTCGCCGCGTCGGCGAAGCGTTCTGGCGCGAACTGAACTGGAGCAGCGACCAGCTCGACAAGATAATTTCGCATCAGGTGGCCAGTGCCAACCGTGATGCTATCCTCAATAATCTAGGCCTGACCCTCGAAAAAGACTTTTCAACCTTTCAGTTTCTCGGCAATATGGGCACTGTTTCGCTGCCGGTTACCGCGGCTATCGCCATGGAACGCGGCATTCTCGAAAAGAACCAGAAAGTCGGCTTTATCGGCATCGGCAGCGGTCTTAACAGCATGATGCTCGGATGGGATTGGTAATATGACATTCAACCCCGCAGAATATCAGGATATATATCCTTTCGCCCCGCACCATTTTACTCACAAATCGGGCCTGAAACAACACTACGTCGATGCCGGCAATGGCGAACCAATTGTCATGGTACACGGCAACCCGAGCTGGTCTTTTCTTTACCGCGATATGATCAGAAGCTTCATGAGCAACTATCGCTGTATCGCACCCGACCATATCGGCTGCGGCCTTTCCGACAAACCCGGGCTCGACAGTTTCGGCTATACTCTGCGCGAGCACGTCGATAACCTCGAAGCGCTCATCGAAAGTCTGCAGCTGACACAGCCGGTTAACCTCGTAGTGCATGACTGGGGCGGCGCCATCGGCATGGGTTACGCCACCCGCCACCCCGAAAAGATCAAGCGCATGGTCATTCTCAATACCGGCGCATTCAGGCTGCCGCCAGGCTGCCCCTTTCCCTGGCCGATCTGGTTGTTCAGAAATACCGGCCTCGGCGCCTGCCTCAATCAGACTTTCAACGCCTTTTCTTTTATCGCCAGCCATACCTGCTCGCTGAAAGGCATGAGCCAGAAGGTTCGCCACGGCTTCCGGGCGCCCTACGACAACCCGGCCAACCGCGTCGCCACTACGCGCTTCGTGCAGGATATCCCGCTGGTGCCAGCTGACCCCTCATACGCAGAACTTTTGCGAATCGAAGAGAACCTGCACAAGCTAGCCGACAAGCCTGCTCTGATATGCTTCGGCCGTCTTGATTTCGTTTTTACCCGGCATTTTTACAATGAATGGAAGCGACACTTCCCCAATGCGCGCGCACACAGCTTCCATGCTGGCCATTACCTGCTCGAGGACGTCGGCTCCGAGGTGTTCGCTCTGATGCGCAGCCTGTTAGAATCTCGATCCTGAACCCGGGAGCATAACCATGTCTGAACCACAGAATCAGGGCTTCAACATGGCGACATTCATTCGCCAGAAAGCGGCGCAAACCCCGCACAAACGTGCGATAGTGGTTCCCGCATGCCGCGACCGCCATGGCCGTGCTGCCTATACGCAGCTGACTTTCCGGCAGCTCGAAGAAGAAACCAACCGCTTTGCCCGCGGCTTCAACCGCATCGGTATTGTTCGCGGCACAAAAACGGTGCTGATGATTACGCCCGGAATCGAGTTTTTTATCGCTTTTTTCGCCCTGGCCAAGATTGGTGCGACTATGGTCATGATCGATCCCGGCATCGGTATGGCCAGTCTCAAGAAATGCATCGGGGAAGCGAAGCCCGAGGCCTTTGTCGGCATAACCAAAGCGCATGCCGCGCGCGTTCTTATGCGCTGGTCGCCAGACACGATCAATATTCTGGTAACTCTTGGTCGACGCCTGTTCTGGGGTGGCCATAAATTTTATGACCTGCGCGACAATGACGCGTCACCTTATGAATTTGCCATGCTTCCGCGCGATGAAATGGCGGCGCTGATGTTCACTTCTGGCAGCACCGGTATTTCGAAAGGCGCCGTCTACACCCAGGGCATTCTCTGCAGCCAGGTTCAGTTTATTCAGGATATCTATGGCTTCACACCCGACGATGTCGACCTCGCAACTTTTCCGCTGTTTGCGCTGTTTGATGTTTGTCTCGGTATGACCGCGGTGATTCCTGACATGGACGCCACCAAACCGGCCAAAGCCGACCCGTGCAAGCTCACCGAGGCGATCAACGATAATGGCGCCACCTCGATGTTTGGTTCGCCTGCTCTCATTGATACCCTCAGCCGCTGGGGC
>PGYA01000082.1 GCA_002839435.1 Candidatus Riflebacteria bacterium HGW-Riflebacteria-2 | reverse complement strand
GCTCTTGGCTTCTTCAACGGTGATAACGCCGTCTTTGCCGACTTTGTCCATGGCTTCGGCGATTACTTTGCCGATTTCGGTGTCACGGGCAGAGATGGTAGCAACCTGAGCGACGCTGTCTTTGTTGTCGTCGATGCGCTTGGACTGTTCTTTGATCTTGGTGACAACTGCGTTAACAGCTTTTTCGATGCCGCGCTTGATATAAATCGGGGTAGCGCCGGCTGCGGTGTTTTTAAAACCTTCGTGTACGATTGCCTGGGCAAGAACGGTAGCGGTGGTGGTGCCGTCGCCAGCGATGTCGTTGGTCTTGCTGGCTACTTCTTTTACCAGCTGAGCGCCCATATTTTCGAAGCGATCTTCAACTTCGATTTCTTTAGCGATCATAACGCCGTCGTTGGTAACTGTCGGACTACCAAAACTTTTGTTGAGGATGGCATAACAGCCTTTGGGCCCCAGGGTCGAGCGCACTGCGTTCGCTACTGTATCGACGCCTTTTTCGAGGGCTCTTCTTGCGTTTTCACCATACTTCAGTTGTTTTGCTGCCATTGTAAAATTCTCCTTAAGAATTAATTTTGTCGTTAGATAAAGGGGTTACGGGAAAAGTGTTATTCAACGGCGAGAACTTCATCTTCTTTCATGATCAGGTGCTTTTCGCCCTCGATCATGATTTCAGTTCCTGCCCATTCAGTAAAAATTACGTTGTCGCCCTTCTTGACCTGCATTGGCACGAGTTTGCCCTTGCTGTCAGTGGTGCCTTTGCCGACAAATACTACTTTGCCAGTTTTCGGGCGGGCCTTGGAAGCTGTGTCGGGAATGATAATTCCGGTGGCAGTCTTCTTTTCGGTTTCTTCGGGCTTGATTACAATGCGGTTACCCATGGGGGTGAGGTTCATGATGTCCTCCTTGTCGAATTTTATGAATTTTCAAAACTTAAATTCACTGTTAGCACTCAATCGGGTTGAGTGCTAACAGAATATAACGAAAAGCTTCCCGTAACTAAAGACCGGCTAAGGCTCAATTGGGTCGATTTTACGAGATTGTAGAGGATTATGGCTTTATAAATAGCTATTGCTCAGAATTGCTTGGAAAATCTTTGTTAATCGTTTTGGTATTGCATGAATGCTCTCATAGAAGCATTAAGAGGATGGGTTGCGTCGCTGATGATCGTAGCTATCTCTTAAACTTGCTCATTTGCGCGGGCTTGATGTATTATGCGATTGAGTTCTACTGCATGGAATAAGGAATAGTCTGGTGACCGGATCAAATCTGATAGGCTCTGACAGACCCTACTGGGGTCGCGATCTTGAGGCAATGAGTTTTGCGATCAATTATCATCGCTGGATTCTCGAAGAATCTGGCGATTTTTTCGGCAAAAGAATACTGGAAGTTGGCGCGGGTACCGGAAATTTTACACAAATACTGCTGAATTCTGGTGTTAGTAGCGTTCTAGCCTGTGAGCCTTCCCGCAATATGTTCGCACTTCTTGAAGAAGCGTTTCGCGGAAACCCTTGCGTGACCCCGACTTGTTCAACCTTATCTGAAATGGCAAAAGATGAGCTGAAAGGAACATTTGACGCGGTTTTTTACGTGAATGTTCTTGAGCATATTGAAGATGATATTGATGAATTGCGGCAGGCAGCTGAATATCTGGTGCCTGGCGGCAAACTGGTGATTTTTGTACCGGCATTGCCGGGGTTGATGAGCGACTTTGACCGTAAAATAGGGCATTTTAGGCGATATCGGTATCAAGAATTATCGGCAAAGGTCGCGAAGACCGGCCTGGAAATTGACAAGCTGCGGTTTTTTGACTTTGTCGGAGCCATCGCATGGTTGCTGCTCATGAAGCTGTGCCGCAGAACACTTGGCGGTGGCAGTGTAATGATTTTTGACCGCTGGGTGGTGCCAATGATGAAAAAGGTTGAAAGAACGGTGAAAATACCTTTTGGTAAGAACCTTCTTCTTGTTGCCCGAAAAAAATGATTTCTACAGGTAGAAAACTATCATGAACGTGGAACCAGCCCGAAATAGTAGTCTGCATCCGCCGCTGTGGTTCTGGTTGATCCCTGCAGTAATGGCAGTTCTTCGACTCATTCCTTTTCTTTCTCTCCAGGTATTAGAGCCTCCGGAAGGCTTCTCATACATGGGAGTGCCCTTCATTCCCAAGGATTTTCTCTCATATATCGCTCTGATCAGGCAGGGAGCTGAAGAAGGCACGTGGATATGGAGCAATCCATTTACAACAGACCCGCAGACTCCGCATATGATAATGTTTTTTTTCACCATGCTGGGTATGCTCTGCCGCTTTACCGGGCTTGATCCAGTCTGGAGCCTGGAATTATCAAGAATTCCACTCTTGTTTATTTTCTTCGCCTGTTTCTGGTATTTGCTGGCACCTCTGCTGAGTGACTACCGAGATCGTTGCATGGCGGCTGTTCTGGTGGCTTTTTCGGGTGGCCTCGAGTATTTTGCCGGCGGTTTGTCAGATTTTCTTCCCGCCCGGGTGTCGGCACAGATCAAGCTTGACACCTGGCAGATGTATGGCTGGAATACTTTTTCCGGCTTTTATAATCCACTGTGGATTGCCGCAATGATTCCGGCTCTTTTCGTGTTGAAGGCAGTTCTCTGGTCGCCGCCGCCGGAGTCGGCAAAGTCATTTATTTCTGCTGGCATTTTCTTTTTTATTACCTATTTGATACATCCTTATACAGCCCTTTATCTGGTGGCGGTCATTGTTGCTGTTCCGGTGACGAAGATGCTTCTTGGCGAGACGATCGATTTCAAGAAGCAGAAGAATATTTTTCTTGGTTTTGTACCTGCCGGCCTGGCTCTTCTGGCAATTGTTATCTGGCAGTCTCAGGATGCTCTCTGCCGGCAGTCGGCTGCGAACGTGTTTTCCTCTCAGATTTTATCGGTATTCTGGTACCCGTTGACTTATGGTTTGCTTGGAATAATGGCAATTCGTGGCGCATGCAGGTGGTCAAAAGAGGCGCATCCATTCAGATTTTCCATGTTTGCATGGATTGCCGCAGCAATTATGTTGCATTCCTCACCGTTGACCAGCGGTTATCGATTTGTATTTTTTCTTCATCTGCCCGTATGTATTATCGCAGCCGGAGCCACGCGTGAGCTGTTTACCCATTTATACTGCGTCAAAAAGAGTTTTATCAGCACTTTTCTGGTCGCCATAATTCTTTTTTCAGTACCGGTTGCGGCAACCTATGACTCGGTGCTGGATGCCGAAAAATTGAATATTGTTCATAACGATATCATGCAAACTATGGCGACTTTGGCAGAACTGCCCGCCGGCAACGTGGTTTCGCCCCCTTCAATTGGTAATATGCTGCCTGCATTCACTTCGCACAGAGTGTGGTTGGGACACTGGTTTCTGACACCGGATTACATGGCTAGAGAGAGAACCTACAACCTTATCGTGTCAGATGTAAAAAACTCGGGACTTCTGGCAGAAATTGTGGAAGCCCATAAAATTTCATATATAGTTGTTCCGGCAGCAGCCTCACCAACAGTTGAAAAGGCTTTGGCAGGAAGAATCGCCAGAAAGCTGAAGCATGGAAATCTTGCCACCTTTGTTCTCGCAGCCTCTTCTGCTCAATAACGACTGTCAGCTGCGCTTTTTATAATTCCCAAAAAAGGTTTTTTTGCACAAAAAAGTGAAGAGTGGTATCTTTGGTCAGTAAAAGCAAATTCTGATGCACGTAAACAATGGCTCGAACACAGGACGGTCGAGGGGAACAATGCAGGGGCAGGCCCTGTTGCAGATACGCACCTAAGGACTCGTCAGGTGATCAAGTTGTTCATAAACCGCTAAGGAGTCGAAAATGGCACTTCCCAAAATTGGTTATGATATCGGTAAAGAAAGTCTGCGTAACAACGGTTTCAGTTTCCTTCAGGAACACTTCGAGCAGCATCCTGATAGAGCTTGCATGAAGTGGGTCAACACCAAGAACAAGATCTGGTTCGACTACAATCCGTTCGCCCGCACGCTGACACATGATACATTCACATTTAAAGACATTCACACGATGGTTGTCCATGTGGCTGCCGGCTATAAAAAGCTTGGTATCGAAAAAGGCGACTGTGCGCTGGTTTATGTCCCCATGATCCCGTGGCTCTACGCTGGCATGTTCGCATTTCAGATGCTTGGCGCCACCTGTATATTCCTCGATTCCTTCGCCCGGGCCGATCAGCTCGGTTACGTTGCCGACCTCTGCAAACCCAAAGTCTGGCTGTCGGGTGAGCGCGGTTTTTCCATGGGTGCTGGGCAACCAGCTCTCGAAGCCATTCCGATCAAGATCAATATGGGGCCATGTACGAAAACATGGACTGCCCGCTTCGAAGAGCTCCTCAAAACGCCAGAAGTCGCGGAGCCGGTTCCGGTAACTCAGGAACACACAGCCCTCATAACCTTTACCACCGGTTCGTCCGGCACGCCCAAAGGGGCTGACCGTTCACATCGATTTCTCGCCGCGCAGCATTACGCCATTGACGCCAGTCTGCCATATGAGGAGAGCGACCTTGACCTGCCGGTCTTTCCAATCTTCTCGTTGAATAATCTCGCGGCGGGCGTGACCACCATTCTGCCGGCCATCAACGTGGCTGAGCCGGCTGACAATGATCCTTACGTGCTTTTTACGCAAATCAAGGGCGAGGGCATTACCACCCTCACGCTGAATCCCTCACTGCTCAACGGGTTGAACAAGTATTGTCTCGAGAAAGGTCATACTCTTCCCGGGTTGCGGCGTGTTGCCGCCGGCGGTGCCGCCGTGTCGCGTGACGTCGTCGAGGAATTTATGAAGATTGCGCCGAACGCAGAGCTTGTCGTTATGTACGGCTCCACTGAAGCTGAGCCGATGGCACACATTACCGGCAAGGAAATGCTCGCTCAGCGCAGCGTTTCTGAGGACGACCCCGAACTCGTTGACGCCGGCGTCAATGTCGGGCACTTCGCTGCCGGACTACAGCACAAGTTCATCAAAATTGTACGCGGTCCCATCGAAATCACTTCAGACGAACAATGGGGCGAGCTCGAGGTTTCGCCGGGGAGCGTCGGTGAATTGCTGGTCGCCGGAGAGCATGTCTGCCGTGCCTATTACAACAATCCCGAAGCTTTCAAGACCTCGAAGATTCGTGACCACAACGACATCGTGTGGCACAGAACCGGCGATCTCGGGCGTCTCGACAAGAATGGTAACATCTGGATCGTTGGCCGCATTCATAACGCCATCGAGCGTGCCGGAAAGTATCTCTTCCCTGTGCAGCCAGAAGTTGTGCTGAAGCGTCAACCATATACCCGGCTGGCCGCATACCTCGGAGTTCCAGATGAGAAGCTCGGGGAAAAGACCGTCTGTGTGGTCGCGCCGAAGGACAACGGAGACATCAAGAATCAGAAGCTCTGTAGCGAACGCGAAGCTGAGATTCGACGGGTCATGGCCAAGAATGATATCCCTGTCGATCAGGTGATTTTCCATCCGGACATCCCAATGGATCTGCGCCATCGCTCGAAAGTCGAATACGGCGTTCTCCGTGACGAATTGAAACAGGCCGGGTTGATTTGATTACTGACAATGGTGTTTAAGCGATCTCTCTTGTTTGAATTTACATTTAGATGAGGGATGGTGAGTCGATAATGAAGACTGTTGTTGGAATTTTTTTGCGGATGTTTATTTATGGCGTTCCGATCCATCCTGACTAACTAGTTGGTCAGTAGCAGGTTTGTCAGTTAAAAAAAGGCGGGTTCACCTGGTGGTGAACCCGCTTAGCAAGTTTCCGTTTTGTCTAACCCGTTACGGTCAGATTATTCAAGACCTCTGTTACGCCGGGGGCAGACCAGGCAGAGGCTTCTGCTTCCTCAAACTCTGCCAATGAGCCGACACTTCCGCTAAGAACGACTTTGCTGCCAGTGCTTTCCACATGAATCTTCTGGGATGCCAGTAACAATCTTGCGTTGCGCCGCAGGGCACCTTCGATTCGGTGCTTCACTTCGCTTTCTTTTACAGCCGGCATCGATGGTTTGATCGAGATCCAGTTCGTGACACCGGTTACTCCATTAAGGTGCCGCACGGAATCTTCCGCCGCTTCCTTTTGATATTTCCAATCTACATCGCCGTTGAGAGTGATATGGCCGTTCTGGACTACCGCCATGATGCGGTGTTGCGGTATGCCGGAATTCCACAAGAGAACCTTGCCTACCGTTTCTGCGATCTCCTCGTCTTTTACAATCAACGGGTTAACCAGCTTGACCACTATTTCTTCGGTTAAGCCCCTGACACCAAAAACCCTTTTGACAGCGCGCTCAGCCGCCCACTTTTTGGCGAAACTGTCAACCTGGCCACTCAAAGTGACTATTCCAGATTTGACTGCAACACCGATCTCCGCCGCCTGAATGGTCGGTTCCCACTTGAGTTCATCCATGATGTCTGTCTGCAATTGCGTATCGCTTTTCACTGAGATTTCCTCCATATTAAATTCGGAGCTTTACCCCCGTTTTACAACCTGAAATTTATTTCCAATCAACCGTAGTAAGCCGCGCGCCTCTTTTCTTCAGGGCAAAATGGGTCATGGCGGTAATGGTATTGATGAATTCGCTGCCCTGAATTTCCCGGCCATCAACGAGTAAGGAAAAGAGTAAAGCACGCTGAGGATCTTGTTTGACCTCAAACGACAAAGACAACTGAGTTTTGGTCTCTATCAGGCGGTCTGCCGTTTCGACGAGAAAAGAAAAGGCGTTGTCTCCTGATTTTTTCCAGGCGATTTTCTTGTCTTGAAACAGACCTGTTATGAAATCGCTGACCGAGATATTTAAGGGAGCCTCCTTTACTTCCCAGCCAATAAACGTTCTTGAGAACAATGGCAGCGACAGAAAGGCACTGGTTGGTTCAGAAGAGGTTTCGTCGAGAAAATAGGGCATGCCGGAGTTTATAGTTGGATTCGCCCTGGTCAATGGAATGGGAACATCTGCCGGGAGCGCAAAGTTGGGCTGGGCAAGCTCGTTTATGCCTTGCAGAACTGGCGGTTGCATGCCTTTTTGAAACACGAAAAGAGATGAGCCGCTGAGATAAGCGGGCACAATTTCCTTGGAAAAGAAGCCCTTCACGATCTGGTTGTGCTTCACCGAGAATGATAGGCCAATTCCCTCACCGATATCATAGATAAAAGCTGTCGGATGCGATGCTCCCATTGCTCTGATTACGATCCTGGCATTCGGATAGGTGTTCAGAAACTCATGCAGGCTTTCTAGAAGAGGTGTTTTATTGCCAACCGAGCTGGAGAAATTTCTGGTAGAAATCTGTGACACTTTTCCATTGGACAAATAAACAAGTTTTTCACCTACACGCATCTTGATAATACCGTCCTGTTCGTCTTCGAAAATCGTGGCACCAATACTGTCAAGAGTGTCCTCGGAAATGCCTATAGAGAGATTGGCAATACTTACGCCCGGATCGACAACGGACTGTTCTTCTTTTATGGGAAACTCCGGGAAAATGGGGGCGTAGCCGACAGGGAAAACAAAGACGGTTTCGAGAGCAAGTTCTTCGGCGGAACCTTTGCCAAAGTTGGGACCCATGCCAATGCCAAACGACATTCCGATGCCATTCCTGCTGTCAAAATAGTAGATAGATGGGTCTGAAGAATTCGGCAGCTGCACAAAAATCCGCTTTGAATCAGGGAATTCATTCAGAAAATTGGCGACCGTACATTCAGAAAGTGGCTTGCCCTGGAAGAGAACTTTGGGATTGGAGGTTTCAATCTGGGTCAGGCTTTTCTTTTCGAATGAAAGTGTCGTAACGCTTGAATCAATCTGAGAAAGGTTCTGATATTGCCAGACAATACGGCTTTCCCTGATCAGGATTTTGGCAGGGGAACCCAGAATTTTTCTGGCTTCTCTCTCGGAGATGCCGAGTCTCAAAGTTCCCAACGATTGCCCCGAAACAAATGACCGTTGTTCAGAAAAGCAAACAGTTGAATTAAAAAGGATGAGAAGCAACAGGCCGAATATCCACGATCTCATATTTGATCCTCCAGTATCTTTTTGGGATCGCTTATTCTGTCTGTCAGTGCCATGATGCGCGACCCCACCAGGCTATTCTAAATGCTATGACCTGCAGGCGAAATCCCTGTTACTGACCAGAAAAATAGTTGAGTTGACCAGACTGATGGATGGTTAGAATTAGAATCAAAGCCTCTCAGTGGCAAAAAGCTAGACTCGGGTAGTGACTTGGCACCATTTTCCCCATATTAATCAAGGATTTCACTCCCCCTTATTGGACTATAGAATGCAGGTATAGCAAAGTATTGCTGTCCCTTTTGGTGCTATGTCTTTGCTGAGAGGCTTGATTCATGGGACTCTCCAGGCTGTTTTGCAACCAGAGATTACTGCGGAGATTCTCAAAAACAGGGCGAAAAGATTGGCTTCCCGCTAAAACAATAAGCAGTTGAACGGAAAGCCGTCTTGAAAAAATAAAAAACAGGAGAGAAGAAATGAAAGCAAAAAACTGTGTTGTTGCGCTTTACAAAACGCATGATGGTGCTGAGGAAGCGGTCAAACTGCTGCAAAAATCAGAGATCAACATGAAACAATGTTCTATCTTGGGCCAGGGATATCATACTGAACAAGAAGTGGTTGGTTTCTATAACGCCGGGGATCGTATGATGTTCTGGGGCAAACAGGGCGCTTTCTGGGGGGGGATATGGGGTTTATTGTTCGGATCCGGAGTATTTTGGATTCCTGGAATTGGGCAGGTAATTGCCGGCGGCGCAATTGTTTCCTCAATTATTGGCGGTCTGCAGGGGGCGGCAGTTGTTGGCGGCCTGAATGCTCTTGGAGCTGGTTTGTATAGTATTGGAATCCCGAAAAATAGCATTCTTCAGTATGAAACAGCGATTAGGGAAAACAAGTTCATTGTTGTCTTCCATGGGACAGCTGAAGAAACTGCAAAAGCAAGAGAGATTCTTGATTTAACAGCAAAAGAAAACCTTGAAGTAACCGTTCAAGAGAAATTGGAAGCAAGCGCATAGTAGAAGTCATTTCAAAACCTCGATATCGCAAATTCATCATTGTTGACAATGAGGTCCGCTGATGAATTGGATGAAATTTTCGGTCCCAGGACGGTGAATGGGACAGTAACGGGGAAGCGCTGTGGATTCTGCAGCGCTTCTTTACTTTGACCGGACGGTTGCCATCCTCTGATTGGCACGATCTCATACGGCGCGACGCCTGACTCACCGAACCTTTGAAGCTCATAACTGCGCCATCGCCTTATCAACAGACACGCTTCGTGTCATGACCTATAATGTCCACGGTTGTGTCGGTATGGATGGCAAACTCGACGCCCAACACATTGCTCGGCCGCGACTGGTTGACACACGAACAGTGTCGCGGACCTGTGATTCTGTGCGGCGACTTCAACGCACTGCCTTCATCGCCGGCATACCGACGACTCTCCAGTCGACTCAGAGACGTTCAGACCGAGGCACAAGACCACCGGCCTCAAAGCAACTTTTTTGGACGCTTTCCGACCTTGCGAATTGACCACATCTTCATCAGCCCGGGACTTGAAGTGATCAGCATCGAAGTCCCCTGCTCGGAACTGGCGCGCCTCGCCTCCGATCATTTGCCCCTGGTTACAGAAATACGCATGTAAACCAATTTGAATTCAATGACAGATGCTGATAGTACGAATAAAATTGCCTTTGATTATCTGACAATGGTCAACAATCTCAAATCCTTCTGAAATAAGGGATTTATCCATGTTTTCAAAAGTTATTATAACGAGTTTGTCTGCAATTCGTCGGGCTGTTTTAATAATGTCACACTGTTTTTCCAAAGTAATTGGCGTGAATAGTCCATATGGAATATCGACGATTGCAACGTCAAAGTGTTCTTTTATCTCGTGCATGTCGCCATTGGTGATAACATTTTCGTAGCCAAAAAAGGCCAGGTTTTTTTCTGCTTTTCTGGCAATGAGCCAATTTAATTCATATCCTTTAACATTTATTTGCATTGAAATGGCTTCCAGCACAACAGTCCCAACTCCGCAGCACGGATCAATCAACGTGCAATTTAAATCATCTCCGACCGCAATATTCACAAGAGCTTTTGCTGCTCTTGTTTTTAGAGAATGACTGTTGCTATTTGGTTTCTTGTTATGCTCCTGCCAATGATTATCATTTTTTTCAAACTCTCCAAAAATCCATTGCCCATGAACCTTTGTGGCACCCAGCATTATTTTCGGATTCACCATATCTACAGCCCCATCGATCATTCTGCCGAGTTCCGCTACACACCTGATCCATTCCTCATAGCCAAGTTCGCTGTCTGCTAATTTAAAATAGACAAACTTGAAATCATTGTAGGCCACTTTATTGTTCTGGAGCTTGCCCATCAACTCTTCTAAAGAATCAGCACAATACATCACAGAGACACGATGCTTAATATATGGGCTTCTAGAGGGGCTTATCTTCTTATCAGAGAAAAAATATTTTTCCTCTATTTCTTGATGGAACAAACATTTCATTTCCAATTGGCATAAGCCCTTTTCAATCAAAGGGTAGTTGATTACATAGAGATGGTCTTTCAATACATTTCCGGCCAACATTGACTCCTTATTATTCATGATGAATCTTACCACGTCAGCTTGCCGGAGTCACATATAAGCTCAAACATCGCTGGGTTAAGCAACAAAACACACTCAAAAAAGAGTTCCCGAAATTCCCGCTGAATCCAAAGATCAACGAAGAGCTAGTCCTTTGTCACATTTGAATACGTGTTTAAAAACAGTCATTGCGAGGAGCGCAGCGACGAAGCAATCTCTCTGACAATGAGATTGCTTCGCTTCGCTCGCAATGACGATAACACCCAGATTCAATGTTGACAGAGGACTAGTCAATTCGCCCATAAAAGAAAAACTCCTTCGTGGCTCTGGAATAAATTTCTGGCAGATATGCCGCGTGAAAAAGATTTCGCCTTAAGAATAGTGACTAGGCACCATTTTCCCCATATTAATCAAGGATTTCACTTCCCTTTCCCGGATTATAGAATGCAGGTATGGCGAAATTGGCCATGTCGAGGATTTCATCATCGACGACGAGGCCTGGGCGATTCGTTACATGGTTGTCGATACAAAAAACTGGTGGCCGGGAAAAAAGGTTCTTGTCGCACCGCAATGGATCGACCGCATCAGTTGGGATGAAGCAAAAGTTTTCGTTAAACTGTCCCTCGAAACCATTAAGCATTCACCGGAATACTCGGAGGAACTTCTCCCGAACCGGGATTACGAGGCCCAGCTCCATAAGCATTATAACCGACCAGGCTACTGGAAAGATGAGCCCGCTGCTATGGAGCACTCAGGTTGAAGTAACCATAACAAGCAACCAGTTCCGAGAACTCGCTGGCAACAGATGTTTAAACCAGCGCTGAAAGGATGCCAGATGCTTGTCCCCAACAAAACAAAACTCGTGTGTACGATAGGACCGTCATCCGATTCGACAGAGACCATGCTGCAAATGCAACGGGAAATGCCGGAAAGAGGACGAAGAAACGATGCTTTTGATCCTGAGCGCCGCAAGGATTGTTTACGGCTTATGACGAAAAGGGTCCTGATAGGGTGAGATAGCCAGAAATCACCTGTTTTCTGGGAGAATTCCGGGATTTTCTTCCCCGACATTTTTGTCTAACCTGAGTTACTCCCAAAAAGGGAAAACCAACATGGCAAAGTTATATCGCCGATGCCGAGCGGACTTCCTCATTGGCTGCTCTGTTGGCTATGAATAAACAGGAGGCACTATGCTAAAGACGAATGAAGTTTACAAATGCGCGGTATGTGGAAACATGGTTGAGGTTCTTCATGACGGTGAACCGGAGATCATTTGCTGTGGTAAACCAATGGCAAAAATGGAGGGGAACACTGTGGATGCTGCCCGGGAAAAACATGTCCCGGTGATCGAGGGCACTGCCGGACAAGTGCTCGTAAAGGTGGGAAGCGTTCCCCATCCGATGGAAAAGGAGCATTTCATTGAATGGATCGAACTTATTGCCGATAACCACACGTATCGGATTCACCTGAAACCGGGTGAAACCGCACAAGCCACCTTTCCCCCAATAAAAGGACGATTCACCGTTCGCGAATATTGTAATCTCCATGGCCTCTGGAAGGCGGAATCCTGATCCATTAAACCCCTTCGCCTTGGGGTAATCCCAATGAATTGAAAATAAAGACCTGGCTTTCCGGTGGGAGGTGTTGTTGATGAACCCTGAGTTGAACTGCGAGTATCCCGATCCGGACGAGGCCAAACTGATTGAGGAGATGGTTGCGTTAGTGGTCGGGCGGATGAAACCTCAGCGGGGCCGTATCCGCCGTGCTGTGCATGCCAAGGCGACTGGTTGCGTACGGGGGGTGTTTACCATACGGGAACATGTCCCCGACACCTTTCGCCATGGCGTCTTCCGCCAGCCAAAAAGGTCGTTTCCGGCGATCGTCCGCTTCTCCAATTCCTCGGAGATGATCGCGCCAGATGGTAATGGTGACGCGCGAGGGATGGCAATTAAATTGCTGGATGTCGATGGGACACCTGCGATTCTCGGCACCGGTCGTCGTTGCCAGGATTTTCTGACCGTCAACCACCCGGTCTTTCCGTTCGCGACCCCCGCTGAATATGTGAAATTTTTTGGCATCCGTGAGACTCCGTTGCTAGGTGCTCCGCTGGCCGGGGCTTGGCTTGCTCTTTTCCACTACCAGCATTTGAAGATCGCTGCTGAGATTCTTGGGGCGATCGTTGCCAACCCACTGGAATTGATGTATTGGAGCGGCTCGCCCTACTGGCTCGGGCCAGCCGGAGCAACCGGCGGCCAGGCAGTGAAATACTCGCTGGTGCCAAGTGTTGCGGAGGTGACGCCGCTCGGCGATTCAGGCAGTATGCCTGACGACTACCTGAGTCATGCCTTGGCGCATCAACTGAGGTCGCGTGAAGCAATCTTTGAATTCCGGGTTCAGCCCCAAACCGACCCCGTGGCTATGCCTGTTGAGGACACGTCAGTCAATTGGGATGAAGAGGTTTCGAAGCCGGTTCCTGTCGCGACTCTCACGATTGGAATGCAGGATGTCACTTCGGCGGAGGGCCAGGCATTGGCAGAAGAGTGCGAGGAAATGGCCTTCTCGCCCTGGAATGCCCTGGCTGAGCATCGACCAATGGGTGGAATAAACCGGCTGCGCCGGGCAGTATATCTGGCCAGTCAGGCCAAAAGAGCAGCAAAAAGCTGGGGGTGAATTCTCGTTTTTAACCGAGCCAACACTAAAATACTGCTTTGCAGGAGAAGATAATGAATGAGAGACGGGCGCTATCTGCAAAAAAAAGCATTGATCTACGCATCTTATTGAGAAGAGGCCTGTATGTCTGAAAAGATTAGTCTTGATGTCATTGGCATGTCTTGCACTTCATGCGCGGCAAGCATAGAAAAGGCCTTGAATAAGGTTGATGGTGTGAAAAGCGCCAAAGTTGACTATCCGGGCAAAAAAGCGACTGTTGAGCTGGCCGAACCTGTGCCGGGCGAAAAGATTCCTGTTGATGGGGTGGTTGTAAAGGGCGAGAGTTCCGTCGATGAGTCTATTGCTACCGGCGAATCGATTCCTGTTGATAAACAGAAAGGTGACGCTGTCATCGGCGCAACAGTAAACCAGCAGGGCGCCTTACAGATCCAGGTTGAAAAGCTGGGCAAA
>PGYA01000081.1 GCA_002839435.1 Candidatus Riflebacteria bacterium HGW-Riflebacteria-2 | reverse complement strand
TGCTATCGTCATTGCGAGGAGGGCGTCAGCCCGACGCGGCAATCCCATCGACAGAGAGATTGCTTCGTCGCTACGCTCCTCGCAATGACAAGTTTTATGTATGCTTTCAACTTTGACAGACTACTAGGGGTTCAACATGTTGAACCCCTACAAAAATCACTGCGTATACCAGGTCTCTAAAAAATCTGCGGCATCGGTGTAATCTGCGGAGCTCTTTTCTCTGCGCCAGTTGCAACTAAACTAAGTTTTTCTCTTGAATCTGCCGATACTGTTCACAAATATTTTACTTTCGGGGGATGAACCATGCCTCACTTTGGAAAACGTAATCTGTTAATGCTGCTAACAATCAAGATCTTCGTCATCGGCCTGCTCCTGGTGGGCTGCCAGGAAGGCACCAACAAATCCCCCGTCTCGACTTTACTGACAGGTCTTGATATGACTCAGGCTACCGTCGATCTCACCTCTCTTGGAGATGATGTCGCCAAGCACACGATCACCGGAACCGTCGTGTCGCAAAACACCGGTGAAAAGCTGGCAAACATCACCGTCAGCCTCATGTATGAAAATCAGCTGGCCGCAACCACCAAAACCACCTCAGACGGACAGTTTTACTTCACCAAAGTCCCAGCAGGTCTTTTCGACCTGGCTTTTGCTTCGCCCGACAATACTTACGCTTCGACCACCTACATCCTCCGCGTCCTCGATGACGGTACCACATCTCCGGCAGCGCCAGAAGTCAAGATGGTAGCCCTTAATCCCGGGCAAATACAGATATCAACAGAGATCAAAGGCGAGGTTATCAATAGCACAGGTGAAAAGCTCGCCAATATAAATGTTGCATTAAAGCTGAGTGGTGACACTATTTCAACAGCATTGACAAACAGTCTTGGGCAATTTTCATTTGCCAATCTTAGTCCCGGCTCTTATACGCTGACTGTTGGAGAATCGTCTAATTATATTACACAGAATCCTATTGTAGATATACGCAACAATGGTGTAGTCCTTCCGAGATACAGCATAATATCGCTCCAGGAAATTGATATTACAAAAACGTACACAATCACAGGGTATGTAAAAAGCCAGAATAAAGAAGCTATAGCAAATATTGAAGTACATATATTCAGCGATAGAGAAGGAAAAAGCGAACTTACAAATTATAGTCCCGTCTATACAACAGGCGAAGGAAAATTTTTCTTCCAAGGGTTAACGTCCCCTGGAATGTATTTTCTTAAAGCTGACAAAACCGATAACACTGAAGACTCTGCAATTTATCCAGTAAACATTTTTGCTGATGGCACCACTTCTCCTTTAATTTCAGACATTTTGGTCACAAGACAAGAATCGCTATCTACAGCTAGCTTTTCAGGTAAAATATACGATGCGTTTACTGGAGGCCCTCTTGAATACGCAACTGTTAAAGTAGGAGACATCAGCTCTTCAATTACAGATAGAAACGGTGAATTTTTTGTAACTGATATGCTACCGGGCTCTTATAAACTTGATGTTTCAAAATCTGGCTACGAGATTCTAAGCGTTTCTTTTCAAGTATTAGCTAGTGGCACAAATGATTTCAGAACAATTCCCACATCTCTCTCTTATCCTCTGTTGCATGACATGAGGAGCGGTTATGGTTCAATTGCTGGCCGATTATTGGAAATTACTACTGGAAATGGAAGAACAAATAAATTTGTACAAGCATTCAACTGGGTTGAGACGACCAAGGAATATATAGATGCCAAAGGAAATATTCAAACAATAACTGACTGGGAAATTTTAGGCGGTCCAATACTTACCACCAAAACTTCAATTGAGGGATCTGAAGAGATACCAGACCTTGCTGGCTCTTTCAAACTTACACATTTGGCCCCAGGACGCTATGCCCTAGGTTTTTTTGAAGATGAAAACTACAAACTTAAAGATGAGATAAGAGAGCATGGTGTTAAATGGCAAGTCATTGATAATACAACAGTGGGCTATATAGGTGAAATAAGAAATCTGTCTGTAGAAGCAGAAAGAACCACTTATTGGACCAACTACGAGCAGGAATACAAGTAAGGGAGTGAACATGAAAAGCAAAGTCACAAAAATAGCCTTACTGCTTGCTCTGCTCTGGCTACCGGCAACGAGAGCAGATTCTCAGGTGCTGGAGGTGGTGCCGGAGGTCGGACGGCGGGCGGATATAATTGAAGAGGCGGTGCCGACGATCGAGATGAACAATATGCTGGGCACTACGATGGCGGGCACTTCGGGGCTGGTTGCGATTCCGGCGCCGGACTATGCTGAACGCGGTGTTCATATTTCTTACAAGGGTAACATTTCGAAGAGCAGCATATTTGTGCCGGGCACAAATGTCGATCTTGAAAAAGATGAAGAGTTCATCGGCATCAGGGGCAAAGTCAATCAGCATCTCGAAGTGTCAGCCGGGCACCTCAGCTACGACCGCACTTCTAACCCGGTGATGACCGGGCTCAACTTCTCGAAAGACCACTACAGCTTCGGCATGAAATACTCGACGCCATTCGAAGACAAGCAGATGTGCATGGGCTTTACCTTTACGCCAATGAGCGCCGAAGAGCTCAATCTAGCCGATATCGAGCAGATTGAAAACCTGCGCAATATCTACCTGACCGTTTCTGAAAAGATCACAGACAATTTCACCGGATATATGAACCTGACTTCGGCTTTCACGAAAAAACAGGAAATCGACTTTGGCAACGGCATCACCCGCAAAATGGATCGCAAAGACATATTCATCGGCGCCTTAGGCCTTGATTACCAGCTTGGCAGCTATGCCTCATTCTTCGGCGAATGCCGCTTCGGTAATTACCGCGACATCTTCATCGACGAGTCGGTGCGCTACCGCGTTCACGCCGGCATGCGCTTTGGCAGCGATGCTTTTCAGCTCGAAGTGATGGGCCTCAACCTGACCGAAGAAGAGCCGGTGCTGGTCTTTGGCGGTAACATAGGTTTCTGAGCGTGTATAACCCGAGCAGCATCCACCGATTACACCGATTGGCGCAGATTTCAGATCCGAATGCATTATTCTGGCCTGCACAGGCCTGCTGAAACAATCTGTAGATACGCATGGATTCTGCGACTTCGCCTGACGGCTACGCGCAGAATGACTGATTTATGAACGTCATCCTGCGCGCAGTCGCAGGATCCAGAATTAAGAGAAAAACACAAGAACGATTACGATTACGAGCACGAGCACGAGCGGAACGATAAATGAAAATTGAACTGGGCTGGCAATACTTGATATAATGAAAAAATAGACTGTAGATTTAGAGAAGAAACTTACCAGAAGAGGTTGAACGCTTGGCGATATCGAATTCACAACTGGGCGCCCAGGAGTTGCTGTCTGCTCTAATCAGCGAGAACGGAACGCTTACGCTAACCTGCCTCGATGAAATAGATGGTCGCGAACCAACGCGGGCAGAGGCAGAAATACTCAACCAGGCTCTCAGCAGCGTCAAGAACACGGTTCTCGCCTTTCAGATAAAAAAGTCGCTGCGCCTGGCCATATTCAAGCTCAAAAAGACACATTTCAAGGTCTCACTGGAAGGCCTCGAAAAACTGCTCGAAGACCATAACCGCCTCGATGACCTTGCCCTCGGCATCGCGACCGTCGAACCGGCAGAAGCTTTTCTTGCCGCCGATTACTTCAGAAATGCCAACTGGCAGGACTTTCCGCCACAGATTCTGGTGAGCTTCTGCAATTTTTTCAGAAAACATGGCAATATTTCCGATTCGCCGGTCTTACAGGATCTCACCCGTCACCAGGACGCAAACGTCATTACAGCAGCCCTGACTGCCCTTGAAAGGCTGGATCCGGGCAACCTGCAGGGTATAATCATTCCACTGCTCGATTCCCCGCAAAACGAGGTGAAGGCGCAGGCAATCCAGGCTTTCTACCGCTGGAACCGTGCCGAAGCGCTCAAGCATCTGCTGAAACTGCTATATTCTACCAACGAACAGGAAGTCATACTGGCGCTGCACCATGCGGCCTATTTCCCTTACCCTGAAATCGAGCCATATCTGATCAGACTTCTTACGCAGACGACCAGTCCATCTATTCTGATGCGTATTACTCAGATTTTCAAGACCAATGCCAATCCTGAACTGCCATTCAGAATTTTCTGGGTCAACCGATCGTTGTCGGGACAACATCAGAGTCTGGTGAAGGGCATCATTCTCGGAGTCGTAAGAGCATTGGCCGACAGCAATCAGATAAGCGTTTCAGTGCAGGATTATCTCAACGATCTCAAGAATCGCGTTAAACAAGAAGAGCTGCGACTTCTCAAGGTCACCTGCAAAGTCAGTAACGAAGAGGCCGAAGAAGCGATTCTGCCAGAAATTGAGGAGAGAGCGTCTGAGCCTGAACCGGAACCGGCCGCAGCAAATGATACAGCCAGCGCTGCGTCACTGCCGTCACCAGCGGCGCCTGCCGCGCCAAAACCGCCTCCGCCACCGCCAATGAAGTCGCCGGAAGTGGACTTTGAACGCTACGACAGTCTCGCCGAGCAGGAAAAAGTACAGCTTCTGGCTCGTGCCAATGCCAACTTTTTCAAAGAAAACAGGCCACGACTTAACAGCCTGTTCAATGACGCCCAGGGGCGCGAACTGGCTGCCCTGATCAATCTTTTTGGTAAATTCGGAACATACGATGATGCCGCGAAGATCAAGGGATTTGTAAAAAGTGATAACCCTGACATCGTCTGTGCTTGTATTAAAGCCCTGAGCACTCTGGACACAGAGTATCTCTGCCTGTATCTGCCACAATTCATGCAGGAAAAAAACGGCAAGGTTCGTATGACCGCGACCCGTATCTTTGTCAGCATCGACAGAGACAGAATCAGAGGCCTGCTGACCGGACTGCTGGCCTCTTCGAACGTAAAACAGCGCCTGCTCGGCGTTTCTATGTCGATGCTGGTTGATTTCAATATAGTACGACAGCCGCTTATTGAAGCACTTGCGCGCGAAACATCAGTAGAAATACTTGAAAAAATTGGCCTTGTTCTCTCAGCCAATCCTGACCGGGAACTGCTGAATGTCGTCTACTCTATCGCCCAGAACTGCCGTTCTTCTCTGATAATGGATCACAAAAGCGTTGTAGAAAAGCTTGCCGACAACCTGGCTATTGCCCTGAACCATATTTCACCGGCGGAAGAGCTTTTAAAAGAAGCGGCAGACGCCTACGAGATAGATCAGAAGGCACTCAAGGCCGCGAAAAAGGAAGAAGAGAAGCAGACGTCTCTCAAAAAATCGATCGAGTTCAACCCGATTTCAGGCGACAATCAGGGCGAAGTCAGCATTCAGGAAATAATGACAGCAAACAGTAGTGATCCCAAAGCAAAACGCGCCAAGGTCACCATTATTGTATGGGTGCTTGTCGCGGTTGTATGGGGCGGATCAATGGCTGTGCTGGTTCTTAATTATCTCTTTGGTGCCGAATAATCAGCATTACCAACCAGCATAAGCCAGCGAAGTCGGGTAGAAAGCAGTATAGTGACTGGCCGGCCAGCCTCCCTGGTAGAAGCGCAGGTAGCTGCCATACACATAACCATAGCGCAAAGGCAGATATGCCGATTGCACAAGATACCAGTTTGCGTGGCGCGATATCACATAAACCTGTTCGCCGGTATTGAGCGAGCCAATGATATTGGATCTGCTTTTTTTGCCGGAAACCCACGGGTCAGAGCGGACATTGAGGTTATTAGCAACTACGGCTAGACTGCCGCCATTGTAATACCAGTATGAGCCGTTCCAGGCTGGTACTCCCGCGCCATAACTGTAAGTAGGAACGGGCGCTGCCGGGTAATAAGGGTAGGCACCCCAGGCATACGGCTGGTAGCCCGTTATATATGGACTGACCACACCATACCCATACCAGGTGGGTACAACAATATTGCGCCGTCTGGCTTCAGCGCCGGAGCAGATCAGGAGCATCAAGACGACTGACAGCAAAAGTCCTTTTTTCAGCATAGTAATTCCTCCTTGAAATACTTTCTAAATAATAATACCCGGAATTCAAACTTTTGCCTAATTTTTTGTACACAAACTCAAACAAACGCAAACAAAAAACCGGCCATAAGGCCGGTAAAACGTGCATTGCGGGGCATTCAAAAATGGTTTTTCGGGAAGTCAGTGATTGGACTTGCAAAACTTACCCGGAAGTTTTCGTTGTTGTTACTGCTGTCGCCGTGCCAGCGGCCATGCGCAAAGAAAATGATCTCAATATTACAGTCGCCAAACTGTTTGTAATAAGGCGCATTACGGAACAGAAGATGGTCGACGACAGTGTCTGAAGGTATATCGGCTAGTTTATTGGCCTTCTTATGCTTTACTGTCGGGTGGAAGGAGATCATGCGAATGCGTTGTGCCCGATTTTTCATTTCCTGCTTCATCGTAACGAATTCACGTTGTTCGCCATTGATATTGATATAAAAATTGACCATGCCTTCCTGGGTCAGGTAGCCATAGTAGGTTACAGTAAGGGCCATCTCGCCCGGACGGTTGAGCCAGTCGAGGCGAACATTGATTGTACCGTTGCGATCCTTTATTTCTTTGGTCTCGGTATGAACGATTTCAAGATCATGCATCTGAGCACCTGCCTGTCCGATGGAGAACAGCACTGACACCAGTAGCATCAATATAATTTTGTAAAAACTGTTCATCTTTAATTCCTCCGGAAATAATTCCGAAAGCATTAAAGCAATTATCGTGCCAACTATTTAAAATCCGCCTGAGCAAATAGTTTCCATGGCGATTCATCGACATAAAGCCCTTAAACAAAGAAATAGCACAACAACCCTCTCGCTAACCTGTCATTAATAAAGCAAACGGGTTGCTACTGTTAAAATCTCAGTCGCTCAATCTTTGAGCGAAATGTACCATTAATGAGCAGTCACCATTTTGCGTAAGGTTGCCCTTTAAGATCAGTCTCAGTTGTTGCCGAATAGACATCAAAGACATTCAGGCGATTCGAAATGGTGCTGTCTGCTGCATCAGTCGAAGATCTCGTCTGCCAGTCAACCTTCTCGGTAAATGGGTCCGGGGGGATGCGCCTCAAGTATCTTTGTTCGACCAGTTCGTCGAGACTTACCGGGTAATACTGAGCATCTTCAAGGCCAGGCTGAGCCGTCGATTTTTTCTCGTAAAACCGGTCTATTGCCTTGCGCATTTCCTTGAGATTCTCACGCAACAAACTCTCTTTCTGGCGACGCACAAAATTTTTCGCGACTGGCAGCGCAGTAGCCGACAAAATGCCGATAATCACTGTACAAACTATCAGTTCGAGCAGTGTCATACCGCGTCTAGTAGTCTGCATATCTTCTGCCACCATGGTCTGATTTTTCGCAAGGCCGACTGCCAGTTTCATCAAAAAGTTCGACCCTGCCTTCGGTCGGGTCGTAGTGATAATGTCCTGATCCTGAGCTGCCGACCCACTGCACCGGCAAATTCTTGATATGCAAAGGCCTGAGTTCTTCGAGCGCTTTCGGAAAGCACCCGTTGTTGTCGAGAGCATACTGATGAACGGCATTGCGAAGACTATTCAATTCAAGCATCACAGCGGCATCCTTCGACTTTTGCAAGACGCGGGCGTGATGATTCCCGGCTATCGACAACAGTATGCCCATGACCGAGACGACAACGAGCATCTCTATCAGGGTAAAGCCGCTGTTATATTTTATTGCAGGCTTTAGCATCTTTACCTCAGGCAGTATTCAAAAAGATTACGCTGCCTCTGGTCTTCGCTGGCTGCGGCTTCTTTGGTAAACACAAGTGGTTTCGGCGCAATAGTTGCAGTATCAACCTTCAGTTTGAGAATCCTCTGTAACGACGAGATTTCTGTGTTGAGACGCTCGATATTCTTTGTCGGAATGATAAGCGGATGCTCCGCAAATTCTTTCATGCTGGCCACAACCATTTCCACATTTGCCAGTGCCGCCGCCGCCGAACCTTCTTCCAAGAGCATTTTCGTGGCATCAGCCAGAAGCTTCTGATTCTGCGAAAATCTTGCCCAGTATTGCGGAAAATCTTCAGAAACGTCTACCAGAGCCCTGGCAAGCCTGTCGATCATATCATGTTTAAGTTGGGGTTTTCTGCGCTGCCCCAGTTCAGGTAGTGGATGCGAAGCTGCAATTAAGCTGTCGTATAGAAACGCACTGTTTTCGTAGGCGACGGTTGCCAGAAATATAAGTAACAGCGCATACAGCACCCGTCGTTCCTTGTGTCTCAGCTGCAGAGTATCGATTACATCTTCGCGGTGTTTTTTTGCAATGTCTACGGGTTTATTTTCTTTCATTGTACCAGTAACCTCATTGTCAGAACATAGCGCCGGGACTCAGTCATCAGAATTTCCTCGATCAGAATCGGGGTTGGCATAGTTTCCAGCGCAGCCAGAAGAGCGCGCACGCCGTCATAGTCAGAACTGAGATGCATGGTTATGTCATAACCAGGCACAGTCAACTTCTCATATTCACGGCTGAATGAATAACGCACCTTATCGACGATAACCGAAGATGATGCCGCCGTGGCATGCAGTCGGTCTATCATCTCTGGCAGGGCTGATTCCTGAGGAATCTTGGCAAACAGGTCGCTCTTTATCTGTTCGAGTTTTTGCAGACGCTCGCCCTGTTGCCTGTATTTTTCACGCTGCAGGCGCAGGACCCGTGCTTTTTTAAGACTGGTGTCGTATACGATTGCCGACTTTTGCAAAGCCTCTAATTCGGGGTCAAGTAGAAAAGCCGGCAGAAAGAAAAGAAGCAACAGAAGCAGAAGAGGAATCGGCGCCTTTTCCTTGAGTTTAGCCATTTCGTTCGGATTCATCAGGGCAGTTCCCCCTTTTCTCCGGCATAATCGACATCAAGACTGAAGGTTATAATATCGAAGGTTTCTGAGTCTTTCGATTTGCTACGGTTGTGACTCTTGAGGTTTGGTGATGAAAAAACCTTTTCGGCGAAGAGATCCTGCAAAAACCTGGTCAAATGCTGCAAACTCACTGTTTCGCCTTCGATACGAACCCTGACCAGTTTATCAGGCTTGATGCTGATGCTTTTAAAACGCATTTCGGCTGGAGCCAGCTTTTCCAGGCGGTTAAACAGGGTTGTCCATGAAGTCTGACCTACAGCTGTCACCTTGCGATAATCGGCATAAAACTTTTCGCTCTTCTCAATGTCATCTGCCAATGGGCGCATCTTGTTAACAGCCTCGTTCGACTTGATTATACGGACATCAAGCTGCTTCAAGTTTTCGCGGTAAAATGTGTTTACTGACGAAGTCGCATAATACTTGTAAATCCAGAAAATCGCCAGACTTATGGGAACAGCGTATAGAATGATCAGTGAGGTTTTGAGCATAAAGCTGCTGCCTTTTCTGAACAGTATCGAGGGTTTAAAATTCAGATAATGTTTCATTGCTGCCCCCTATTTGGCAAGAAGGCCGACGCAGGCAGCAAATGCCGGGCCTTTGGCCAGCATCTTCGCGTCGATCTTTTTTGCCAGTGGAATTTCATTGAGAGGATTGAACAAAAAGCAGTTGGTTTCGAAATATTCGCTCAGAAAGTTATCGAGTCCTGAAAACAAGGTGCTGCCACCCGTCATGAAAATTGTTGGCAGGCGGGATACCTTGAATTTTTCCTGAAAGAACCTGAATGTCACATTCAGTTCACGCAACCAGTTGCCGAATATGCGGTCAATCCGCTGCCTTCTTCCAACCAGCATCTGAATGTCTTCGCGGGTGACCGGAAAAAACTTTTCGGTTTCCTTGGCGCGCATGGCGTTTTCAAGGTTAACTGCATCGATTTCGCTGATGATCTTGGCGAATTCTTCGCCAGCCACCTCGATGACACGCTCATACAACAATGTGCCATTCGAGTAGGCCTTGATAACCGTTGTTTCATGGCCAACATGCAGATTAACAACTATCTGCTCGGCAATCTTTTCGGGATAAACTTCTTCGAAAAGATTGAAGATACCAAGCGAAGAGGTATCAAAAGCCATAACTTCCATTTCGAGATCAGTGGTGATTCGCGACAGAATATCGATTATGTCTGATTTTACAGCAGCTGCCAGCACCTGATAAGTGTCGGGCGCTTCGCCGACAACATTACACAAGATCTGAAAATCGACCATTACCCGCATTCCTTCAGGTATCGGCAGATTTTTTTCGAGCCGCCACGAAAGAAATTCGGGCGATTTGCGCTCATTTTCGGTCAGTTGCATGTGGTTGAGATGAAGCTTAACCCAGCGGTCAGGCAGGCCAATGACATAGCCCTGGCGGCTGTGCTTAACCTTCCTGATCATGCCAGCGAGAATTTCTCTGAACACTGGCATGTCACTGATGAACGGGTTAGTAAAGTCACCACCAATCAGCCCGGCCGGCAGTTCATGCATTGCGAGATTCTTCACTATATAACCCTGTTTGCCGGGGCCATGATCGATGGAAACCAGCTTGATAAAGCTGGTGCCGATATCTATGGCGATAAGTTCGGTATAAAGATTCATTACAGTACCCCTTCTTCAAAGGTTACACGGTTCATTTCTTCAAAAGTGGTGAGGCCTTTTTCGACCTTCTGCCAGCCGGCGCGGCGCAGCGGCACCATACCCTGCTCCATCGCGGCCTTTCTTATTTCGAGCGGAGACTGGCGGGTCAGAATCATCTGTTTGATCGATGGCGACATCTCGAGAACCTCAAAAATGCCGGAACGTCCCTGATAACCGGTATCATGACAGAAGCGGCAGCCCTTGCCACGCATGAAAGTTACGTTCTCATGCTGTTTAAAATCTATAGTCAGGCGCTTCATTTCTTCAGTTATTGTGTCATCAACTGCAATACAGTTTTTGCAATTAAGTCGCAGCAGTCGTTGCGACATGATCAGGTTAAACGAACTGACAAATTCATAAGGATCGATTTCCATGTTCTCAAGGCGCGAGATCGCGTCGATGACGTTGTTAGCATGGATCGAGCTGAAGACAAGGTGTCCGGTGAGTGCTGCATTAATAGCAATCTTGGCGGTTTCAGGATCGCGAATTTCGCCCACCATTATCTTGTCAGGATCCTGGCGGACTATCGAACGCAAACCCGAACTGAAAGTCAGTCCCTTTTTCTCGTTAACCGCTATCTGCACTATATCTGGCAACTGATATTCAACCGGGTCTTCTATGGTTATAAACTTGTCTTTGTTGGTATGAACAAACTTGATCGCCGAATACAGCGTCGTGGTCTTGCCTGAGCCGGTCGGACCGGCCACCAGAACCATACCATAAGGTTTTTTAACGTTACGCTTGAACTGCAGCAGATCTTCACCATCGAGACCAATACGCTGCAGATCAAGACCGAGTGCTGACTTGTCAAGAATACGCAGCACCACTGTTTCTCCGTAAATCGAAGGCAACACCGAGACACGAAAATCAACAAAGCGGTCATCGATTCGCAACTTGAAACGGCCATCCTGTGGAACGCGCTTTTCAGCGATGTCAAGCTGAGCCATGACTTTGAGACGTGATATTATCGGGCCGCGCAATCTTGGTTCGACATCCGACAACACCTCAAAGAGCACGCCGTCAATGCGATATTTTACCTTTAACTGCGACTCATAGACTTCGAAGTGTATGTCGCTCGAACGTTTGCGGACGCCCTTGAGAATAATGGCATCGACCATTCTGATAACTGGCGTTTCGCTGGCAAAACCTGCGGTTTTGGCTACTCCGGCCGCAGGCGTCTCGTCTTCTTCCTCCGCTACGACTTCCAGGGGTGGAAAATTTTCGAGATCGCCAAACACGACCTTCGAATCAAGACTGGTTTCGATCATCAGACTGAGCAGTTTCTGTATCGCCATTTTTGAAGCAACCATCGGCATGATCGGCAGGCCAAGCTGGACCTCAAGCTCTTCAATGGCATCAACGTTGCCGGGATCATGCATGATCAGGTATATGTCGCGGGCGCTTCGCTGATGCGGAACAAAGCAGTAGCGACGCATCAGCGCGACATCTATGCTGTTAAAAAGTTCGTCATCTACTTCGTAATGAGAGAGATCGACGTATTCGATACCGAGTTCCATGGCTACGGCGCGGGCGAATTCTTCTTCGCCGATCACCTTACGCTCGATGAGAATCTGCCCGATATCACCAGGAATGGCGCCAAATTCGCCGATCAGCTGTTGAATGAACTCAAGCGTGATGAATCCTTCTTCAACCAGGATCTCACACAGCGTCTTTTTGCGGAAAGTTGCAGCAAACGCCTTAACCAGATTTGAATCAGAAACCTCACTGTCGCTTGCAAGGCGCTGCAACAGGCTATCTATCTGACCGCCAGATTCCCGTACCAGTTTTTCGGCCCTGCTGCTGTCAACGATTCTTTTCTTGATCAAAAATTCCTTGAAGCTTTCCATTTATGCGTTCCATCCTAGTTGATTTGCGAGGCCGCCGTGAGAACCGGGTAGAGCAATGCGACAACGAGAGTGCCCACAACCACAGCCATCATCAGAAACAGAATCGGTTCGATCAGCGCCGTTATCATGTCAGTCAGTTCACTAATTTCTTCGTCGTAATGATCAGCCAGATTCTCGAGCATTTCACCAAGATTGCCTGACTCTTCACCAACCTGAATGACCTTGACCATCATCTTTGGTGTGTCAGGAATGCTCTTGAGAGCTTTGCCAAAACCCATCCCCTTCTCGAGAAGATCGGGCAGGACAGAATAACGCATGGCTATGACACGGTTTTCCATGCTGTCGATAACTACTGCTAGACTGTCGAGAATGGGAATGCCGCCTTCAACCATTGTCGCCATTGTGCGGGCAAACTGGCTGTTGGCGAAGTTCATCTCAAGATCGCGCAACAGCGGAACTGTGAGCTTGAAAGCATCGATTTTCTGACGGCCGTCAGGTGAGCGCGAAAAGCTTATGGTAGCCGCTATCAGCAACATCAGCCCGAAAAGCAGTAACCAGAACCACTCGCCCAGCCATTCAGAAACCGAAAGCAGCAAAGAAGTGACAAACGGCAGAGGGGCGCCAAGGCCCTGAAAAAGACCGGCAAATTCGGGCACAACCGCCACAATCATATAGGTAACTGCCAGAGTTGATACTGCCAGCAATATTGCCGGGTAAATCAGCGCAGCCACTATCTTGCGTTTAATTGCTATTGAACTGGTAAAATATTCTGTAAGACGCTTGAGAATGCTTTCGAGTGCTCCAGCTTTTTCACCGGCCACAATCGTCTTGATATAAATATCAGGAAAAACGTCAGAATGCCTGCCAAGAGCAGCACTGAGCGACACTCCCTCTCTTATATCTTTGTTAACCTGGCGTAACGCCATACTCAGCTGACTATCTTCCGCATCTTCCAACAGAACGTCAAATGCATCGGTAATTGCCATGCCCGATCTGAGCAAGGTGCGCAGAAGTTTGGTAAATTCGTTGAGCTCCTTGATCGATACGCTCTTCTTGAACGTAAGCGCCTCTTGTAATTGCTCGCTGAAGCTGCCCTTTTCAACGGCCTCAGACAAAATGTAATAGCCTTTGGTATTAAAAGCAGCTCGTAGCTCGCTCAAGGAACGGGTTTCAAATATTTCTTCGCGGGTGCGCCCCTGTTCATCGGCATACCTGACTTTGATTCTATGCATCGACACTCCCCAGAATAAAGCGATCCCAAAATTTCCATTTAAGAGTTTATGTGATTTTAACAGAAATCACAAACTTTTATCAGGAAATTTCAGGATCGCTCAAGACAACAGAGAACCCTTACTCCCTTTCAATGTGAGCTTTCAGTTGATGAAATGCTCATTCAATTCAGCCTGTTTTTGTGTTAATTCGAGAATCCACTG
>PGYA01000011.1:185514-220927 GCA_002839435.1 Candidatus Riflebacteria bacterium HGW-Riflebacteria-2 | reverse complement strand
ATCGAGGGTGTCGAGAAGCTTTTTGATCGGTTCGCAATCGGGGCCGGTACCATTTGCGGAAACAGCCTTAGTAGCTGAACCACGGATGATCGGCGTATCGTCGCCGGGGAATTCGTATTTGCTGAGCAGGTCGCGAACTTCGAGTTCTACCAGATCAAGCAGTTCTTCGTCGTCAACGAGATCACACTTGTTGAGGAAAACTACGATTTTGGGAACACCAACCTGGCGGGCCAGGAGGATGTGTTCACGAGTCTGCGGCATCGGGCCGTCAGTAGCAGCAACAACAAGAATCGCTCCGTCCATCTGGGCGGCGCCAGTGATCATGTTCTTAATATAGTCAGCGTGGCCTGGACAATCAACGTGGGCGTAGTGGCGCTTGGGGCTTTCATATTCAACATGGGCAGTGTTGATAGTGATACCACGTGCTTTTTCTTCAGGAGCTGAGTCGATATCTGCATAGTTCATTACCTTAGCTCCACCAGCGACGGCTGATGTCATGGTGATTGCAGCGGTGAGCGTAGTCTTGCCATGGTCAATGTGACCGATGGTTCCAACGTTAACGTGCGGTTTGTTTCTAGAAAAAGTTTCCTTTGCCATTTGGCTGTCCTCCTGAGAAATTATGGGAAATCGTAATGCAACCCAAGACACAATTAAAAGCCCGCGACCGGGATTGAACCGGTGACCTCTTGCTTACCATGCAAGTGCTCTACCGTCTGAGCTACACGGGCACTTCGCTGGAGAGAGCTGGATTTGAACCAGCGTAGGCGCTAGCCAACAGATTTACAGTCTGCCCCCTTTAGCCACTCGGGCATCTCTCCGTTTGCCAAGCCGGCGATGGGACTCGAACCCGCAACCTGCTGATTACAAGTCAGCTGCTCTGCCAATTGAGCTACGCCGGCGGCTACCAGTTCACAAAGAACTGTACCGTGCTAACGGTATTGAGCGATTATAAAGTAGTTGCAGTCTAATGTCAACTATTTTTTGAATTATTTTTGAAAAAACCGGCGCTGCCGCAGAATTTCGTACAAAACCACGGCGGTGCTGACTGAGACGTTTAAAGAAGGGGTTTTGCCGGCAAGTGGAATTGCCACAAGATCATCGCAAACCCGCTGAATTCTTTCACCCAGCCCCGCATCTTCGCCGCCAGCAACCAGAACAATGTCATTGTTGTACATCAGCTCGTCATATTTTTTTTCGGCGTTGCCATCAAGTCCGACTACCCAGAAACCAGCCTCTTTCAACTGTTCAAGAGCAGAACCCATATTGTTCACGCGCGCAACCGGCAGGTGTGCCGCCGCGCCCTGGGCCGTGCGTACTGCCCATTCAGTCATGCCGGCAGCGCGGTGTTTGGGTATGATAACGCCGCCACAACCAGAAGCCTCAACAGTTCGCACTATAGCGCCAAGATTGCGCGGGTCTTCAACATGGTTGAGCGCAACCAGCACACGGCGCCCTGCCGGCAGCTGTTGAATCAGTTCTGCCAGTTCGCGATACTCAAAAACACCGGCAAGCGCAACGACACCCTGACTCTTGGCGCCAAATTTACGCTCAAAAAGATCCGGACCCATTTCTTTGACCGGAATATGCTTCTGCGAGGCAAGGTCACGAATCTGTCCGCCAACCGGCCCTTTTACGGCTGTCGAAATTACCACCGAATCAATGTTCTGGCTGCCATCGAGAGCCTGAAGCACTTCATGCCTGCCTTTTATAACCAGGCGCTCATCTTCTGCCGGCGCACTGAAGTGCTCATCATGTTGTTGAAAGTCTTTTGCAACAGGCGGGCGCTCCTGCCGGTTCTGGCGCTCAGGTCGGTTGCGTTCTTCCTGCCGGCCGGCGCTTTTGCTAAACCTGTCATCCTGTTGCCCGGAACGAGCAGAACGCTCAGGTCGGGCTGTTCTGCCAGGTGCGTCAGTACGATCAGTCCGTTCAGGTCTACCAGACCTTTCCGGGCGCCCAGGTCTGTTGCCAGACCTTGCAGGCTTGCCTGTTCTATCCGGTCTGCCGGCTCTATCTGGTCTGCCAGCTCTGTCAGGCTTGCCGGCTCTATCTGGCCTGCCTGATCTGACAGGTCTTTCCGGCCTACCTGTTCTGTCGGGCGAATTAGTCTGGTCGGGCTTATCAGTTCTGCCAGAACGGTCGGGGCGTTCAGGCCTGTTATCAGGCCGTCCTGGTCTGCCAGATCCGTCTGGCTTGTTTGGTCTAAATGGCTTGTCAGATCTTTCAGGCCTATCGGTCCTTGCCGGTCGGTCGGGCTTACCAGGTCTGTCAGGTTTGCCAGGTCTGCCGGAATTCTCGCGCGGTTCAGAGCCTGGACCACGAGCCGGCCGGTCTGAACGGCCTGGTCGATTGTCATCACGCCTGGGCTTTTTTGCAAAATCACCCCGTCTGCCAAAATCTTTTGAGCCGCCCGATCTTTTATTCATAATGGTTTTTCCTGTTTCATTCGGTCTGGCCGGTTTCGTGAACCTGGCCGGTAATAAGTTCAAACAATTTATGTAACCGTTCATTCTGCCCGGTCAGAAACAGCCAGGCTACCCAGGCCTCAAGCGCGGTTGCCCGTGCATATTCACTGCGGGTGCCAGAACCGTAACGCGTAGGGGTTTTGGCGTTGCGCCAGGTCTTAACCATCTGCTGCTCGGTTTCGTCGAGTTCTGCGAATACCATGTCGAAAATTTTCGCCTGAGCGCTGGAGTTTACATGACCGACGAGCGAATCATGCAAACGTCCGGCCGTATCGATGCCACTGCGCACATGGGCAAGACGCAGACCCAGTTCATAAACCGCATCACCAATGTAGGCCAGGGTGCGTGCCGGCAGCCGTGCCGCCTCGTCGGCATTCCATTGATCGACAAGATTGAATCTGTCAGAGCCACCAAAGTGTTTTTTGTTGACTTCCACTCTTAAATCCGCTTCCAGCGGGCCCCATCCCGAGTATCTTCGATCAGAACACCCGCATCTTTAAGACGATTGCGAATAGCATCGGCAACATCGTATTTTTTGGCGGCCTTCATTTCCTGGCGCAATTCGATAAGCATCTGCATTATCGGTGCAATATCGACATCGGCCTTGCCACCAGTCGCTTGCGGCAGGATGCCAAGAATGTCACCGCCCCATTTCTGAATTAGCGTCAAAATAAGCTTTGCGCTAGTGGCTGACAAGGCGCTGGCACCGATAAAACGGTTCACATCGGTGACAAAAGTGTATAAAGCCGCGATTGCACCAGGAGTGTCGATGTCGTCGTCTAGACGTTCGCAAATTCTTGCATCGACTTCTCCGCAAAGTTTTTCGGCTTCGTTATCAGCGGCACCAGCGCTGACATTTTTCTCAATAATCTCAAGCAGGGAGGTCTGCAGCTGAGCAAGACGACCAAGCCCGCTGGCAGCAGCAGAAATAGCTTCTTCGGTATAATTGGAGGGCGAACGATAGTGGGTAGTCAACACGAAGGCACGCAGAGCTTCGGGCGAATGTCTCGCCAGCAAATCTTCGCAGGTCTTGAAATTGCCAAGTGACTTGCCCATTTTGATGCCATCGACGGTAACCATGTTGTTATGAACCCAGTAACGACAGAACGGAACGCCATTGAGAGCCTCGGACTGAGCTATCTCACATTCGTGATGCGGGAACTTGTTTTCGAGGCCGCCGCCATGAATGTCGATGGTTTTGCCAAGATACTTGGTTGCCATTACCGAGCATTCAATGTGCCAGCCAGGATAGCCCGGGCCCCATGGCGAGTTCCATTTGAGAATGTGACCGGGTTCAGCCTTTTTCCAGAGCGCGAAATCACGTGGGTTCTTTTTGTCGCCGCGTGATTCGACACGCACTGCTTCTTTCTGTTCTTCGAGACGACGACCAGAAAGTTTGCCATATTCAGGAAAAGATTCGACATCATAATAAACATTCCCGTCAACTACGTAAGCATTGCCTTTTTCGACAAGTTTTTGCACAGCTTCGATCTGTTCGCCAATATGCTGACTTGCGCGCACATAGAAGTTCGGATGGGCTACGCGAAGTTTTTCCATGTCGTTCATGTATTGTCGCGTCCACTTGTCAACGATTTCCCAGGGATGCACCTGATCTATACGGGCCTGGCGTTGAATTTTGTCTTCACCGGAATCGGCATCGTCGGTAAGGTGCCCGACATCAGTGATGTTCTGTACATAGCGAACCTTGAGACCTGACTGACGAAGGTGTTTTACCAGAACGTCGAAAGTGATATAGCTCTTGGCATGGCCTAGATGCGGCGGGCCATATACTGTAGGGCCGCAGACATAGATGCCGACATGACCGGGTTCGAGCGGCACAAATTCTTCTTTCTGGCGGCTGATTGAATTATAGAGTGTGAGTGCCATGGGCTCCTCCTGCGTGTTTTAATTTTTCAGGTTCTGATAATATCACAGGCGCAAGACAATAATAACTAAAAATACGGGCCAACCGATTGCATATTGCCGATATTTTATTTAAGAATAGTCATATACAGGAGAAAAAACATGGCCAAAACTTTGACGACCTCTGAGAAAATTCTCGACCAGCTCGCCGAAGGTCGGAGTTTCAGTGAACTCACGCGTCGGCACGGTTACAGCCGCGAAGATTTTCTCACCGCAGCACTTTTTGGAGTTGCAGAACTACAGGCCGAATATGTAGAACTGCTGAAAAAGCACGGCAGGTTTAATCACCTTGCTAAAACAGAATAACCCGGAACAGCCTGACCAGAAACCTTCACAAAAGGCTTCTGAGGCGAACCGGGTCGATTTCAGCGCGGGTTACTCGGCGAGATATCCGTAGATGTAACCGGCAAAAGCACAGATACTGATTATGACTGCCCACCAGATAAAACGAAAAATAGACATGCCGACCTCCATCGGGGGTTTGTTTCAAAAATGATAATAGCATATAATCAGAATGCTAGTCAAAAAAGCCTGATCAAGTTTAAAGGACGTTGCCAATGAAATACCCGGGCAAATTTAGGACCCTGCTACTGTCAGCCGCACTGGCCGCTGCCGGCAGTCTGCCGCTTCTGGCGTTTGACAACACCAACATCCTTGTCGAAGAAGCGGTCAATCACATTTACCAGCAGCGCTACAAACAGGCGCACCAGTCCCTTAAACAGGCATACGAGCAGTCGCCCCGCCACCCCGGGGTGCATTTCAACCTTGGCCGACTTTTCGAGCTGACTGGTAACTTTGAAGAAGCACTCAAGGAATACCGCCTCGCAGCGTCGCTCGACACCTCGATGGTCGCTGCCCGGCGTGGCATAGCCAGATGCAGCGTAGAACTGAAACGTATAAAGGTCTATGCCGCCCAGGCCGAGACACCGAGTCAGCCTTCGACTCCCGCTCCTCTGGTCAGATATGAACCACCTCCTCAGACGACATCGGCACGCGTTATTACCCAGCAGCCAGCGCAAGTGCCTGTTCAGCAAAGATTGCCACAGATCACCCAGACGGCAAGGGTCGTTACTCAGCCGGCCGCACCGACTTTACCACCAATGCAACCAGTCAGCCGCGTCAGCACCCAGGATATGAAGTTGCCACCGTTGCCATTTAGGGCCGCCGCACAGGCGGCAAAACCAGCCGGCGAACAACACGCTGAGACACTGCTTGACAGCGGCAAAACTGATGAAGCAATATCAGCGCTCGAAGCAGTGTTACAGAAAAACCCCGACAGTCCACGCGCACATTTTCTTCTGGGTAAGGCATTGAGCGTTAAAGGCGATCTCTTCGCGTCGATTAAGCATCTTGAAGAGTGTCTGCGTGTTGATGACAAGTTCTACGATGCCTATTACCTGCTTGGTCGCAACTATGCGCGTGTTAATCTGCTTGAAGATGCTATCAAAAATTACCAGATATACTATGTGGTAAAACCGCAGGCTTCGGTAGCCCTCGAAATGGCGCGCATCTACGAAACCATGGGCAGTCCCGAAAAAGCCAGAGAATACTACTCACGCGCCAACTCCATGAATCCAGGCAATTCAAACCTGCAGATGCGGCTGAGCGAATCAGCCGGCAACCTGGCCAACGACCTGTATCTGCGCGGAAACCATGCTTTCACAACCAACAAGTTTGAAGAAGCGTCCAACCTGTTCAGTCAGGCTCTGGAAACGGGTAATCTCATCGAAAGCTCGCGCCGAGATGCGGTAAGAAAACTTGAAGTAGCCCGATTCAAAATTCGCGAAGCTGAAGAAAAGCAACGCCCGGCCCGCGAAGGCTTTACTGCAACCCGCGGTAATTTTGCCGGCACAAATCTGCAATACTGGCAGCTCAATGATATAAACTTCAAAACCCGTTTCACTGGCCCGATTACGGTTGAATGGCGCGGCTACATCGCCCGCAAAATCACCCGGCATGGCCGCGATTTTCTGCTGATGATAAAAGAGCTGGATCGTGATGAACTCAACACCATGAACCGCGAGCAAAATGATTATCGCCTCAACAGTCACTTCAACAACCAGCCGACTTTTCTGCTGGCAACCAGGCGCGGCGGTTTCCCACCATTTGCGCGGGAAGGGCAGATGATAACCTTCAACGGCACCACCGACTGGAAGTTCTACGACATCATCAACGATCTCGGGCAGACTGTGCGCATGCCATCGTTCGAATTCATATCGGCCTATCCCGACTGAAGCAGGTCAGAGGTCGCGCATGGTCGTTATCAGATCTGAAATATTGAAGCAGACGTTACTGCCAACTTCGCTTTTGAGCTTTGAATCGTAGTTAACCATCACCTTTTTAGGCATGATCAGCGCGCCTTCTTCGCCTTTCTGGCGATTGAGCGAATCGACAACGAGATTGCCAAAAATGTTGATCTGTTCGCCGCCAATAATGCTTTCTTTTGCGTAAATCGCAGCTTCGACCTTGGCGTTCTTGAGTTCCCGCGCATATTTGACCGAACCATTCAGCGATACCAGCGAAAGAAATGAAGCAGCGCTGTCCTGAACGACGTTATCAGTGATTATGATATCGCCCTCTGTAACAATCATGGACTGGCCTGAAATGCGACCACCAATAAAAAGGTTGCCCTGCACGTAAATCAGTCCCATTATGGCAGCCGGCTTTGAATAAGTTCCCTGCAGAATCAAATCGCGTTCGATATACTCGTGGCAGTAGTCCTTGGCATTCTTTTTGATGCGGTCGAGCTGCATAGGCTCTAATTTGCCGGGATTGCGTGAAACGAAGTCAAACTTGGTATTGATCGTATAAGGATCTGAGCTCGGATACGGTGTTTCAGTGATACCAAGCACGTAAGGCTTGAGTTTCTGGTAATACCTTATTATTTCGCCTTCATAGTAGGTGTATTTGCTCAGATACGGGTCGTGCAACTGGTTATTGCAGAACAGGTAACCAATTTCAGGGCGCTGGTGCGAAAAAATCGAGTTATCTTCGAAGTAATTGATGATGTCATCCGCTGCAAAAAACGGCAGATAAACATGTAACCGGCCGTTGGTGCGAATCTTACCCCAAAGATAGGGGTGCAGTTTGCCGATTGTCAGATCAACGTAATCTTTGACCTTGATATCGGAAACCGACATTACCAGCTTGCGGATGACCTTGAGAATCCTTATCTTGATAGCACCTTCAAAACTGACATTGCTGGCCATGTTCGGTTCCCAGAAGTAATCACTGGCAGTGGTGCCGAGCGTTTCCTGGAAAGCAGTGCCGGTCTTTTCTGCAATATCATCGATCAGCGCCTTGAGGTCTCTGACTACGCTCCAATTGCGACATCTGAATTCACCGTGGCGAAGATATTCGTCCTTACGACTGGCGACAAAGAGCGTGTAGTTCTCAGCCGGCGGCGTAAGATCGGTCACTTTGAGTTCACGGATGACTTCAAGTTTTTTCTCGGCATTGCGGTATTTGCCGACTGCTTCGAAGCGCAACAGCCCTTCCCAGCCACCGAGGGCTTTGTCGGCGTAAGTGTCACGGTTCTCTTTGCGATAAACCTTCAGCGCCGGCGGTACGTCTTCGTATTCGTCGATATAGGTCTTGAAAGGAGTCAGGCGCAGGTTGTTGACTTCGACCAGCACTTCGGCAGTGCCGCCATCGATAACTTCGCCATCCTGTATTTTAACGCGCAGGCTGAAGTTTTCGGCACGATCGATATCGAGCAATGAAAGAATTCTGTCGTTAACCTCGCCTTCTTCAGACAGCAGCTTTTCGTTGAAAATCTCGCGCATCTTGAGCATGGCCTTCTCGACTGCTGCCTCTGCCAGACAAAACGACTGCAGATTTTCGCCGAGCTTGGCAGTCTGCGTGCGTTCCTGCGTCATGTAATTGATCAGCAGCATACCAAAAATGTAAAGAACGCCAACGACTGTCATCAGCATAAACATCGCGCTGCCACGCCGCATTCCGTTCAAAATTCGCCGGCTCAGTTTCATAACTCGTACCTCACTCGGCTTCGCTTATGTTAAGAAGTTTCTCACCATTCGCGTGCCAGTTCAGATAAGCCTTGACAAAAGGCTCGAGATCACCATCCATGACCCGGCGCACATCCGAGGTTTGTTCGCCAGTTCGTAGATCTTTTACCAGAGTGTATGGACAGAAAACATAAGAACGGATCTGACTGCCCCAGGCGATATTTTTCATGTCGCCCTGCAGACTTTTAATTTCTTTCTGTTTTTCGCGCTGCTGTAGTTCATAAAGCTTCGCTTTGAGCATGCCCAGAGCGACTTCTCGGTTCTGGTGCTGACTGCGCTCGATCTGGCAGGCAACCACCAGACCGGTAGGCATGTGGGTTATGCGCACGGCACTGCTAGTCTTGTTAACATGCTGACCACCAGCACCTGAGCTTCTGAAAAAATCGAGCTTGAGATCATCATCTCTGATTTCGACATCGACATCGTCAGGCAAAACCGGCAGCACGTCAACGGCAGTAAAGCTGGTGTGGCGCCGCGCGTTTGAATCAAACGGCGAGATGCGCACCAGACGGTGAACACCTTTTTCGCCCTTGAGATAACCATAGGCATACGGGCCTTTAACTTTGATTGTAGCTGCCTTGAGACCATGTTCTTCTTCCTGCAGGTCGAGAACTTCATATTTAAAACCAGCGGCCTCGATATAACGCAGATACATGCGATACAACATCGAAGCCCAGTCACTCGACTCGGTTCCACCGGCGCCAGGTTTGATCGAAAGATAAGTATCTGAATTATCGTAGGGCTCTGAAAGGAAAGTAGTCAGTTCAAGACCATCGATGCGACGATTTATTGGATCGAGTTGAGAAAACAACTGCTGGAACATGGCATCGTCGTCTTCTGCTTCAGCCAGTTCCATCAATTCAACCGTATCGTTGAACTCTCTCTGTACAGACTCATAAGTATCGCAGGCCTTTTTGAGATCAGCGATCTTCTGGCTGATCGACTGGGCACGATTGCGGTCGTTCCAGAAATTCGGGTTCAGGGTCGTTGATTCAAGCTCTTCGATTTCCAGCCTCTTATTGGGCAGGTCAAAGATGGCTCCCGATGCCGGAGAGCCGGGTTTTCATTTCGCGTATTTTTTCAACTACTTCGAATTCCACGGTTTATACCTCCTGAAATTATGGCTTATCGACTGACACGGATAAGCCGGCTGATACTATTCTTCTGCCCGCCAAAGCTGCCTTCAGCTTCGACCTGCATGGTAATGCGAGAACTGTCATAATCTACCGATTCAACATTGAACTTCGTGACCCGATAATCGTATCTTTCGCCTGAATAAGAATTATCGGGTGGTACTATTATATCCTGTAAAAAGACAGAATAGAGAACTTTTTTTTCATCTTCATTTGCCTGTTCCAGGGCGCGCATTGCTGCAAGCCCCTTTCTTTGCGACATTTTCAGCTTGAGCAGAAAATGCTGCAGACCTGAACGTGCCATAAAATAAGCCTTACGCGCCTTGACAACCTGTTGAAACCGACTGCGCGAATTGGTCATCGACCAGGCCAGCGAACCGATCCAGATGGCAAGAAACAACACCAAACCCAGGATGATAGGCAATGCCATACCATTTCTACTGTTTAATAAATATCTGTTCACAGATTTGCCCGGTAAGCGACGAGATTGAGGCGATGCTTCCGCTTGTCGCCCCATTCTGCAAAAATCTCGATTCTTTTCATGCCATCTTCGGCGACGAACGTCTGCAATTCACTCGAAGCAGCGTCTTTTAGCGCCGCGAAGCTGACCGGCAACAATTCACAGCTCATGCGAAAACTGACAATGTTGCGCGCAACTTCAGCCGGACGAAGGTCGAGGCCACGATGTCCTTCTGATTCAACCAGGACATCTCTTATATCACCGACCGGAATATCGTGAAAGCGCATTTCAAGAGCGGTTTCCAGCTTTTCTTCAAGCAGGTTGAGTATCTGATAGTAGTCGCCCAGCTGCGAACTGCCACGCATCTGCTCGACGAGAAACATTCCCATTGGCAGGGCAAGTGTCGATAGAATCGCCATCGCGATCATGACTTCGACAAGAGAGACCGCCGACCGTTTTTGCCTGTTTCGCAACATAAACCTTATCCGAAACACAAGATGTACAGACAGTATACAACCAGCCCGGCAAAATTTCATCAGGCTGACAACACATTGCAGAAAGCATGCAGCTTCTGGAATGCCAGATAAGAGTTCAGCTACCGCTCAGCGCCCACAGCACTTCTTGTATTTCTTGCCGCTGCCACAAGGACATGGCGCGTTACGATCGACCGATTCTTCGGCGCGAACTGGTGCCTTGGGCTTTTCTTCTTCGTCGCCGCGGTTGTAATAGACTTCCTGCTCTTTCTTTTCCTGGACTTCGCGTTCTTCAGCGCGCGAATAGGACACACGGTACAGGTAATAAAGCAGGTCTTCCTTGATGCTGTCGATCATGTTCTGAAACATCTGGAAGCCTTCGATCTTGTATTCAACCAGCGGATCGCGCTGCCCCCATGAACGCAGATGAATGCCATCCTGGAGGTTATCCATGTTGTGCAGGTGATCTTTCCACTTGCTGTCAACGATCTGCAGCAGCAGAAACTTCTGCATGCTGAAAAAGTCCTGGTCGCCAAGTTCAGTTCGTTTGGCAGAAAGTTTTTCAAGCGCGCGACGACGCAGCTCGTTGGTCAGTTCTTCACGCGAATAAGAACAGAGTTGACCGGGCTTTGCCTTGCGGGGATCGCCACCCTCAACTTCGATCGGAAAAATCTTATTGAGCTGATCTGCCAAAGCGTTGTAATCGTAATCGTCAGGGTCGATGTCGGGATTCAAGGCACTGCCAACCATGTCATCGATTACTTCATCGATCATCGAAAGAAGGTCTTCGTAGATTTTTTCCTGCTCGAGAGCCTTGCGGCGTTCCTGATAAATCACCGTGCGCTGCTGGTTCATGACGTCGTCATATTTGAGAACATGTTTGCGCACATCAAAATGATAGGCCTCGACTTTACGCTGGGCGCTTTCTATCGACTTGGATATCCATGGGTGTTCTATCGGTTCACCCTTTTCCCAGCCAAGTTTTTCCATCCAGCCGGCGATATTGACCGAACCGAACAGACGCATGAGATCATCTTCGAGCGATAGATAGAACTGGCTGGCGCCCGGATCACCCTGGCGACCGGCACGGCCACGCAGCTGGTTGTCGATACGCCTTGATTCATGGCGCTCAGTACCAAGAATGAACAGGCCACCAGCAGCAATAACCCGCTGTTTTTCTGCCTCACACTGCTGCCGGTATTTGGCCACGGCGGCGACGTATTCTTCACCTTCGCTGTGACCAAGTTCGTCTTTGGCAAGCATTTCAGGGTTGCCGCCGAGCAGAATGTCTGTACCACGGCCAGCCATGTTGGTAGCTATGGTTATACTGCCTTCGCGCCCGGCCTGAGCAACAATCTCGGCTTCGCGTTCATGATACTTTGCGTTGAGAACCTGGCATTCAGTGCCACGTTTGCGCAGCATGGCCGCTATCAGCTCACTCTTTTCGATCGAGATGGTTCCAACCAGTACCGGCTGCTTGCGCTCATTGATTTCGATTATGTTATCGACAATCGCTTCGAATTTCTCGGCGACAGTCTTGTAGATGACATCAGCGAGATCCTGGCGCACGCAGGGTTTGTTCGGCGGAATAACCACGACTTCGCACTTGTAGATTTCGTTGAATTCCTTAGCCTCAGTTTCGGCAGTACCAGTCATACCGGCAAGCTTACGATAAAGGCGAAAATAGTTTTGAAAGGTGATCGAAGCGAGGGTCTGGTTTTCCTGCTGAATCGGCACGCCTTCTTTGGCTTCGATTGCCTGGTGCAGACCGTCTGAATAGCGGCGGCCAAACATCAGGCGGCCGGTAAATTCGTCAACGATGACGACTTCCTGGCCGCGACCGTCTTCGCGCGGCCTGACAATGTATTCCTTGTCTCGATGGAAAAAGTGCCGGGCCTTGAGTGCATTCTGCAGGTGATGCACGTGATCCATGTTGCTGTTATCGTAGAGATTTTCAATACCCAGAGCCTTCTCAACCTTTGCGATACCAACTTCGGTAACCGAAACGCCGTGATGCTTTTCGTCGATTATGTAATCAACCTCGGGCTTGAGAACTTCGCGAGCAACCTTGGCAAAAACAAAGTAGAGCGAAGTGGCCTTCTCCGCCGGGCCGGAGATGATCAGAGGCGTTCTCGCCTCGTCGATGAGAATCGAGTCGACTTCATCGACAATCGAGTAGTTATATTCACCGCGCTGCACGCATTCGGCAAGGCTCAAGGCCATATTATCGCGCAGGTAGTCAAAACCAAATTCGTTGTTGGTGCCGTAAGTTATGTCGGCCGCATAGGCCGCACGCTTCTCTTCAGAGTTCAGGCCATGCACGTTCAGGCCAACAGAAAGGCCGAGAAACTTGAATACGCGGCCCATCCATTCTGAGTCGCGGCGGGCCAGGTAATCGTTAACCGTTACCAGCAGGGCGCCGCGTCCAACCGGCACCATCAGGCCATTTTTGTCTATCAGCGGCCTGAACTCGACAGGCTTTTCTTTGAATTCTTCTTCGGCCAGCTCGATCCATTCAGGATTTAGTTCGAGCGCATTGAGATAAAGAGGAAGGGTAGCCACAAGGGTTTTACCTTCACCGGTTTTCATTTCGACGATGCGGCCTTCGTGCAGGGCGAGTCCACCAAGAATCTGCACGTCGTAATGACGCATGTTCAGAACGCGATGTGCGGTTTCGCGCACGACAGCGAAAGCTTCCGCTTTGATATCATCGACGGGCTTGCCCTCGAACAGCTGTTGGCGAAACTTAAGCGTCATGCCAGCAAGCTCTTCATCTGACATTTTTTTAAAATGCTCTTCGAGAGCATTGACTTCTTCGAGAGTATCGTCGAGTCTTGCCAGTTCGCGCGCGTTGAAATCAGGAATGAAAAATCGGATGAATTTAATCAGCCAGTCGAACATGCTGCGGCCCCTTTCAACATAGAAGGCGCGGCCTCAGAAAAGGCGCGCGCCAGACAAATGCGGTCAGCCATTGTTCAAGCCGGTTAAGACCAGAACATCGCCACTGAAATTATTTCTCTTCGGCAGAGATGATCTTGATAACTTCGTCTACCGACTCGGCTTCCATAAGCTCGGTTCTGAATTCCTGGTAACGCAGAAGGCGTGACAACCTGGCCAGAGCCTTGAGATAAAGGCCGCCTGACTCAATTGGAGCTGCGATCAGAAACACCAGATGCACCGGACGATTATCAAGCGCTTCGAACTCTATCCCGGCGCTCGAACGGCCAATGGCTACAACCACTTCTCTGACGGTCGCCGTACGCGAATGGGGAATGGCAATACCCTTGCCAATGCCGGTAGAACCGACCTTTTCCCTTTCGAGAACGGATTTTAGAAATGCGTCAGCATCGGTGAGATAGCCGGCGGTATCGAGCATATCGATAAGCTCTTTAATGGCGTCGAGCTTGCTGGTGGAACTCAATTCCAACTTGGTAAGCTGGGGTGATATAAATTCGCTTAGTTCCAAAACTCCTCCTGCATCCCTGTCAGGGGTTGGTTATCGTTTAGTATTCGGGCTCGATAAGGCCGAAATTACCATCGCTGCGACGATAAATCACGTTGATTTTGTTGGTTTCGGCATTTGAGAAAACGAAGAAGTCCTGGTTGAACAGGTCGAGCTGTTCGGCGGCTTCGTCAGAAAACATTGGGCGCATCGGGAAAGTGCCGCTGCGAACGATCTTGGGCTGGTTGTCTTCAGGCGCCTGTTCAGTGCGACTGGCAAAATCTTCGCCAAACGAAAGTACGCTGTGGGTTGCCTGCTTGTCAGTGCCCTTGCTGTTTCTGCGACGACCGGTGATTTTTTCTTTGAACTTCTTGACCTGGCGCTCGATCTTTTCGGCGACTATGTCGATTGAAGCATAAAGATCTTCGGAAGCTGCTTTGCCGTGAATCGGGTTGCCAATGGACTTGGCCCACACGGTTACTTCGCAAACTCTGCTGCGGCTGATATCTTTTGAGTCTTTAACAGAAAGGGTAACATCGACTTCGACGATATGGTCGAAGTATTTGGTGATTGTCGTCAACTTCTTTTCTGCGTAGTCTTTGAGCGCATCAGTAAGCTGAAGATTTTTGCCTTTGATAACAAATTGCATAAAAAGCCTCCGAATGATGAGGAATAGACGCTATTCCCCGGATATGATCAGGGTAGCAAATACTAGCATACCCCCCGGCCACTGTCAAGATACATAAAACGGCTGAAAAACACAATATGAATTATTGAAGACCATTGAAATAGCAAATTCCCCTGTCTATGCTATCTGCCAACCCCAAACAAGGCGGCACGAACAAAAGCCACAACTCGACTACCGCTCAAATTGTGGCCTTATCAGACTTTCAATCAGTCCAAAAGTTAATAACAGATATTTTTAAGTTTAATGTAACTTTCATGGTTGAATAGCCGTATTGCTGTACGATACAAAAATCCTTTACGACAACAGCACACCAGGAACAACGCAGGAGAGATTCTCATAAAATGCCACCAATTAAGGGACTATCTGTGGTTCGAGCACGAAAAATATTTACAATATTGCTGATAACGTTGCTTTGCCTGAGCAAAACAGCAATTGCACAAACCAGATTTGCCAACCATGATTCCACAATTCGCAGCATCGCGTTCGACCAGCGCGGCCGCATCTGGGTGGCGAGTTTTGGCAGAGGACTCTGGTTAATCAGCGAAACAGATATCACCAGATTCTACGATGAAAAAGCGCAGCAACCTTATCCAATGATAAACAACCTGCTGTTTGACGGCGATTATCTATGGGTTGCCACTGCCGGAGGCGGATGCATCAGAATCAATAGCGAGTTCGACCGGATCGAACCTGTTGAACAGCACAAAGGCTTTGAAAAACTGCATGCTATTGCCCGAACAGCATCGGGAACCATAATAATTGGCTCTGTGGGCAGCGGCAGCGCATATCTTAAAGACAACAAATGGGTTCCGGTCAAAGATTCGCAGCCGGTCAATCTTGCCTGGGTTAACGCGCTAGTCGACTGGCAAAATCGCCTCTGGCTGGGAACTTCTACCGGTCTCTACGCAACCGGCAGCGACATTTCCGAATGGCAACCGCAATATGAACAGCTTAACCGTGGGGTGAACCATCTCGCCAAGGATAATGACCGACTGCTGATTGCAACGACCAGAAACGGCCTGTATGAGAAGAAACCCGGGAAAGAACCGACAAAGGTGGCGGCAATCGACGGAATGATTCACTTTATACTCGCGACAGACCGGCAAACGCTTGTTATTGGCAATAAAGCGATCTGGCGAATTACCGACGGCAAAATCAGCCATCTCGAGAACCCGGTAGCAAATGCAAAGTGTGCGGCTGTCGATTCAAAAAACAGGTTTTTTATCGGTACAACTGATGGTAAAATTTACGTAGCAGATAATGAAACCGACTTTTTGCTGAAGTATTTTTTCAGCGATAATGGTCTTGAGGAGAACAAGGAATGAAGGTGGCAAAATTTACCGGCCTGATGTTTGTCTGCCTGTTTACCCTTGCTACATCAGCAGGGTTAGCAAGTAATGATATCGAACTGAGCATTGAATCGGGTAAGGCACTCATACAAACCGGCAAGTTCCAGATGTCGGCAGAATTGTTCAACAAACTGCTTACCCAGAGAAAAGATGAGATAAAAGATCACCCACGACACGCCGAAGCCTGGTATCTGTTCAGTGTTTCGCTGCGTAAACTTGGCCGCATCGATCTTGCCGACAAAGCTCTCGAACGTGCCAGAAAGTTACGCGAACTCGCACAGGCACCTAAGACTAATCCAGCCAACGAAAGCAAGACGCCCGAGACCGACTTCAGCGCAACAGTAGATGAAGCGGACGCCAGTGCTGAACCGGCCAAAACTGTCAGCACCGATACCGAGCCTGGCAAACAACCGGCCGACAAACGACCTGAGACTGTAACAGAGCAGAAACAGCCAACTACCAGTGAAAAGAACGTTTACAATCTTACCAGTCTGAAAGACCAGAAAGCACGCAACAGCTACCGCAAAGCGATGATGCATATCGACGCCGGGCATATTCAGGCAGCAGCTGATGAATTACTAACCGCTATCGACATCGAGTCTGACAATACCGACCTGCTTCTCAAGACTGCCGAAATTCTTGAACAGGTTGGCAGCAGTTACTACCAGAAAACAATGCGTGTTTATGCAGCCCTCGAGAAAGCCGGCAAAACAAATCTGACGGTCAAACAGTTATCGACCTGGGCAAGATCCTGCATATATGCAGGCAAACCAGACCTGGCCAAAGCAGAAACCATTCTTTTGCCTTTGCTGAAGAAGGAACCTGACAATATCGACCTGCTTATTCTTGCAGCCCAGCTCGCAACCGAGAACAAAAAGTACCAGCAGGCAGTCAAAGAATATGAAAAGGTAATCAAGCTCGATGCCGGCAACATGATGGCATATCTTGGCCTTGGCGACGTTTATCAGCGCATGAATCAGTTTGCCAAAGCCATAGAAACCCTGCAGAAAGCGCGGGCGCAGTGGCCAGACAGTTTTATGCCTCTGATCAGCCTGGGCAAAGCCTATCTCAAGAAGAACAACAACGGCTTTGCACTGGTAATGTTCAATCTCGCTTACGAAATGAACCCTGACAACTTCGACGTTAATCTTGGAATGCTCGAAATACTTGCCAGGGGCGGCGATTACCGGGCCAATCTGCACCTGGCGAAATGCGAAAGTATAGTCAGGGGCGACCCGCGGGTGGAATTCTGGAAAGCAGTTTTTCTTGAGCTTGACGAGTATCCGGCAAAAGCGCTGCAGATATACAGCCTGCTCGCATTATACGAAGATGAGATCGCTTACCAGGCCAAGCTGCGACTGGGACAACTTTATTCCGGCAAAGGGCATGAGTCGTTTCCCGGCGACCTGCTGGTAAGAGACCGACCGCGCTTCAGCAGGGTTTACCGGGCAATGGCCAACCAGGAGTTTGCCTACAGCTATTTTCAGGACTATCTTGCCAAAATGCCAGATTCCTTGGCGGCGCCAGCCATAAAGCGCTGGCTTTACGAAAACGAAGAAGGTATCAGAAAAGCCCGCGAATTTGAAGCGCTCATTCAGAGTCAGCTGAAAACCTATTAAGTGTATTAACATCAACTCAGGAGGAGTTATGAGATCTAATAGAGTGCAAAGACCGTTCTGTATTGTTTTTCTTTTACTGATCGGCCTGGCCGCAACCCTGCCATTATCTGCGGTAGAGGTAACACCCGGCAAGGAATCGAGCTATTTTCCGCAGTCTATGATCAGGCCGTTCGACTCAAAGTTCGAAGCTGATGGCCCACTGGCCGACGGCATGAACATCGAGCGTGTACCCGGCTATTCCGACAAACCGGAAGCCCAGATAGCCATCTGGATGCCTCTTTACGAGCCACAGCCGGTCGTCAAGAACAAAGCCAACATGCTCACCGACGCCACGCTGATTTATCGCAACACCGGCGCTGGTAAAGACAAATTCCCCTTTATCGTTAAAGAAAAATCTTCCAATAAATTCTACGTCTATCGCAACGTCAAGTATCACTGGTTCTTCGAACAACCAGATGATAAAAAGAAGGTTCTTGCCGAAGGCAACAAAAACGGCGCATCAGGCGGTTCCGTCTGGACTCCGTTTCTGCGTCCCAACCTGGTCAATGCACAATTCTTCAAGGAAATGGCAACTGGTGCCAAAAGCGAAAGCGATATTCCAGACAAAAAGCTGTTTGTCAACAAACACACAACTGCGTTTGACTCTGGCATCCGTGGTCGTGAAGATGTTGCTGGCTCAAAATTTCTACAGCAGGTCGGCATGATCATGACCTACGAACGCGCAGAAATTTCGGCACCAGCCACTTCTGGCAATGGTTATCCCGAATCAGGCGTGGCTGAAGCTAATCCTGACGGTGAGATTCCTGGCTCAGCCAATCTTGGTGCAGTGCCTGACGACAGTGATTTTGTAAAATTTGGCCCGGAAGGCGCCAACAAAACCACCAAACCAATTCCAGACGTACTCAAAGACTCCTGGAATCTCACCGCTGAGATCGATGGAAAAACCTATAACGAATTTACCGACTACAATGTCGCTTATGTTGAAGACTATTCTTACCCCGAAATAAAAAAGGACTTTCTGGACCCTAAGGGAGCCGTATATTCTGGCGTAGTCGGTAAATATCTTGGCTATAACGGTGGCCCCGATGGTATGACTGTCGATTACGAAAATGAAAACTCCGATCTGCAACCGAGTTCGCCGGCAATCACCAGCAACTTTGAATATCAGTTCAGCCCGGATGAGCTTTATCAGTTACCGAACCCGTTCTATGATGGAGCCAGCGACCTGCAGGCAGTATTGTTCTTTTATGTTCTCAAATCAAACGGTGCTTACGGCCCTTATGTCGGTCGCGCCTACAGTTCACGCGAGCGCGAATACTACGAAACGCATCACCCCTACTGGAAACAGCAGTCTCAGGAAAAGCGCGACAAGTTTATTGCCGACCGCTATACCAACAGCTGGCCCGGCAAATTCCTGGAACCATGGGAAAAGGGAGTCGTGTATTACTGCCTCTATCAGAACGGCGACCCGGTCACTCGCACCAACGAACTCAATGAAGCCTGGAAGAAAAAGAGCTCAGCCGAATTGTCGGTCTACGCCGATATCATTGATGAGCTTGCCGGAAAAACTTCACAGGCAGCAGTAGATGCCCGCGTTGCCATGCAGGAGCTGAAAACCTTTATCGACAGCTCAAGCGAGGGCTCCCGCGAAGCCACAAGATTTGCACCTATCGGCTTCGAAGTACATCTTGGCAGATGTATCGTAGGACCAATAGCTCTCGAAAACATTCCTTCCCAGCATCAGGAAAAACCTGAGAACAAAGTTGATCCAGCTACCGGGAAAACCATCGAAGTCACCAAAGGCTCATGGACAGTGGCCGGAAAACGCGTCATACTACCCCGACACTTCGCAACAAATTCGATTGAATGGAACGATCACAGCGCAACTCCGATCAGCGGTAGAAAGATATCCGGAGTCGAACGCCAGGTGCTTGCCAGTGCCGGAGTTGACGATGCCAATCGCAAAACCCTCGCCGAACTCTATTATGGCGAGTCGATGAACCACCCGCCTGATTGTCTGATGACGCAGGAAGTCTCTAACTGCTGTGGCAATGCTGCTCCAGCTGGTTCTCTGATCAAAGTCGAAGACATGGCTGCTTTCAGCAAACCGCTGATCAACGTTGAAGCTGAAGACATGAACAACGGCGTCACCCATAAAATCGGGATTCCGCCGATTGAAGCAATTGAAGCCGGTGGACAGCTGGTCAGCAAAGACGTAAAATCAGGGACTGTAAAGAATCACGGCGAAGACGGTGTTGCCGGCGATATCGACATGACCGGCAGCGAATGGATGGTGGTCAAGGTCGATGGCACACAGGAAAAACTGCCGATGTTCCCGACTGATCCCGATGGTCCCGACAAAAACGGCATTCCGGTCGAAGACCAGCGCATGCGCTTCAGCATTGCCCCTTACGACAACATCGACAGCCTGACTCCGTTCCGTGGCATTCTCAAGACCGAGGTCGAAATCGAAGCCCTCAATGAGAATCAGCAGCCAACCGGCAAACTCGAAGACCTCGAATACGAACAGGATGGCCAGATCGTCAGCAGCAACAGGATTGTTAAAGACGGCAGCGGGCTTGGCAAATTCGAGCTCAACGAATTCGACCCCAAAGTCAGTTTTTATCACATCTTCCGCGCAGCCGGCTGGTATCAGTTCCGAGTTAAAGCCTATGATCGCGCTAAAGACGGCGGTATAGGTGAGGCCCGTGAACTCAAGTTCAACATAAATGTTCTGCCAGCCAGTTTCAGAACCAGATCTATCGATAATCGCTGATCTGTGACAATCTGTTGAATTCAAGCCTCCATGCGGTTATTATACCGTATGGGGGCTTGAATTTTTTACAGGTGAGGTCTCAAAACATGCGAATTTGCCAGCTGCTCGCCATACTGACAGTCTTTTTTGCTCTGAGTACGGCTGCCACAGCAAGTGAAGACTTCGTAATCTCAAAGGTTTCTCATCCATTTGTTGCCAATGAAGAAGTCAGAGCTATCGCAGCGCGACAGGGAATACGTGTATGGGCGTTGCACAACAGTCTGTTTGTAGAAACCAGCGATGGCAACGTTATGACGTTAACACCAGAAAATTCCCCACTTAACGCCGCTGGTAACATAACTTCGATTGGTATCTGCAATAATGAAATATGGGTGGCCCAAAACTCGACATTTGGTGGCCTTGGCCTTTTTCGATATGACTTCGACCGCTGGACCACCTTTAGAGACCCGGATGCGCCAGGACTGCTAAACAACCGCATTGTCTATATGCACGTAGACAAAGACGATTACCTGTGGTTCGGACACAGAGAACATGGTGTCAGCAGGTTTGTAGAAACAGTAAACCCTGGTTTTCGCAGTTATAAAATCATGCACTTTTATGACAACAGCCTGCTGACGGTATTTATGCAGCTTACGCATTTATGGCTCGGCAGCAGCAATGGCATCGTTCGCCTGCGCACAGAAATAAAGTCGAATGTTGAACTCAACGTCGATAAATGGCTATTTCCTGAATTTCCGGCCCGCGAAGTTTTCAGCATCTGCGACTATACAGACGACCGCATCATTGCTGGAACCAGCCGCGGCCTGGCAATTTTCGACGGTAAAAACTGGTCGCTGCTACGCAAGGTCGATGGTATAAAAGCTATCCCGGCTACCTGTCTACAACGAGACGGCGACCAGATATGGATAGGCAGCCCAACTGGGCTTCAGCTCTGGCAGGAAAAGCAGCCCGGCAGATTTTTTACCGAAGCCGATGGACTGCCGGCAAGTCATATTAAATCATTGTGTCTGGATGAAAATGGCAATCTGCTGGTCGGCACTACACGCGGCGCAGCAATTATAGTCAGACAAAAATAGCCATCATGGCTCGCCCGGGGTCAGCGTGTAATATTCGGGGCGACCACCTTCAAGTATTACGCCGGCGCCAACAATGACATCGTAAATATCGACATATTTGTCGTCTTCGTCGAAGTAAGTCTGGCTGTAATTCTGCCCAAATGCATGATAGATGTGGTTGTAATAGGGAGTCTCAGCCAGCCTTGCCAGTGATTTTGGCACAAGAACAGACCAGAACTGATTGTCGGCATCATTAATCGTTTCATTGCCGGGCAACAAAGAAGATTTGTCCAGTTCTGCACCAGCAGGAATTATCTTAGCTGGCTCGCTCGCGATAGCGGGCGCTGTTACAGGTACAGCTGCAGATGCAGTATCGGAAACAGTTTGCCCAATCTGCGCGGCGTCTGATGTTTTACCAAAATGTATCGAAACCCATTTTGGCAAAACTCTGGCAGCATGTGGTGAAAGAAGAAAGCGCGCAATTTTGCCGGTTATGCGATGACCACTGCGCAAAGTGCGCTCGCGATTAACCAGTAACAGGTCTTCGGCAAGCTTATTACGATTTATCATAAAATCAGCTTCTTTCATTTTTCGGATTTTCCAGGCATGCTTTACCAGACGACGACGCATATCCTCGCGGGTTTCATCGGTCAACTTGCCTACTTCCTGCTCGGTTACCTTAAGAATATGATCAAGATAATCCTGACCATGTTTCTTCCAGATATCCTCAGGGGTTTCTCTTATTAGCTTGAGTGCGGGCATCAGACGACTGCTCGCTTCGGCCTGCCCTGTTCTAACTGGATTTTCGAAATCAACTTCAGGAACAATGCAGGGCACGAATTCCCAGACAATTTTCTGCTGACCATGCGTAAGAGCATTGCGCACTTCATCTTCGAGCCTGGCAATTTTTTCAAGAGCAATGCCGGTAAGCTCGTGCGCTCTGTTGTCGAGCTTGACAACTTCACTGCGAATTGCCGGAGGCTCTTCGGCCAAAGCAGTATAAAGCTCATCACGCAACTGATTGAGAGAAGGCAGCGCATTCAGCTGAGAAATCTCGGCTCTGGCTTTGGCACGAATTTCTTCAGCTGAAAGCGCCAGTGCTGAAATCTTTCTGGCCTGCTCTTCACTCAAATAGAGACCACGTAGCAGGTTAAGCAAAGAGATCTCTTCGACCACTCCGCCCATCTCGTTGATGTAGTTATCAGGCTCTGCCACAGCGGTTGCAGCTAACAGCAAAATCGCCAACCCAATCATTGCCTTTTTCATAAGCCTGGTTCTCCCCTGATTATCAGATATTGCCATTCGGCAGGTCATCAAGCCACACGCCAGGAATCTGATAACCGCAGTCCTGGCACTTCCCGGCAGATAAAAAGCTGCGTAACACCTTGAAACCAAGACGCTCGACCACTTTTTTACCACATCCGGGACAATAGGTGTGATTGCCCTCCTGCCCTGGGTTATTGCCGGTATAGGCAAACTTAACGCCAGCCTTAATAGCGATTGCCCGCGCCGTCTCAAGCACACCATTAGGCGTTGGCGGCAGATTCTTGAGCAGAAATTCCGGTAAAAATCTGGAAAAATGCCAGGGCACATCGGGGCCGAGATGTTCAACAAACCACTCAGCGCCGACCTGAAACACCTTCATGTCGTCATTTTTGCCGGGAATCAGCAAAGAAACGACCTCAAGATGACACCCCGATTCCTTTATGGAAACCAGGGCTTTTTTTACGGACTCAAGCTTTCCGCCGATGGCTTCGGCATAAAATTCTTCGGTAAAGCCTTTATAACCGACAACAAACATATCAATCAATTCAAAAAGGTCCTTGAGCGGCTCAGGATTGATGTAGCCGGCGGTAACCATGATGGTTTTGATGTTGCTTTTCTTTGCCAGCCTGGCAACATCTTTCATGTATTCGATATAGATGGTCGGCTCCGTGTAAAAAAAGCCTATTGTGCGCAACTGCATATCGACAGCGCGCAAAACTATATCGGCGGGACTCATGGCAAAATTTGCTGTTTCAGCCGGCGACTTCTGCGAAAACTGCCAGTTCTGGCAATACTGGCAAACCAGATTACAACCGGCAGTAGAGATTGATAACGCCGGGCCATGCACATGATAATGAAACAATGGCATTTTTTCGACCGGATCAACCGCTATGACACAGGGGAAACCATATACCAGGCTGGTAAACTGGCCATTTCTTATGCCTCTGGCGCGACAGTTGCCGTTTTCACCTTCGGCCGGAATACAAGCATTCGGACAAAGCCCGCACTGCAACCTGCCATCCGGCAATTTCACGACATATTCAGCTGGAAAATCGCTCTCCTGACCGGCAAAAAGAGATGTTCTACGCCCAAGCAAACAACTACCAGTCAGCGCAGCAGTAGTTCCAATAAATGTCCTTCGATCAACAGACCATTTGCCCTTCATTTTCGAATCCTGTCCGTTGCCATTGTACCTGTGTATAACACAAGTTTTTGACCAGCTGGTGTTACTATATGTTATGTTTGCTACTGTATTTAAGTTCTGATAACTTGATAATAGCATATGTCACAGCAGAAAGTGCGTCAAAACAATTTATCAAAAAGGCACAGAAGTGCTTTTACGATGATCGAAATCATCCTTGCCATGGCGATACTGGCAATAACCATGGTACCTGTTTTCTATTTCATGACAAAAGGCGCGGCAGATACTGACTTCAACTTTTCGCGAATGTTCGCCATCAGTCGCGCTTCTGAGACTCTAAACGCCATGCTCGACAACGTGCCGTTTCAGGCATTGCGGGCTGGTGTTCCTGCCTACATACGCATTGACGATCTCATCGGTGTCGAAGGCTACGAAAATTACAATGAAGAATGGGCAACACGTTTTATCAACACGGTTTATCCCGGCAGCGAAAAGACTTCGGCCGGATGGCCATGTCAGGTCATTATCAGTGACCCCCGCGGCCAGCACTATCTAGTCACATTGCGTGTCGAAGACATTCCTTCGCTGGCCAAATCTGTCTCTCTCAAACCAGAGATGAAAAGAATCGGCAACGAGTATCCAGGCAAAGCGCCCACTGATTTTTCGGCATTTACTTCACTTGAGCCTACTTTCAATTTTCTCAAAAACCCGGCCAAACTTCAGAGCCAGGCCTGGCATCAGATAAAATACGTACCCAACCCGGTCAGCCAGATGTCTGACGGTAGCAACTATCTGTTCGAAACAGAGCTTGCCAAAAAGGTTTCCGAGAACCACGAAAATTTTTACCGTGACGAAGGATATGAGAAATTGCATGCAGACGCTTTCAGATTCACAAATCCAACCGCGGTTCGAATGAATCAGCGCATGGCAAAAAGCATGGTCAGCTATACCAACGACGAAAACTTCAAATACTGTGGCCTGAAGCGCCTTATTATTGAGGTCCAGTGGAATGTCGAAAAAGCCTTCCTGAAAAGCCCCGAACAACCTGGAACAGGACTGAAACGCATTCACCTGATGACGATAAAGGCAGATATCGATGTTTAGATACCATCAAGCTGAACACAAGCGGGGAATGGCGATAATTATTGTCCTTGTCTTTGCTCTGTGCCTGCTGGTAATGTTTGCTTCCATGTCTTTTCATCATCGCAATGTTGCCGGCCGCACGAAAATTTCGCTGCGTGACCAGCAGGCTTACTTTGCCGCACGTGCAGCCATGCAACACTTTCTTCTCAAAGCCAGACTTTTCCCGACCGAGCTTTATGATGCCGTCGAATTTCAGCAGGGCAAAAACCCATATTTTGATTTTACCGAGTTTCCTTTTCGCAACGAAGACGGGCAGGCTGCTTTTCAAAAAGTGCAGAGTCTTTCCGGCGTGTACAAACGAATTATTCCAGAAGAATCAGACTCCAGCGGTCGTATCAGATTCTTTTACATCCCTCTGAAAATGAGTGGTTCAGAGCCAGAAATAATGATACGAATCGCGAGCTTCTACAATCCCAATTATCGTTATCTCGCACCCGGGCTGGCGCCAAATGATCTGCCCGACAAATACATAGCGCCCGACAACAGCGCGAATTCTGGCTATTCACCAGAGAAATTCCTTACCTACTTTTTCAGAGACTGCAGCAACGATTTGGTAGACGGGCATATACTGCAGCCAGCACTCGTGACCGAAAAAGCAAGTGGCCTTGAGACCGAGCAAAGCTGGAGCATCAACGATGAAGGTTATCCCTACACCATGAATTACCAGGTCAAAAATGTTGCGATACGGGCAATTCAGGGTCTGCGCCGCTACAACGAAGAAGCTATCGAAATCGAATGTCTCGGCAACGTCATCGATTTCCAGGATATTCCTGCCAGCAAAAATATGCAGCAGGTGCGCAAAATAACACGAACCGGCCGACACATAAATGACTGATGTCTTTGCGAAAGGTTCGCGACTGGCAATAATTTCGATAATCGCCGGGTTTGTCGCCAACCTCACCCAGGTCTCACTGTTCAGATTTTTCATGGGGCAATTCTACGGTACCGAAATTCATCTCGGACTTTTCCTGAGCATCTGGCTTCTGGGAATAGCAATTGGTGGTTATGTCGGCGGCAAAATCAAAGTAAAACCCGCACTTCTAATGAAACTGCTGGCTATATTGCCTCTGCTGCTGGTACTTCTGGTATATCTGGCGGTTGGACTGCTGCCTAGTCCCGGCGGACAATTCATCTCTTTTGCAGCAACTGCATCGTTCATGCTGTTCACAATTACTCCTGCCGCAATGATTCTGGGCATGTTCATACCTGCGATGATAAGGTTAACCCGGCAGAGTATTGGCTATTTTTACAGTCTCGAAGCAGTCGGTGGCTTTGCCGGCGGAATATTATTTTCGCTGATTATCGGTGGCCGCGCCGATTCCATAGTCTGCCTTCTCAGCCTGTCGATACCAGTATTGGCAGGCATTCTCATCGAAACCCGACACCGAAGAATACCTGCATTGCTTCTGTTTCTGGCGGTTCCGGCGATTTTTTATATGGCGCCAGCCGTTTCTCAGAGAGTTGAACTGGCATACTGGCAGAAAATGCATGGCGAGGTGAGACAGCTCAAAGCCACTGCCGAGACTCCTTACCAGAAGCTACAGCTCAGCAGCTACTGGGATCAGAAAAGTCTCTTTTCGAACGGCATGCTGACAGACTCGTGGCCTCTGGCTGAATCGGCCGAAAGCCGGGTTCACACCTTTGTCAGCGCTCTCAAAAATTACCGGCGGGTTCTCGTTATTGGCGCACCAACCCCTGATGTAATCGATGAGTTCATAAAGTATGGCGAACTCAGGCTGACAATTGTCGAGAGCGATGCAGATCTGGTTGCAATGCTCGACTATTCGCCAGAACAATTGGCCCGTGTCGAGGTCGTCAATACTGATCCGCGCTTTTACCTCAACCAGGCTGGTCAAAAGTTTGACGGTATTATGTTCAACGCGATCTCACCGGTAACTCTTGCCGGAAACCGTCTTTTTACAAGCGAAGCATTCAGGGCGGCCAAAGCAATGCTGCAACCGGAAGGCGTCATTTCGCTGCAAGTGCAGGGCGCAGAAAATTACCTGAACCAGACCCTGGGCAAACTGATTATTTCAACCTGGCAGGCGCTCAGGCTTGAATTTGCCCATTGCCTGGCCATACCTGGAAACGTCATAACCTTTTTTGCCAGCCAGTCGAACCAGGTTCTGCCGCAGAACGCCCGTGAATTTTCTGACCGCTTCTCTGCACGTCAGATCAGCACAACGACGTTTTTTCCGATGAGTTTTCACAACCTGCTTATGCCGCACCGGGTAAAAGAACTCGAAGAGTGGCTCAAACGCGATATCAAGGTTAAGCTTAACAGCGATGCGCATCCGGTCAGTTTCATGCAGCAGATCGAACTATGGAACATCTATAGTGGTACAACTCTCAACACCTGGCTTCCTTACCTGCAACAGATACCGTTATTTAAACTTCTCGTCATATTTCTGGCGATTGCCGCTGTATTAATGTTTATTCCTGCTTTTCTCAGCACGGCAACTGCAGTTAAAACCGTTATTGCCGGCGGTGTGGCGATAAGCGGCGCCACCGGCATTCTCTCGGAAATTATTCTGATTCTTTTATACCAGAACCGCTTTGGCGCAGCGTATCAGATGACGGCACTGTTTTTTGGTCTCTACATGATAGGCCTGGCAAGCGGCGCCATGCTTTTTGGCAGAGTTCAACTGCGCAAAACCGCCATTTCAAGGCTTAAGCTGGTAAAACTGCTGCAAATTCTATTTTCTGCCTTCTGCATCGTTTTTGTCAGTATGACGCAACAGCATTTTGCTGCAATGATCGGGCTGATGATATATCTTATCGCCTTTCTTGACGGCATCGAGTTTCCCGTGGCAGACAGCATACTGCGCAGTACCGGGCGCCAGGCAGCCGACAGCGCCGGTCTTCTCATCTCAGCCGATAATTGTGGTGCCCTGCTTGCCGGCGCTTTGAGCGGTCTCTGGTTACTGCCGGCAATTGGCATGCGTGCCTGTTTTTCGATTTTGTGCGCGGCTCTGGTATTTAACCTCGTCGCGCTGCTGATTTTTGCACATCGTCTGCATGACGGCGATTCAGCCTGCTAAGCATTCTCTTCGGGAATTTTGCCGAACAATCGAATATGCAGACTTTTGATGCGGCGCAACCGGTGATTCACCGCCGATTTGCTGAGAGCAGGCTCAAAGCGTTGCCCAAGGGCTTCAAGACTGTCATGCGGGTATTTCAACCGCACCATGGCAAGCTGACGCAGGCTTTCTGTCCAGATCTCCTGATCATCGTAGGCCAGCAGCTCTTCGATCTGCGAGATTGACTCTTCGGCAGCGCCAATCAACCGGTTAATATTAGCTGTTTCGAAGTTTACCTGACGGTTAACCATCGACAGCAGACCACGCGTCGCTTTTAAATCAGAGAGTTCAAGCGATATTTCAAAAAGCCCGAGAAGATTGAGAAACTTGATAATGCGGCGAATACTTTTGAGATAAAAGCAGTTTTCACCTGAATCGGTTTTGTATTCGCCAAATCTTGTGCGCAACTGCCGGCAAACTGTTTTAAATGCGGCAGGCAACCAGCGTCCTGGCAGCCTGAACTCGAGATGATAGCCTTGCCCGGGATTCTGAATGTAACCGCGCGAAATGAACAACCCCTGCAGAAAAGCTTTCTGGCAGTGTTTGCCAGACACGGCATCCTCGGTGCGCTTAATACGTTCAACCAGTTTCTGTCTTAGAACAAGCTGATCAAAGTTGGTATCAAGCATTACTTCGGTACCGCCGCTGCCAATAGCCGCATCCGGCGGCAGAACCTGCCCCAGAAATGTTTGAAGCTGGCGGTGCAGGGCCCGGCGCACTTTTATCTGCGGTTGTCTGGCAGACCCACGCAGCAGACCGGCCAGAAAAGATTGCACGCAACATGGCAGCTGCTGGCGGGCAACCGAAAAAATCTCGCGTTTAAGCTCGGTGTTATAGTCAGCGCCACTCATGCGCCAGACTCATTCATCAAAAAAACTTTCCTCTTCTTCATCCATGCCAGAGCTGGAATCTACCAGGCGGTTCTCATTGATCAGGCCAACAAGAATCGCTGCCAGCAGAACAGGATTATGTCGCAGCAGATCTGCCTGTAGAAGCATGTCGGCCGCGACGATCCGGATGCCCATATCTTCGATCTTTTTAACAGTTGGCGCGACCCAGTATTGCCCCTTGGCTTCATATCTTTCCATAAGACTGCGGGAAGCGCGCCGAGAGTTGACTACAACTATGTCAATACGTTGCAGCGGCGTTTTTTCGAGTATGGCGTTAACATGATCGGCCGCATTGAAGCCGTCTGTTTCACCAGGCTGCGTCATGACATTGCAGATATAAACCACCTTGGCGTCGCTGTTGTTGATATGTTCAGCCACTCCCGGCACGAGAAGATTCGGAATTATGCTGGTATAAAGACTACCAGGACCCATAACCACCATATTGGCGTCATCTATGGCACTGAGCGCTTCCTGGTTGGCACAGGGTGACGCCGGCACCAGGGCTATTCTGCTGATAGGCTTACGAACCTCGCATATCGCCGTTTCACCGGTGATTTCGCTACCGTCTGCAAACTGCGCCAGCAACTGCACATTATCGTTAGTAACAGGAATGACATGCCCCTTGATCGCCAGAATATTGCTGGCCTCACGCACGGCGCTGCTGAAATCACCGATAACACCGGTCATGGCCGCAATAAAAAGGTTGCCAAAACTGTGCCCCTCTATTTCACCGCCTTCGCCGAAACGATATTGAAAAAGCCGTGACAAGAGACTCTCAGATCTTGACAGGGCAACCAGGCAGTTTCTGATGTCGCCCGGTGGCAGAATCTGCAGTTCTTTGCGCAGACGCCCGGAAGAACCGCCATCGTCAGTCACAGTAACAATAGCAGTTAGATTTACCGGCAGTTCCTTGAGACCTTTCAGCAAAGAACTCAAACCGGTTCCGCCGCCGAGCGCCACCATAGAAAACAGCTTGCCGGAAGCCTGTGACTTTTGAAACACGAATTCGCGCAAACGCGTTGAAAGACCGTAATCGCGACTGTCCAGCAAGCGAAATGCTGTTTTAAAGCCCTTAACCAGCCAAAACATGCTTATAAGAAAAGACGTAAGGCCAACCAGAGCCAGACCGGCCGGGTGAAAGCTGCGCACGGTTTCGATACTGGCAGGCGCCAGAACTATTGTAGACAGAGCCGCAAACACAAACCCGAAACACATCATGAGCAGGCCAAGAAGCAGAAATGCCACCCAACGACGGGCTCTTATTTCATGACTGAACTTGCGTCGCAACGACAGCAGCATCAAAAATCACCGATCATCTTTGCGCGCAACTGCTTGGAGAATTTTTCGGCACTGAGCACGCCCATGCGGCGCAGGTAAAAGTTCATGGCAGCCGTCTCGATAACTACAGCAAGATTACGTCCTTCGCGCACAGGTATAGTAGTGCTGGGAACCTCGACCTTGAGAAACTTGACCGTGCGCTGAAAAATACCGAGACGGTCGTATTCCTTCTGATCATCCCATTTTTCAAGGTTGATAACCATATCTACCGGCTTTTCGTCAGCGGTGGCCGCGATGCCGAATAATGAACGAATGTCGATTATACCGAGTCCACGGATTTCCATATGGTGGCGGATCATCTCGTCAGGTGAACCGACCACCTTGGTATCGCTGATTTTCATGAGTTGAACAGCATCGTCAGCCACCAGCCGATGTCCGCGTTTGATCAATTCGAGCGCGCATTCGCTCTTGCCGATTCCAGAAGACCCCATGATCAGAATGCCAACGCCATATACTTCGACAAAAACACCGTGGACGCTTTTGCGGGGCGCAAAACGGTTGTGCAGATAGCGTGAGAGCTGGTAGATAAACTCACCTGTGCGCGCCGGAGTGCGCAACAGCGGAATTTTTTTCTGATCGCAAAGTTCGAGCAGCTCATCGAGAACGAGCAGGTCGTCGGTGATGATGATGCACGGAATATTGAAAAACAATAGCTGACGCAATCTGACCTTGCGCGTCTCGGCAGTCTGTTCGCCAAGATAGGCCAATTCGGTGCGGCCAAGCACGATGATGCGCTCGTAACCAAAATGTTCGAAAAAGCCGGCCAGCTCAAGGCCGGGGCGATGAACTTCAGATGAGATAACCTTGCGGTCAACCCCTTCTTTGCCAGCGACGACCATAAGCCCCTGGTCCTGTACAATTTCTTTGACCAGAATCAGAGCCATAAACTAATTTTGCGACCTTTCCCTGAAAGTTTTATGGCAACAGCATATACCAGTTACAGATTGTTTTCAATCTCCGACTGACTGCTGATTCGTTTCCGGCAAAGCAGCAAGTCTCGCCTTTGAGCCCGCCATGATGATAACGCCGGCAGCAACGAAAAATATCGACACCAGCTGACTCGAAGAAAGCCCCCATAAAACGATGGGATTGAGCCGGATAAATTCGACCAGAAAGCGGGAAACACCGAACCAGATCAGAAAAAAGGCAAAACGACGGCCACCACCAACGCGCCAGCCGACCAGCAACAAAATCATCAGAAGAACAAAGGTCGATAGCGATTCATACAGAGGTGTCGGGTGAACGCCGATGTCTACCGGAACCGGTTCACCTGGAAACAGCCTCTGGTAAGTAGCAGCAAGGGAGAGATTTTTCGCGCTGAGAGTAGTAACCAGACCGTTGGGAAAATTCATTGCCCAGGGCAGCTTGCATGGAAGGCCGTAACAACCGTCTCCCGCTGCTATGCAGCCAAGGCGGCCAATAGAGTAGCCCACAGCCATTCCTGGCACATAAAGATCGGCTATTTTAAAAAACGGCTGGCCGGCGTAGCGCACCCGAAAAGTGCACAACAACAGCGCCAGAACATAGCCACCAAGAACTGAGAAGCCAGTAGTTGTAAAAATCATCGCCATTGGATCGCTGAGAAATTCCCGGAAGTTCTCAATAATATGCATCAGGCGAGACCCGACCATACCACCAAAAATAGCCAGAAAATGCAGATCCCATGCCAGTTCTTCATCACAGCCATGTTTGCGAAACTGCCAGTTGATAACCATGAAAGCGGAAAAAAATGCTATGGCAAGCAGTACGCCGTAGGAACCTATAGTAAGCGGACCAATTTTAAAGAGGTATGGATACATGCCAGCAAGAGTAACACAATGAATTACGGCTCACAAGACATTTAAAATGACAGGCCAGGCAAACTGCCTGGCCTGATATCAAAGCTGTTAAACTGTGGCTGACGTTTATTTGCGATTCACCAGAACGCCGACAACCTTGCAGTCCTGAGTGGTGCGCACACTGATTTCGGTTCCGGCAGGAATCTCGACCTCGCCACCCTTGATGAATGCGCCACCGGCCAGACCAATCGGGCCAAGCACGAGATAGCCGAGGGTAGAGGCGCCGGCGGCCATGCCGATTTTCTTTTTGTCGAATTTTTCGCCAGCCGCATCGATCTGAATTGGTAATTCGCTTGAATCCATGCTCTCAATCCTGGTCACATCGAGATTGACATAGCCGGTGCGCCCGAAGCGGCCACCACGACGAACAGATTTAACCGAAGAAGTTACGATACCGCCGTTGGTCATGACCAGTATGTTGTTGTCGATAAACACATCGTGCGCCAGCACCATGGGTATAAGATCGTTCTTTCTGGCAGAGCGGCTTGAAATATCTTTTTTAAGACGCATTTTGATTTCGGTGCCGCGCGGAATGGTCACCTGATGCAGAGAAATCATGCCATTTTCGATAATCAGATGAATCTGCTGCTCGAGCCTGAAGGCAAGCGGTTCCATCGACACATGCCCGGTAACCTGCCTGTCGATATCGGCAAGTCGTGCTTCAAGATTGCCTTCGCCGGTGCGGTTGAACAGACGCCACTCAAGAAAGCTCAGTTTCATGTCAAGCGACGGATTGGCCGGAGAACCCTTGAATATAAAGTCATGCAGATAAGCCGCTTTTTCGGCTTCCTTGCGGCCGGTATTGCGTCCGAAAAGATCTTCTTCGATCTGCCGCAGACGGTCGGCGGTTACGCCTTTCTGCTCTTCACCATAAATATAACGCTCCAGCCGGCTCAGCTTCTTTTCCTGATCCCGTGTCGGTTCAGCCGAAGCCCAGGCGGCCCCGGCAAAAGAACAAATCACCAGTACAAGTATCATTATGCGTTTTAATTTCATCAGATATGCCTCCTGTTGCTATTTTTCTGCAGGCTTTTTGGTTTTTTCTTCGGTGTCTACGGGCGCCTCGGTTTTGCCAAGCTTGCCGCTCGGTCTCACTGACTGTGGATTGAAAACCACTACAATTTCGCGCTCCTGCAGGGGGTTTCGTATCAGTTCGCGACAGAATCTTGCAAAAACATCGGTATCGCTATGATCGATGCTGATATCACGCACTGCTAACCCGCTTACACGGGCTGCTGCCGTCATAGTCTCTTCTTCTTTCAGGTCGGCACGGGCTTTTCTTATGTCAGACTCAAAGCGCACAGCCGGGCGGCTGAAGCGCTCGCCCGAAGGCACCATCGATTCCTGAAAAATCAGCATGCCGGTCTGATCAAAAAACCTTGGAAACAGTGAGGGTTCGAAAGACGAACCGCGCACATCAACGATAATTCTTTTAAAATCAGGCGCTGGCGCCTTTTCGTCAACTTTCAGCCCGGCGCTCCAGGAAGCCAGGAAGCTTATCGGCTGCAGCGGTTGTGGACGCATTGCCGCGAGATACAGTGCTGACCTTACGCTGAGTTTACCCGTCAGAGGTAACTCAAGCCGGCAGCGGATGAGACCGGAAGCATCAGCCTGCTGAAAATACTTCGGCGCCGACATCAGTACCAGACCCAGTCGCTCTTTAAGAGCGGCGTTGGTCTGCATGACATGGCGCACCAGTTTTCCTTCCATCAGCGGTAGACTGAGAACCTTCTCATAGGCGTGATGCAGGGCATCCATCCAGGCACGTGAGCGTTCCTCATCATGCGAATACTCTGTTTCCCACGGAATGCCCGCCAGTCCAAAAACTTCGAGCTTCTGGGCAATAAATATTTCTGGTTCGCTAAAAGAGTCCGCCCGCAGACTGCAGGCGGTGATCAGGCATAAAATTATTGCCAGCCGTATGGCTAATTTCATCAGAACGTGCTCCGATCAGTCAAAAGTCACATGCGCTCCGACATGATGCTCAGGGACTATTTCGCCATCATAGTATGAATAATCAACTCTGATATGAGGAAGAACCTGCATACCAAAACCTAGAGTCAGAGTGCCGTTAAGTGAACCCATACGCATGGTCAGGTCATTCTCGATAAATTTCTTCTCGACCCCGATACGATATTGCTGCTCAAAAGCACGCGCGGTGTTGGTAATGTTAATGGCATCGGCCGCAATAGTAGTTCCTTTAGTCAACTTAACGGCAGTACCAAGATTTAAACTGACGCCGTCGCGCCGGTCATAAGTTCCATTTACATCTTCGACAAGATTATCAATGGTAAGACCGCCGGTAATTCGGTCGTTGTAGTGATACATCAGACCAACACCGAGAGAAGTCGAATCTCTTTTGCTGTGCTGCTGCAGGCTGCGAATCCAGCGGTCAAGATTGTAGTGCCTGATCTTGATACCGCCATAAAGCTGTTCGCGGGCAAGCATGCGACGAGCAATCGGAAACCGCGTGCCAAATGCCAGCTGCAGATCTTTGGTCTTGCGACTGGTACCAAGATACTCGCCGCCAACCAGCTGGCCAAAAGCTTCCGAACGATTATCTTCGGTGTAAGCCATGCCATAGCTGTATTTGGGACGCCTCGGCACAGGTTCTTCAAGAATATTGTGCTCGAGATAATCGGTTATCGAAAACTTATCTTCGACATGGTCTTCGTAGATATGGCCGGTAAAAGCGACGCTTGTCCAGTCGAACACATCGCGTTCGTTAACCTTGGCCTGAATCGAGGCTTCACGACCCTGGATCTGCGACAAACCGGCCGGATTGTAGAAAGTAGCTGATTCATCGTCAGAGAGACCTATGAAAGCACCGCCCATGCCGCGTGAACGCGCAGACTGCGCGCAGACATCACTGGTCGAAACGACAATAAACAGACATAGCAGCAGCATAACACCTGCTGTTGTGGATAATTTCTGTCGAATCATTGGCGGGGCCTCCTTGAGGGAACTGAAACTGATTTGTGTGCTTTTATGTTAATCGTCACTTCGCTGTCAAAATATGAGATTTGCCTTAATATTTTGCCTTGTATCATGGTTTGTCTTTCTTATTTACCGGAATAAAGCCATCGGGAGCTTTGGGAATCGGCTTAAAGCCGCTCTCTACCTTAGACGGCGCCACAGGCTTGAGCGGTACAAAGCCAGTCGAATTCTGTGAAGCTGCTGCAGGCTGTTTGATTATCTGAGCCGGTCTGGCGGGCCTTGCGGCCGGCTGAGGCAGAATAGCCGGCGGCGTAATGTTTATACCTGATACGCTGGCGGGTTCTTTAACCGTAGGTTTAAGAGCAGGCGGGT
>PGYA01000011.1:0-185503 GCA_002839435.1 Candidatus Riflebacteria bacterium HGW-Riflebacteria-2 | reverse complement strand
CTTACCGCCACTGTATACGAATGGAACTGATGCATACCTTATGTCTTCGCGATAGGGTTCTGATCTGAAATCGCGCAGAATCTGGTACTGGTCTTCGCCTTCCGGCACGATAATATCTAGTACCGGCGGATCGCCATAGGTATCGTGACCACCACCGAAATCATCCTTAGTGGGAAAACTTTTCACATCGCGATTCAGCATGCGGTTCGGCGATACAATATTCTTGAAACCCATGGCCAGGCACTGGTAACCAGCGCGCTCTGAAATTCCGGGCAGTTTCTTTTTGGCAATTTTTATAATCACCTTATCACGCTGGACCCTTATGTAATCCGGATAAACAATATCCTCGATGTGATTCTGAAATTCAAGTTCATCGGTTTTTTCACGCAGAATATTAAATACGTCTACTTCAGAAAGCGGAGTGACCATGATTACTTTTTCCCAGCCAAAATTATTGGCAAACATCAGGTCACGACCTGGTAAAGCCATCTGGTAACCAGAATTTTCACGGCCGTCGATATCGACATATATATCCCACATGTTGGCGACAAAACCCTGATGTTCGGTTTGCCTGGTATCAGACCATTCACGCATGATGTAATTTCGCATCTGAATTTCGAAGACGACGACCTCGCCTTCTTCGTATACGGTAAAACGCTTGAGATCAAAAGTACCGCGCCGCAGGTTTTTATCGAGCGGATACTGATAGTAGCCTGGGCCCTTGTCGTCACCAACATTATCGGCAATGTCGAACCAGGCGCCTTCCTGGTAATAGTAGTTGACCGGCTCAACCTGGGTCTGCGCCAGCAAGCCGGCAGCGCAGAACAGCAGACCGGCCAGAATTCCTGCTGTTTTGCCGTATTTTTTCATCACTTGACCCCGATAATCGAATAGGTCGCGTCTTCAGATTCCTGATAAGGATCTTTGACCTGATTCTCACTGTTGATGTTGAAGGCATACTGATAGGAACCCGGCGCGATACCAGTGAACAGGCGGGTATAAACGCCATCGCCGGCCACTTCGTCACCGTTGGTGCCATCGTCATAAAGCTGCTGCGGATTGCTCCAGCCCTTGAAAGAACCGACTACTGTCGGATTGCTGACATCAGTAAAGTCAGAAGCAACCAGAATGACCTTGAGCTCGCCGCTCCTCTTGGCAGAAAGAGTCGTGGTAGGAACTTCATACAGGGTGACTGTCGATAGATCTATCGGAATAGCCCTTATGTGCAAATTGATACTGCGGAATACCAGATATTCACGGCCGTTACCTTCCATAGCAAAGCTGTAGCCGCCATCAGAATCGAGATACATAGAGCGTGAACCCTTTTTGGTAGCCAGTTTGACTTCAGAATAATTGATACTGTCAAAATCGCTGGTTACATAACCGCGTGCAAGTTTAACCGTAGATTCTAGTATGTATATTTCGGAATTGCCGTTTCTGGTGTATTCCTGATGCGGATCAGTCTTGATTTCGGTTTTCCCGTCAGCCTTGGCGTATTCAAAAACATACTGCTGCGAGCCTGTGGTCAGATTGTTCAGGCGAAGCATATAAATACCGTCGTTAGCCAGCAGATCACCGTGACTGCCGTCATCGTACATCTTAACGATATCAGGTGACCAGACTGGATCGATTGACTTCAGATTAAAGCTCTGGGCATCAGGAAAGTCTACTATAGAGGCAAGCCAGAGAGCTTCACCGACAATCTTGGTCGAAAGTGAGATATTTGGCGCATTAGTTGTTTGTTCTGTTGCAGCATCTGTCCAGGTATAGCCAACGTCAAAGCTGCGGCCCCTGGCCACAAGCAGATATCTCCCCGTTTTGCGCATTTCAAGTGTATATTCACCGCGATCATCGGTATAGGTGCTGGTTGTAGTTCCGGCAACGGTAATCTTTACCCCGCGCGAAATCTGCCCGGGTGGCACAATTACCTTGCCCTTGATGATAGCAACCGGAATAACCAGCGATTCCTGAACACAGCCGCTGGAGAAAACAGCTATGCAAGTAATTAATACTGCCATCAATGCCTTTTTCATTATTTGCATCCTAAAAACTTGATCTGGCCTCGAAGATGAACATCTTCTGGGTATGAATATCTTTATAATCTCTGCCGTTGTCGGCACTTGAAATTGCCCAGCGCCATTCACTTGGGTAATCGTAACCAAACTTGAATCTGACGGTAGCGTCCTTGCTGACATCGTAGATCAGTTCGCCAAAAATATTTTCTCGGTCAATTGAATCTTTATTGCCGTCTTTGAAATCTATGACTCCACGGGCATAAAAAGCGCGTCCCCTGAACTTGTTGGTAAAATTCTTTTTGAGTTCAGCCAGAATGGCGTTTGCCAGACTTGAATAACTGCTGTCATAAGTGTCGTCATAGTCTACATGCTGTATGCCACCGGTAAAACTGGTAGTCGGCGTAAGGTTGTAAGTTGCTTCACCGATGTAATCAACCCTGGTATTTTCTTTCGGAGTGCTTACCCAACGCACCTGATGCTCAACACTTCCCTTTGCATAAACTCTGGGGTTGATGTCGGAGTTGATTTCGAAATAGCCAACGCGTTCATTGTTATCATAAGTCTGGCCGTTGTCTTCAAAAGTATCGTCGGGATCGCCCCAGACCAGCATCTTGCCCTTGGCGCTGACTGCATCACTCAGGCGCAGATTCAGTTCGACAGCGTTCGACTTCTCGCCCTGCTCGCCCTCAAACGCGTCCCATTTCTGCACAAAATCGTATTTAAATGTGGTTTTGTCAGTAAAATCAGAAAGCAGTTGAAAGGTGAACTTGCGGCCAGAATGATCATCGGTAGGATGCTCATTATAAGGATCAACTTCCCATGTCTTGGATAGATAGGTAGCCTCTACCGACAGATTGTTGGCTATTGCCAGCAGTTTGTTGCCAAAGTCATAGTTAACCCCGAATCTGGTGAGTTTTTCGCCGGCAAAGTTAAGCCGACCATAGTTGCCATCAGCTGCATCCATGTCGAGGCTATAGGGGTAATCTTTCAGGTCGCCAATATCATAAGCCCAGGCGGGCGCCATCATTGCACGGAAATTGCGGCCAAAGTCATAATGCTTGACCGTGCCGGTGAGACCGCCGTTCTGAATTGTGATATCAAAACGAGAACCTTCATCTGCCAGATTGCCCATCTTCTTTTCGCCGCCATCATACAGGTAGGCAGCAGAGGTCAAGAATTCGGCGGTTGCCTGTATTTTTCCAGCCCGGTCGGTTGAGTAGTTAACATCGAAACCACGCACTGTGTTGGAATTGCCAACAGTTTTGTAATCAAGAATTTTTTCGGCATAAGAGGTGCCGACAGAAAAGCTGTCTTCGCTGAATTTCTCAGGCAGTTTCCAGACAAGGCGACCGGTTATCATGTCGGTTTCGTCAGAATAACCACGGTTTAAATCAGTTTTAAGAGCCGAGCCCTGATATGAAACTCCGCTTTCTGAGCCCGAAACTTCAATACCCTGATATGGTTCAACAACATCAGGATCTTCTGTCAGAATGTTCATCGGATCGTCGATACCAGTAACACTTTCACCAGAAAAGACCCTGACCTTCATCGATTTGGCTTTACTGACAATGTGCATGCGGTTAGAAAGAATAATTCTGTCGTTCTGAACACGACTGATATAGTCGTCAATGTTATCAAATGGGTTGGGCGTTGAGTTGCCCGACTGGTTATAAAGAACTTTGTTCCAGGTTTTGCCCTGAATAAAGCCATAAAGCTCGTAGAAAGTTTCGATTCTTTCGCCGAGAGGCTTACCGACAAAACGCAGATAGACTTCCTGATAAAAAGTCACCATACCAGGATCGGTGAATGATTGCGAGTCGCCGGCCACGTTTCTACCTACCGTTTCCGGGTCGATAATATACTGCGCACGTGCCCGGTAAAAGCCCATGACTTTTACCTTTGGCAACAGATCTTCAATTTCCTTGACCTTGTTTTCGCTGTCTACCATACGACGTTCGAGAGAATCGACACGAACGTCGAGCAGACCAAGTTCATCTCTGAATTCCTTGGTGAGACGGGTCAGGGCGGCGCGCTCTTCTTCGCTGGCCGCGTCAATGTTGGACTTTTTCTCTTCCATGCGTTTAAGAATGCGTGCGAGAATAAGCGCGACATCGTAGCGGGTGGTAACTTTGCGGCCTTTAAAAGTGCCGTCCGGGTAGCCTTCCATATAACCCTGGCTGATAAGGAACTCAACGTCAGAATATGCCCAGTGGTCACGAGGCAAATCCTGAAAAGCAGCTGATTGTGCCAGAGCAGCCGCGGGCAGCGCAAGGCACAGCAGCGTTACCAGCAACCCCGAGAGCAGGGAAAACACGCTATGATTCTTTGTTTGCCTCATTCTTTTCTTATCTTTTTCCTTGGGGAATATGAATGCTCAGTTCCTCTATCGACAGTTTCGATTGATTTAATAAGAGCAAATTTTTATCTGCCGCCCTGCGCAAACCGGCAGTGTGGAAAAGAGTCAGAATCTGGTGTATTTTTTAGTAATGCAGCTTGAGCAACTTTCTACTGAAAATATATTTGAACTTCGGCTAAAATGGCTGGCGCCTTTTTCTGCCAGTGTCTTCGTTGCCGTATTGCTGCTCGGTTCGCAAAAAATGTTGCTGCGCCTGCCCCAGCCAGCGATAATGATATGTGGTTTTTTTCTGTTCTTCATACTGATATGCCGTGGCGCGGCGAGCTTTACCAACCGAATTGCCAACAGCATGCAGATCAATTACCCGACATTTATTCTATGGTGCTATCCGATGACGGTCGTCGGCACGATCACTCTGAGTTCATGGCTTTTTCTGGGACTTTCAAACCGCCTGCTCGGTCGCGGCTTCTGGAACCATTGGCTCGGGCTTACCGGACAGGATACGACCTCGTTTTTCTTTACCTGCTTTGCCTCGATGCTGGTTGTAGTAACCCTGCAATTCACCTCGTCAATTTTTCAGGTGCTCAACTGGATCATCGAAGTTTCGCGCGGGCACGTTCAAAAAGTCAGTAATGAACTGATGAAAAAGGGCGATGACACCGACAATTTCGCCACGACCCTGGAACGCATGCGCCTGGATGGTGAGCAGACAAAGACCAGCCGTTTGCGTGCAACCAGGCTGAACCGGCTGGCGTTGCTCGGCGTTTTCATTCTCGGACTTTTATTTGCCGGCTGGGTGGTATTTTTCAGGCCGGCCCTGATTCTTTATTATCGTGCCGAAATTCAGCTGCGCACCTTTCTCGAACCAGCCGCCGCTTACGAAACCCTCAGACACCTGAGCGAACGCTTTCCCGACTACCGGTATATGGATTCGGTTACCTATCGTATGGCCTGGATACTTGACCGCAGACTTAATCAGTATGAGAAAGCCAGAGACAGTTACCTCGAGTTCATCAGACGTTTCGGTAAAAACAACGTCTGGTCTGACGAAGCTATTGCCAGTCTGGTCAGACTGTCTTTGGACAAGCTCGAAAACCCAGAACAGACGCTATACTGGACTTCGCAATATCTTGAAAAACGGCCAGACGGAATCATGGCACCGCACATGCATCTTTACCGGATCAGAGCATTTAAACGCAGCAACCAGCGGGAAATGGCAGATAAAGAAATTGCTGAAGTTAAGCGGCGCTTTGACATGAACCAAACCATACAGATTATCAACAGTGAAGATCGCCTTATCGACCTGATCAGCTTTTCTGACGCTCTTAAGGCCGAAATCAGCGCAAACCACCAATAAATTCGCTGATCAGAGGCGCACTCAGCACTTTGGCCAGCCCGAGGCCGCGGCGCGTTCGCATTTGTTTGCGGCCTTTCTGCGGTCGCAGTTCTTCGAGAAACACCTCTTCGAGTACCATACCCAGCAAAAGTGCCCCACCTGATCCTGTCAGAATTACCGGTGCTCCGCTGTATCCGGCGAAGACTTCAAAATCGACGTAAAAAACCGGGTAAACACTGGCCGGGCTTATCGGAAAGCTCGAAATAATGCCGCTACGCGCAAAAGGAAAGCCCGCCTCGTTAGATGATTGGCCGTAAGGAAAGCCCGGAACCAGAACCTGGGAACCAGCGCCAACGGCAAGACGGCTCAACTGCCGTTCGTCTGCGATAAAATCACGTGAAAGCACGCAAAAGTCAGCCTCACCCGGCAGTTCTATCTTTATCGCCGCCAGATCGAGATTAGCGTGACTCACATAAAGGGGCCGGCCCTGCTTGCGTAGCTGCACCTGCAAGGGAAATGGAAAATAGACACCGCGCGCGCAACGGCGCAGATTTACCCGGGCATGATCGTCAGAAATACTGTTAAAGCTGTGAGCGCTGCTGACCAGCCAGACCGCATTTCGGCCAGGCGCTTCAACCATGAAAGCAGTAGCAAACACTGGTTCGCCCGAACTGTCGCGGCCGCTGAGTGCAACCACCGAACGCATTACCGCATCGATCCCCGACGCCAGAGCATAGTCCGGCGACAACAGAACCAACAGACAAATAATCAGAAAAACCCTTTTCACACCTTAAACCTCTGCTACATTATAAACAGACTTGCCATGACTTCGTCGGCAAAGCGTAGTCCGGTGTCGCTCAGCCTTACCTTATCACCTTCGCGCTGCAGATTGCCAGCTGCTGTCTGTCTGGCAAGATGTTCGTAAAAGTCGTCAGACTGCTGACCAAAACCACGTTCAAATTCTGCCAGATCAAGGCCTTCCCGGAGAAGCCTGAGACGCAGCATCAGATGTTCGTTACGCCGATCGATTGAAGAAAGCTTTTCGACCGCCGGCGGCTCATTTGCCAGCCAGCGCCTTAGATCTGGCGGGTTTGCCAGCCGAATGCCGTTGCTGCTCGAAACAGCAGCCGGCCCGAAACCAATGTAATCGCCCTGATACCAGTAGTTGAGATTGTGCCGGCAACGGCAACCGCTGCGGGCATGATTAGATATTTCGTAGTGCTCAAAGCCGGCAGCGGCGAGAACATCACGAACTTCGTAGAGTTCGTCGGCACCAATATCGGCGGGGTCTGGCAATAGCCCTTGAATGACAGCCTTCTGCATGGGTGTATTCTCTTCGATGGTCAGAAAGTATGCCGAAACATGCGCCAGGGGATACCTTTTCAGCATCTGATGCAAATCTCCTGCCAGAGATGGGCAGCCCGGCACGCCAAGTATAAAATCGCCGCCAACATTGGCGAGCTTCGCAAACGCAAGATCAAGCGCACAGTAAACCGCATTCATGCAGGCGCGGCGACCGAGAACCTTGAGTTCACCGTCGTTCAAACGTTGAATACCCATGCTCAGCCTTATTGCCGGCAGCGTTGCCAGAAAGGCAACTATATCGGCCGACAGCGTCTCAGGGTTACTTTCGAATGTCCATTCTTCAAGCCTGGACATATCGGGCAGAACACTGCCGATAATTTCGACAAGACGCTGCAGATTTTCGAGACCAATACAGGTCGGGTTGCCGCCACCGACAAACACAGTCGTGACAGGGCGGGTTAACTGCTCAAGCCTCTCGCGCAACTCTTCCGCCAGTCGGTTCAGATAATCTTCAATAGAATGCCGACCCGGCATTTCTGAATAAAATCCACAATAATCGCATTTGCTCAGGCAGAACGGCACATGCACATAAAGTCCGATACCGTTATTCTGGCTCATTTTGTCCGCCAAATCGGTTCTGAAGTGTTGCTACCAGTACACAGTCCGCTCCACGTGAAACAATGCGAAGAGGTGTGAAACCCGCCCGCGCAGATTGTCTGAGAAAATCAGCAAGCAGCAGGCAGGTCAGCACAATGTTCGGCCAGGCATTGATATGCCATTGCCCAGACCAGGTCAGACCGGCGTCAGAAAAAGGCCAGAGGTAATATACCGGCCATTGATAACCATCGGGGCCACGCGCTCCGATAACGTCACAGAGAAGATGTAGATGAAAAATTGCGACAAACCATGCCGTCAGCCGCCAGTTTCTGCGACTTAGCAGATATACCGCCGGCACCAGAAGCAGACAGAACAGACCACAGTGTCCAAACTTGTGGTGCCAGGCAGAAAAGAACTCTGCTTCGCCGCCCCGTATCAGATCGACGACAGCGCCAACACCATCTATGTCTGGGATGGTCGAAGCGGCTGTCAGCAAAACGGTGTCGCGCATTTGACGGCTGAACCTGAGGCCAGCGTTCCAGCCGATAAAAAAATGCGTAATTATGTTCATTGGCCCGCTCTAACTGCGAAGACAGGCCGATACCATCTGTTTATCATATGCAGTTTAATATTTGCCATTATCGTTATCAACTTTGCAAAGCACTTCTGTTATCGCTTTCGTTGCTATAGGCAATCTAATTACCGCGAATATGTTAACATATATTCAAAGCAATTACGGAGGGAACCGCAGGATGATTTTTGAACAGCTAAGCCTCGGAAACATGCATAACTACACTTATCTGTTTGCCGATGAACTGACGCGCGAAGGTTTTATCGTCGATCCGGGCTTCGACCACGACAAGATTCTTGCTACTATCCGGAAACATAAGGTCAATCTGACCCGCATAATTTTAACCCATCATCACTACGACCATATCGCCGCGGCCAATCAGGTCAAGGCGCAGACCGGCGCCGAAATTCTCTGCCATCGTGAAACCGCGCCTCTGCTACATGGCGCCGCTTCGTATGATCGGCTCATCGATGAGGGTTACAGTTTCAATCTCGGTAACAATAAAATTGTCTGCCTGTACACCCCCGGGCATGCGCCCGGCTCACTCTGCCTGCTGGTTGCAGATAAATGGCTGGTTACCGGCGACACGATGTTTATAAACGACTGTGGTCGGGCCGACCTCGCCGGCAGTGACCCAAAATTGCTTTTCGCAAGTCTGCAGCGCCTCAAAAGTCTGCCAGACCATCTGATCGTTTGCTGTGGCCACAACTATGGCCCTTACCCAACGCGCACTCTTGGCGAAGAAAAACGGCTCAACCCAACCATGAATGCCAGAAATCTCGATGAGTTCTGCAAACTGCCGTAAGTGAATTAAATGCGCTTTACCACTCGTAGGGCAGGCCCTGCTTGAGCGCCCAGTAGGCTGATTCTTTCCAGCTTCGCTCGAAATCAGCCTCGCTGATCTTGAATATTTGATTGAGAGCATCGGCAAAAGCCGCACCCTTACTGACCTTCTCGATCAGGCTCATCATGTCGCGACAGCCTTTTTCGAGCGAGCCGGTGCGCTTGATGAGAAAACATGTCATCAGATAAGCCTGAGACGTAGCAGTTTCAAAAACCGCCGGGGATGTATAGCCTTCTGAGAAAATGCTGTTGAGCATGTTACCAGAAACCAGCTTGGCAGTGCCTGATTCGATGCTTTTCTGGGCGATCAGCAGGCGATAACGCTGACTGATAGAACTGGCGGCGAGCACTTCCGCCAAGCCATGCTGCATCCAGGCGGTGGCCGCACGGTTGCTCTTGGCTTCTGGCAGCAGAATCTGAATTATCAGACGGGTAAGTTCGCCGGCCAGCAGATGACCAGGAAGCTCTTCGATGAGTGGGCCCATTTCATCGTCGCCAAGTTCATCGAAGTTGGCGAGAATGATGTTTCTGATCATTTCTGAATCATAATAGACGCTCGTTACCGTAACTACCGTGTTAGCCGGTTCATAAAGAGCGATGGTCGGCCCGAGGCCTTCAGCCGAAATAAAATTGATGAAAATCGGCACGGTCAGGGTGCCGATGCGCGAGGCGATGCGCTCATACATTCTGGCCAGTTCGGAACCGAGAACGCTGCGCGCCGAGGGATCTATGCCAGAACCAAGCGTAATCTGGAACTTGCCGTCGCCAGACACTTCGGTTGAACCCTGAGCCGTCACCGACGAGGCAGTGGCAGCAGTCTGCGAAGCCGTTTCTGGAAGAGCCTCGGGCACGGGAATTTCCGAATAACCTGAAACCGCGGCGCTGGCAAGTCGATTATTTATTTCGGCAAACAGTCGGGGGTCATCACCAAGAGCCGGAAACCCCGAAAGGAACTGCAACATACCAATACGGTTCGGGTTCATCTGAAAACCCTTGCGCAACCAGGTCAGAGCCTGGCGGTTGTCGCCAACCTTGAAGCAGTAAAAAGACTCAAGATAGCACACCATACTGCGTTCTGCCACCCGACCCCGCCATTCGTTGAGAGCATTGCGCGCATCAGCCGTGCGGTCGGCCATCAGCATCAACGTAATATAAACCGGGTAGGCTTCGGGATCGGTAAATGGCCGCGAACTGGCAGCATCATTGAGGATCACGTTAACTTCGTTCATTCTGCCGTTCTGCAGAGCAAACAAGGCTGCGGTAAGACTTACTGATGGCATGTTATAACCACGTCTAAAAGCACGTGCCAGTCGTGTCGAGGCTTTGTCTTTTTCATTGCGCTGCAACAGATGGCCAACCCAGAGCAGCTCTATTTCAGGGTTACCGGGGTCGCGAACGCCGGCTTCCTGTAGAGCCTGGCCAGCTTCCCGAACCTTATTGAGATCGAGCAGTATACGTGCCTGGGTGATATAGGCATCAGGCGACTTGGGATTTGCCTTGCTGAACTGGTCAACCAGCGAAAGTGCACGACTCCACTGGTCGAGGTCGTAGAGCGCTCTGAAAAAGCTGCCGGAAGAACTGCCGGGGTTGGAGTCTTCGATCATCGCCTTTACAAAAAGCAGCAAGGGATGATAGGGCGACTTCTTGAGATTGCTCTCGATAATATTCAAGGCATCGCGGTTGCGACCGAGATACCAGGCGCAGAGAGCTGTCAAAGCCGGGCCATCGGAGCCGGGATATTTTTTTTCGTATTCTTCGGCAAGAGCCAGTGCCAGATAGACCTGGCCACGTTCGAGCGCTTTCATTATGGAGCCTGAATGCAGCTTTGGGTTTGCCAGCCGTTCCTGGATCTTCGGCAGCGCTTCGGAAATCTCATTAAAATGGTCAGCCAGCCTGGTCTGATCAACTGGAATCGGCCGGGGGCTGGATGGCAAACGCGACAGATAGCGCTGTGCCACCTTATTGCTCAGCGAAAGCCCGCTGGCACGACGTAACCACTCGGCTGCCAGCAATGGCTGCCCGGCCTGCAGCTCGATGATTCCGAGCAGGTTAAGCAGGTTCTGACTGCGGTTGCCATCGAAAAAAAGACGAAGTGCGAACAGGCGTGACTCTTCTAACAAACCTGAGGCCATGGCTTCACGCGCCATACGGTACAGCTCTTTGGGGGTATGCAGGTTTGGCTTGTCAAATGCCTCACGCGCAGATGGCCCGCTCCAACCGGCAGACTGCGCCGGCAGGCTTCCCTGGAACATCAGAATAAAAAAAACACTTATTGCTGCCGTGATAATTTTTTTCATAGTCGTCATTATATCAGCCCACCAAAGCTAAGCCAAGCACAAGAATCAGGCCGGTTGAATCAGCTTTTTGCGCAAAATAACTTCATTGCCGCGCCCAAGATAAATCACTTCATCAAAGTTCATGCGGGCCAGCAATATGCCGCGTCCATGCATTGACATCAGATTGGCCGGGTCATTCGGGTCAGGCACGCTGTGCCAGTCGAAGCCTTCGCCCTCATCCTGGATTATCCACTCACACATTTCGGAATTCATCTGAAATTGAATCTGCACACGCCGGCTTTTATAGGGATCCTGGTTCGCGCGCTCGTTCACAAGATCGTTGAGGTCACAACTTTTACCTTCGATTGCACCGGTCTTGTCAAAATAGGTGATGCCAAGATTGCCATGCTCTATCGCATTAATTATGATTTCGAGCAGCCCCAGCCGCACGCCCATGCGATCGGCAGATTGAATGTGGCCCTCGGTTTCCTGCATCAGTCGGTCAGCGACCTTGCCCAGCACCTCAAGACGGTTGTCGAGTCGCAACTTGAGATAGCGCTCTAGAATGAAACCGACGACTTCGCGCTCGACCGAACGCGCCGCCAGCACATCCGCATACTTTTTGAGATTGACGATAATGTCTTTCGGTACAACCGGCTTGACCAGGTAATCATTGGCGCGCAACCGCAGTGCCTTGAGCGTAAACTCGGCGCTGCCAAAGGCGGTGGTCATGACCACTATCGTTTCATGCGACTTGCGCCTGATACGCTCGAGCATTTCAAGACCGTCCATAACCGGCATTGAAATGTCAGAAAAAATCAGGTCAGGCGCGAAAGACTCGAACATGGCAAGACCTTCGGCGCCGTCGCGTGCTTCCATCACCTCGTAATCACCCATGCGGATGACCGAAGTTATATATTGACGTGAAAATGCGTCGTCTTCAACGACCAGCACTTTCATTTTTCTTGCCGGCTGATCCATCAATTGCCTTTCATAACATTCCGCCCGGTTAACCCGTGCAACCAGACATAACAGCATCCCTTTCGTTAACAACCCACATTAAATTGTAACACAAATGCTTACAACAGCTCAAAAAAAGTGGCCGGTTCGTACCCGGCCACCTGTTTTTGTATAAACCAGCTTACTTCACGACAAAGCTGATCATGCGCTTCGCCACGTAAATAAACTTAACTATCTGCTTGCCTTCAAGATGTTTCTGCACTTTTTCGCTGGCTTCGGCGGCTGCACGGGCACCAGCTTCATCTACATCGACCGGTACTTCCAGCTGATCGCGCAACTTGCCATTAACCTGAACCGGCAGCGTGATCATCGATTCAATCAGAGCGTTTTCATCATGCATGGGCCAGGCCTGCTGATGAACCGAACCTTTTTCTCCGATCTGTTCCCATAATTCTTCGGCGAGGAAGGGGGTAATCGGCGCCAGCAGCCTGAGCAGAGTCTGTGCCGCTTCGCGCCAGAGCGTCGTCGAAGCCAGCTGCGTCTTTTTGGCAGCGTCGATCATCGCATTAGTCAATTCCATCAGACGCGCGATGGCTGTATTGAAGCTGAAGCCGCTGATATCATTGCTTACCGCTTTGATCGTGCGATGCATGGTGCGATAGAGATCTTCGGCTTCTTTGCCTTCGGCCTTGCCGCTGCCGTTGCCGGGATTCTCGCTGATCAGGTCATAGACCCGGTTAACGAAGCGATTCATGCCGCGCATACCTTCATCGGACCAGGCGACTTCAAATTCAAAGGTACCAAGAAACAATATAAAAGCACGCAGGGCGTCGGCACCGTATTTTTCGACCATTTCGTCGGGGGTGATGACGTTGTTTTTCGACTTGCTCATCTTGCTGCCGTCGGCGGCCAGCATCATGCCCTGATTGCGCAACTGGCTGAAAGGCTCAAGAAAGCTGACTAGACCGGCATCATACATGACCTTGGTCCAGAAGCGGGCGTAGAGGAGGTGCATTACCGCATGCTCGGCGCCGCCGACATAAAGATCTACCGGCAGCCAGAATTTTGCGGCTTCGGCATCGAACGGCGCCGAATCGAGTTTCGGGCTGATAAACCGCAGAAAATACCACGACGAGCAGGCAAAACCGTCCATCGTATCGGTTTCGCGGCGCGCCGCTTTACCGCATTTCGGACAGGTCGTGTTAACCCACTCATCAATAAAGGCCAGCGGCGACTTGCCATCGGAGCCCGGCTTGAATTCTTTAATATCAGGCAGCTTGACCGGCAACTGGTCTTCAGGCACCGGCACTTCACCGCAACTGTCACAGTGAATTATCGGAATCGGCGCGCCCCAATAGCGCTGCCGAGAAATGAGCCAGTCACGCAACTTATAGTTAACGCGTCCAGAACCAAGTTTGTTTTCTTCGAGCCAGGCAATCATCTTTTCGATAGCTTTTTCGCTGTTCAGGCCACTGAACTGACCGGACTCGATCAGGGTGCCATACTCGGTATAGGCCTGTTGCAGTTCGCCCTGAGGCTTGCCATCGGGCGTGATGACTTCCTTGATCGCGATATCGTATTTCTTTGCAAAGGCAAAATCACGTTCATCATGGGCCGGAACCGCCATAACCGCGCCGGTGCCATAGCCATACAGAACGTAATCGCCGATAAACACCGGCACTTTTTCGCCATTGAACGGGTTGATCGCGAAACTACCGAGATTTATGCCGGTTTTTTCTTTTTCAGTAGACAGGCGGTCAATCTCTGATTTTTTGCGTGAATCAGCAATATAAGCCTCTACCGCTGCCTTGCAATCAGGGTGAGTAAGCTTTTCGACCAGCGGGTGCTCAGGTGCCAGCGTCATGAAGGTTACGCCAAATATGGTGTCAACACGAGTTGTGAAGATCGGAATATCATGCTGCTCGCCATTAATCGGGCTGATACCTTTAAAGTTGGCTTCGGCGCCGATGCTTTTGCCGATCCAGTGTTCCTGCATCTTCTTGATGCGGTCAGGCCAGTCGACGGTCTTGAGATCTTCGATCAGGCGGTCGGCATATTCGGTAATTTTGAAAAACCACTGGTTGAGATCTTTTTTCTCGACCTGCGATTCGCAGCGCCAGCATCGGCCCTGCTCAACCTGTTCGTTGGCGAGAATAGTGCGGCAGTCAGGGCACCACCACTGGGCGCCGGTGGCTTTGTAGGCGAGTTTTCGCTTATGCAGGAGCAGAAAAAACCACTGTGTCCATTTGTAATAGCCAGGATCAGTCGAATTGATTTCGCGCGACCAGTCGTAACCACACTCGGCCAGACTGAGCTGACGGCGGTAGTTGTTGGCGTTCTTTTCAGTGGTAATTGCCGGATGAACGCCCATCTTGATCGCGAAGTTTTCGGCAGGAAGACCGAAAGCGTCCCAGCCCATGGGGTGAAGAACATTGAAACCCTGCATTCTTTTCATACGCGAAATGACGTCGGTTGGCACGTAATTGCGCAGATGCCCTACCGAAAGGCCGTTTCCTGATGGGTAGGGGAAAAAGTCGAGACAGTAAAATTTGGGCTTGCTGCGCTCGTCAGAGGTCTTGTACAGACCCATTTCACGCCATTTCGGCTGCCATTTTGCCTGAACCTTTTGCGGATCGTAACGTTCTGCCATGGTATTGCTCCGTATCGTTGATTTGTCTGCGTCATAATAGTTTTACCGGCCAACAAAGTCAACAGCGGTCGGGAGTTGAATCCGAAGTGGCAATTGATTGTCATTCTCCCATAAACAATAGTGTTGGTGATTACCGGAGCTCACTGGCGGAAAAAGAGCGGGAAAAGCTGAACCGGCCCACATAGATGTGAACGACCTCAAAACCTACGTCGGCCTCTTCCAGGAGACATGAGTGTTTTCAGAGATGAGGAATGGGCAGAAATAACCAAGCCTGAACTGTTCGGGCATCTCTACATGAACGGCGCGTTCTTTTCGGTCGTCAATCTTGCCGACAAGAGCCATTCAAACACTGTCGAAGTCAGTTATACCGGCCTGACCGACTACATTTTCACCCTGCGCCTGACGACGAACCTCGGCAACCACAACAGCGAATACGGGCAGAAACTCAGTTCCGACCGCATCGAAATGCGCTGCCAGTATTACTTTTAGCTGAATCTGTGCGGCAACTGGCTAAGCCCGTGGAGTTTTAGCCGGCCACGTGTTATATTTCCCATTAGACAAGAAGTCGTCTGTAATCGATCCGCATCAACCGTCTTAATGGCCGAGAACAACAACTCCTGCTTTCGGCAAAATGCTCTGACACAGCACATAACATATAAAGCAGCAGACATGACTCTCCTCAAATCAGGAAAAATATTTGCCAGAGCATAACGGAAAAGTATGAGCGCACAAGAGACTGTAAGAGATGCCCGGCATAAACGACCAGCATTGAATTATCTGTTACCTGCAATACGTCTGATACGTATAAATGTTCTAAAACCCCGGAACGACAGGTAACAGTATCGATGTTGCAAGCGATTTTCAAAAATCAGACCGGCCAGCAGCTCAAAATCCTTAATCTGCTGCTTGGTTTTATATGTTTTTTTATCCTGCCAGGCCTTATCATTTTTCGCGGAATCGACGGAATCATAACTATTGAAGCATCTGCAAGAAAGCAACTAGCTGAGCAAAAGAAGCAGGAGTTGCTGGACCAGCTTGAATTTTTTTCTGAAAATGACAGATTCGCCCACTTCATTTTTCGTTCTCTTTGCTCTGAACTCGACAATGCCACCGATGCTCAAAATAAGCTCAAATCTGAAATTCGCAAGCTTAAAAACAGCTTTCCCGGCGCATTTACCTTCATAGTTGCCGACAAAGACGGCAATCTGCTGCCGACAATTTCAGACGAAACAAGTTATTCATATATGTATCGCCAGGCGATCGAGCTGCTTTCCAATGTCAGTGTCGCCTTCGAACATGGCAAAGAATATGTGACCATTCCAGACTTCTCTCCCCGGTTCAATAGACTTAAACCGCTTCTTGGCGATTTGATCAAGCCCGATCATTTGACCCTGCCATTGCATAAAAACAGGTATGGCCGGTCGTTTCTGGCTTCAGGCAACGAAACCCGGTTTCACCTGTGGCACGGGCACGGCGGCAACCTGAAACTGCTGGTCTACATAAGCCGCAATTTTATCAGAGGCGACACTGGCCTGCGCTGGATAACCCGCCGGCTTAACCGTAACAGTCCTGAAACTATCGCAGGCTACTCAAGCTACCCTCCCGATCAGCACACTTTCACACCCGCGCTGTCAAAAGAACTGGCAGCAAAAGTCACCATGGCCCTGGCCAGCCATGAAGAAATGAATATTGCTCCTGAAGAATCAGACAATGCCTGGCAGTCGATTTCGTGTCGTTTTTTGAACCAGTATTGGCGTGGATTTGCTCTGTTCCGTCATAATACTCAGAACGATCCGACTGTCATCAAAGCGGCATTTACCGCCACTGTCGTCAAATACCTTTTTGTTTTGTGCTTCGTGCTTTTCGTCTACCAGCTGAAGCACCCCTTTTCAATCACTGTAAAACTGAAGATATCGGCATTCTTTGCGTTCGCAGTCTTACTACCCATTCTGGTCATCTTTACTCAGACCATGGAATACGTTCGCCAGAACGAGACAGAAATGATGAACGATCTGAAAAACGAAGCCTGTCACGTAATCGAAAAACTCGATGGCAATTATGAATGGTTTCTAAAAAAGCGGGCAAACGCTTTAACCAGATATCTCACCGCCAACATCGAGCATCGCCCCGAAATACTTCGGCAAAAAGAGTCTTCGCGTAAATTTATCGACGACCTCACGCCTGTTGCGAACCCAGGCGAAGTGATGATAACTGATAGCAACAGCACAGATTTTCTGCTTGGAATTTCCAGAAGAATTACCCGCGACAGAGCACCTATGTGTTCAGCAGCCAGCAACGCCCTCAAAACCCTGATATCAGGGAATATCGCCGACAAGGGCCCCACGACCAGCATTTTCGAGATGCTCTTTTACACCGGAATTTACGAGCATCAGAACGACATCTCTTATTTTGGCATCGGTGACTTCGAAATGGGCGTCTACTACCAGCTTCTGCAGCCAAAGGGAAAACGCAGAGAAGCGATGCTGCTGGCAATCGTTTCCTGGCGTCTGCATGAATTGCAGCGCGATCATATAGAAAATTACTGCCTGCATGAGTTACCAGATAACGAAAATCTACAGATCGCGGCCTATTGCCGAAGTGGAGAAGATCTTTTCCGTGCGCCGAATACAAGCCAGCCGCGTTTGATAAACCTCATGAAAATGTCAGTGAACCGGCAGATAACACAAGTCGATCAGCTTAACCTCGACGGCAAAGAATATATTGCTGTAGCAATGCCGGGAAGACAGCTGAGTCGCATGATACTGGCGGCCTTTCTACCGTTGGAAAAGGTAAAAAGACAGCGCGAAATCATTATCAACCAGGCCAAGGTTCTGGTATTGTCTCTATGCCTGCTTGCCATGGCAACGCTTTACCTTCTCAGAAACTGGCTGTTCAGACCGTTGCACGAGCTCAAAACCGGGATCGATGCTATCGCGAAAAGAGATTTTCACAAGCGCCTTGAAATTGTCTGCCACAATGAATTTGGCGAACTCATGACTGCTTTCAATCATTCACTCGAAACTCTTCAGGAACTGGAAGTAGCCAGAATAGTCCAGGAAAGCCTGCTTCCCGAAAACGCACTTACCAGCAACCGCTGCCAGATCGTTGCAAAAACCAGAATTATGACGAATCTCGGCGGCGATTATTACGACATGATTCCTCTCGACAGCAACAAAGTTCTGCTGTTCATCGGCGATGCAACCGGGCATGGGATTCCGGCTGCCTTGAGTATGGCCATGGCCAAGTCGATTTTGATTCATGAAAACCATCTTGGCCTGACGGCCGAGAAACTCATGCAACAGGTAAACCAGGTTTTTGGGAACCTTCGCCGGCATGGCAGCAAAGATTACATGACTGCACTCTGCATCGAGCTTGACACCACAAACGGCAGCGGGCGTGCCATAAATGCCGGGCATTGCTATCCGATGATCTTCAGTCAAAATACAGGAAAAATCAGGGTTCTTTCAGAGATAAATGCCTTGCCACCTGGTTTCGATGCAAAGATTCACTATCAGGCATCAGAGTTTTTGTTACAACCAGGCGACAGGTTGTTTCTGTTTACCGATGGCTTTGTCGAGTGTCAGAACAGCAGCGGGCAGCAGATCGGCTTTGACGGTCTGGCAGAAATAATCTCGGCGGCGGACGGGCAGACCGCGGATAGCCATATTGCCAACATTTTCCAGAGACTTGAACGACTGTCAGCGCAGCTTCAGGATGACTGCACCATGATTGTGTTGAGTTTTCAATGAAACAGAAAAGCATTTTTGCACAATTTTATCTTATACTGACGCTTCTTTTGATTCCTGCGGCAGGGGTCAACGAAGGCTTGAAGTACTTTGCCGAAAATCGCAAAAAATTAGAAATCAGCAGTGCAGCTCGAGAACTGACCGGAATCAGAAACGAGCTTCAGCTGCACGCCGATCAGCAAAAGTTCTGGGTAAATCAGCTGAAAACCTGGTTCACCGAGGCTGAATCACCCCTGAAATTCGCAGACCGACTGAAGCAATTTCTCAGCCGTTATCAGTCAGAAGTAGAATTTGCCGTATACGACAAGCATTCTCGACTGGTCAGCGACAATTTTATCCTAGACCCGGCAGAACGCACAAAATGGGATGAAGCTGGCATATCGCTGCAGACTGCCATAACAACTGCTGTTTCACCAAAATACTATGAAGCTGTCGATAGATTACGACCGGTCATGGGGCGCAATCTCTTCGTGCCAAACACAGATAATCCAGAATTTAATTCCTGTAATACTCTTTATCAGAACGATTTTGAGAAAAACCTATTTCGCTGCTGGCTGGCGAAAAACAGCTTGTTGATGGCTGTAGTGAGAATTTCCACAAAAGAACTACAAAAAAAGACCGGGCTGAAAGCCTTTATAAGCACGCTCGATCCGGAGAAAACGCAATTTGAAAGCTTTTCTGAAAGCGAACAGGATTTCGACCGGCATTCTACTACGTCACGTATTGCATATCAGAAACTGCTGCAACAGCCTGCACATGAATTTGTAGAATACGAAGGCAAACTTTTCAGCAGAGCGCAAACAGGTATAAACACCTGGGTTCTTATCACTTACCAACTTTCAGATAAACATATTCGCCCGGGAAAAATTATCGTCGCGAGTCTGCTGCTGCTGATATTTTTCTTATTATTTTTGCAACGAAACGACTGGTTTCCAGCCAGAATCGAAAATCTGCCTTTGCTCGCACAGACAGGAATACTGATGGCTGTCGCAGCAGGTATTCCCCTCACCATTATCGGCTCGGTCGCCATAAACTATTTTGCCAATAAGAAAACGGCTCTGATTCGCGAAGTTAATCAACAAATGGCGCAGTTTGCCATGAATATTGACCGGAACCTCGAGCTCGAACACGCCAGATATGCGAGATTGATTCGCCAGTCCATGCAGAATGTACCCGATCTGCTGAGCGGGAAAAATACTGTCCTCAGAGATGTTCGTATGCTGTTCAGAGAGCAGCTTGAAAAAGCCTATGCAAGCATGCTTATTCTGTCCGGCAAAGTGCATAGAAATACTGAAGGGCAAAGAGATTCAACAGTAGCACAGGCCGAATACAATCTGATAACGCACGACATGCATCCAAACGACAAAGATATAATAAGTCATCTCGGCAAACGTCATCTTGCGGCACTCAATTCTGTAGCTCCTGAAGACATTCCGCCAGAAACCGCATATTTGCTCGAATCCGTGTTTCAAAAACCTTTTGAACAAATAGTTCACGGCCTCTTATCGGAAGAAGGTAAACTGGTCGACGCCGGTTGGGGCAGTCGCAAAATGACGCTGTTCGTTGAGTCTTTCAAGCTGCTGACCAACGCTTATTTCGATCATTTTCTGTTCATGGCAATCAATTCTGATCTGCTTCAGGAAAACTACATCGCCCGGCATCTGCATGGAGCGATCAGAAACCCATGGGGCTTCACTTTTTATGTGGCGTATGAACAGACGCTGCTGAACGAACAAAAACCGCTTGAACAATACCCTGAAATTAACCGGCTCTTCACAAAAACCGCTGACTTTCCTTTGCCAGAGCCAGAAATCGTCGAATATAACAACAGCAGGCATCTGTTTGTAGGTCTGAAGGGAAGTACTACCAACAGCATCAGATTCTGCGTTCTTTATCCGGTCGAACGCATAGATGCAAAGATAAGTGCTGAAGCCAGAGAGCTTGTATATCCAACGATTCTGGGAATATCGCTGGTATTTTTTATGGTTGTTATTCTGCATCTAAACCTTTTAATGCCGGTTAAACGCTTACATCAGGCTGCTCTTGCGCTTGAGAAACGCGATTCAACCTTTCGCCTGCCTGAAAGCGAAGGTGACGAATTCTCAGAAATGGCAAAGATTTTCAATAACAGTATCAGCGAGTTTGATGAACTGAAAATCGCCAGCATCGTTCAAGCCCGGCTTCTGCCTAACCGGCCCTTCAATGTTGAAGGTTTCAGCATATTCGGAAAAAGCCTGCCAATGATCGAGCTTGGCGGTGATTATTTCGACTATTTTCCGGTTGATGAAAAGAACTTCGCGCTGTTGCTGGGAGACGTGGCCGGGCATGGGGTTGGTGCGTCGCTGATCATGGCAATGGCGAAAGCTGGAGTGATCTGCAGCACCGAGATTGCCAGAGATCCTGCCTCAGTTCTCGCCCGGCTGCACCAGATTGTCTTTTCGATCAAAAACCGGGTACAGCGCAAGGTTATGACTTTTCAATATTTGCTGGTAAACAGGATGGATCGCAGCCTTGTCTACAGTAATGCCGGAGGTTGCTCTCCCGCGCTCATCGACCCGGCAACAAAGACCGTCAGCGAAATAAAACATGCCGGCGCAGTTCTTGGCGGCTTCAAGAAGAGCGTCTACAGCAACCTCAAACTGACAATCAGCCCGGGTCAGGCCATAATTCTATATACAGACGGCATGGTTGAATCACGTAACGAAAGTGGTACCGAGCTTGGTTATCAGGGCCTTTTCGATCTGTTTCTCGCCTGCTACGACAACAATGCGACAACTTACTACAACAACATTATGACAAGTTATCAGAAATGGCTTGGACAAGCAATTGCCGGCGACGACATTACCCTTATCGTCATGGTGTGTACATAACTTAGCGAACCTTGCGACCTTCCGTAGTCAGGAAATGCGAAAAGATGGTTGGGTAGTCATCTGACAGCCATCTTTGCTGATCTTGAGACTGCTGTTATATTGATACCTGCCCGAAAACAAGTGAGCGAACTCGCTCACCGCCGCTTGCGGATCGACGGCATAGCGCTGCTGAAACTTTGCCGACTCTTTCCCGATGGCAACAAGGTTCCTGGCACTAACCACACCGACATAAAGGTTGTGAATCTCAGAATTCTGGTTGATGAAATTCTCGATCTTTTCGCGATCGGGGTGCTCATTTCTCAAAGCAACTTTTCCGTCGCCGGCGATATCGAGTTCAATAACAGGATCAGTTTGAATGTTTTCAGTCAGCATGAATCTTTCGAGATGCTTTTGAAATATGGCCAGAGCTTTGTCGGCATTTTCTTCGATACTGCCGAAATTGGTCGTGCCACCGCCCCAGGCCAGCAAGCCACTTCCCAGACTGTCTTTCAGATCATCGCCAGGCTGCCAGGGCTTTATGCCGAACTCGTTTTCCAGATCTTTTTGAACTGCCCGGTCAACTGCGGTCAACTGCCGAACATTCGGCAAGGCGGTTGGTTCTGGCTTGATCTGCTCTGGATTCTCGCCGAGAACAGCTGGAAATTCAACTTCCGGCGCTTTATTGACGTGCTGATACCCGTAAACAGATCCACGATCAGAAATATTGCCCATGGCGTACATTAGGTTTTTTCCTGATGTCATCCATGACCAGATTTTGACAATTATCCCTATCTATTTTATATATCGGCAGTTTTTCAACAAAACCTTAGAGCTGGCTCATGCTTGCGCAAATTTAATCGGCTAGTTGTATGTATTCAGGTGAAAAGTCGTTGAGCAAGGGCTGTTTTGCTGCATTTGGCCGGGGGCCGAGCCGGATAATCTGAAGGTAACCCCGGCGTTGAAAGTCTTCTATGCCTGTTTCAACAAGACCACGCAAGGGGTCAGCAAGAAAAAGCATGTTGTCACGCCTGCCGATCACCCCGACGGCATGCTCGACATTGGCGATACCAGTAGAGGTGGTGATGATGAACGGCAGGTTTTCATCAAGGATTTCGCTGAGGCTCTTGCTGCTGTAAGAAGCCTCAGGAAAACCAAGATTGCGGCAACCGCTGATCGAGTGGCCGACCAGCGAGCCCATCAACAGGGTTTTAACGCGACGGGTGGCCTCATATTCACTGACAGGCTCACCATAAAGCGCGCTGATAGCCTTTCTCAATGATGAGCTGGTTCACAAGCTCGGCTGGCTAGACTCTCAGGTGCTCATGGATTCTATCGCCAGCGGCCAGTTTACGCCCGGACCGGTGCTTTCGACCGCAACTTTTATCGGATATCAGATTGCCGGAATCGAGGGCGCTGCCGCAGCAACCCTGGGCATATTTCTGCCTTCATTCTTCTTTGTCCTGCTGCTGAACCCAGCCTTGCCATATCTGCGCCGCTCACCTGCAGTGTCGCGATTTCTCGACGCGGTAAATGTGGTTTCTGTTGGTCTTATGGCTCCTTGAATTCGAGTCAGAATAGCTTGGAAAAACATTATATTCTTCAGTATATAACCTTATGCTGCTAAGCGTGATTAACCAGGATACAGATTAGTTGAGAGCAAGAAACTATGTGAGGGCATATATAGCGTTTTGCCGATGTTAACGGTTATTACATCCGACTTGTCGGGATCTATCGGGATGATGTCGCCTTCGTTCGGGGGTTCTTTGAAGCGCTCACCAGGAATGTAGATTTCCTTGAAAGTATCGGGCTCATCTTCGGCGGCGTCGGGGTGGCGGATGACGACGACAACAACATCGTTGACTACGCGGTCGACAACGGCCTGAACTAGTTTTGACGCTTTGGTTCCGCTCATAGGATTCCCCCCATTTTTATTTGTGTTATAACATCTGAGAAATTTCTGTCAGCCGTGATGTAATCAGCGCGACAGCATTTGTTCGTTTGCAGATAATGTCACTGGTTAACGCCCAATCTTTGTTTCAATTCTTTGACAGCCAGGTTGCGTTCTCTGGCGCGGCCACCTCTGACAGCATCGACAAGTGCCAGCAATTCATAAAGACATTGATCTGATTCGGCGGCCCGGGGAACTGAAACATACAGCGGCAGAAACGACTGGCCCCAGGTGTTGCCCTTTGCATAAGGCCAGACGGGCGGGATTTCCTGATTATCGGCCAGAACATCTTTTAGCGGGCCAAATGAGTGCGCAGTCGGGAGGCCGCGCGTCATTTCGCCGCGTTCAGCGGGGAAAACATAGCGCAGGCCATGTATAATAAACTCTGACAAGGCATTAACATTTGGTTCACGCGTTTGCGGATGGATAAGCTGCGATTTTACAGCTCTTTTAAAGCCAGCGTGGACTTCGGAAGAGCTCATGCATAGCTCTTTGGCAAGAGATGCGAAGTTCCAGGGTGAGTTGGCCGCAGCCTTTGCGACCAGTTTCAGGAGAATTACGATATCTTGTGGTTTCAGCATAATAATATTATATTCGCTATTCGCGAATAGCGCAAATGCTCCTTAAAAACAAATCTGGACGCTGAAAGCGTCAGCAAGGGCAGCCTTATTCATGGCAAATTTCGCCTGGTGTTGTGACCCAATAAGTGCTTGACTTTTTGTAGCTCATAGACTACAATTAATTACAGAGACACAAATGAATCAAATCGTTCAAAATTATGTTTTACCAGATGGAAACGAGCCAATTGTTGAATGGCTAGCGGCGCTGCAAGACATTAAAGGTCGAGCCAAGATTCGCGCGAGAATAAACCAGATAAGAGCCGGAAACCCGGGGAAATTTAACACGGTTGCCCCCGGAATCATGGAAATGAAAATTGATTTCGGGCCAGGTTACCGGGTTTATTATGCCCGAGTCGGCAAAAGGGTTATTCTTCTTCTTTGTGGTGGCGACAAACAAACACAGCGCGCAGACATCAAGAAAGCCACCGAGTTTTTAAGCGATTACAAAAGGAGGATGCAGGAACATGACTAAGACAGTTAAACCAGCCAAACCCTACGAGGAAAGTCTGCTAAAGGCTCTTCAGAATCCTGAAGAGGCGGCAGAATATCTTAATGCCTCTCTGGAAGAAGCTATAGAAAGTGATAATATCCAGATTTTTCTGCTGGCCCTGAAGGATATCGCTAAGGCAAAGGGCATGTCTCGTGTTGCCGGGCTGGCAAAACTTAACAGAGAAAGCATGTATAAAATGCTTTCTGTTAAAGGCAACCCCGAATTCGGGAGCCTGTGGAATCTCTTGAATTCCTTCGGTCTCAAGTTTTCTATAGAGGCAAAGAACTGAAATAACGAGTTAATCAGATTAAAGAAGTTGCCGGGGACTTTTGTCTCTGGCATTTTTTTTCGTAGTGGACTTGGGAGCCCCCTTCAGGGGGCGGCGGGCAGGAAGCGCCGGGGAGTTACCGTTTGCCTGGATCGCGGCGGCGCAACCTGCTGGAGGCGACCAGGGCTGGTTGCCGATCTTTCTTCCAGCAAGCGACTCCGGGTGCGACCTGCTGGTTTTATTCGGCAGAACTAGTCTTGTTGTGTTACAGTGTGCTATAATGTATACAAAAGGTGGTAAATTGATATGCCTCAAACAACAACGATGACTATACGAGTTCCGATAGAAACAATGAATCGCCTGGCTGACGTTTCCCGTTCAACGGAACGATCAAAATCATACTTAGCAAACAAAGCTATTGAGGAATTTCTTGATGCCCAGGAATGGCAGATATTGGCTATTGAAGAGGCTGTTAAAGAAGCTGATGCTCCTGACGCTGACTTCCAAAATCATGCAAACGTTTTAGCCAGGATGAAAAAGAAGGTCGCTGCCGCGCGCAAAAGTGAACAGAAATGACTATTCGCTGGCTTCGCCGAGCAGAAGAAGACCTTGAGGCACTATTTACCTATGTTGCCCGTGATAGCATTGCGATTGCCGAAAGCGAAGTAAAGCGGGTAACCGATGCCATAATGGATCTTGCAAAACACCCGGCAATGGGTCGCCCTGGTCGAGTAGCCGGAACTCGTGAGCTAGTGGTAAAACCATATATTATTGCTTATAGGGTCAAAGCAGAAACGACTCAAATACTTCGCGTATTACAAATGGAAGCTCCTTCCTGGAAAACCGGAGCCAAAAAGAAAATCGCAAGACCAGGCAATTAAATAAGATGTCCCCGGAACTCCGAAACAACATCAGGCCGAAGTTGAATCAGAAGTGGTAATTGATTATCATGGTCGCCTGATGAGTAACGAAATTGATTTACATGGTTATACCCAGATCGAAGCTGTCGAGGCTTTCGTAAAGTTTTATAACGGCTGCGTTAAGAACCGCGACTGGCGGCGTATAGAAGTTATACACGGATATGGTTCGAGCGGCGAAGGCGGCGCCCTGCGTCGCAGAATACGCAGCTTTCTGGCCGGGCATGCTGAGTGCCTGCGCTTCGAAGCCGGCGAAAACATCGCTCCGGCTAACCCTGGCGTTACCATGGTTTTTCCAGATAAAGCGCTGCCCGACAGTGTCGATCTGCTGGCCGAAGAAATTCTTGAATATTGCGCCACCGCCCGAACTATTACTAAAATCAGCGGCAAGTTCAGGCGCTACGGCGATGCAAGAATACAGGCTTCAGTCAAAAGTCTCGAAAAAAGCGGTGCCCTCAAATCTTTTTACAAGGGCCAATATCGCCATTACCAGGCAGTATATATAAAAGCGCATTGATTTTTGTTAAATCAAAAGCTTCGGCCATCAGACGGGATGCTCGTTTATATAAAGTCAGCGTTTGTTGGCGAAGGGGTCATGAACTGCGGTGACGCGCGGCACGTAGCCGTATTTTGCGTCGCCGTAGGTCTTTGAGTTGCGCCAGCCCTTCATATTAGAATAAACCTGCTGCGCTGTCTGCAGCTCGCCTTTATGCGTATTGTCGGCGAACATCGGCACGCCTTTGCTGTTTTTGCCCATATAGACAAACCAGTGGTGTGCGTTGTCAGGCTTGTGATAGGCCGGATCTTTGTCGTAATGAATCTTTACGTGTATCAGCATACCCGGCTTGAGCAGCCCGGCTTCGACCGCTTTTGGCAGATCGTTGATCTGATAGCCGCGCAATCTCTTGTCAGCCGGATAAGCTGCCTGCGGCTGCGAAGCTGCGGCTTTGCCCGGGGTCGCGCCGGCTTTGGCAGCTACGGTTCCGGCAAACTGCAGGCATTTATGTGACCTGAACCACTCGGTCTTTTTGGCTTCGGCCAGCCCTTTGAGCAGCTCAGCCGGGATCGCCGGGCCGTTGATTCCGCCGGTTTTTGTGCTTACCGGAGTAGTGCTGACCGAAGAAGTTCCACCGGGGCTGGTAGAAGGCTTTGCCGAGCCAGTTTCTCTGGAGGAGGTTGTTGCTATCATATCTTCTTCGGCGGCAGAAACTTTGATCAGGCTGGTATGAACGTAGGCAAACCCTGAGCCATAGCGAATGCGATACCAGTCGCCTTCGCGCGCGACTATCGTCACCTTTCTGCCAGGCTTGAAGCCGTCGATGATGGTTCCCCAGGGTGATATTCTGACGTTGAGCTTCCAGCGTGCCGTCACCGTGCCCGCCACCTCGCGGGTCTGCGAAGAACCGGCATCTGCAAAAACCACCGACTGCTCCTCAAATGGACTTATCTGCGCCGGGCCGGCAAAAACGGCACCGACACCTGTTATAAGCAGCACCATAGCGATAAGCGATTTATTGATCATATCCTGCCTCCATTAACCGGTCTTCGATCAAACAAAGCCTCGATAACTGTCTGAAACAATAGTAGTACACCGACTTCTCATTCAGAATACCGCGACTGTCGCCAAAAAGTTTTAAAGAAAAACCCTCGGACTCTCCACATTTTAGCCGATAATTTGCGCTATTCGCAAACAGCGAAGACAAACTCGTGTATTATATTTTAGATTCAACCAGAGTCTGAGTGGTAAGATCAATGCGACACTATGAATACTGATGAGGAAGATTTCTATGAACGAAGTTTACTCAGATAATACCGCCGGCCAACCGTCTAAACCCGAAAAATTGCCCGCTGGACTGTTTTTTCCCGGCCGGTTTGGCTCTTTTAGAATTTTTTTCTGGTATGCTGTGATATATCTGGCCATCAGCTTTGTTGCCTCTCTTATCATGAATCGCTCTGTATCGGACGGCAACCTGGTATTGTTCTCGGGATACACAACTTCATTCGTTTTCGGTTTTGCATTTCTGATAGAAAACCGCTTTCGCTGGTTCAATGGCAATATCGTTTCGCTTTCATTCGGAATCTGCACGATCTTATGGGCCATCTTTTCGGTCGCGCTGGCTTATCTGTTTCTTCTTAACACGATTTTTATCGGCGGTATTCCATAAATCACCGGGCAACGGGTACATTTCTGCTAGCGCTGCTGCGCCTGCCAGGTTTCCCATTCTTTGAGAAAGAGAATATCAGGAACGTCATTGACTATTACGCCGATACCCCGGGCGTGCAGAGCCTGTGCCATACGATCGGTTGGCAGGCATTCCTGCAGCGGGAAAATCTGTATTGTCAGGAACTGGCGGGCGAGATTGTCGGTTGCGCCGCAGGTTTTCTGCTGATAACCGGCCGCATGCAAAGCCGTATAGCCGACTGAATCAAGCATATGAACCATCATTGCCAGATGTGCGTTATGCTGCTTTTCAAGCTGACGCAGAGAGACGACCAGCTCATGGGTTGCTTCAGCAACCTTGTAGAATTCACTCTTCGACACATGCCGAAACGCCTTCTGCTGAAACTCTCTCACCTTAAGCCGCACAGCCTTCAATGCCTCATCGCTCATGATGCCGGTATAGCGGGGCGGGCGGTCTTTCGGATAAATCGTCGACATCGAAAAAAGATCGCCGGTGATTATCGGAATACCGGCCTTCTGAAAGCGCCGGGCCTGCAGGTCAATATACCAGGCAACCGGCAGATTGAGACGCTGCAGGGTTGCGATCTTGCGAAACAGCGGATCTGAGGCGCCACCAGATCGCTCTGAATAATATGGCATACGCGATTCATGGCTGCGGATAGCTTCGTCGAGATGCTCATAAAGCCCACCTTTGGTGCCGCATTCGAGCCCGAAATAAAGGCCACGCAACTGGTCTGACGGCGCGCCATGAATACGATTGAACGTATCCTTGACCAGAATGTTCTGAAAGTCCTGTTTAATCAGGGCGTGCGGTGATTCCATCTTAACATTGTCCAGCGAGCGGCGGGCAGCCTGCAAAGCTGACTGCTCTTCTTCCTGGCGGCCGGCTCTGTTGGCATTTCTGGCAGCTTCCAGATGCTGCGCAAAAGATGCGAATTCACCGAGTCCCGGCCGGCCACTATTTATCTGATTATCAGCAGCAATACTCTCGTTGCCGTAAAAAAGGCATGAAAAAATAAACAGGCACGAAATAGACAGAAAGAATCTTCTCACGGGGAAACTCCTCTTTAATCAATACTCTTACCCGTATCCAGGTCGATTATACTACGTTTATAATTATCGATTCAAGAATTTGTATGACTCGACACATCCGGGCGCTTCCGGAAGCTATCAATCAGACCAGCAAATGGTGCCAGATCTCAGTATAAGCTATTTTCTTCAAGTTTGACGAAACTTAAGGGTAAACTTGGTGGTATTATCAATTGACAGGATAAAAGGAGGAGCGACATGAACAAAATCATGTTAATACTGGTCGCAGCAGCTGTATTTGCCGGTGCCGGCCTTCTTCAGGCAACGCCGTTCAGCGAGCAGAATGTTTACCTTGACAGCTCAGCCACGGCTGCAGGCGAAATGGAAGCGATAAATAAGATCGTTCAACCAGACCAGAAGGGGTTTCCGATTACCGGAACGGTTTCCGGCTGCGGCAAACTCAGGCTGCGACTCTGGCCCTGGGGAATCATACAGGGCACTTTTGAAAGCGGAACATCGATCAACGTGCTTGGTGTATCTGGTGAGTTTTACTACGTTGAAGTGAATGGCCAGAAAGGCTATATGCACAAAAATTACGTTTCGATTCCGAACGCTCCGGCTTCCGGTGATGCTCCCTATTATCCCGGCAATACGCGAAGCGGCGGATATCTGCCGCTTGCAGAAGGAATCAGCACCTCAAAATCTGGAGCGACCAGTTCAACCACTACTGTGAGCCCAGCACCAGAGGATACAACTTCCACCAGCGAGTCTTCATCTACTGCAGCCACAGCCGGCAGTACGCCAGCACCCAAAATTCAGGGCGCGCCGAGTGGCCAGGCGGTAAATACAAAGTCACCCGATTTCAAAAAATGGTTTGCCGCCGCAGTCGCTCAGTATGCTACCAAGTGGGCTTTTCCTGATGTCACCAACAAATACGGAAAGAAAGTCACTGTCGAAGAATTCATGAAAGCGATCATCTATATCGAAAGCAGCGGCGTTCATCGCAATTCCAGCGGCAAGCTCACCACCAGCCATTGCGGTGCCATGGGCTTCATGCAGTTGATGCCGAATACCGCGAAAGGTCTTGGCGTTGATGCCACTGACCCGGCCCAGAACCTGCTCGGTGGCGCCAAGTATTTTAAAGAAGTCTTCACCAGCCGCTACGTCGGCAAAAAATCAGGCCTCGACAAACTGGTCATGGCCGGTTGTGCCTATAACATGGGGCCCTATTCAACCAAACTCGCCGGTTCTTTTGCCGACATGGTAAAGGCTCGCAGCGGAGCTGTTGGATATGGTTTGAAAGTCAAAATGTGCCTTGGCATAGCTTTAACAGATATTGAACGCACCTATGTCAAAGAAAAAATGGCTGGCAGCCGAACTGTCGATGCATACGCCAGCCAGCTCTACTCTTATGCCCAGGGTCTCGGAGTCTGAGGAGATAACAATCATGAAAAAAACCGCAAATATTCTATTACCGTTCGCATTTATCGCAATGTTACTGGTTTCCTGTGCCACAACAGCGGCTGTCAATGAAACCGTAGTAGTTTCTTCTGATGCCTCCGGCCGCCTGATGCTGGAGAAGCGCCAGGAAGAAGGCATGATGGCCCGCGAAGATCGCCTGTTCTTCGAAAGAAATGGTCAGCAAAACCTGATATTTGAATCAGAAGGACGGGCAGTTGAACAGGTTCTGCCGGCCGACCTCGATGGTGACGGCAGCAATGAGATTCTCATCGTCATGGAACTCGGCGGCTCAGGTGATTTTCGCGAACTCGCCCTGCTGCAGGCCAAAGATGGTCGATACCAGCAAGTCTGGCTCGAAACCGGTTTCAGCGCCGGCAAAATAACTGTCACAACCGACGCAAAAAACAAAAAGCTTATTGTGATTGACTATTTCACCGATGACGAGCCAGCAAAAGAAGCGCGTGCCATTTATGCTTTCGACGGCAGCAATGTGACGTTACTACAGACCACTCCAGTTGAAACTGGCGGCTGACAAACTGCAACAATCACCTCTATTTGTTGAAACAATCTTTCTGTGATAATGTGAGGTTGTGCCGATTGTCATTGAGAATAACCACACACAGCCGAGGTCTGCCAGAATGTCTGCAAAAGTCAGAGTAGCCTTTTTGTTATCCTTTGTTTTAGCGCTTTTTGCCGTTACCGGATGCGAGAGTGAAGTAAAGAAAAAACAGCGTAAAGAGCGCGAACTGGTGGTCAATGCGTCGCAAAAAATTGAGGCAGCTCTAAAGAAGACAAAAACAGTTCAGGACAACTTTTTGAAAGAGGTTAAGTCGCTTTCGCCAAACAGCGGAGAAGGCAAATTACATGAACTGAAGAAGTTTTTCACGGAGAGCGAGAAAACATTTCGTGACCTCGACAAAGAGCTCAGAAAAATTGAACTGCCCGACAGTTTGGTTTCAGACCGTTTTAAAAAGTCTTATCAAGACCTTTTTGAGAGTCTGATCGAAATGTTTGCAGGCTTTAACAAAAATTATGATGCTGTCAACAGCAACTCCTGGGATACAAAAACCAAATTGGGGCATGTTGTCAGAAATATCGGATATACAGATTTTTCATTCCTGGATCTTGAAACCACAGAAATGATCAACTGTTTTAAAGATATGTGCAAACATTATAGTGTTCCGCTAAAATAGCCCGACAAGCATATCTTCAGACCGTCGCCCAGGCGTTTTCGTAAAAATGTAATGCCGGCAAGCAAAATGCCACGGTCTGTAGTAGAATATTACTGCAATTCACAGAAATAATTCACGGAGGTCACCATGCAGAAGGAACGTAAAGCAAAAGTAATTGAAGTTCTTAACAAGGCCAGATCGATGGAGCTCTATGCGATTCATCAGTATATGAATCAGCATTATAATCTCGACGACGCCGATTACGGCGAACTGGCCGCCAAGGTTAAGCTCATCGCTATCGACGAAATGCGCCATGCTGAAGCCTTTGCCGAAAGAATCAAGGAACTCGGCGGCGAACCGACCAGTGACGTTGCCGACAAAGTCAAGAAGGGCCAGGACGTAAAAGCGATTTTTCCGTTCGACGCCAAAGTAGAAGACGACACAATCGACGATTATAACCAGTTTCTGCTCGTCTGCCGCGAAAACGGCGATAACCTTTCAGTAAAGCTTTTTGAGCAGATCATCGACGAGGAACAGGCGCACTTCAGCTACTTCGACAACATCACCAACCACCTCGAAAATCTCGGCGACACCTTTCTGGCACGCATCGCCGGCACCCCGGCCGATACAGGCCCGGCATCAAAGGGCTTCGCCAACCAGCCCTGATTTTTTTGCGAAATTACCAGCAGCAGCGTCCGTTCCGGGCGCTGCTTTTCTATTTATAGTTCAATGTGATATCATGACGACATGAAACGCATCATTCTCGTAACCTTTCTGATTCTCGGATTGTGCCAGAGCCTGTGGCACTCCGACCGGGAACTGCTGCCATATAGCACAGAAAGCACTGGACTCGAGTTCAACGAACCCGGTTCTTCTGAAGCAACACTCAGCAGCCCCAGGCCGGCCATGCGTTTCGGCCAGATATTCGCTTTCGGGCGTCAGCAGCCGCTACAGTTACTTCACTGCCGGCTGAAAACGGAAGACCAAACCGGGCCGTCAAGCTTTTTACCGAACCGGCACCGACATCGCGCTCCTGATGATGCGGTACTCCCGCATGAATGGGGCATGACTCTGATCCAGTTTCCCCGCAGCGACGGGTAATCCTTTCCGGCAAGAGAACCTCACAATCTCCTCACAGACTTATTGCGCGCTTTTTTATGCCGCATAAACAGTAGCTGGTTCATCTGAAAGGATTAAATCATGAACAAAGGTAAGCTCTCGTCAAATAACCCTGAAACCGCTGATAACAGCGAAAAACCTTCTTCGGTGATAGCTGATATAGTCGTCAAAACCCTGCTCACTCTCGCGATAGGGTTGCTCGTCATGTATTCAGGGCTGATCTGATCAGATCATTGTCTATTCACACCACGTCAGAGAGGCCTCAGATTTATCGGGGCCTCCCTGGCCATTATTTTCTACTACTATTCTTTCTGTAAGCGAGGCCATAATGATTTTCAATCTGGAACTGGGGCTCACCGAAATCATCACAATGATCGGAGCAGGGTTCTATCTTCTCACCATCGCCGCTGACTGGCTGGTAACGGGTGCCGCCAGCCTGGCAAAGCGCATCGGCATTTCGGCCCTGGTAATCGGTCTGACTGTCGTTGCCTTCGGCACTTCAATGCCAGAGCTCGTCGTCAGTGTCGATGCCAGTCTCGCCGGCAATCCCGGCATAGCCGTCGGTAACGTTGTCGGTTCTAACATTTTCAACATCGCGCTGATTCTTGGTATTGCCGCACTGATACAGCCGATTTCCTGCAGCAAAAGCGTGATCCGCCGCGATGTTCCTGTCATGATCGCAGTATCCGGGCTTTTCTGGTATCTGACGCAAGACCGGCTCATCTCAAGAGCGGAATCGATCACACTCTTCTGTCTTCTCGTGATTTACACTATTTATTCATACTACAAGGCCAGCAAAGAGCCACAGACAGAAGAGAATATCGAAGTTCCCGCCGTAGAGCCAACCACACTGTGGCGAGAACTCAGGCTCATCGCGACTGGATTCGTTGCCATGATCGCCGGCTCGAAACTTCTGCTGCATGGCTCGGTTGCGATTGCCAGAGCGGGCGGCGTCTCCGACGAAGTCATCGGACTCACCCTGATCGCCGCCGGCACCTCATTGCCGGAACTCGCGACTTCGATAGTAGCTGCCAGCAAAGGGCAGTCAGATATTGCGGTAGGCAACGTTGTCGGTTCAAATATCTTCAATATTCTCGGCATTCTTGGAGTCGCCGGCGTGATTCTGCCACTCGAAGTTTCAGAGCACATGGCCAAAATTGACTGCCCGCTGATGATGGTAATCAGTCTTGGCTGTCTGCCTATCATGCGCAGCGACTTCAAAATCACCCGCCTGGAAGGAATCATTCTGCTGGCAGCCTATCTCGGCTATACCTGGGTGCTCTTTCAAACGCCGACATAAAAGCAATCTGCAACCGACGCAGTTGTGCAACTCTCAAAGCGCCCCTCGTCGGGCGCTTTTTCTTTCGCCTCCAGTCATGTTTCTTTCTCGCGACCAAACATCGGTGTAATCTGCGAAATCACCCACATCCTGTAGGCGACTGCGGATTGTCTTATCTTTCAGCGTCCGGGAAGTTCGGTGAGATCCGACCAGTATTTTTTGGGTATGAACTTCTGCTGCAGTGCCAGATTAAGGCGCTCGCGCACAGCTATGCTGTCAAAAAAGCATTGCCAGAGTTTCTGGGTCGAGTCTTCTTTGGGGGAAGCTGCCGGCAGGTCAGTCGCTGCCCGTTCGGTTATTGTCCAGGCGCGCAGGTCATACACCGCAGCCATTTCGCGCCGGCGGTCATGGATTATCCAGCGCTGGTCAGCGAAACGTTCGACAAAAAACGGTGCCAGAATCGGCAGAATGAAATGATCGGGCTTGATCGAAGCGTAATAAAGGTTATCACCGATACTGCGAAAACGCAGCAGACCAAGAAAACGGTGGCGCTCGAAAGTCACCTTTTTTGCAAGCCGCTGAATCAGGCGCACACGCTCATCAGCCATAAAAGAGTCGACCCGACCCTGCTTTTCGATGGCCAACAACAGATAGCGTGCAACCGCCATTTCGATACCGGGCGCTTCTGAAAGAAAGGCATGCCAGGCATTCTGCCAGGTTTCGCGCGAAACACCCGGAAGCCTGAACACCTGCGGATCGCAGGCCGAACATGCCAGCGCCAGATCGGTCGAAGATGCCGGCGCAGTTTCTTCGCCGGCGAACAACAGAGGCTGGCGGGCATTTTCGCGCGCGATACCGTCGGGCAGGTAGCGTTGCCGCAGCCAGGGCACCAGCACACAGATCAAGCTATAAAAAGAGCCATCATAACGTAGTATATTCATCAGAATTGCCCGGTAATTGCTTCCTGTCTGACTTCACGACGAAACTCGGGAAGATCGGTAAACGCCATCTGGCGCGGCTTCAACAACGGGTCACCATATCGCAGTCGCTGCCGCAGCAAATCAGGATCGAGCCCGAGGTCAGATTTTGTCGAACCGGGCACGGCAATGAAGAAACGCGCCCGCTTCATGACGACCCCGAGTTTTATCAGGTCGTCAAAGCTCAACCGGCCGACCCGCCGCGCGCGGACTATGCGCTGTGCCGAAATGATGCCCAGCCCGGGTACGCGCAACAGTGTCTCGTAATCGGCACGGTTAACATCAACCGGAAACCGCTCAGGATGCCGCAAAGCCCACATGATTTTGGGGTCGAAATCGGTGTCGAGAGCAGGCGGCCCGTTTTCGAACAGCTCATCGACCGAAAATCGATAAAAGCGCAACAGCCAGTCGGCCTGGTACAGCCGGTGTTCGCGAAGTAACGGTGGCTGCGGCAATTCAGGCAGACGCCGGTCGTGATTAACCGGAACATAAGCCGAATAATAAACGCGCTTGAGTTGCATCTTCTGATACAGGCTCTCAGAAAGTGTCAGAATCTGGCGGTCGTCTTCGGGGGTTGCACCGATGATCAGCTGCGTGCTCTGTCCGCCCGGTACAAAATTGCCGGCTGCCAGCGGCCGGCTGACAGGCTGCAAAGGCCCGGTCGACGGCGACGCTGAAGGCAGCAGGCGCTGGCGATTCTGCTCCGGGTTATGTTCGCGATGCCAGTCACGAATGCGCGCCATCGGCAGCAGAATCTGCTCTTTCGACTTGTCCGGGGCCAGCAGCTGCAAGCTGCTCTGGCTGGGCAGTTCGAGATTCACGCTCATGCGATCAACCAGCGTGCCGGCCTCGAACAGCAGATCGGGGTCAGCCCCGGGAATCGCCTTTAAATGAATATAACCACCAAATTTGTGAACCTCGCGCAGCAGACGCACGGTTCTTATCAGCAGTTCCATGGTGTAGTCAGGGTTACCGAGCACGCCGGAACTCAGAAACAGCCCTTCGATGTAGTTGCGTCGATAAAACGAAATCGTCAGCTCTGCCAGTTCTTCGGGGGTAAAGGCGGCGCGTTCGACGTCGTTACTGCGGCGATTGAGGCAATAGGCACAGTCGTAGGCGCAATAGTTGGTAAACAGCACCTTGAGCAGCGAAATACAGCGCCCGTCAGCCGCCCAGCTGTGACAGATGCCGCTGGCCGCAACGTTGCCCAGACTGCCCGGCGCGCTCTTGCGCGAACTCCCACTCGAAGCGCACGAAACATCATACCGCGCCGCACCCGCCAGAATCCGCAGTTTGTCGAGCACCCCCGACAACCGCTCTTGTGGCTGCTCAACACATTTATCTATCTCATTCACAATTTTTCGCCATTTTTTCGCCTCATATATTTCAATTATAGGCGAACAAATAGCGAATGTAAATAGCCTGAGAGAAAAATTCAGAGGGTGCGCAAAACTTCGGCGGGGCGAGTTCTGGCGGCACGGGAGGCTGGCAGCAGTCCGGCCAGGATGCCGGTGAGCAATGCGGTCAGCATGATGATGAGAATCGTCAGAGGAGCTCTGATTACGTAATAAGCAAGGCTTACCCGCGCGCCCATACTGGTCGAAATTGCCAGAAAGCCAACGTAGCCGGCCAGGCCGCCAAGCGCTGAACCGAGCAACGCAACCAGCAGCGACTCGACGATGATCTGCAGAAAAATGTGCGCATCTTTCCAGCCGATTGCCTTGAGAATGGCAATCTCGTGACGGCGTTCCGATACAGTTGTCCACTGCGAATTCATGGCGAAGAAAATGGTCAGAACCGACACGATCGCCAGCACCAGCTTCAGTGTTTCATGGCTGAGACCCATGAACTTAACCACCGGCAGCATGCAGACGACCGGGTTGGCGTGGCCCTGTTGCAGCACCGCTTCGACTTTTTTCATGGCGACAGGAGCCGCTTCGATACCGTTAGCCTCGACCAGAAAGATATTGGCCTCATCGGCGAGCGGCCGGCCCAGCCGTTTGTTGATGGCAGCTAAGGCGTCTGGCCAGAGCATGTAGACGTCAGCACGGGCTGTGCGAGCATGCGAAGCCGTGATGCCGATAACCGGGTAGAGCATGTCGCCGATTACCACCACCGAGCCGACCTTGAGATCCCAGAGATCGGCGTAGGACTTATCGACAAGAACGACGTTGCTGTCGCCAGCTCTGAAAAAAGCGCCGCTGATTAGATCGGCTGGCGATACCAGAGCGCGGCGTGCAGCATCCTGATTCTTTGTATCGTAAGCCCCGACACTGAAAATATGGCCATTCTCGCCCTGCTTGAATCGGTAGAGCAGAAAAGGCGCCACCGTTCTCACTTCGGGAATCGCCGCAATCTGTTCGAGCAGACTCTTTGGCAACAACCGCGTCACAATCGTCGGTTCGGTGAAGAATCCTTCGTTGACCGGGTCGAGCGGCCGCCCGATTGCATCGGGGTCAGCTGTGCGCACGAATGGCTGATAAGCCAGAAATCTGGCGCCCATATAATTCACGGTCGCGTGCTTCGACTGCAGATCGAACTGCAGCATCAGCACAATGGCAACGATGAAGGAGCAGGCCAGCAGATAACCGCCGACAGCGCCGAAAGAGCGCATTTTTCGCCGCCATAGTTCACGCCAGGCATTTACAAGTATATCTCTCATGCGCCGGCCATCACTGCGCAGCCTCGCTCAGACTGCCGTCTTTAAGACAAACAATACGGGTAGCCAGAGACGAATCGAACAGGCCATGCGAAGCCACTATCATTGCTGCACGCCCACTCTTAACTCTGGGAAGCAGCAATTCGACGATTTCAGCGGCAGTTTCAGGGTCAACATCGCCGGTTGGTTCGTCGGCAAGAATAAGTACCGGATCATTAACCAGTGTGCGGGCAATGGCTACGCGCTGCTGCTGCCCGACGCTGAGCTCGGCCGGCAGGTTTTCGAGGCGATCGGCAAGACCAAGTTCGCGCAATATTTCGACCGCACGCTTCTGGCGCTCTGTGGCGCTGATGCCGCGATGCATGAGAACCGCCTCGACGTTTTCGCGGGCATTCCAGCCAGGTATAAGATTGAAATTCTGAAAAATCATGCCGATGCTGCTCGCACGCAATTCGGCCAGTTCAGCCAGTGACAGCCCGGTAACTTCTTTTTCCTGAAAAAATATGCTGCCGCCGCTTGCCCGGTCGAGACCGCTCAACAGGCCGAGCAGAGTCGATTTGCCGACGCCGCTGCGCCCGGTAATGAGCAGCAGTTCACCGGCATTGACCGCAAAAGATACGTCCGTAAAAACTTTAACTTCATGGCCACGCGTATGATAGCTCTTGCTGAGCTTTTCGACCCTTAGCAACGGCTCCATGCAACCCTCCATACCAGATTAAAAACGCCTCAGATCATCGAGAGGCAATCGCGCATGCATGCGCAAAACCGGAAACAGTGAAGCCAGCAAGCCGGCCAGAACCGCAAAAACGAAAATTACCGCAGCAAGCGCCGGATTAAGAACACCGGTCATTGCAGCATCCACACCGAGAAGAGAATTTACCGGCAAGGTGATGATCAGCCCGGCGCCGATCAGAACACCGACCAGACTGCCAACAACAGACTGAAACAGCGACTCGCAAAGCAGCTGCCAGACAATCACCCGGTTCGACCAGCCAATAGCCCGGAGAATAGCGAGATTACGATAACGTTCAACCACAGCTGACCACTGAATTTTTGCAGCGAACATAACACTGCCAAGCATGACAATCAGCATAAAACCCCAGACCATACGACCGCTGAGGCCAAGCGCTTCAGAAGCCGGCCAGTAACAGCCGGTCGTCAGCAGACTGTCGGTTTTAAGCAGCTTTTTAACGTCTTCCATCGCCTTGCGATGATGCGTCGCATCGTGCGAAACCGCCAGTATTATATTGGCTTCTTTTTCGAGCGGATTGTGGATGCGCTTGTTGATCACCCGTTCTGCGTCTGCAAAAAGCATCATTATATCGGGATTAAGCGGCCGCACGCCGGTTTTGACCAGACCAGCGATCTCGAATTCTTCTTCGGCGACAGAGAATTTCATGCCGGGCTTGAGGCCATTGTTGATGGCAAAGCCGCTTTCAACAACGATTTTGCCAGGCTGCGCGGCATCAAGAAAGCTTCCTTCGACCAGATCACTGACTGCGACACAATTCCGCTCTACAGCATAATCTTGCGGATTCACGCCGGCAACTGTAAAAATCAGGTTATTCGTAGGATCTCTAAACCTGAACATCAGACACGGAGAAACATTTTTGAGGGAATCTAGCGCCGCAACCTTTTCTGCCAGCTCGGTCGTCAGCAGGCGGGTCGTGTTGGTATTAACTACGAAGCCTTCGTTGAGAATGTCGTAGGGCTTCTTGTTGCAGCCGGTACAGTTCTCGCATTGTTCCTGGCACTTGGCCGGAATTATGCCTTTGGCAAGACCGGCCAGCTCTTCTTCGGTCAACGAGCTGATGTCGCCACAGGCCGGCAGCCAGGTGACGAAGTAAGTGCCGGTGCCACCGATCATGATATCCTGCACGACCCGCGAATAAAGAAAAACCGCAGCCAGAACAATAACTAAAGCCACCGTCACGGCGTAACCGCTGATTACTGCCAGGGTTCTGCGCCAGTTTTGACGAAGCTCACGTAGAGCACATACAATTACGTCATCATTCAAATGGCATTCTCCTGCGGCTGACCGTCACATCTATCAATTTCTCCAGCAATTTTTTGCGGGTTCTGATTCAACCATAGGCGACAAACAGAGAATGTAAAAAAACTACTTTTTCCAGACTCCGGACCAGGCCATCAACAAAAACCAGCCACCGATAAGAAACACAATCAGAATTAGCCAGACCAGCGCCTTGTTGGCGATGTTTTCTGGCTTATTGGCAACTGCACTGATCGATACCGCCTGCAGGCTAATCGGCCGACCTGGCTTGCGAACCACTTGCAGCATGTTGCCTTCTTTACTTATTGTAACTGGGAGACTCAGAACACTGGCGAGCAGATCAGCGCGATTTTCAGCAAGATAAGCCTGGCGCATGCCATTACGAAAAGCGGTTATCTCATGGATTTTGCCGTCTTTGCCCAGCAGCACCAGTGAAACATCATATGGCAGCGCACGATTATTGCCTTTGCTTAAACCGCCAACGATCATCATTTTAAGATTCTCTGCAGAGATTCCGGCCGAACGCGTTGTAGTGCCGACCGCCAGCAACTGATCGAGGCGGAACAGTGGTCCTTCCCAGATGACTTTGCCGGCGGCGCGTGCCTGGCGTAAAACCATGCCACTGCGGAGATCAAAAACCGTGTAGTGCCTGAAAATGTATTGCAGAGCCAACCCGGCCGCCAGAGCCAGAATGCCGATAACGATAAGCATGACCGCCGTCTCGCCTTCCATGCTTGGCGCTGCCGAGCCACCCTTTGACTTCATTCCGGTAAGCGAAGCGATTACCGCAAACACTATGCCGCCGCCAAAGACCATCAAGGCCTGTATTGGCGCGTGGTAAAAGGCTTGAGTTTCGAACAGCAGGCGGTTCGAACCGTCCTGCAAAATCCTCAGCGCAGCAAGATCGTCGGCCGGCGGCATATCGATTCGACCAGGCCTCGCCTGGTCAGCCTGACCAGGATCGTTCGCCGATTCTGGCATCGCACTTTCCGCAACCAGTGCGATGCGATCGAAAGGGCACAATTTAACCCCGTCAGGAAAAGACTTGTTACATTTCGGACAGATTTTCATCTCGGGCTCTCACATGAAGCAAGCTTGTATCGACCATCTGGCTGCTTTCAGGATGTGAAATTCCACAGATGAGTCGAACCGCAATCTTAGCGGCGCGAATACTTTGCTTCTATATCAGCGACTGAACCATGCTCAGAGCACTTTATGACCCCGGCTTCAGGAACGTCATCAATTATGGAAAAATCACCGTGAAACAAATAGGAACATTTTTCACTTGGCAACTGAATCGGTTGTCTCAGAAGTTTCTCCTGCATCATCACGCCACCTTCCTGAAACATACTGAATTCAGGGGTTTTCATCATTTCTGAATGATCCATGTTATACATTTCGATACATCCCTGCATTACCCGCATATTGGCTGAGCAGGCTTTGGCCCGAGCCTCATCGCGCTTGGCGGCTACATTGCAACAACCATTAGTCAGAACGGCAACCGCCAGCAAACATACAATCACAACTGCAACTTTTTTCATGACCACACTCCTGCAATAAAATGATATGTAAAACCGATTCGATTATTCATCTATAGCACATTTTAACGATGCTGCACAAAAGTAATTTCTGCTTTACCCATGGCTTCCTCGGGTAGGCCGCGGCGATCCAGCTTATGTGAGCTGATGTTTATCATATCACTGACTTTTTCAACTGTTTATGATAATTTATCAGCCTGATTATAAGCGAAATGATTGCAAAAATGAGGTACTATGCCACAAATAAAACTTTGCCTTGATATTGAAATTGGTAACTATAGCGAACTTGCGAAGCTTTACGCCAGTCGTCACAATATGCCGGAAGCTCTGGTCGCCATGATGCCGGAAAGCGCTCTAAAAGCAGCAGTAGACAGCAAAATTGTTGAAAAAGTTAAACTGAAACTTGGTGATTTTGTCGTCGGCGAAGTTAGAAGGGAACTGACCGAACAGGGCGTAGAAGCTGTGATTCAGCATTCCTACGAATGAATTCTGAACGAGAGTAAGGCTTTAAGAGAAGTCTTTCGCGGAGTTGTTTCTCTGGAGAACTAATGTGTGTTTTAATGCTACCGCCAGTCTGATTGCCGGAACCTGCAGTTACGGAGTGGCCGCCTGGCTTCACCGCCGCAATCACCCGAGACTGAAGTGGGCGGCGGTTGCCCTGACGGGAATAACTGCCATGCAGTGGGTGGAAGGTTTTATCTGGCTTGGGGACCCAAGAATCTGTGGCATAGTTAACATGCTGCTCACCATAGGTCTGATTCCGATAGCCCTTTTATCACAGGCCTGGGGCCCGCTTTTTGGCTCGATCTACGATCAGCCTGTGAAGACGAGAAAATACAGTTTTTTTGCTTTGTTGCTGGCGGGCCTGGCCTTTGTTGTCGCTGTTCGTATCTATTATTGGCCTGAATTCACTCAGGTTACACCTCAGGGCTATCTGAACTGGTGGTCGCGCGAAAACCCGCCGCATTATGACCCCTGGGTCTACTCATTATGGGCAACTATCATTGGCCTGCCATTCCTGCTATGGTGGCGGCCTTTCTGGCAAAGCCTGCTGATCGTTTCATGGGGCTGGCTATGGGCTCTTTTAAGTTATCTCTTCACCGACAATGCCGCCAGCAACTGGTGTTTCTTTGTCAGCTTCTATTCCCTTTTTCTGATCGCTTACGCGCTGATGATTCCTGACAGACAGGCACCAGAATCATCTTCTGCCTGAAAGCTTTTGCAAAACCCTCCGGCACTGCGAGAAGACCTTTATCTCCGAAGCAGCCCCTTAAATCAATGAGATCGCCATGGCAGTTTCCTTGAATATCAAACCATTGTTGTGGCATGCTGTATATATAAAATCACACAATCAGGGCGTTAAACCGGCCCTGTCGAGGATTGAGAAAATGGAATCAATTAGTCTTGAGCAGTTGCAGGAAAGTCGCAGCGAACAGAACCTGGCGCTGGTTATCGGTAGCTCAGGTGCCGGAAAATCATCGCTGATCAACCACCTCGCCAGTCAGGAAGTCGCCGGCGTCAGCCATGTCGGCGCCGGCACTCAGGACACTACCGGCTACCAGATCGGCAAGCATCTTATCATTGTCGATACGCGCGGCACCGACGAGATCGGCGCTGCCACCGAAACCTGGCAGAACGTCAGGCAGCTGATCCTCGACCTCGCACCCGGCATTATTATCTGGTGCATGGACGGCTCACTGCGCAAGGAACTCGACACACAGTTTGCCGCACTCGAGCAGATGCTCGCCGAAATATTCGAAAAAACCCGGCTCGACCCCAAAATCTGTATAATCGCCAATAAAATGGATCTTATCGAACCGGCCGGTTTCGAGAATCTGCCCGAAACATGGCCCAACCTGCGGGCTGAAAAGGGCAAAAACATAAACAACCGCCTCAGCCAGATTCTCAGCCTTTTCCCGCGCATGTGCCGCGCTGAGCTACAGCTGGTAGAACCGACCTGTCTCGAATGGTACAAAGGCGCCAGACCCTGGAACCTCGACAACATCAAAGACTGCCTGAAAGCCGATTTTTCGGAAGATCCCGACCAGATTCTGCGTGACCTCAGCCTCAGCCTCGACATGTTTCAGAAAGTTGTGGCAATACAGGTCAGAGCAATAGAAAACGACATCGCTGCCGACGCAGACAAGCCCGAAATGCAAGAGAAAAAGCGAGGCTGGCTCGAACAGTTTCGCGAGCAGGTCAAATACCGGCCGCTCGATTTCAACAGCATCGGCAACCTGCCGACAGATCCTTTGCAGAGACAGGTCATATTGCAGAACCTGCTTGCTTTTGCACCCTACATACCCTTTTCGGCCGATGATAAAGTAACCATCAAGTTCGACCAGAAACGTTTCAGCACAAACATGCAGGAAATTCTGATCAGCAATTTCAGCTTCAATGCTGACGAAATCAAAAGCTTTCAGGAAGAATTCGCGGCCCTGGGAAAAGAACTGCAGGGTTCCTGGTTCAACTGGAAAAACCTGGTAAAAATTGGCCTTTTTGGCGCAATTGCCGGAGTCGGCATGTGGTGGCTGGCTCCAGCCGTCGGCGGCTGGCTCGGTGCAACGCTGTTCGGGCTCAAAGGCGCTGCGGCGACCAGTGCCGGGTTGGCCTGGCTCGGGCTTGGCTCGCTGGCAGCCGGTGGTTTCGGCATGTTCGGCGGCACTCTGATTCTCGTCGGCTCGGCCGGCGTGCTTGCCGGCGCCAGCAGCGGTGCCGCTATCGCCTATATGGCGTCAACCATAAACGCCGGCACAGCTATGATGAATTCGGCCAAGATGCTGCAGTCATATCGGCTTTTGCTCAAACTCGCCAAAAGCAATCCAGCGTGCAGTCAGAAGGTTATCGATATCGAACGGATTTTCGCGCAGTCCATCTACAACCTGCAGGCGAAACTCGCGACCGAAAAAGAAAACCGCAAAAATCTCGAAAAGAGTCTTGAGATCTTTGCCAGGGCGCGCGCAAAAATGACTGCTGATCGCCTGCTCAGCGAGATCAGGTTTCACCGCGAAACCAGATAGCCGGCAACCGGCCAGGCACCAGGCGTTGCTTCACTTCTTAAAACGGCCAGCAAGAAACTTTTCGACTTCTTCGCGAAACTGCGCAAAATCAGCAAGAGCAGCCAGTTTGTCAGGTCCCCAGCCATAGATATAGTGTGCTATTGCAATGCGGCCGAGACCATAGGTGAAGGTAGCGGCAACCGTCGAGTTGATCGCCTGGCCAACCCCGGGCACTATTTTGAGAATGGCATTGGCTGCCATTTTGCCCGCCTGCGAAGCAAGACCGACGATCTTCATGATACCCGCCGCATCGAGTTCGCCGGTCATTTTCATCGCTTTTACAGCGTTGATCATGGCAACCTGAATCGGCATCAGCACAAAAGCATCGGGCACCGGAAAAGGGTTCCAGCAGATGGTAGCGCTGACGATCGAAAATTTGATGATGATTTCCTGCGCGATCAGTTCAAGGGTTTTGTTGATATTGGCAGACATCTGCTCGAGCTGGCCGAAAGCGAAGAGCACGTTGGTCGGCGACTGCCTGAAAACCTCGGCCATTATTTCTTCCCGGTTCCAGAATTTCTTTTCGGGCTGCCACAGCATGGCAGCTGGCAGTACTTCCGGCACGCGTCTGAAACCGGTGTTGGCAACCACCTTTTTGATCAGTTCAAGCTTTTCTTTTATGTATTTGCGCTTTTCGACTATGCGCTGGTTGTCGTTTTTCGACGCGGCCTGCCATGGATGCCCGGGTAGATTGCCAAAACCGGACGGCGTAATGCCATCACAGCGGTTGGCAAGAATCAGACAGCCGACCTCGCGATGAAACAGGTTCGAACAGTGATCGAGCAGTTGTTTGAGAAAAGTCAGCTCACGATCGATACCAGACCGCCCGACCGCATCACAAACAAAAATAACCAGGTGCGGCCGCCGCGAAGCGAGTTCTTCGATAAGCTGCTTTTCGGCTTCGACCTGATTAAAAACCTCGTTGAGTCCGCGCGTATCGACAATCTCGCAAACTGGCGCGTTTTCGGGATAAAAATAGGCATGCGCATGCCGCGTCGTCGAAAAAACTGCATCAGTAGCCGCAACCGGCATATCAAGAATATGATTGATCAGCGTGCTCTTGCCCATACCAGTCGATCCGACAACGCAGACGCGCGGCAACTCTTCGAGATCTTTGACAAAGCCCCTGATAATATCTTCAGCTTCTTCAAAACTCTTTTTGAGCGTCGGCAACCGTCCGACCACACCCTGACTCTCTTCGCGCAACTGCTCGATCACCTTCAGCAACTGCCCCGCAAACCCGATTCGATCGATCTTTGTTTTACTCATTTCACCTCTCCTGTTATTTTCAATTCGCAAAACTCAAAAAGACATACTGGATAGATGAGCCAGCTTTCTCGATATTTTGCCCGTTTTGAAAAATCATGACAACGTTCATCTTACATCTCTTAAATATATACCAGCAAATCTACACCAGGTCATTTAACTATAAGCAGTTTTTGATACTTATATCGCTTGCTCACAAGTACCTGGGCAGCCAAATACGCCTGATCCTTTATATAAACTGCCGCCGTGTATATTATAGATTGGATTAGCAACGTCATCAGCGGGAATGAGAACTAGTCCGCAAAACAATGGTCTTTTTCTGTCGATTGGTCTATTATCATCAGAGATTATATAATTCGCTTTTGGAACGGATAACATCGCTAATTTTTAGGAAGGACATATAATCATGAAAGCTGGATCATTGCTCTGCTTTTTTCTGATTCTGTCGGTCGCGGCGTTGGCGCAGGTTTCTTCTGATCTTGAAATCAGGCAGCCGGCGCGTTCTTATGGTCAGTTAATACAGGTTCCGGCGTATTCCTTTGTATATTCGTACGAAAAGGGCCGGCAATTTAATCTTGCTGTCACTTTGAGTATTCGCAACACTGATCTAAGCCGGAATATAATGGTAGAATCGGTAAAATACATTGATGTCAATGGCCAGGTAATCAAAGATCATCTGCTAAAGCAGTCCGTAAACTTAAAACCGGGCGCCTGTATTCAGTATCTCATTAATGAATCTGACCCGGCCGGTGGTTCCGGTCCCAGCTTTATTGTGCGCTGGCGGGCAGAGCAGGCGGTTTATCAGCCAATAGTTGAAACCGTAATGATTGGAACCAAGAGCCAGCAGGGCATTTCATTTACCAGCTCTGGCAGGGTTCTTGAAGAACTTTTGCCTATGGTAGTCAACCCAGATCCGTCAGGAAATCAGCAGAGATAAGCTGCCGCTTAGGTTGCAGCAGTCATGGTTCTGATTATTCTTCTGTCATCAACAGTTTTTTCAGGCTAATGCCGGAGAAAGTAAATGTCGCAAATCGGATCATTCAAAGAAATAGCCTCGGTTCTTGGTATTGCCAGTCTTCTTGGTTTCGTCGGCCAGAAATTCCGGCAGCCTCTGGTGATAATGTTTCTGGCCACCGGCATTATTGCCGGCCCTTCGGCACTTGGTCTTATTCAAAGCCATGCTCAGATCGAGCTGCTTGCCCAAATCGGCATTGCTCTGCTGTTGTTTATTGTTGGCCTCAAACTTGATCTTAAACTGATCAGGACAACGGGCCCGGTTGCGCTGGCTACTGGTGTCGGTCAGATCGTCTTTACCTCGTTAATTGGCTTTGCTATCGCTATGCTGCTTGGCATGTCTGTCATTAACGCTGCTTATCTGGCGGTAGCGCTGACTTTTTCGAGCACGATTATAATCGTCAAGCTGTTGTCAGATAAAAAGGAAATTGATTCGCTGCACGGCCAGATCGCGCTGGGCTTTCTCATCGTTCAGGACATTGCGGCAATTCTGGCGCTGGTTTTTCTGACTACTTTTGGCAGTCAGCTGGCCGGGGAAGGCTCAATTCTGCACTCTGCGCTGCTGATACTGGGGCGTGGCACTGCGCTGATCGCCGTGGTTGGCTTGCTGATGCGTTTTGTCATTCCGGGTCTGGTCGAGCGCCTGGCGAAATCGCCGGAACTGCTGAGCCTTTTTGCCGTATCCTGGGCGGTACTGCTTGGTGCCGGTGGCGAGATGCTTGGCTTCAGCAAGGAAGTAGGTGCATTTCTGGCCGGTGTGTCACTGGCGTCTACTGACTATCGCGATGCAATTGGCGCTCGTCTCACCGGTTTACGCGATTTTTTGCTGCTCTTCTTTTTTATTGATCTTGGCGCGCGACTTGACTGGTCGACTGTTGGCGCTCAGATTGGCAATTCAGTGATTTTTTCGCTGTTCGTTCTGATCGGAAACCCGATTATAGTCCTGATAATCATGGGTTTAATGGGTTACCGCCGGCGCACTTCATTCATGGCTGGCCTTACTGTCGCGCAGATCAGCGAATTTTCGCTGATCGTTGCCGCTATTGGTCTTGGTCTCGGTCATATCACCCCGGAAACTATGGGGCTGATTACGCTGGTGGGCGTTGTTACCATATTTGTCTCGACCTATATGATTCTTTATTCTAGCCAGCTCTACAAGATGCTTTCGGGTCCTCTAAAAGTTTTTGAGCGCAGGAATCCCTATCGCGAGGCGGAAATCGACAGCGTTCAGCAGGTGCCTGACCTTGACGTGATTCTTTTTGGTCTTGGTGGCTATGGCAGTAATCTGGCTGAAGATCTGATCAATCGCAAAAAGATCATCATGGGCGTCGACTTCGATCCGGAAGCGTTACAGAAATGGCGTAACCGTGGTATTTCGCTGCTTTACGGCGACATCAGCGATCATGAAACTCTCGAAAACCTTCCGATTGGCAATGCACGCTGTGTTGCCAGCACAATTCACTCCGAAGAACTTAACACTGACCTGCTCAACCTGCTCAGGAGTCGTGGGTTCCAGGGAAAAATTGCTGTAACTGCCAGCAATATTGAAGAGGCTAAGCGTTATGAGCAGGCTGGTGTGGATATAATCTTTCGACCGTTCAGTGACGCGGCAGAGCAGGCGGCCGGCGCGCTTGAACACGCCATGGACATCCTTCCCAGCAATCTGGACTGGCCAATTGCTTTTAGAAATGTAAAAATCAGGGCGGGTTCGGCCTATGCATGCAAAAAGGTAAAAGAGATCCCTTTGCGCTCGGTTGCCGGGGTTTCAATTCTGGCGGTGATACGGGCTGGCAGACTTTACCATGAACCTGGCGCCGATTTCACGGTTTACCCCGGCGATCAGCTGGTAATAATGGGCAGGCAGAATTCTTTGGCAAAGGCAGAGAGTCTGCTGGCAGAGCTGTCTGCAACCGAAGCTGGCGAAGATGCCGGCCGTTTTGAAGTTACGCAGATACATGTCGAGAGTGGCTCGCCGTATGTCGGGGCCACCCTCATGGACCTTAAATTCAGACAGACCTTTGGGGTGACTGTTATCGGCGTTAATCGTGGCGAAAAGCAGATAACTACGCCAGGGCCTGACTTCCAGCTTGAAACTGGCGATTGCGTAGTGGTTATCGGCACCGGGAATGCTGTCGAAGCACTTAAGGAAAGACGCCTGTTGTCCTGTGCTGTCATAATCCAATAAACCTCGCCAACAGGGCACAGAAGACAAAAACCGGTTTCCCAAGCGCCCCAACCGGGGTTATACCCTGAAGACCGCAAAAAAGGCCATTTTCTGACCTTTTGGCGCCATCAGCTTCCCCCCTCCGTCATGAAAGTTTCTCCATTGCTGGTGGGCGCTGATTGGTTTGTTATAACCAGTTTTCCGGGGTTAACCACGGATTTCCCAGAGTTAAGAGCAGGAGTATCGTTTAACTGTCATGCAGGTACAGCGAAAATTTTCTGCATGCCGCCTGCCGGGGAAAGCTGCTGCCTTGCTTTGCAACCCGGCCGAAAGGAGAGATAATCATCGCAGGGATGGTCTTGTGAAAGAGGCCCACACCAAAACAGGCATGTTGTCTATCTAAACTGATTGAAAAAGGAATTCTAATGAATAAAATTTTGAAGTGTTTTTTTGGTTTTTCTGCTGCTGTCATCATTTGTCTTGCAGGCACTCCGGCTTATGCATCGAAAAGTGATGATTTGATTATCGAAAATTTCGAGAGGACTTATGTTTTCAGGTCTTTTCTCAGTGATGAAGCTATAAGCACTGAGGCCAAAGATGGGGTTGTCACCCTGACTGGAACTGTGGCCGTTGATTCACAGCGTGTTCTGGCACAGGAAACCGCAGGAAGTATTCCCGGAGTGGCCAGCGTTGACAACAAACTGGTTACTGTTGCTGAAGTTACGGCTGATAAAGCCGATTACTGGATCGCAAAAAAGGTCAAGCTAAACCTCTATTTTCATCGCCATGTCAATGCCGGCAAAACATCGGTTTCTGTTCGAGACGGAATCGTTACACTCAGAGGCAAAGCTGCAACCGCTGCTCAAAGAGACTTGACCACTGAATATGCCAAGGATGTCGATGGGGTGAAGGATGTGACAAACTTGATGACTCTGGCGGCAGCTCCCATGGTTGAAGAAAGAACAATTGGTGAAAAGATCGATGACGCATCGGTCGTAGCTCAGGTAAAGACTGCGTTGCTGACTCATCGATCAACCAGCGCTCTTGGCACCAAAGTGGTGGCACGCGAGGGCGAGGTCACTATCACTGGAATTGCCAGGAACGAGGCCGAAAAGACTCTTGTTACCAAACTGGTAACAGATATTCAGGGCGTCACAACGGTTAAAAACGAAATGACAGTACAGGAACCCCAGAAAAAGTAAGAAGCAAATCTCATCTCCAGCTGGTCCGTCATTAGTGCCAGCTGGAGACTTTTTATCTCAGCCAAATTTCCGTTACAAGGAAGCAGGGGTATGTTTTCTGGAAAAAGATTTCCAGAGAGACAATTAAACTATAAGTCATGATTAAATCGATACTTACATCAAATATTTTTCATAAGTATCAAATCTTCGGGCTGATTCGATCTAACATGACGAGTCAGCTGTTGAGGCGGTTGATGACTTCTTCGCGGCCGAGAACATCGAGGATACCTACGAGTTCGGGGCCGTGGCAGGAACCGGTGATCTTGGCGCGGATCGCCATGAACAGGTCTTTGCCCTTGGCTTCGGCGGTCTTGCCGGCAGCTTTGATGGCGGCGTTATAGCCATCTTTAACCCATTCGCAGGTTGCGAATTCTTTGGCCAGTGCGGCAAAAAGCACCTTTGATTTTTCGGTGCTGACCAGGGCGATAGATTCTTCGTCTTCGGGCTGGTTAGCGCGCAAAATAGATTCGGCAACTGCTACCGCGTCGTTAAGAGTGTTCATCTTGATCTGGATCAGCTCAACCAGCTTACGCAACACTTCGGGGTTATCGAGGCGGGCGTCGTCGGGCATAGCTTTTTTGAGAACCGGCGCCACTAATGGCAGCAACTCGTCTACCGACAAAGCGCGCAGATGCTGGCCGTTCATCCAGATCAACTTGTTATGATCAAATACGCCGGGCGATTTGCTGATGCGCTCGAGCGAAAAACTTTCGATGAGCTCTTGAACTGTGTAGATTTCACGGTCAGTGCCATCGTTCCAGCCCAGCAGCGCAAGAAAGTTGATCATCGCATCGCGCAGAAAGCCGTCTTCGGCATACTGACCAACGGCCGTAGCGCCGTGCCGCTTTGACAACTTCGACTTGTCTTCGCCAAGAATCAGCGAAGCATGCGCAAAAGTCGGCGGTTTGATACCCAGCGCATCGTATAAAATCAGCTGACGATGTGTGTTGGTGAGATGTTCTTCGGCCCGCACGACATGCGTGATCTGCATGTCGGTGTCATCGACGACGACGCAGAAATTATAAACCGGCATGCCGCTGGAGCGCAGCACAATAAAATCACCGAGTGTTTCAGACTTCCATTCGACGCGGCCACGCACGAGATCTTCGAGAACATAGTCTTTTTCGGGCACTTTTACCCGCACGACATAGGTCTCGCCGTCGGCAATGCGGCGGTCAACCTCTTCCTGACTCAGGTGCCGGCAAGTGCCATCATAATGCAGCGAACGGTGCTCTTCTTCGGCCTTCTTACGCTTGGCCTCGAGCTCTTCTTCTTTGCAGAAACAGGGGTAGGCTGAACCGTTATCGAGCAGACGCCGGGCATAGCTCTGGTAAATTTCGAGGCGCTGTGCCTGAAAGTATGGGCCATGCGGGCCGCCGACTTCGGGGCCTTCGTCCCAGGTCAGGCCGAGCCATTTCATATCGCGCAGCAGACCATCGACCGACTCCTGGGTCGAACGCTCGACATCGGTATCTTCTACGCGCAGCACGAAGGTGCCGCCGGTTTTGCGGGCGAAAAGCCAGTTAAAGAGAGCCGTACGGGCTCCGCCGACGTGAAGATAACCGGTTGGAGAAGGCGCGAAGCGCACACGAACCTGCTGTGACATGATTAAATGATGTTGCTCCCCATGAATATCTGCTCGTTACCATTCGACAGGGCATGGCCGCAGCGACCAAAAGCCGCTACTGCAATTCTGCCTTCACCGCGTACAATAGCGACCTTGAAACCACCCCCCAAACCCGGGTTGATGGTATAAAGCTGGCTGAAAATATCTCTTACCGCGTTGCTTACCGAGAATTTCTCGCGTGAGTCTTCTTTGATAACTGAGCGCGCGATAGCAGCGACAATCGTCGCTTCGCGCAGTTTTATCGGCAGCTTTTCGGCAGTAGCACCGACCTGCGTGATCGCAGCGCGGTAGCCCTTGTTGCTGACTTTCTGCAGCCAGTATTCTTCCTGTTCGGGATCTTTGGTCATCGACAGGTAGATTACCGCGCTCTCAGGTGTAAGCAGCTGATCTTCGCGATCTTCGACAAGGTCTTTAACTATGTCTTTGTAGGTAACGACACCAACCAGTTCGTCATTGTTATCGACGACCGGCAAGGCTTCGAGTTCGCTGGCTGAAAGCATGGCAGCGGCTTCGCGCACCGACATGTTGCAATTGACCCGGCGGAACTTTTGTTCCATCACCGCGGTAACTTTCTCTTCGATATCGACATCTGAAATAGTCGCGAGATGCGACGGTGTCATAATGCCAACCAGGCGCTTTTCAGCGTCGGTGACCAGCACGCATTCCGGTTGTCTGAGAATTACCAGTTCTCTGAGCCCGAACACCGTTTGACTTGCGTCGATGATGATCGGGTTGCGATCCATAATTTCTTTTACGCGTATACCCATTTACTACTCCTCACAAAAAGGCTGTCATTTCTGGTTTCCTATGCGGCAGAAAATCATTCTGCCGGCGCCGGTCTGCAAAATGTTGCTGACCGTGGTTTTAACTGTCTCACCCACATGGTCGCCGCCATCCTCTATTACTACCATCGTGCCATCTGATAAGAACCCAACGCCCTGACACGTCTCCTTACCCTTTTTCACAATTTTAACTTCGATATCCTCACCGCTGACAAAAATTGGCTTGAGGGCATTCACGAGATCATTAACGTTCAGAACAGTTATGCGATCGAGCTCGGCAACTTTCTTGAGGTTGTAATCCTGCGTGATCATTATCGCTTTGAGTTCGGAAGCGAGTTTAACCAGCTTGGCATCGACCTCGTTGATTTCCTGATAATCGTTTTCGGCAATTACGATGAGGTCAGGAAACTCATTTTTGAGCTGATTGAGACTGGTCAGGCCTTTGCGCCCCTTGCCGCGCTTGATTTCATCTGAAGAATCAGAGAGAAACTGCAGTTCGTTAACCACGAAACGCGGAATTATTATATTACCTTCGAGAAAACCCAGCCGGAACAGATCAGCGAAGCGACCATCGATGATAGCGCTGGTATCGATGATTTTGTGACGGGCGGAAACGCCATCGGTGTTGATCTTGGCCTGGTAGCGCCGGTATCTGAGCACGATCTTGACGCCGAGATAAGCAAACAAAAGGCTGAAAGACAGTGGGACGACGAGATTGAACAACGGCACCAGACCTTCCAGATACTTGTTGTTGAAATGGACTTCGCCAAAACCCTTGTACATCAGAAAGTATACCGGCACGAACAAAAGGTTTGCACTTATCAGACCAAGCATCAGGCCAACAGCGCCCCAGGCGAGGTCATAGCTGTTATTGTGTTCGAGCTGCTCTTCGAGCCACAAATGAAGCTCACGCCCAGCAATCGAGCAAAACAGGTAGCCAATGAAACCCAGCAAAGCCGCCAGTGTCAAGTGCGGGTTCTCGATTTCGAGAATGTTGGTATATTCGGTTGCTACAGCGTAACCAACCGCCACACCAACAATAGTACCAGTAAGAACAAGAAGGGCTCTTAATAATTGATAAATCATAAGGTAAACTCCACGGCTTGAGAGGATACCACGAACCCCGTTTATTAGCAATAATCAGGCCAACAGTTTTAAGCCCCTCTCCGAGAAAGGATTTAAAACATTCCGCCAGCTGGTGAATGCAGCAGAAATTGGCGCCAATTAGAATAAGAATCAGGAACAACTTTTTCATTCAGGAAAAGACTCCAATATTTGTTTTAATTACTGACATGTTTTGTTTCAGTAGAGTGATTCTAACATGAGATTCTGGATATCAATGGTAATGACTGCAAAAAAGGAACCTGAGCAGATGATCGGAGACTCATGTTGAGCTATTTTATCGTCCAATATGGAGTATTCATTCGAAATGGTATAATATGTGAACAAGGAATCGTGTGATAAATTCTACGAAACTTGCACACCATGAACCACGCCGTAAATTCATCCTGATGCCTGGCGAAGAAGAATTCTCTCCAGTTTTGGAATACCGTCAGAAAAAACTCGTTAAGCTTGGCATGGTGAAAAATTAAAAGCCGAACAAGATAACTTTCCCGCAGAAAAATTTGAGAAAAAAACAAAGCAGGTCTTGAAGAATGATGGTAGGATCAGCATTATTTCTACTCAAAAGCAGATTTACATATGAATAAATGGCCGCTGCGTTTTGTTTTACAGGTATTTCTGTTGATGGCCGCGATAACATGTTTCGGCCAGCAGACGCACATCACTTTTGGCACACACACATGAGATTCGAAGGAATCGACAGCTGGCAATTCAAGCCGGTCCAGGTCGGAACAAGCTTCGGTTTTGACACCGGAATTGCTACCGGAGCCTGGGGACGCACAACGTTTTCCGGCAAATACGAAGTAAGTCCGCTATTTCAGAAGGTCTGCCGATTTATGCATGGCTATGCCCCGATCAAGCTATATGGCAGATGGGGAATTATCGATACTTCGGCCATGATGGTCATTGAGCCTGACTACGAAAAAGTCTGGTCACCGATGAACAACAAGGAAAGCGAAGGCTTCGGCTTACAATTTTTCGGAGAAGATGACGACACTTTTAACGTCTACGAAGTTGACCCGCTTGAAGACTGGACCAACGGCTTTGAGCCAGGGATTTTTCCATTATATAAAAATAACCGCTGGCACCTGCTTGACCGTCGAGGAGAGCTTAATGATGCTACCTACGAGCGCATGCTTCCGATGAATTTCGAACGCGCGGCGGTTTTTTCTGACGGCCGGTGGGGCTTTCTCGACAGGGCCGGAAGCCTGACTATTCCATTAGATTTTTATAGTGTCGGCAACTTCTCAGAAGGACTCGCCGCTGTACGCCTCGAAGACCTCTGGGGCTACATCGACGTTACGGGCACTTTTATCATCCCAGAACAGTTTGCTGCGGCCGAAGAATTTTCTTCCGGCACAGCCATCATCACAGTTAACGGCAAACACGGCATCATCGACACAAAGGGTCAGTATCTGCTCAAACCAGAGTACTACTACATTTTTAAAACACCTGATTATGATTTTCTGAAGGTATACAGCGAATTAGAAGTCGGACTTTTTCATCGAACAGATGGCCTGATTCTGCCTGTAATATACGACCACTTTGACATCTACCCTGACAGGGTAATTATTGCAAAAAAGGATCGCAAAAAGTGTATAGTCGACTTTGAAGGCCAGGTTTTGCTGCCATTGACCGAGGCCGATATAACTCCACTCGGCGATGAATGTCTGCTTATTTCCAGCAAAGATGCTCTAACCATATTAGACACCAGAGATAAATCCGCTACCAGAACCGATTTTAAGAATATTCGCAAGTTTTGCAATGAGCTGGCCGCTTTTCAGGCCGCCAATGGGAAATGGGGCTTTCTCGACCGGGAGCTGAAACCAGCTATAGCGCCACAATATAGCTGGGTTTCTGATTTTTCATGGTATCAGGCAGCCGTAGAATCTGAAACTGGCATCACAATTATTAACAACTTCGGGAGACCTGTAGACAACCCAAGAGTAGACAAAAGGCCTATGCGCAATCACAAAGGCTGGCAACTGGTCTGGTTCAATGACCGCTTAGGCGTTCAGGACGAGAATGGCGTCTGGTGTATCCGCCCGGACTACACCAATATAAGAATGTTTTCAACAGGAGTAACATTGGCAAAAAGCGATTATTACTGGACACTACACCTTCTTGAAGAGATTCCATCCGGCAACCAGAGGTTTGAAGATGTCGGGTTCATTTCAGAAAACCGCTGCTGGGTAAAATCTGAAGGCAAATATGGTTATCTCGATGAAAAGGGAAAAATGTTGATTCCTTTGCAATTCGACCAGGCCAGAGAGATGAAAAATGGCATGGCCGCAGTCAAGAAAAACTCACGCTGGGGATTCATTAATGCGCAGGGCGAACAGGTGTTTTCATTTATATTTACAAAAATAATTCCTCAGTCCGACAAAAGCTACATTGTTTACGAGGACAACCGGAAAGGCTATATAACGGCCGAAGGCAAATACCTGCCCAGTGAAGCCAAAATACTACCCGCCGAAAGAGAACTTCATTGACGGTGGGCGTGTTTAAGGAGATCGAGGGACACCTTACTTGTCTATTTTTTAGCGTAATAACAAATAGTCTTGACTATTTGTTATTCAGATATAATAAGGAAGTAAATGTACAATAACCTGACCAACTGTTTTGCCATGTTAATTGCCTCAAGCGAATGGAACCCATTGGCTTCGTGCTCAATGAGAACGGCGAAGCAACCCCTCTGTAACTCGATTATTGCAGATCAATCAGTATTGCCTGCATTTGATTTTGCCAGGGTTGGTCGGGAAAATGCCGACCAGATAAGTGTCAAAAAATATGCGACGCCGGCAATGACAATAGTCAACGCGCCCGAAGGCAGATCGGGGGCATAACTCAAGGCCAGTCCACTAGAGGTAAAAAGCATGCCCAGCAGCGTAGATGCGATCATGATTTTCCAGACACTGGCGAAAAAGCGGCTGGAAATGGCGACCGGCAGGCTCAGCAGGGCAATGACCATGATAATGCCAACCACCGAAACGGTCAGTACTACGGTTAATGCGGTCAGACAAAGCAACAGCAGATAATAAAATTCAACTGCCACACCACGGGTGCGGGCAAATTCCTCGTCGAAACAGACAGCGACGGTCTGATAATAGAACGTATAGGTAAGCCCGATGACAAGAAGATCGAGTCCGGCGATGAGATAGAGATCTTCGCGCGAAACCATCAAAATGTTTCCAAACAGATAACTCATAAGGTCTTCGTTATAACCTGGCGTCTTGAAGATAAACAAAACGCCGATCGCCATGCCGACCGCCCACAGAGCGCTGATCACCGTATCTTCACGCTCCTTGGCGCGCAGGCTGATATACCCTATGAGCAGCGCCGAAGCGAGGGCGGTAAAAATGGCACCGTATACCGGGCGCAGCCAGGGCAGATCATACACGACCGAAAAGTAGCGGGCAGCTCCGAGGCCGCCAAGAATGCAGTGCGATATGGCCGCAGCAATGTAGGTAATGCGTTTTAGAACCACGTAAGTTCCGACAATGCCGCTGGCAATACTGCACAGAATGCCGGCAAAAAATGCGTTCTGCAGGAATTCAAGTTCGAGCAGGTCTTTTACGAATGTGGACATATATGCCCCTTCTCGCTGCAGCGGTGGTCATGTCTGATCAGTTTGACATCGACACCGTAGATGTTCTGCAGGGCCTCACCGGTTAACTCAGAAACCGGGTGTATCTGCAGGGTTTTGCGCACACACAGAACACTTTTAACTCGGCCTGAAATAAAACCCACATCGTGCGAAACCATAAGTATGGTAAAGCGCTGATTCAGCTCTTCAAACATATTATAAAACTGCTCGGTACCGGCAACATCAACGCTGGCGGTAGGTTCGTCAAGCAGTATCAGATGTGGATCAGAAACCAGTGCGCGGGCGATCAGTGCTCGTTGTTTCTGGCCACCGGAAAGACTGGCAAAACCCTGTTCTTCTTTGCCCGGCAGACCGACTGCAGCCAGAGCACTGCGCGCCTTGGCGATCTGATCTTCTGAGTATCTGCCCCAGAAAAAGGAGTGCTGTAGACAGCCCATCAGAACGACATCGAGCACCTTGACCGGAAAAGCCGCGTCAAATTTTGAGAACTGTGGAACGTAACCGATTTTTGCCTGTGCATTACCGGGCGACTTGCCAAGAACCGATATTGATCCGGAAATCGGCTTGAGCAAACCAAGAATAAGCTTGAGCAGAGTAGTCTTGCCGCCGCCATTCGGGCCGACAATACAGGCGAATTCACCGGTTTCCAGCGAAAAATTGATGTTTTCAAGAACAGTAATGCCATCTTCGTAGGCAAAATTAACCTCGGAAAACCGCACCACCGGCGACGGACTGTCTAATTTCACTTTACACCAGCCAGTACCGCTTCGCCCAGGCGGCGGAGGTTATCGATATAATCTTCGGCCAGCGGGTCGATCTGCACAACAGCGCCATTGATAGAACTGGCAACCGTTCTGGCCGCCGCTACCGGGAACTGCTTCTGCACAAAAACTACACGAACACCCAGCTGCCGACATTTTCGAATCAGCGCAGCCAGCTGTCGTGGACCAGGCTCTTTGCCTTCAACTTCGACTGATTGCTGCTGCAACCCATAGCGGTCGGCAAAGTAACCGAATGCCGGATGAAAAACCAGCATGGTCTGACCTTTTACCGGTGCCAGAGCACTTGCCAGCTGTTCATCGAGAGTTTTTAATTCGGTTGTCAGCTTCAGCAATCCATCATTTATTGCCGCCGCATTATCGGGCATTATTTTGATCAGCGCAGAAGCAATCGCCTCAGCCTGAATGACAGCATATACCGGATCGAGCCAGATGTGCGGATCAGACGCACCAGTTCCATGCGCACACTCTGCGCTGTGCCGGTGATCTTGTTCCTGCTCGTTCATCATTCTTCTCGGCACATTTTTGCCGGTATCAACGAGTTCAAGATCAGGACAAATTGTCGACAGACGTTTAACCAGCGCCTGTTCAAATGGAACGCCAATCATAAAAAACACGGAGGCACGACTCAGTCGGCTCATCTGCTGCGGCAGAGGTTCAAAAGTATGAGGTGACATACCGGGTTCGACGAGAACTTCGACATCGACAAGGTCACCGGCAATCTGTTCAACCAGATATTTTTGTGGCAGAATGCTGGTAAAGACCTTTATCGGCTGAGCTTCGACATTGGCAGAAAACAAAAGCGCGGTAAAAACCAGCGCCATCAACCATAGCGAAGGCTTCAACTGAAAAGGTGTTTTCATAAAATCAGTCAGAGTCTGCCTCTACGTTGCAGATAAGGGAAATTTCATCGTTCTCTGAACACTTCTTTATCTCATGCTTCTCAGCGAATTTATCCCAGCACTTTTTCATGGCCGGCGAAAGCACGCCAGCGCCACTACACAACGGGCAGGCATGTTCAAGCGCGTTCAGAATAGCGCCGCGAATGAATTCTGAGCGATTCGGCATGCTTTGCAGAATTTCGAGCAGGTTTGGATCTACTTTAAAAGTAATGGTATCAGCTTTTTTCAACAGAAATACCTCCGAAAAGTGTCACAAAATATTATCACAAATCAGCCGGAATACCAACTGTCAGCCAAAAACAGCTTTCAGCGCCTCGCGCACTGTTGCAACATACAGAATACCTTTGTTATCTGTCAGCTCACAGCCGGCTGCAACGATGAAGCGGCTGAAACCGAAACGTCGCCCCTCGTTGATTCGCCGCGCCACCTGGGCCACCGGCCTGACTTCTCCGGCCAGTGTGAGCTCTCCGACCAGAAGTGTATCTTTGGGCAGGGGCTGATCGTTCAGACTCCCGGCGAGAGCCATAGCCAGGCCGAGATCGCCACCCGGCTCATTCAATTTGAGTCCACCGGCGACATTTACAAAAACATCGCGATTATAAAACTTCAGGCCGGCATGCTTTTCGAGCACGGCAACCACCAGATTAAGGCGATTCGAATCGATGCCAGACGTTACCCGCCGCGGCATGGTCAGAAAAGACTGCGTTACCAATGCCTGCAGCTCGGTTAAAATGCAGCGGCTGCCCTGCAAAATCGGCACAACAACGACACCGGGCGCATCGCTGCGCTGGCGGCTGATAAAAAGATCAGAAGGATTTAGCACCGGGCTGAGACCCTTGTCGGTCATCTGAAACACTGCAACCTCGCCGGTAGCGCCATAACGATTCTTGAAAACGCGTAAAATTCTGAAATTGGAGTTTACGTCACCTTCGAAATAAAGCACCGTATCAACCATGTGCTCGAGAATCTTTGGCCCGGCAATAGCTCCATCTTTGGTGACATGGCCGATGATAAAAATCGGCAGACCGCGGTCTTTACCAAACTTTGTCAAAATAGCGGCACATTCGCGGATCTGCGAAACTGAACCCGGAGTCGCTTCGACCTGCGGCGTGTAGACAGTCTGAATCGAATCGACAACAAGAAGGCGCGGCAGATATGAAGCCAGCCCGTTCAGCGCCGAATCAAGATTCTGCTCAGAAACCAGTATGATGTCGCTGCCGTTACCGATGCGAAGGCGCTCTGCCCGCAACTTGATCTGCGTCGCCGATTCTTCGCCGGAAATATAAGCAAGCGGCTTGATAGTAACGCCAAGACGCGACACCAGCTGCAGCATGAATGTCGATTTTCCGACACCCGGCTCGCCACCTATAAGCGTTATACCACCCGGCACCAGCCCGCCGCCAATAAGTTCGTCAAATATATCTACGCCAGTCGGCCAGCGTGTCGAGTTTTCCATGGCGACATCTTCGAGAGTCTGAATTATCGCGAGGCTGCCGCCTGGGTTCTGCATCGGCACACGCCGGGCATCTGAGGTTTCAGCTTCCTGCTCGATGGTGTTCCATTCCTGGCATGACGTACATTGTCCCTGCCATTTTGGGAAAACCTGCCCGCATGACCGGCAGGCAAATCGGCTGCGAGCCTTAGCCATGTGATTTTCTCCGGCCGGATCGACTGTTTTTACTCAGAACAGTGGTACGCTGCATGTCTTCGGCAATAAAACGCCCAGTCAGTGACTCTTTTACTGCTGCGACTTCTTCGGGTGTGCCGGAAGCCACCAGCGAACCACCGCGGTCGCCGCCTTCGGGGCCAAGATCGATGATATAATCGGCAGTCTTGATAACATCGAGGTTGTGCTCGACGACCAACACCGTATTGCCCTTATCGACAAGTCGTGCCAGCACATCGAGCAGGCAGCGGACATCCTGAAAATGCAGACCGGTGGTCGGTTCATCCAGCAGATAAAAAGTCGAGCCGGTAGCGACTTTCGACAGTTCGGTCGCCAGCTTAACGCGCTGTGCCTCGCCGCCAGAAAGCGTCGTACTTGCCTGCCCCAGCGTTATATAGCCGAGACCAACATCGACAAGTGTCTGCAGACGTCTTCTGATTGCAGTAAAAGCTTCAAAGAACGGCAGAGCATCGTTAACACTCAAATCGAGCACCTGCGCAATATTGAGGCCTTTAAACCTGACCTTCAGGGTTTCATCGTTGAAACGACGGCCTTTACACTGATCGCAGGTCACAAAGACGTCTGGCAGAAAGTGCATCTCAATCTGAATCTGACCAGAACCCTCACAAACCTCGCAACGACCGCCCTTGACGTTGAAACTGAAACGACCTGGCGCATAACCGCGGGTCTTCGCTTCGACTGTCTGCGAAAACAGATCGCGAATTGGAGTGAAGATACCGGTGTAGGTTGCCGGGTTAGAGCGGGGTGAGCGACCAATCGGGTCCTGGTCGATATTGACTACCTTATCGATATGTTCTATACCCTCGATCTTTCGGTAAGCGCCAACTTCAAGACGCGAACGGTTGATCTGGTTGTTGAGAATCGGAAAAAGCGTATCACTGACAAGGCTTGATTTGCCGGATCCTGAGACTCCAGTCACAACGACCAGCTTACCAAGCGGAACAGCAACATCAATATTCTTGAGGTTATTATGAGTAGCGCCTTTTAAAGTCAGCCAGCGACCGTTACCTTCGCGACGTACCAGTGGAGTCGGAATAAATTCGCTGCCACTCAAAAACTTGCCAGTCATGCTCATTTTGTCGGCAGTTACTAGTTCCGGCGATCCGGCCGAAACCAGAGTGCCACCTTCGATACCAGCGCCAGGCCCGAGATCGATCAGATGGTCGGCTTCCTGCATGATTTCGCGGTCATGTTCGACGACCAGCACAGTATTGCCGAGGTCCCGCAATTTTTTGAGGGTATCGATCAATCTGCGGTTATCACGAGGATGCAAACCGATACTCGGTTCGTCGAGCACGTAGGTAATACCGACAAGGGCCGAGCCGATCTGGGTTGCCAGTCTGATTCGCTGTGCCTCGCCGCCTGAAAGGGTATGCGCCGCCCGCGACAGATCGAGATAATCAAGCCCGACGTCTTTTAAAAACCTCAGACGATTATTGATCTGTTCGAGAATCTTCTTGCAGATGAACCGCTCGCGCTCGCTAAGTTTGAGTCCGGCGAAAAAATCAACCAGTTCACCAACCGCATGTTGTGACAACTCATGAATGTTTTCACCTTCGATCTTAACCGAAAGCGCGATCGGATTGAGGCGACGCCCCTGACATTCAGGGCACGGCAAAGTGCGCATGAAACGCTCATAAAAATTGCGCGCTCCTTCGGACCTGGTTTCGCGGTAACGCCGCGAAAGTGTCGGAATAACGCCCTCAAAAGGCTTGGTAAGTGACCCGGCCATGGTGCGACCTTTGTAATTCACCTTGAGCACCTTGTTGCCCGAGCCATGCAGAATGATGTTCTTTACCTCAGACGACAGGCCTTTAAAAGGCGCATTGAGCGAAAACTTGTAATGCTGGGCGAGACCTTCCATCCACTGTCGCGAAAAAGTTGAATCAGTGAAGTTTTCAGAGGCAATCGCGCCTTCTGAAATCGACAGGTCGGGATCGGGAACTACCAGATCAGGATCTACGATCAGCTGAAAACCTAATCCGGAACATGCCGGACATGACCCGTAGGGTGCGTTAAACGAGAACAGGCGAGGCTTGATTTCGGGCAGCGAAATGTCGCAGCGTGAGCAACGCAGATTTTCGCTGAACAGCTTTTCGACCGGTTTGCCGGTATCAATAACGACCAGCAGCTGCCCTTCGGCCAGTTTAAAACAGAGTTCAACCGCTTCATTGAGGCGCGCCGAAGTCTGCTCGCGATCAGCGCTACCAAGTTTGATACGATCGACCGCAACTTCGATATCGTGCTTTTTATTGCGGTCGAGTTCGGGAATTTCGTCGTCGAGCGACCACATGTCGCCATCGACACGAACGCGCGACAACCCCTCGCGGCGCAGTTCCTCAAAAACCTTGCTGTATTCGCCTTTGCGGCTGCGAACAACCGGTGCCATCAGGGTGATTCTCGTGTCATCTGGGTGCTGCAGCAGGGCAGCGACTATCTGACCAACGCTGGCACTTTCGACCTTTTCCCCGCATTCTGGGCAGTGCGGCTGGCCGACAGCGGCAAACAGCAGTCTGAAATAATCGTAAAGCTCGGTGATGGTACCCACCGTCGAACGTGGATTACGTGATGTCGATTTCTGCTGAATCGCGATGGTCGGCGACAGGCCTTCGATGCTTTCGACGTCGGGCTTTTCCATCTGCTGCAGGAACTGGCGGGCATAAGATGAAAGTGATTCCATGTAGCGGCGCTGACCTTCGGCGTGAATGGTATCGAACGCCAGCGAAGACTTGCCGGAACCGGACACGCCGGTGATGACGGTAAGCTTGCCGTCAGGGATGCAGAGGCTGAGATCTTTCAGGTTATGCACCCGTGCTTTAACAATCTTTATCATGTTTGAGTGTCAGCGCCAGTCGTATTGAATAACGCTCGCCTGGGTCGGGGTGCTGATTTCGCCTTCGCCAAAAGTGACTTTGTAAAAACCGGAAACTTTTACCGGGCGGCCGCCGCCGCGTTTTTTGCCAACCTCGACGAGGCCGTTCTTGACGACCACTTCACCTTTGCCCTTTTCTACGTCATATATGACCTTGAAAAGGCCCGAGGCACCAACCACAACGACGTCGGCAACCTCTATTTCGAGAACACCGCGACCATCGAGTGAAATGGCGGCGGTCAGTTCGCCACGGGTGAGAAGAACCGGCTCTTTTTCGATCTTGTTTTCAGTATCATTGAGAGTGGGCGGATAAACGGTCATTTCTGACATTGGAAAAAGTTTGACCTGATTGTCGAGCTGCATCTGAACGGTAACCGTCGATTCTTCGCCGGTTTTATAAGTAAATTCCTTGTCGAACTCGAACTTGTCGTTGAGTCTATCCCAGGTGCCAATGTTACGGTGCTCGACCTTGCCGCTGAAATCGGAAATTCGTGAGAACAGCATTTTGGCGCGTTCTTCCTGGCGGGCCAGGCTGGCTGAACGGCTGTGCATGATCCGGGCAAAAATCATCAGAACAACTATGCCAAAAAGAACAGCGCCGCCGATTATCATCTTGCGCTTGTTCTCTTCGGCCTCCTGGGCCTGCTTTGCCGCTCTTTCGCGCTCGGCTTGAAGCTTTTTGAGAGCCTTGTGGTCAAGTTTCTCTAGTTGATGCCACTTTTTAGACATGGTGTAACACTATACAGTTATTTTTAAAATGTATCAATACCGACCTGCGGAGTCGCCATTATCGAATTTTCCTTAGAAACTTTTTCATCTTTCGGATACAGGGTACGTATTTTAACGGAAATCGGGAAAAAGTCCACAGGTTTTTCAGGCGGGATGGTTCCAGCGACCGAGAACTCGATAGATTCAACATCATTAACAATTACACGGTCGCGTGATTCTTCAGAAATCTGGCTTAAACTGAGGTTTCCAGACTTGGCATAAGAACCCTGGGGGTTCGTCGTATAAGTGTAAGCTTCGGTCTTGATGCGCATATTGGCAACCGGACCACCCGGCGTATCGATCGCGTGATCGAGCCAGATCTCGTTGCGTACCAGCTTTCCAGGCTGCTCAGGTGGTTTTTCGGGTTCGCACATAACCCAGCTCATTATCTTGAGTTCGCCGCTGGAAGGCGCTTTTATCGGCTCACCATCTTTGAGAATGCGCAGATAATACTGTGCCGGAACCGAGATGTCAGTATTATCGCAGGGATCAAAAAAGGTATCAGAAAACAGGGTTGTCGGGTAAGTCGCACTGCGGATGTCGCGGCTGATAAGCTGCAGGGCATTGCGCATCTGATCGACAGTGCCGGTAATCCATTGCGCGCGCCCGGCTGTTTTGCTGCCACCGATAAATAGCTGATACACTCCGGTCATGAAAACTGCCAGTACGATACTGGCGATGAGAATTTCGATCAAAGTAAAAGCATTTCTGCCAAACCTGAAATATCTCAATCTACCGCTCCTGTTCTGGTTATTCGCTGAACACGCTTCTGGGTCTGCGGAATCAGCTTGCCCTGAAAATTCTTTGCGGTACCTTCGACGCTGACTTCGATGGCTTCTTCCCCGTATTTACGCAGGCCCTTGATCGACTGGATCTTTACCTCAGTGACTTTATAGCTCATCGTATATGGATAACCATCCATGGTAGCGGCATCCCATTCGTTGATACTCTTAACCTGCGGAGAAATAACCACTTCTAGAGGAGGTTGCATGCGCGCACCGTCCATCAGCATATTACTGCAGTCACGAATATAATAAGCCAGATATTTGCCGGCATTAGCCGACACAGGCGGTGGAGAAGGCTTGACATAGCGATCTTCTGGCTCACTTCTGGCAAGACCTGGTGCCAGAAAACGATAATCGGGGTTATGATAGCTGCCCAGTCTGATATAGGCATTTTTGCCAGGAAGCTGGTGGTAGAAATACTTTGGTTGCTGGTTTATGTCAAGTTCTCGCTCAGGCCGCACCCGAACGTAAAGGTCTGAGCGGGTGGCCATCGGCTCAAAAGCCGGCTGGCCAGAGTCAGTGCCGCCTTCGAACTCGGCAAAAGTGCATAGCGGGTTCTTTCCCTGCGAAATTTCGACGGCATCATAAAGCTCTGTAGGAAACAGTTTTGCCTTGAGCAGAAAGTGCTGCATGGCGGCGCGGGCGGCAAAAAAAGCCTGGCGCTCATCTATAGTCAGCTGATTATGCAGGGCAGTGTTCGACTGCCTGAACATCATGGCAACAAAAAGAATCAGCATACAGAATGCAAAAAACACAGCCACGACGATTGCGATACCACTGTTTTGGCGCATACTTTTTTTCATCAGTCGATATCCCCCTTGATCGTCATCAGGTGAATACGCTGCACACGCCCATCGGTAGCCTCAGGGTTCTGAAAATTCTTCTGATCGAGGTTCCATTGCACCTGTATAAGAAGCTTCTTCATCAGACACCAGCCGTATTTTTCGGTAGTTTCGTAAGGCACCTTTTCTGTGACCATTTTGGCGGTATAGCGTTCGGCCGTTGGATCGAGATAACGCGGCTCGTCAGGCCCGCAGACCTCCATGCCTTCATCCTGGTAAATATTCTGGGGTGATTCGGCGACTCCGCTCCCACCACCAAGATCAACCTCAGCGAACGGCCGCTGCGACGAATCACGAACGTATTCCTGTATCCAGTTACCATCTGACAACAAGGCAGGATTTCGCAGATACGAAAAGGTAAGGTCGCTGTTCTCGGCAAAATTAGCTGGCGCGCCGGTGCCGATACGCATACGTTCGGGGCGCGGCGGCTTCTGTTCAGATATCACGTCTTCGACACGAAGATGCACCAGATAGTGTATGCCACGCGAGTCGGTAACGACACCGCGGCATGGCCAGCCGGCTCCTTGTTTTTCAGAGCCCTGGAACAGAACCGGAATAATTTTTTGCGCCCAGGCCTCGTTAAAACGCTGGTATTTTTTTTTGCCGGCCAGGTCATCGACCCGGATAAAGCCTGGGTTTCCCTGGCGCAGTGCGACAAATGGAACATTGTCGAGAATCGTGTTGAGAATCTCAGAGGCCTTGTTCATCGCAAATGCCTGCGAAGCGTTGCGGTCAGTATCGACAGTCTGCCGGCTGATAAGCCCGAACAAAGGAATCATGGCCACTGCCAGAATACCCACAGCGATGACTATTTCGATAAAAGTTACCGCATGGCGATTCTTTAATACCATCTTTAACCTCGAAAAATCAGTTTTGCAGCAGTTCAGAAGCAAGAGCAGAAAGCGACGAGCGTTCAGACTTATGCAGGATGATATGTCCGAAAAGATTATGATCCTTGAACTTTTCGATAACAAAGTTAAGACCGTTCGAAGAACTGTCGAGATAAGGGTTGTCAATCTGGTATGGGTCACCGGTCAGCACGACTTTGGTGCCTTCGCCGGCGCGGCTGATGATCGTTTTGACCTCATGCGGCGTCAGGTTCTGCGCTTCATCAACTATCAGATACTGCTTGGGTATACTGCGACCTCTGATGTAGGTAATCGCCTCGATCTGAACCTTCTGTGATTCAATGAGAAACCTGATCTTCTTGTCGACATCATCTGAATTCTTGTAGAGGCGATCCATGACAAATTCGAGATTATCAAAAATCGGCTGCATCCAGTGACTGAGCTTTTCGTCTTTCGAACCTGGCAGATAGCCGATATCCTTGCCGAGAGGCATGATCGGTCTGCTGACCAGAAGCTTGCGGAAAAGGTGCTCATCAATAGTTTTCTGCAGACCGCAGGCGAGTGCAAGAAGAGTTTTGCCGGTTCCGGCGCGGCCAACCAGTGTAACCAACTGAATTTCGTTGCACAGAAGCAGTTCGATAGCAAATTTCTGCTGCAGATTCAGCGCTTCTACTCCCCATGGCTTTGAATTATGATGATACAGCGGCAACAGGCGCTTCTGAAGGCCGTCATATTTTGCCAGTGCGGTTTTGTTTTCGTTTTCGGCGGCCTTGAGCAGCAAGAATTCATTCTTGAACAGGTCGTCTTCGAGATACTCGGCGCCCTCATCGCGCAGAAAGCTTTCGATGCGACTTACCGGCATTACCATTTCGCGCCAGCCAGTATAAAGTTCGTCGATATCGACCTTGTTAGTTTCAAAATCTTCGGTGTTTATGCCCAACGCATCGGCCTTGATTCGGCAATTGATGTCTTTGCTGATCAGCACGACGTTGCGGTTGTCTTTTTTGAGACTGAGAGCACAGGCGAGAATACGGTTATCAACCTTATGTGCATCAAGCCCGAAGCCATGTGGAATTTCGATCTCTGAATCGATCATTATCTGCAATGTACCGCCATTATCGAGAGGAACACCGCGGGCAAGCGTGCCGCGTTCGCGCAGACGGTCGAGTTCACGCGAAGCCTGACGGGCTTCACGGCCACGTTCATCGTTGAATCCCTTGAAACGATCGAGTTCTTCGATTACCCCCAGTGGTACTACCACATCGTGTTCCTGAAAAGAAAACAGCGCCTGATGGCTGTGAAGAATGACATTGGTATCAACCACGAAGGTTTTTTTCATCAGCAAGTTTCCCGCCTTAAAATTAAGCTTTATCCCGATGAACTTAGCACAGGCTCAGCAAATGTGTCAAACCTTATGACCGTTCCAATACGACCGTTACTGTTGCCTGCTTTTTTTTTAACTAACCTTAATGATTTGGCGAAATCATCCGATACCAGACTGCGGGAAAATATAACTTCCTGATTCTATAAGAAACACGAGTTTCTTCTAACACTGAAAGGAACAGAAGTTCCATGAATAAACGGCATCATTCATATCTTCTGACCGGGTTTTTGATTCTGGGCATGGCCACAAGTGCCTCTGCACAGTATTACGAGAGTTACGTACCGGAAGGATACTCCATGGCACCGCCCATGCAGCAGCACCTGTATTCAGAAACATCTTCGATCAATGCTGACAGCAGCTGGATCGAAGAAGACACCGGCACCGGCTATCAGACATACACTATTCGCAAAGGTGATACTCTTGGCTCGATTTCGAAAAAGTTCTTCGGCACCACCCAGAACTGGAAAAAAATCGCTGCAGCCAACCGCATAACTGACGCTACCAAAATCAAAGTTGGTCAGGTTCTTGAGATACCGACGACTAATTATGATAGAGGACAGGGTGTTACTTACCGTCAGCGGACAAGATATATCTCGTCACCACCAACCACAGCACCCGCGCCCACGACCTCGCTGCCACTGCCGCCGGTGACTCAGAGTGACGATGCCGTTCTTTACTCTGATGCCGGACTGCCGCAGATCATTCTGCCAGGCGAGCTTAACCAAAAGCGCAAAAGCGAAGATTATCATGTTTCTTTCAACGGGCTGACAGGCCTGATTAATACCTTCGCCGCGTATCCACTTGGCGACAACATGTTTTCGACCGCTTTCGGAATGGTCTGGAACAAAATTACCCGACGCGATGGCCAGCGCCTCGAAAATGGCGAAGACGGCGATTTCTGGGAATTCCCGATTCTGATGACCTACGCCGGCGAAAATTTCGAAGTGGCATTCAAGCTTCCCTTCGAGTCTTACGATGTTTTCGCGCCAATTACCTATAATTTTCGCGATGGCACCGATTCAGGTATGGGCGATGCACAGCTGCGCCTCAAATTCACCTCTCAGAACGATGAAATGGCATCATGCCTCGGCCTTGGCGCCATCTTTCCGACCAGCGACATCACCATCGGCAACACCGAAAACGACAATGCCTGGGAAGTATTTGCCGGTCTATCGAGCAAACGCAAGGAAGGCGGCAACTTCCACGTAAATGGCGGTTATCAGGCCGGCGATGGCAATACTACCCACGAAGGTGTTTTTGTAAATGCCGGTTTTGAATACGACCCGAATGATTCGTTCACCTTCATGGGTGAAATCAACTTCTACAACCGGGTCAACAATGGCCGCAGCACCGATCTGGTTCTTGGTATGCGCTATCACGTAAAACCGGGCATGTCATTGACACTGGCCTCGCCAATAGCACTTAGCAACGACATGTTCTTCGGCTACGACTACCGCCTGCAGGGCCTGCTGCAATACCACTACTGAGTAAAAAAATCCCCCGTTCTCCTGCGCCGGCATCGTCAGAAACGATGCCGGTGCTGCTTTAGAAAAGGCTCGGGGTAACCGGTTTTTTCGGCGGCCAGTCGATACTTGTCTCGCTATCAGCACATATCACTTCAGCCAGCACCTCAGCCGCCACGATTGCAGCACGGTTGCTCTCGCCCGCCCTTGGCCCGGCGACATTAAGAACCTGCGGATGCATAAGTCGCAGCCATGCGAGAATTTCGTTAGCATCGTATTTGGCGATATTTACAACCAGAAAGGGCCGGCGTAGTCGTTCTGCACACTTCATGGTAAGAGCGGTACCGCGCGAACGTCGTTTGAAGTCGCAGAATATCAGCGTCGCCTGCGAGTCACGCACATTCAGCCGAGTACGCTGCTGATAAAGCGGCGTATCTGCTTCGACCATGCAATACTTCTGTGGAATCACACCATCTTCCGCGCGGCGACCGCGCGGGCACCAGCCGCCATGCGTGATACCACTGCGCATGGCAAAATCGAGAGCCGCCCGGTCAACCCCGGTCTGCCCACCCGAAATCAGCATCGCCAGTGCATATTTATCGGCCATATGTCCTCTTGTCAGGGCTGAAAGCCGAAGCCTCTGGATTTAACAAAAAGCAATATGCTTTTGTATGAAGTCTAACTCACCCCGTGCCAACCGCGCAACGTCCTTACAGCGCCAACACTCACTTCACAGATCTTTCATGAACGCATTGGCCTGGCCACTGCCATAAAGCAGGTAGTGGCGGTAAACATGCTGACTTTCTGCCATTTCGACAGTATCAGCAGGTGGCAGGCACTGTTTTTCGAACAGTGAATCGAACATGTAGAGTCGATCCGGATAGAACTTTACCATGCGCGCCCAGAGAGCACGGCGCGTTTCGTAACCCGCATTCTCGAAAAGATGGCAGAGAAGTTCTGAATGTCCGCCGGCCACGAGTCGGTCGAGTGTTGCACCCGCATTCGTGACGGCGAAGCTGTCGCTATTGCCGATAAATGCAAGAACCCATAGATCGCGCGCGCAAAGCTGTCTTAGGCTGAACAGATCACCACAGTCGCCGCGCGCATGGCCATTTTTGCAGACAAACATTGCCCTGGCGTGCATGGGTATTTGTTCAAACAGCTCAGGTGAAAATTTTTCAGAATTGATATTTAACAGGCATCTGCTGCAGGTCATATCATTCTCCTTGCACGCCGCTTGTCAGAACGGGGCGATAACGCCCGCCACTGTAAGGATTGGCCATGATAGCGCCAATGTATTGTTCACGCCGACTGCCAACGCCGATCATAGTGTCGAGTGGCAGCAGACCAACCGCTGCAAAAATCGGGTTGAGCAACCAGAGACTGCGTGGTTCGTAAATTTCGAGCCAATGCCAGAGCTGCAGTCTGATGCGCTCACTGCCGGCCTGAAACAATGACAGCAGCAGCGCCCGGTCACGGCCGATCAATGCCGTTTTGAGACTGTTATGGACAAGCTCTTCGGCCAGTGCATCCTGCTGATAAAGACGCTCGATCACATAGTAATCCTGAAAACAGCGACTGCCGATATTGGCAGCGCAAAACCCGCTAAGGCAATCATGCCGCTGGCTGCGGCAAAGTGGCTGACGGCAACGCTGCTCAGCCGAGCCGGTAACCGGATTGAAAGGACACTTTCTACAACACATCATAAATTCACCTCGTTTTTTGGTCTCACTTGTTAATCAGCCGAAAAACGATTTGGGGAAAAAATATTTCGTGAAATTTTCAGACGACTGCTGCTATGCTGTTGAAAGTTGATGTGAACAGATCCCCTTCTACCTGCAAAGGACTTTCTGATGAGTGATGAGCAATTTGTTGCGACGCTGACCGAATTTACCGGCAAACCCACTGCTAATTCGGCTTTCAGACTGATAACCAGTTGCCGCGATTTCATCTGTCGTCAGGCCATGCGCTGGCGCGAACCAATGCTTTCCCTTTCCGACAAAATGCGCGAAATCATGAGCGAAATGCTGCTGATTCTGCTCGAAGATTTTGACCCGGCTCGTATAAGCCACCCAAATTCAGTTCTGGCGTATCTACAGACAAAGATCATGCGACTGACCAGGCCAGAGCACAAACGCCGCCTGCTTTTTATTGAAAACTATGACGAAATCGCAAGCGGCCGCTGCAATTTTTCGCCCGAACGCTGGCGACTCGCAGAGGAGATTTTTGTAATTCTGCGCCGGACATTACTTGGTTGGCACGACTACGAGACCACCCGCCTCGAATTTCTGTTCATTCATGTTTATCCTGAAATTCGCTGGATCAGCAGGTTAGCAGCCAGCCACAGCGGCGAAGACGAGAAGGCCCGTATCGAATGCGACAAAAAGCGCCACCAGAGTTTTAACCGATGTCTGCGCAACGAACTGGCGGAGCTGCAAAACGGCGACTTCAGCGAAATCATGAGCTGGAGTAGCGGAGAGCGCAGTCATCTGGCCTGGCGTCTGATCAACATCGCGCCCGCCGAAATCGGCAACGAATTCGAAAACGAGCGCCGGCAGCTGGCTGACTGGCGCGAAAACATTGACCGGCGCCAGTCTCAAACGTTGTCGAATCTGGCAGTTGCCGAAAAGCTTCTCGAAAGTATGAAAAGCACAAGAAAAGACCTGTTGCAGATTGCTCATGTCGCAGAAGAAGCTGCTCCCTACGGCGAAGAGCCTGACACTCTTGTGCAACTGCTCGGACTGCCGGCCGAAACCCGCAATGTTGCCGAAGAAGCTGCTGAATGGAACGAACCTGCTGTGACAATGAATGACAGTGTGGCAAACGAGCTTTTTGACAAAGTCGCGGGGGAAGTCAGCAACTGGCTCGACAACCTCATACTTAACAAAAATGCAGCTGAAATAAACAACAAAAACACTTATAATTCACATTGAACATGTGAAATGTCTGGCCACGTGCCAGCAGTCAAAGCATTGGAGAACGCAATGAACCTGAGCGTAGGTTGTATAGTCGAATTTTCTGCGAAAGGCAGCCACCCTGAAATCGCTGTTGTGATGAGTGCTGCGGGTGGCAACGTCAGGCTTCTTCTGACCAATGGCAAAGAAACTACCATCACCGAAAAAAAAATAATGCATGCTACCGCCAGGCCGGCAACCGGAGTTGCTGACCGTGAAAGCTGCCGGCAGCATCTTGCCCGAGCAAACGAACAGCGCAAAAACCTGACCGAGACTATAAATCTCGAAGAATTGCACGGACTTTTATACGAAGAACAGCGTGTTTTCACGATCGCAGAACTCGCCGGCTTCCTTTTTGAGCCGGACGACGACGATTCGGCAGCAGCTTTGCTCAGAGCTCTCTGCTCAGACAAGCTCTATTTTAAAGACAAGAACGATGGCTACCAGCCGGTTTCACTCGACGACCTCGCTGCCGCGCGCGAGCAACTCGCGCGCAGGCAGGCACAGGAAGACGAAGAAAACAATCTCGCCGAAGCTCTCAGACAGCTCGAAAAGGCTGGTACTGTCGCAGAAACTCTCGAATCACATATTAACGATTTAAAAAGCCTGGCTGCCTGCGGCGAAGAAGCTAAAATATCAAAACGCCTCGGCAATGCCCTTGACCGCGCCGACCTCAACAACCCGCGCAAACTCTTTCAGGCACTGGTTAAATCTGGCATTTTTGCTGCAGATGAGAACCTTGATATTATCAGATGCAAACTGCCAGTTGAATTCGGTCCCGAAGTGCAGGCAGAAGCCGCTGCTATAGCCGTAACCGCCCCTGCTGTTAACAACCGACGCGACCTGACGGCAGAACGAATCTGGGCAATCGACACCCCTGAAACACGCGACCGCGACGATGCCTTCTCATTCGAAGCACGTGCTGACGGCAGTTATCTGCTGCAGGTGCATGTAGCCGATCCAGCTGAGCTGATAAAACCGGGCTCAATTCTCGATAGAGAAGCGGCCCGGCGCGGCAGCTCGGTCTATATGCCTGACCAACGCGTTCATATGCTGCCAACATTGATTTCCGAAGAGCTACTGAGCCTTAATCACGCCGAAAACCGTATGGCCCTGACATTTTCGCTGCTCTTTTCGCCTCAGTGCGAGTTGCAGGAAGTCGATATTTTTGAGTCGTTGATACACATCGAGCAAGCTATAGACTACGATACTGCTGACAGCATGCTCGCCGAAAACAGCTGGTTACAACAGGCTCTCAATTTTTCCGGCAGGCTTAAAATGAAGCGTGAAGAGACGGGTGCCATAATGTTTCCGCGCCAGCCCGAGCTTTCGGTCAAGGTCAAAGATGGCGAAATAATTGTTGAACAACGCAGCCGCGACGACCTGACCCAGGGCATGATCGCCGAATTCATGATCTGGGCAAATCATGCCGCCGCCGAATATTGCCGCAAAAACTCGATTCCATGCCTGTATCGTGTACAGGAGGGTGACGACAGCCGCCCCGAGTTCGGCGCCAGCTTTGATCCTGTACAGTTTTTTACGGCAATCAAAACCTTTCGCAAAACCACGGTTAGCCAGACTGCCGGCCGCCATTATTCACTCGGCCTGAGTTCATACACTCAGGCGACATCACCGCTGCGACGCTATTCAGACCTGCTGGTGCATCGTCAAATAAAGGCGGCAATAAATGGCAGACAACCCGAATACAACGATAATGACCTGGCGCAGGCAGTGTTGATATCAGATTCTGCAGTAAGCCGGGCCGAAGAAATCATGCGCAACCGCGACCGCTATTTTCTGCATAAGTATCTGAAACAGCAGCAAAAAAGCGGTGAAGTTGTCTTTGACGGCACTATTGTCGAAGCCGGCAGCAACGAAGCCGTTTTTTATGTCGACTTTTTCTGCTCTTTCAAACACTGCCGCCGCCCGTCTTTCGACATTGCGGCCGGGCAGCAGGTGCTGGTTAAAGTTACTCAAATCGACCTGCTCGACGGCACCATACGCTTCGAATTGCGCCAGAAACAGGTCAGTTCTTAGCTTTCATCGCAGTTGAATCTGGCAACTGCAGAAGCTCGTCATGCACTTTGCGCTTAAAATCTTCGGGCAGGCGTGCTTCGTATTCTGAAATAATTTCGATTCCGTCCTGGTGAAGCTTTTCGGCATCACTGAACATGCCCTTGATCTTTTCAAGAGTCAGGTTGAGCTCGCGACTCAAATTTTCTTCGACGGCATGCCATTTGGCGTTAAGTGCCCGGTTCAGCTTCTGGTTATGCTCGAAAAGTTTAAAAAGAATGCGCTCGTTGCCATGACTGGCGCCTTCGAACTTGGCAAGCATCAGCCCCATCTCTTCCTTCCAGGACTTGAGACCTTCCATTTCGCCGACCAGTTCTTCGATCTGCTGATCTTTTTCGTTGAGCTTGCGCTGGTAATTGTCTTCGGTCATGCGCAGTACCTTATTGCCGCTCTCGGCAATCTTGGCACGGTCCATATCAATTTCTTTCTTCAGCTCGATAATCTGCTGTTCGTATCTTTCCTTCGTCTGATCGAGCTCACGCTTTTTCAGATACAGAACAATCTTGCCACCAAGTGCGAACAATGCTGTGATAATAAGAATGAGACCGATAACTTGTATTGCTTCCATGAGTATTTCTCCGTGGCGCACGGGCCCGCATTACGAGCCCGTGTTCACCAACTGCTTCAGGTAAATTGAATGTCGCCGCTGACCGACTCGGCTCTGAACTGGGCACCGTCGCCACCAGATCTTAGGCAGGTGCCCTGATTATTGAGCGGTGTCATGTCACCCTTCCAGTCCAGAACGACATCACCACTGCGGGTGATCGCTTCGACGCTGTTCCAGGGGCCGCTCATTTTTTCGACGATGATATCGCCAGAAGTTGTAACCAGCTTAACATCGGTCGCTTCTGTGATACTGGCCTCAGTCAGCATTATATCGCCCGAAACCGAATTGATCTTGAGCTCTTCGATCTTCGAATCACGGACAAGGAAATCGCCTGACGTCGACTTGATCTGCATCGCAACCTCGCCGCCTTCGACCTGCACGGCGCCGCTAACCGTCTCAATCAAAGACTGCCTGAGAATGGCGCCCTGAATCCTGATGTTGCCGCTGACAGTTTTGAGCTCGGCAACCTTGTAATTACCGCGAATACGTATGCCGCCAGACACGGTTCGGCAATTCACCGTCATCTCGACCGGCAGAGTTATTTCCATGTCGATTATTGCCTTGACTGGCTGGTTGCGATCAAACCCGACATAAAGTGTATGCCCGTCCACGTGCATGCCAGATTTCGCGAACCACTGTGCCGGCTGGTATTCGCCCAATGTAGCGCGACTGACCCGACCGTTTACATGCATCTTGAATTCACTGCCTTCGTGAATACGAACTTCGCCAAAAACATTTTCAAAAACAAATGTGTCGCATTCATTTATGTAATCAGGCGGAGTCGCGACAAAATCAACCGGAACCCCATCGATAAGCTCGCTTCTGTTGCTTACCAACTCAGTAGCCATGGTGCTGGCCAGATCCTGCATCCAGCTGCCAAATTCTTTCATTTTATCCTTGAATTCACGCCTACGTGGCTCAGCTTTTTTCATCGCCTGCTGCACGGTATTCTGAATGTTCTGTGCCAGATTTTTAAGATCAAAGCCAAGCTTGCCGGCGCCACCAAAAGGATTGAAAAAATCGTCCTCTTCACGACTGCGCTGCCTGTCATCGTCATCTGCTTCGCGTTCGCGTTCGCGCTCGTTTGCACGGCCGCGTGATACTTCTTCGCGGGCCTGCTCTTTTTCTTCGTTGAGCGCAGCCAGCAGTTTTTCAGATTCTTCTACCGTTATTTTCCCCTCTGCGAGCATATTCAAAATCATTTTTCTAGCGTCAGACATGCTTACCTCCATATTAAAACGGTTATCTCATACCCGTACATGATAATAGCAGCACGAAAAAACTGCAATAGCAGCAGACTTATCTGCTGCCACCGACTTCTGCCGGAACAATTCCGGCAAGACCGCACTCATCACACAGCCTGGAAACTACGCAGGCTGTCGCCGCCTCAGAAATATCACAGCCAACCCAGTTTCGCCCCAGTTTTTGCGCCGCAACCAAAGTGGTGCCACTGCCACAGCAGAAATCACCAACCAGCTCGCCCGGATTGCTCAGAGCAACAATAAGTCTCTGCATAAGGGCCAGCGGTTTCTGGGTTGGATAGCCGACCCGCTCGTTAGCCAGAGGATTGATAATAGGGATATCCCACACATCATCGACCGGCGTACCGCGGGGGTCAGGCTGATAGTGACGACCGCTGGCCGCCACAATACCGCCTTTGGCAAAACCCGAAGTTCTTTTATAGGGAACGCGCACTGCATCCAGGTTGAAAATAGGCCGCGGATGGCGACTGTACCAGAGCAAGGTGTCGTGTTTGCATGAGAACCGGCTTTTTGAACGGCCACCACCGGTATAATGCCAGATTATTTCGTTGATAAAGCCCTGGCGCCCGAAAATTTCATCGAGCATGACCCGCGCATAATGCGAAGCGCGCCAGTCGAGATGCAGCACCAGGCTGCCATCACAGTACAGCAGACCACACAGCACCTGCAAACGCTCTTTCAGCCAGGGCAGGTAACTGTCGAGATCGCCGCGCCAGCGATCATCATATACCATTCCGTCCCTTGTTCCCTGCTTTTCGCGGCCGGTTGCAAACGGCGGATCGAGGTAAATCAAACGAAAGCTTTCGCGTGCAAGCAAAGGGGCGACATCGAGCATGTCGCCCCTGAAAAGTCTGTTTACTTTCTCATCAGTGTTCAATGAGATTGCTTCGCTTCGCTCGCAATGACAACTTTTGAGCATGCCCTGGCTATCTAACTCAGCAGTTGCCGAGTCTGGCGGCGAGATATTCCTGCAGAGCATCGATTTTGACACGCTCCTGCGCCATGGTATCGCGATCGCGCACGGTTACGGCCTGATCATCGAGCGTATCGAAATCGACAGTAACGCAGAACGGCGTACCGATCTCGTCCTGGCGCCGATACAGCTTGCCGATTCCGGCAGTATCATCATAAACGGTGCGCCATCCGCTCTTTTTCATCAGATTGTTCTTGATCTGAATAGCAGTGTTACGAATAGCTTCGTTATTCTTCTTGAGTGGCAGCACGGCGACCTTGATCGGAGCCAGTTCGGGGTGCAGACGCAACACGATGCGCTGCTCATCTTTAACGGTTTCTTCAAAATAAGAATCCATCAAAAAGGCGAGAGTAGCACGATCGACGCCAGCCGAAGGCTCGACCACGTAGGGCAGAATATGCTGGTTGGTTTCGTGATCGAAATAGGTCAATTTATTGACTGCGTGCAGGTTGGGAATTTCGCGGCCGTCGGCAAGAACCAGTTTGCCGCCCTTGGTGTGGCACTGCAGATCGAAATCAGTGCGATTGGCGATGCCCTCAACTTCGTCAAACTGCTTGTTCTCGTCTTCTCGTTCAGGGAAGAAGCGATACAGAAGATCGACGGTAGCCTTGGCATAGTGCGCAAGTTCTTCGGGCTTTTGCTCGTAGCGGCGCAGGTTCTCGGGTTTGATACCAAGATCGGTATACCAGTTATAGCGATTATCAACCCACTTTTTGTGCCATTCCTCGTCAGTGCCGGGTTTAACGAAGAATTCGATTTCCATCTGTTCGAATTCTCTTACCCTGAAAATGAAGTTACGCGGCGTAATTTCGTTGCGATACGACTTGCCGATCTGCGCAATACCAAACGGCAGCTTGCGATTGGTCGAGTCGAGCACGTTCTTGAAATTGATAAAAATTCCCTGAGCAGTTTCGGGGCGTAGATAAGCAATATTATTGTCATCGGCTACCGGGCCAACTGTGGTTTTGAACATCAGGTTGAATGGCCGCGGCTCGGTAAGGTCGTGTTTATCGCCTTCTGAGCACTTTTCGTTGACATCGACCTGATCGGCGCGAAAGCGTTTTTTGCACTTGCGGCAATCGACCATCGGGTCAGAAAAGGTTTCTTCGTGACCTGAATACTTGAGCACCAGGCGGTTCATCATGATGGCACAGTCGAGACCTTCCATATCGTCGCGCTCATAAACGACGCGACGCCACCAGGCACGCTTAACGTTGTTCTTGAGTTCGACGCCGAGCGGACCGTAGTCCCAGGTGCCCTGCAAGCCGCCATACTGGTCGCTTCCCTGAAAAATAAAGCCTCGGCGTTTGCATAACGAAATGATTTTTTCGAGATCTACCATCTGCTTCTCCCGTCTGTGAATAGGTTGCTGTTGCCTGGCAATTATAATCTGCCAGCGCTTTAAATGCAATAATCAGCAGCTTCGAAGTTTTAAAATAAGGTTTATCGACTCACGAGAACGATTACCGCATCGCTGAGCACGATTTTCAGACATGCTGGCTATGAAAGTGCTATAATCTGGCATTATGAATAAATCTGATAATAACAAACCCGTTGTCTGTGTATTCTGCTCTTCAAGCGCCGATGTCAGCAATGCCATCAAGGATGCCGGAGCCGAATTTGGCCGGTTGCTGGCCGAGAATGGCTTTGCCCTGCTCTACGGCGGCACCACCTGCGGTCTGATGAAAATCGTCGCCGATGCCCACAAACAGGCTGGCGGCAAGCTGATTGGCGTCATCCCCAGATACATGATCGAACGCGGCATAAATCACCCTGATCTTGATGAACTGCACACAGTAGAAGATCTGCGCCCACGCAAGCAGGCAATGCTCGACAAATCGGATTATATCGTCGCTTTGCCAGGTGGAATCGGCACTTACGACGAATTTTTCGATCTGCTGACCCTCAAACAACTCAAGCGCCACGCCAAGCCGATGTTTATGCTCAATACCGCGGGCTATTTCGAACCTCTGCTGGCATTGTTTCAGCACGGTATCAAGCACAAAACCATTAAAGCCGAGCATCTAGAGTTGTTCAAGTCTTGCGCCACACCCGACGATTTGCTCAAAAGCATCAGAAACCTGGCACTCGCCAGAACTCTTTCGTAAAACCTGAGGCAAAAAACCGGTGTGATCGTAAACATCTGCGACCACACCGGTTTTATCCTTAGAACTCATTGCAAAACTTTGATTTTGGCAAGTCGGTCAGCGCCAGGTGCCCGAAAAATGCCGTGACAATCTTATTGGGCCAACAGACTGCAGGGTTTTGCAACCAACCCGCAATCTGTTGCGCAAACCCTGGCTTTATTGTGAAAGCTTTTTGACCAGATCGTCGATGCGCTGCTGGTTTTCGCGCAGAGTTTTGTAAAAACTCTGCGGATTCATCATCAGATACTGAACAAGAGTGCTTTTATTACTTTCGATTCTTTCAGCCAGTTTGCCGGCTGCTTCGTCACCTGTAGTCGTATAAGGGTCTATTTTCAACATTTCATCGAAGATTACGTTGATTTCCTTTTTGTCTTCAACATAGGCTTCAGACTTGATGTATTCATCTATCTTTTTCATCACTTCAGGAGAAAATTCCGGCTCTTTCTCTTTGGTTTCACCAATCGAAGCAGACTGTTTTTCCGGATCAGCTCCACAGCTGCATGAGACATCGTAGTATTCTTCGCCTTCTGCCAGAGTAAAAATGTATTTGCCCTTGTTTTCACACACAGGACCAGTTTTGAGGTATTTCTGATCAACAAGCATTTTAATCACTGTTTCCGAATCTGATGACAGTGGTGCAAATTCGTTATCCATAAAATACATTTCGAGTGCGCCCATCAGCACGCGCTGATTAGCAGCGCATGCTTTATCAGGCGCAACTATTTTCGGTTCTGGCTTCCGAGACTCATCTTTGAAAAGTTCCATATGACCAAACATTGTGGGATCTTTTTCAGCACGTATCAGAGAATTGGCGATGAATACCCGTTCGTAGCCGATGTGCACCTTGCTGTCAACAATCGGCTTAGGCAAGTTCGCAAAACAATCAGCCAGAATTTTTTTAACCTTTTCATCGCTGTTCAGAGCAAGCAGGTTGTTGATCGATTCGACCGCCATTTTCTGAATTGCAATCCCGAACGAACCATTTATTGCGAATCCGTCACTACTGACATTCAGCCCCAATCTAAATACATGGCAGAACTTTCTGGCGGCTTCGACGTATGCTTCATTTTCGGCATCCTGCCAACCCTGGGCATTAATGTATCTGGCAAACAATCTGATCGACCGGTATGGCGGCACGATAGTATCGAAATCCAGGTTCTTATCGACGATAAAGGTGCATTCAGAACAGTCAGCGGCAAGATCAAGAAGCCGAGTTACGGTGTAAAGAAAGCCTGAGGCTGAATTCAATTCCTTCAAATTGTCTTTGGTGAGCTTTTTGAAAGACTCTAGATCGCGAACATCAGCCAGTTTGTCGGCAGTTTTCGATGAAATCTGCGGCATGTAGCCCATAGCCATGAGATAGCGCAGCGCTGCATTGTCATCAACGAACTTTGCCGGTTGAGCCGCGCACAGAGAAGCGAACATCAGCACCATGAGGACGGTAACGATAGTCTTTCTCATAAAAGTCTCCTTCTTCATAATCAGATAAGGTCAGAATATTCACGGCGTGCTTCAAAATAATTGACCGGCCGGTCAATGAAAGACAGGTTGAATTCAGCCCCAGCATCAGCCAGATTTTGCTGGAAAGGCGAGAGCGGGTTTCTGGTGTCATTCTGCGCGACAACCGGAGGTGGCGGCGCTGACACAGGCTCTTCGAAAGCCGGCAACTGCTCGGCCACTGGTGCAATCGGCGGTTTTGCCGCAGACCTTGCTGCCAGCAGCAGAAGAAAAGATATGACGACAACCAGACAGGCCGTCAGGATGGCAATGGTTGTCGGATTCTTCCACCACGGATGATTCCAGCTTGCGCTGTTTTCAAGCTTCACACGTAAAGACTCTGGAGCCTTTTCGCTGAAGTTCTGATTTTTAAGATAAGTTTCGAACGGATCTTTATTGTTCATGGATTCCACGGCAGAATCTCCTTAAGCTTGGCCAGGGCATAACGATAACGTGATGCCACCGTCTGTAGGCTCACCTTCTGAAGCTCAGCAATCTCGGCGAAGGTCAGGTCACCCCAGATTTTCAGATAGACCGATTCACGCTGGTCTTCAGGCAATTGGCTGAGCGCACTTGCCACATCTGCCTGAAGATGCACATCAGGCGTTTCTGCTGCAACCATATCTTCAGGCACTACGCCACTGCGGGCCTGGCCAGCCCTTTTAAGGCAGGCATTTCGCAATGAGGCATAGAGATATGCTCTGAGATTCTTCACTTCACGCATTTTCAGAGGACTCTGCACCCATGGCAACAGTGCTTCATGCACGGCATCTTCAGCTTCCTCGCAACTCAATCTGAACGAATGAACGGCATACTGCACCAGTTTATCGGCGTAAGCCCGATATATCTGGTCAAAGCCCCGCTGCGGGTCTTTGGCATATTCAGTCATCAGATTTTCGTTGATATTTTCGCTTTTCATTGGCTTTCAATAATTAAGAGTCAAAATACCCCGACTTTTATTTAAGCAGTTTAAATATTTTTTCGGACATTCGATTTTCGCTTACTTTTACAAGAAATGCCTTTTCAACTCGGTCTCTCGGCGCAATCTGCGCAATCTGTGAATTGCCTTTTTCTGGCACTTCAGGGAAGGGCCGCGAGTTGTGAGACGTCGAGATCGCTGAGACGCGCGAGCGTGTAGCCGCGGCCGGTGATTATGTCGAGAATTCTGTCGAGAGCCTTCGCGCCGTTTTTGCTGCCGAGATGCATCAGAATGACGGCGTTACGGCGCAGCTTGCTATCGACCCGGCTGATTATCGTATTTACCGGGTCCTCGCGCCAGTCAATCGTGTCGATGTGCCAGTAAACCGGGTGATATCCCAGCTCTTCGACAATCTGCTCGACCTTTTTGTTCTGGGCCCCGAACGGGAACCTGAAAAACGGCGCACCGCGCTGGCCAAGAACCTCAACAAAAGCCTGTTCGGCCGCCTCTATTTCAGCCGCGATCTTTGCTTTCGAAAAACTTTTCATGTTTGGGTGATTCATGCTGTGATTGGCTATCTCATGGCCGTCTGCCAGCAGACGACGGCATTTTTCCGGGTATTTTCCGACAAATTTTCCGGTCAGAAAAAACGTGCATCTGACACCATAGCGACGCAGTGAATCTACTATTGAATCAAACCCGGCGTCAGTGGCACCACCGTCAAAAGTAAGAAACACCTGACCACCTGCGTCAGCCGGTAAAGGCGAAATACTGGCAGGCGGCCTCTTTCTCTGCGTAATCGGCTTCTGAGCTGTCGCTACCGGGCGACTCGCCGTCAAGCCGCCAGTTTCAGGTTTAAATGTCGGTCTCGGAACTGCTCTTTCCGGTTCCTGACGACTGATGAGCGCAGAGGCCGGAAAGCTTTCGGGTATTTTGACCGTCGACTGTGCCGCCATCTGCGGCACCAGGCCAATACGTTCACGCATTTCGATCGCCTGGGTAAATTTCGGATTAAGCCGGAGCGACTGATCAAGAGCCCAGCCCGCCTCTTTAACCTGGCCGCGGTCGCGATAAAGAATAGCGAGATTGTAATAAGTCCAGTAAACCGGCTTTATCTGCAGGGCCGCAGCATACCATGCATAGGCATGTTCGTCATGGCCAAGGCGCTTGAGAGCACTGCCAATGTTGTTATAGAGATGAACATTTTTGCGGTCGTAAGCGAGCGCTCGCCGCCAGACAGAAATTGCACCCATGAGATCACCACGGTTGGCCAGTTCGATACCGTAAGAATTGAGAACTTCAGGATTCTGCGGGTATGTGGCGGCAAGTGCTGCCAGATCTGCTTGAGCAAACAGGCTTACTGCTAAAAAAAAGAAAACAGCTGTCAGCATTACTGCCACAGCTGTTTTTCTGCAATTCATTATCAGGTATTTTTTCTGCCGAGTCTGGCCTCTCCCTTTTTACGCAGTCTTACTGCATCGGGAGTTACTTCGACCCATTCGTCATCGGCAACATATTCCAGCGCCTGATCGAGAGTCATGCGCCGTGGCGCCTGCAGCTTCTCGAGTTCTTCAGAAGTTGCACTGCGATGATTAGTGACGTGACGCTTTTTAACGATATTTACCTTGAGATCCGTGGCCAACGGGCGCTCACCCACGACAAGCCCTTCGTATATCTCTTCGCCGGGGCCATAAAACATAGTGCCACGCTCTGAGAGGTTCTTGATAGCGTAGCCGGTAGCAACACCAGCGTCAGTAGCTACCATGACACCGTTACGGCTTTCGGGTATGTCGCCACGATAAGGTTCATAGGCTCTGAAACACTGGTTCATCAAGCCGGTGCCATTGGTCATAGTAAGAAACATCGATCTGAAACCAAGAAGACCGCGGGCCGGCACCGAAAAGATCAGGCGCAAATAGTTGTCGAGCAAACGTTTCGAAGACTCGAGCAACGCACGACGCGGCCCGAGCACTTCCATTACAATGCCCATATAGTTGTCAGGAATATCAACAGCCAGCTCTTCGATTGGTTCAAGCAATTCGCCAGTTTCGCTTCTTTTCATGATTGCAATCGGCTTGCTCACCTGTAATTCATAACCTTCACGGCGCATGGTTTCGATCAAAATACCCAGATGCAGCTCACCACGCCCGGAAACCAGGAAAGCATCACGCTCATCACCAGCAGTTTCGACTCGCATGGCGACATTGGTCTCAAGTTCACGGTCGAGGCGGGCGCGAATCTGGCGGGAAGTCAGAAACTTGCCGGAACGCCCTGAAAACGGGCTGGTATTGGCAGCAAAGGTCATTGAAATAACCGGCTGATCAACTGATATAACTTCTTCGGGGTCACAAAGCTCGACACTGATGGTATCGCCGATAGAAATGTTTTCTATGCCACATATCGCGACAACATCACCAGCACCAGCTTCTTCAACCTCTATGCGCTGAATGCCGCGATAAGAGTAAAGCCGCAAAATCTTGTTCTTCTCAGGAACTTCATTCGGATGAATACGATAAACATCGGCACGACCGGTGAGAACACCGTTGAGAATGCGGCCGATTCCGATACGACCGACATAATCATTATAATCAAGACTGGTAATCAGTAATTTGGCTGGAGCATCGAGATCACCGGTCGGAGGTGGCACCTGTTTAACCATCTCTTCGAGCAGTGGTCTGATATCGACTCTCTCGTCATCCATATTTCGAATGGCATAACCACCGCGGCCAGAAGCATATAAAACCGGGTAATCAAGTGAGCTCTCACCTGCATTTACATCGATAAAAAGATCGAGAATCTCGTCTTCGACGTCAGAAACGCGGGCATCGGGGCGATCTATTTTATTGATGACGACAACCGGCCGCAAGCCAGCAGCCAGAGCCTTTTTGAGAACGAATCGCGTCTGCGGCATCGGCCCCTCAAAAGAGTCTACCAGCAGCAAACAACCGTTTGCCATCTGCAAAACACGTTCAACTTCGCCAGCGAAATCGACATGGCCGGGGGTATCAACGAGATTTATGCGGTAATCCATGAACTGCAATGAAAGATTCTTTGAGAGAATCGTGATACCACGCTCGCGCTCAAGATCATTATTGTCCATGAAACATTCTTCAACATGCTGGTTATCGCGAAAAAGCCCTGATTGCTTAATCAATGCGTCAACCAGAGTGGTTTTTCCATGGTCAACATGTGCGATAATCGCGACATTACGTATCATTTCGGGTTTGGTGATGTGTCTATGTGCTTTCACTTGTTTTAATACTCCGGCAAAAAAGTCAGCCTGAACCTGCAGGCAAGTAGTGTACCCCAAACCCGCTTTAACCGCAAGAACTAATTTAAGCTGATATCGAGTATGGCCTCAGGAGCAGCGAACATTGAAAAAAATTAATATTCGCGGGGCTTGTACTGTTCGAAGGATTTTTTGTCGTAAGCGCGGCGATATGCTTCCTGTGGAGAAATCTTGCGCTGCTTGACCAGATCCAGGAGTGACTGATCCATGGTCTGCATCCCTGCCTGTTTGCTGGTCTGCATGATCGAAGTCAACTGAAAGGTCTTGTTATCGCGAATCAGGTTGGCTACCGCCGGGGTGTTAATAAGTATTTCAAGGGCAACGGCACGGCTCATGCCATCGACAGTCGGAATCAACTGTTGCGCAATGATTCCCTGCAACGCATCGGCAAGCTGTGTGCGAATCTGGTCCTGCTGGTGAGCCGGAAAAACGTCGACGATACGATCAACCGACTGCGCCGCTGAAGGAGTGTGCAGAGTGGCGAATACCAGATGGCCGGTTTCGGCGGCGGTAACGGCAAGCGAAATGGTTTCGTAGTCGCGCATTTCGCCGACCAGAATGATGTCTGGGTCTTCACGCAGAGCCGATCTCAGCGCATTCGCAAAAGACTTGGTATTCGGTCCGATTTCGCGCTGATTGACAATGCACGATTTATGCCTATGCACGAACTCGATTGGGTCTTCGATTGTCAGAATATGATCCTGGCGCTCATTATTGACCTGATCGACCATGGCCGCCAGAGTCGTCGATTTACCAGACCCGGTCGGGCCGGTAACCAGTATCAGCCCCTTGTTACGACGTGCCAGATCTCCTAGAACCTGCGGCAGTCGAAGATCCTGCAGGGTTTTGATTTCGGTAGGAATAACCCTGAAAACAGCTCCGATACCCAGTCTAGACAAGAAAATATTACAGCGGTAGCGCGCCACTCTTTCGAGCTCGTAAGAAATATCGAGTTCGAGGTCGCGCTCAAAACGCTCGCGCTGGTCGTTATTAAGAAACTGATAGACAAGACGGCGGGTTTCCTTGGCCGTCAGCACCGGCAGGTCGGTCGGCCAGAGCTTGCCCTGCAGGCGCAGCATTGGCGGAGAGCCTACGGTAAGATGAAGGTCAGACCCCTGTTTTTCAACGATCAGTCTGAGCAGGTCATCGATTATAACTTCCTCTTCCCCCCCATGGGCGCCAGCAGACGCGGCTGACTGGGCCTGGCGATTGACTGTGCCACCGGCCGGCGACATCGGAACACCAGTTGGCCGGGCAGGCTGTGCTGGTTGTGCTGGACGGGTGGGTGGAACCGATCCCGGATTCATCGGGCGGGCTGCGGGAGCTGATGGACGCACCGGAGCGGAAGCTGGTGGGCCTGCCGGGGCTGCAGGTCTTGCCGGAGGCTGTCCGGGGGCTACCGGTCTTGGCGGGGACTGGGTTGGAGCAACCGGACGGGCCGGAGTGTCAGCACCCTGCGGTGAACGTGGTTTTTTGTCGTCATCTGACGAATCTGAATTGCCACCAAAAAGTTTTCCAAAAAAATTATCGCTCATTATTAAAACAGCCTCATGAATTCATCGGCGCTGGTTTCACCGCTTAAAACCATTGCCAGGGCTTTTTCTTCAAGACTGGCAATGCCCTGTTTGCGGGCAAAGCTGTTAAAATCCTGGTAATTCTGACGATTGATTATCATCTGGCGTAAGGTCGGGCTTGCCGGTAGATACTCGGTAATCAACGACTTGCCGATATACCCGGTGTTATTGCAACCGTCACAGCCCCTGGCGGCAAAAATCTTTTTGCCCTGGCTCGCCTCTGGTATCAGTTCAGCCATTACTGCTGGGATATCCGCTTCTATTCTGCATTTAGGACAGAGAATACGAACCAGCCGCTGACAAACGAACCCGCACAGCGAAGACGCTATTATAACGGGGTCAGCACCCGTTTCGAGCAACTTGACAATACTGCTTGGTGCGTCATGCGCCAGATATGACGTAAGAACGGTTTTACCGCCGAGGCCGGCGAATGCGACTTCTTCGGCCAGTTCTTTCGTGCCGAGATGGTCGAGATAAATGACATCAGCATCTAGCAGCAGAGCCAGCTTCAAGCCGGCCAGAGAACTGTTGATTCCGCCATTGCCGACCTGAATCTGGGTAACCTGTGGCAAAGTCGCTATTACCGGATCTTCTATGGTAATCAGTTTGCGGGTTTCCGCATCGTAACTGCTTATAATGCAATATTGCGTAGTAGTTCGCCCGGATTCGCGGGGACCGCTGACATACAAAACGCCATGTGCTGCTCGAACCGAGGTAACAAGCTCTTCAATAGCCGTTTTCCCGCTTTTACCCAGCTGTTCTAAAATACTGCCGAAATCGCTGAGTTTGAGAATAACCATCTCGCCATTCACCGTCGGAAAAAAGATCGACTGAATATTTATCTGCCGGCTCGAAACGGTTACGCGAAAATGCCCAACCACAACGCCTTCACGCTGCATATCCTTTTCGGAAATCTGCGAAAGTTTTTTGAGGCGACTGATAACCTCGTGGTGCAGCTTGACCGGTACTTCAACCTTGCGCGAAAGCACGTTGTTAGCCCGGAACCTGATTACCACACCTTTATCAGAAGGTTCGAAGTGAATGCGATTAACCTTGTTGATGATGGCCTGGCCAAGGATGTAGTTGATGACTTTTTCCGGGCCTTCCATGCCTTTGGGAATGCCGCGCTCGAGGCTTTGCTTTTCGGTAGAATCTATCTCACCGGTCGCAACTTTCTGCTGAACGTCAATCGGGCCGTAAACCGCCGAAAATGTCTGCTCAAAATCAAAGGCAGTACAAATCGAAGCCGAAACCTCGACGCCGAATTTGCCCTCAAGATACTCTATCGGGCGCGAATCCAGCGGATCGACCATGCATACGCTGAGCTGATTTCCCGCCTTATAAAGCGGCATCAGTTTGTGGTCGCGGGCGAACTCTGGGGTAACCATCTTTACGACTTCGGTATCGACAATATCAGGGTTGAGATGAATGAATGAAATGTTCAGCTGGTTGCCCAGCGCCCAGATGATGTCGTCTTCGGTTACCAGACTCATCTCTGACAGAGCCTCGCCAAGCTTGAGCCCTTTGTCGCGCTGAAAGGTCAGAGCCTGCTTGAGCTGCTCATCAGTTATCAGGTTACAATCTATAAGTATGTCGCCCAGACGTTTTTTCTGCGTATTCATAGTAGTGATAATTTACCCGAAAGCACGCCAGCAAGGCAAGTTATATCTTAAACACAGTTAATCTGACCAGATCACACTTTGCTGAAAAAAACAGACAACCAGTCAGCAAATTCGAGAGACCGCGAACTTATACTTGGCATGAAGCAGTAATCTGCAATATAATCAGCGCAAGTCAACAGAACTGGCAGAATTCAGCATGAACCCACACACAGGTCACGACTCGGGAACCGGCATTTTCAGCCGGATTTTGCTTTGGTCAGCTTTTTCGCTGCTTATAGTCGCTGCGGCAAGCGGTGATCTGTGGCTCGAAGAAGTCTGGAGTCTTGGGTTTGCACTTGATTCTGGCGTTGTTTCTGATATTTTCTGCCGCTTCAAACATGACAACAACCATGTTCTCAACACTTTATACCTTTATCTGGTAAGCCACGCCGACGATTTTATGGTATTCAGAACCCTGTCGGTTCTTTCAGGAATCGCCAGTTTATGGCTGTTGACCTGGATTGCCGGCCATGAACGCAGAAAAACTGAAGCAACTCTGGTGCTGATAATAGCCGGCAGTTCTTACCCTCTTTTGCTTTACTTCTCTGAGGCGCGCGGTTACGCCCCGGCGATTTTTTTTAGTCTCGTAGCATACATAGCAATGCGCAATTTTCACGAGAGCCTGTCAAAAGTTGCCATGTTCACCTTCTGGCTGGCTTCTTTTGCCGGAATTATAGCTCACACAACGTTCATAATGGTTTCGCTTGGCCTGTTTATCAGCGACGCCTTCACAGTCAGAACAATGAGCGGCAGACCGCAAAAATCTCGGCTTTTCTGGCTGTTGCCACACCTGCCGGTGATCGCCTTCTTCGCCTGGTGGTATAATTTCTATCTTAAAGACATGGAAATTGGCAGCGGACCTGTTTTCTCTGCCAGTATCGCTCTCGGTCAGCTCAGTGTTTATCTGCTTGGCCTGCCTGACTCGAACTCAGGCTACATGATGGCCTCAATCATCTTTTTACTACTGCTTGCTGCCGGACTGCGACGACTTTATCTGAACTCACAGAACTGGCTCACCTTTGCCGGCATACTGCTTATCTCTCCCCCGATCACACTTATAGTAAGACGACCGCCGTTTCTCTATTTCAATTATTTTCTGCTGCTGTTTCCGTTCTTCTATCTTTTGCTCGCCTATCTTGTTGCTGATTCCTGGCGACGGCGACCAGAACTGAGGTTTCTGCTGATTCTGCTGACAACTGCCATGCTGATCGGACACTGGCAGCGCAACTTTTCGCTGATAAACAACGGACGCGGCAATTATTCAGCCGCTATATCACACATATTGTCTAACTGCCGCGAGTTTCCGGTTTATGTCGGCAGCGACCATGATTTCAGAAATCCCACGCTGATCGAGTATTACAGTCACCGTGACAAGGCGCATGGCGCGTTACAGTATGTAATGGCCCGAGACTGGCCACAGACTCCGCCTGAATATTTTATCGGGCATAGCCGCACTCCGGTCGACAACCCCGTGCCACGCCATATTCTTGCCGGCATCGGTGAGTTTGAACTCGAAGCGTACTGGCTTTCAGCACCAGTTTCAGGTTTCAGCTGGTATGTCTATCGCCGCCGCCTGCAAAAATAGTCGGCAGCTGCAATGACTGTTGCTCGTAATCGGCCAATCCAGTTCAATTTCAAGCTAAAACAAACATTTCGCGCAGTTCTTTGCCTGGCACGAATTTGGCTACGTTACAAGCCGGAATTTTGATCGGCTTTTTGGTCTGGGGGTTGATGCCGGTTCTGGCTTTTCTGGCGTTAACCTTGAAAGAGCCGAAGCCTACAAGACGTACGTCGTCTTTTTTCTTGAGAGCTTTCTTAATGATAGAAAGCGTAGCATCAAGAGCCTGGGTAGCCTGGGTCTGTGTCATGTTTGTGGTCTTTGCGATTTCGCGAACGAGTTCGATCTTTTTCACTTGCGTGATCCTCCTGGGAAACTTATTAAGAACTCAACACAGGCTAATCGTACCAACAGTTTTTGCCGTTGTCAATGGTTTTTGAAAAAAAATTATCTTTTTTTTGTCTGTAAATCACGAAGTCGGGTAGTAAGTACTCTCTGTTCTGTCTGTAACTCAACCAGCACACCCTGAAGAGATGAGACTTTCCGCCGCTGAGCCGATGTACTGACACCCTGATTTATCAAAGTGCTGATTTCTAACTCGGTCTGGCGAATCTGGCTCTGAACTCGCAGTATCCTATTGCGTAGATTGTAGTATTCACGATCGAGAGACTCATTGTCGGTCACCGTAGAGACTGGTCTGTGATACTGTCCCAGTTCTGATGCATGCTGATCGCGACGCATTTCGTCTTCCTGCTCAAAGCGGCCGCCAATCACCGAATCACGCTCGAGTTGCTGCTGTCTGAGCATATCAAGAAACGCCGAACGCTGCCTTGCAATTACGCCAATTCTACTAATTTTATCCGGCTCCAGGCCTTCTATAACTTCATATACCGGGGGCAAATCGCTCTGCCCTCCCTCGATTTCTGGTCTTATTGGCGGCAAACCACTAGATGGCGACTGCCCCGGCCCTGGCGGCGGAGGTTCGATTTTGCTGGTCGGAGCCTGTGGCTGCGGTTGCCATTCAGTCGCAGAAAGCGTAGCGGTAGGCATGGCTGCAGCGGCCTGCGGCGCGAAGGCGCGCGAACTCCATTCGCTGATCAGAGCGGGTTCTATTGTCAAATGTGAGAACTTGTCTGGATAATCCGGCACCTTGGTTTTTTCGGTCACCGTAGTGCGCATGCCAGGTTGCAGCACCAGTTGGCGATTTCGCGTATCAGCCTCCGCGCGCACGGCAACGATGCCAGAAAACACGCGCACATGCGTTTTGCCGAAGCGATCGACGTCAACGTCGAAAGAAGTGCCAAGAACACTACATGAACCGAGCGGCGTCAGCAGCTTGAAGATATCGCTGCTGCGTCTTACAGCCAGCCAGACATAGCCATGCCGCAGGTTGAGGCCGTAACGCAGCAGCGTAACCATTGCGTTGTTCTTGAGGCGCGCGACCGAGCCGTCAGGAAAAAGCAGCTCTCCACGCCCGTTCCCTTCGACATTGACCATGTCACCCGGCCTGATTTCAACTGGCTGCACCTGCGAAAGTGCCAGCCAATTCGAGCCACCGGTGCGCGACAGCACCGCCCGCCCTTCGAGAGTTCTGAAAAAATATTTGTCATGCTGTGCCTGCGCGCTGGCGCATGTCAGAATCAGTAAAACAGTTATCAGTAGAATGCCGGTTTGCCTTTTCATCATATTGCTCCGCAAAATTTACAATCTGGCAAGAGTTTACCGCATCTTGCCAGATATTTCCAAGAAACCGGAACTTTACTTTTTTTCAGTACAGAATACCTTTACAGAAGGGGAAAAAATAGAATAACCCGGGAGGCAACACCATGCAAATCGACAATGGCTTTTCATTACAGATCGAATGCCCATGTGGCGCTGTGTTTGAGCCAGTTAACATCGTCATCGACGAATTCGGCGAACGCTGGGCCGTCTGCCCCGAATGCCACACAAAGATCAGACTGCTGGCAAAAGACTGAACCGCCTCGAAATCTTGAACTCTTCTTGTGCGATGTTCGACTCCGACACGCCACGAATGCAGACAACGCCAAGAAACACGCCAGCTGAGCCAACGCAAATTTCTTGCGAATTGTGCTGCCAATGTGCTATACTGCCAGCATCAGCCGGAATGGCGGAATTGGCAGACGCACGGGACTCAAAATCCCGCGCCCCTTAAAGGCGTGTCGGTTCGACCCCGACTTCCGGCAATGAAAACCCCGTTAACAGCGGGGTTTTTTGTTTGTTTGAACTATCTATTTAAGAGCGTGACTAGTCCTCTGACAACATTGAATCTGGGTGCTATCGTCATTGCGAGGAGGGCGTCAGCCCGACGCGGCAATCCCATCGACATAGAGATTGCTTCGTCGCTACGCTCCTCGCAATGACAAGTTTTATGCATGCTTTCAACTTTGACAGACTACTAGCAGCTCACAAATTGTGACTTCAAGTTTGCCAGACTTGTTTACAGATTGATTTTGTAAAGATAACTATAAGGAAGAGAGTATCTCTGGAGTTTTACTGACTGTCTGTAGATTCAGGACTGACGAAGAAAAATCTGGCAGCGCGCTGCATCTGGCGGAACAACTCGGGCTGGTCGTCTGGCAAAAGCCCTGCTTTGATCTTCATGCCCCAGAGAAGAGAACCAGTTGGGGCATCGAGCGAAGCCGACAACTCTTTAAATCCGGCAGAAACAAGTGCTGCCAGATAAAGATCCTTTTCGGGGTATAGATTGAGGGCTTTCTGCCATATCTCGCCGGCTTTTTCACGGTCGCCGAGAATTTTCAGGGCATAACAGCCCGAAAGAAAAGCTGTATCAGGGAACAGCATATCGTGTGCGGTCAGCCATGCCAGCTCTTTTTCGACAAGTTGCCAGTCGCCGTCAGAACCTTTTTCGCCGGCAAGAACCAGGTTGGTAAAACCGGCCAGCTTGACCCTGACCGCGAACAGATGATCGGGCATTTCACGCAGCACCTGATCGGCCCAGTATACCTGCCCGTTAAAATCGAACAGACGGGCACAGGCATGTGCCAGCAGCATGCGGTCAGAGTTGACTGTTGACATATCGACAGCACCAAAGAATGACGAAAAGGTGACCAAAGCGACAATTACAGCTACCACCAGGTTTTTGATGAGCTTGCGACGATCAAATAGCGGCAACTGCAACAGACCCGGTGCTATCATCACCAGCAGCGGAACCAGCAAAAACCGGAAGCGGGCGCTGACGAGAAACACTATAGTACCAGAGGCCAACAGCAGCAGTGCCAGCAGAACCCTTTTCAATTCAGAACTAAAGGCACTCGCATTGATAAGCGCCAGCACGGCAACTATCAGCAGAACACCCCAGCATAAAGGGTTATAACGCAACGCTGGCGACATGTCGCGGTGAAAGGCATAAGTCTTGTTGTTATATTGCTCAAAGTTATTGAGCAGATAATAAAACTTGCGAAACTGCAATCCCAGCCATTGGCCGGGATTTTCGCTGATATGACGCAGCGTCTTGTCGCGCCAGAAGCTGTTGAAATCGTCGATTGAATAGCTTCCGCTCGCACCGGTTGCTCGAGCATAAAGAATCTCAGATTCCATTCGGGCAGGATTGTGGCTGAGATCACGATCAGGCAGAAATATTGTCTGATTGAAGTATTTGCCATTAGCAGAAGCTGAATTAGCTGCATACAGCACAAACGAACCCTGCCATGGCATCAGTCTGAACTCGCCAGAATGCCACCAACCCACCAGACCACTGGCAACTGTCATCAGAATAACGGCAGACAGAGCCATTACAGCTCTGCGCCGCTGGTCGCCAATAAAAAGATCAACCACAAACAAGCCGGCCAGGGCCAGAACATTAGCCCGAAAAAGCCCGCCAATGCCGATTGCCAAACCAGAAATCAGCCCAGACAATAATGACGCTTCATTAAACTTTCGCAGATAAAAATACATTCCGAGAGACAGACAGAAAATGGCCGCCGTGATATCAAGCGGTTCAGCGGCAAAATATACCGCCAGCGGATAGAAGCCATAAAGCGCACCCGCCAGCAGGCTTGCCGTTTCCGTTTTCCACAGAATAAAGGCAATATGCGCAATCAGCAGGGTTGTAAGCAGGTGAAAAACCATGCCGGCGGTGCCGGCGGCTGCCATCATCATATCAGGCTCTGTGCCGGCAAACCTGAAAATCGCCAGGAACAGGGGATAAAGCATGGCGCGATAAAAAGGCTCGGCCGGCAAAGTTCCCGTAAATATCTTTTCAGCCAGCGCAATATTTTCGGCACCATCCAGCACTGGCGTCAGACCAAGCGGCGTTGTTCCATACCAGTTCAAATAAAAAAAGCTGTATGCCATGACTGCCGTCAGCAAGAGAGAAAGTTTATGTCGAAAAGGTGCCAATACAGATCTCCGCAAACATAAAAATACATTAACAGACATCATGATACAGACATCACTGCCGGCTGCATAGAAAATTCACCGTTTTGCCGCCGGCAAAAATTATGGGAAGCTATTTAAGCGATGTGCTAGAATTTGGCATGCTATCACTTTTTTTGCTGGAGGATCTCTTGATGAAAATGCGCAGTATGCTTGGTTTTGTTGCTTTCTGTCTGTGTTTGTTTGCGGGTGTCACTGCCGCTGAGCCCGAAACCTTTCTGCTGCGTCTTACCCCACCTGAGGCAGGACAGTTTGAGACTAAACTTGAAGTTCTTGCCAAAAGCCGCATGCAGATGTTGTTTATGCCGGTTATGGATACCTATTTCAGACTCAATGTCGATCAATACAGTCGACTGCTTAACAACTCCGACAAAGGTGCGATTACTACTGAATCACAGATAGCAACGGCAACGCTCGATTATTACATGCCCGGCCAGCCGAATCAGGGCATGAGCGACTCGGTGCTCGAACAGTTGCTCTGGGTAAGTGGTCTCGGCGGTCGCAAGACAGCGATCAAGGTAATGCGCAACCACCTTGGCATGGTAACCGGCCTTGAGGATATTCCTGATGAACACAAGATGTATTATCAGCATGACCTCATCTATTACCCGGAAAATCCGGTAAAAGTTGGTGATTCCTGGCAGCGCAAATTCATTCAGCCGCTGGCCGTTGATTTTCATCAGGCTCCTTACGACATAGAAATTTCCGGCGAATACTCCCTTAAGCGTTTGCACAATAATGGCAAAGAAGCCGAAATCGCATTTAAATTTGTTTCCGAAGCCGATTACGCGATGCAACAGGGGAACAAGGTCGATGTAGACGTTAAGCTTATCCGTGAAGGCAGCATGTTGATCAGCCTCAAAGATGGCTGGCCACGCAGTGTTAAATCCAAGAGCAGCTTCGAAATGAAGTTTTCAGAACAGAACTACATAGAATCAGAAGAAGAATACAAATCAGTGACCAGCGAAATTAAGGTCGAAAAACCTGAGCAGAACGACTGATCACCAAGATGTTTTTATTATTTTCTGCTCTGTTGGCGTCTTGACTGATGCGGCAAAGCCGTCAGACATCTGCGCTTGTTTGTGTTTGTACGCTGATGCGGCAAAAATAATCGTTAACAAAACATCATTTGCGGCCGAAAACCTGCATGGATTTGTTTGCCTCCTTATTTTTCAGTCCGGGCTTGTCCCGGATTCTTTTTTTTAGCGCCTTCTATATAAGAGCTCATTGATTAATCTGCTTTCTAAGGCTTCGACTTTCAGCCGGGTGCTCCAGCGATTCGCTTCGCTCACGAGCTTACGAAAAGGCAATTCCGTTTTCAGTCCTTGCAATTTTGCATGAGCTTCTTTACAAATTAAACCGGCGCTTATCTGTGTAATCTGTGAAATCTGCGGATAGTTCTTCTGTTTTTGCATTTTTGCCGGCAATCAGATATGCTGACACCGGCAATAAAAGTCTTATAGCGGGTGGTAATAACATGGCCGGCAAAGCAAAAACTCTTATCGCAGCAATGAGCGGTGGCGTCGATTCTTCAGTCGCGGCAGCAATTTTTCTCGAACGCGGATATCAGGTTGTCGGCGTAACCCTCAAGATGAAAACCTGCGATGACAGCCGTGAAAAAACGAAGTCGTGCTGTGGACTCGACGATAATATTCAGGCCAGGCAGGTTGCCGAAAAACTCGGCATCACGCACCGTTTTATCTCAGTAAGAGAAGACTTTGCCGACAAGATCCTCAAATATGCCCTCGACGAATACCAGGCCGGGCGCACTCCCAATCCCTGCGTTCTCTGCAACTATCATCTCAAATTCGGCCCGATACTTGAGCGTTTCGCTGAAGAGATCGGAGCCAGCGGTATCATCACCGGGCATTATGCCATAATAAATCGCGACAACCCTGAAAAAGCAAGGCTTTTCAAAGACCGTGACAACGAAAAAGATCAAACCTACTTTCTTTCGGCGCTGACGCAAAAGCAGCTCAATTTCTGTCACATGCCACTCGGCGAAATGAACAAGCCCGATGTCAGAGAAATGGCGGCCAGGCTTGGCCTGCCCAATGCAGGCAAACAGGAAAGCCAGGATGCCTGCTTCGGCTACCGGGGTGAGACCTTTGCCATGACCCTGTGCCGGCATTTCAACGCGAAACCACACAAAGGCATCTTTGTTGATGAAAACGGCACGGTATTAGGAGACCATCAAGGCATCGAGTTTTTTACGATCGGCCAGCGCAAAAAGCTTGGCATAGCCCTCGGCAAACCGGCTTATGTGACCAATATCGACGCGAGCACTGGCCGCATAACCGTCAGCACCGATCCCGATCGCCTGCTTTGCGAAAGCTTTTCAGCGCATAGCATGAACTGGCTCGACTTCGAACAGGACAGTCTCGAATGTGAAGTACAAACAAGATACCGCCAGCCTCTGCAGGCGGCCACTGTTTATCGACAAGGCGACAGGGCTCTGATCAAGCTGCACAGCCCTCTGCCAGCTGTTACACCTGGCCAGCGTCTCGCGATCTACAAAGATTGCCAGTTGCTTGGCGGTGGCTGGATCGAAAAATAAATTTACCAGCGCGAATCTCTCCAGGTTTCAAGACGCAGAAAGACAGCAACCGCCATGATTTCGAGGCGCCCGGCCCACATCAGAAAAATATAAATACTGCGGGTGAGCCAGTGCAGATCAGCAAAACTCCCCATCGGGCCTATAACTCCAAAACCTGGTCCGATATTGCCAAGTGTCGCAATGGCACCAGTATAGCCGACGATAAGATTATTCTCGAGCAATGCTGCGATAGTTCCGCATATTGCAAAAAAAGCAAAATACAGGGCGACAAACGAAAAGATCGGCTGAATTTCCGATTCCTTGAAAGTTCTTCGGTCAAGCTTGATAGTTATGACAGCACGTGGATGAAGGGCCTTTAGCAGCACACACCCAAGATAACGCAGCATTAACAGCAGACGGACAACCTTGATACCACCTCCAGCCGACCCCGAACAACCGCCAATAAACATCAGAACCAGCAGAATGACTTTGGCGCCGTCTGACCACAGCTCAAAATCGACAGTTGCAAAACCGGTTGTCGTCAAAATGCTGATGTTTTGAAACATCGCGGTTCGAACCGTACATAGCGCTCCTGTGTCGCATTCAGAGGCATAAAGATTCAAAGACAACAGAACGGTTGCAACAGCAATAATCAGCACGTAAAGACGAAGTTCGGGGTTTTTGAAAAATGATCCGAGGTTGCCTTTGATTCCTTTCACCTGCAAAGTAAAGTTAGCGCCAGCCAGAAACATGAAAAATATGATGACCCATTCCACCCCGGGGTTCTTGTAGCCCATTATGCTCTCTGGATGTGGCGAAAAACCACCAGCAGCCATGGTTGTAAATGAGTTGGAGATGGCGTCGTTGAGCGGCATACCCAGACCAAAAAGAATCACCGATTCGAGAACCGTAAGAAAAAAATACCAGCCCCACAGGCGACGGGCAGTATCACTGATGCGAGGCGTAAGTTTTTCTTTGGTCGCCGATGAAGTTTCGGCAAAAAAAAGCTGGCGGCCTGATACAGCCAGATACGGCAAAATGGCAACGAACAACACAAGAATGCCCATGCCGCCAAGCCACTGCGTATAACCGCGGTAAAAAAACATCGAGCTGTTAAGAATCGAAAAATCCTTGAGAATGGTTGCGCCAGTTGTAGTAAAGCCACTCATAGACTCAAAAAGCGCATCGATAACACCAACGCCGAATCCCAGATAAGGAACAGCGCCAACCAGAGCCACCCCCATCCAGCTGAAGGCCACAGCTGCCATGCCTTCGACCCTCGTCAGGTCATCGAAGTTTTTTTCCTTGTGACATCGCCAGGCAAGCTGGCCACCAAGCAGACCTACCAGACTGCACAAGACAAACATGCCGGCTGAATCATACTGTTTTGACAACAGTGCTGAAAGCAATGGAATCAGCATCAACAAAGCAAAACCTTGTACTATGATACCGACTACCGAAAAAACTATACGGAACCGGATCATGAATCTGCTTCTTCTTCGGCTTTTTCAGCAGCTTCAGTATATTCCTGGAGATAATTAACCAGAGTTTCGCCGCGATCAGAAGCGCAAAACACACGCAAGCTATCTTTGCCTTTGATTTTGTCCTGTCCACATGGCACCATGGTGCGACCGCCACGACGTATTGCCGCAATGATGACGCCTTCCGGCAGTTTCAGATCCATGAGTTTTGTTGGCGGAAAATGCGCCGGTACCGAAACCTCACGAATTTCGGCCTTACCTTTTTCAAAAATAGTAAACACATCGACGCTTTCATCGAGAATCTGCCGGTTAACGCTCTGAACAGCGATAAACTGAGAGCTCAGGGCAACATCAACCCCGAGTTTTTCGAAAAAATCAATGTTATCGACGTTGTGAGCGCGGGTGATGACCTTTTTGGCATTCAGCTGCTTGGCATGCATGGATACAAAAAGATTGCGTTCATCGTTGCCGGTAAGGGTTACCAGACAATCGCAATTGACAACCTGCTGAGCGCGCAAAAAGTTCGGATCGGTGCCATCGGCATTAAGAATCAGAACCTTGTCGGTCAGGCGATCTGCCAGGCTTTCACACTGTTTCATCGAAGATTCGATAAGACGTACTTTGACGTTGCCGCTCATTTCGAGGGTCTTTGCCAGAATAAAGCCGACGTTGCCACCACCGACAATCACGACGTTCTGGCTTTTGCGCCCCGGGGCCGGGTTGAAACGCTGTTCGACCTTGCGCATACTGGCTTCGTGTCCGATAAAAATGATCTTGTCACCTTCTGTCAGCTTGGTCATACCACCCGGAATAACGACATGTTCTTCGCGAAACAGGGCAACGGCAAGGGCGCCGGTCGGGATGTTGAGATCCTTGAGATGCTTGCCGATCGCGGCATCGCCAGACTTAAGCCTGAACTCAAGCAGTTTGAGATCTTCACTCTCGAATACCTTGACGTCGATGGCTCCTGGAACGGTGATGATCTGCGCAATGTATTCACCCAGCAGCATTTCGGGCCAGATGATACGGTCGATTATGAGTTCTTCGCCCAGCTCTCCGGCAAAGGTTTCAAAATAATGCGAGCGATTAACGAAGCAGAAAGTACGTGCTTTGCTCATCTGTTTGACGGCAAGGCATGAAATTACGTTTACCTCATCTGAATGGGCACAGGCGATAAATGCGTCGGCATGTTCGACTCTCGCCTCCTGTAGAACCGACAGGGCGGTTGGATTGCCGTCAACGACCTGCAGGTCAAGCTGTTCGAGCTTTTTTATCGACTCGGGATCGTTTTCGATGACGTGTAGATCGTTTTTATCAGCCAGAACCTTGGCGAACAGCAGCCCGATTTCGGTTCCGCCTGAAATGACAATTTTCATGATTTATTCGCGAAAAACTGGAAAATACCCGCAGATTTTGAGCAACAAACTGGCTGATTCGATTTCTGACAAAGCTTTTTTAAAGCTTTCTTCGCTCTCCGGCAGAATCATCTCAATGGCGACAATGCTGCTGAAAGGCTTTCCAGAGAACTCGACGCTGTGAACATCGGTAACCTGAATTTTCTGCTGCCGCAGACTGGAAAACACCTGACTCAGCTTGTCGCTGTATTCATCAAGAGCACAGAGCAACAATGTTTTCAAGCCGGCCGCATATTCATTAACTGGCTTGGGCGACAGGGTAAAAAACCTGATCCTCGGCATGGATTCGATTTTAAGGCCAGCTCTGAGTATTATCAGACCTTCGGCTGACTTGGCGATCTCAATTGGAAGCACAGCCGCAACCGGGTTGACGCTCTGCATGTTCTCGAGAACTTCGGTCATGCTGCGACAGATCTTGATCTTGAGATCATAGGAAAGGGAGATAAAAAACTGCCGCAGCTGTCTGAGCATATCAGAAGTAACGCAGATTTCTCCAGCCTCTGAAAGATCTCTGGCTGTATTACTGACAACGCAAAATTCTGGCGAGTGGTTGAATTCCTCGACCACATAAAGACGTTCTGACATCAGAGCATCGATAAAATTGAGACGCTCAAATGAAAAATCAGGGGTGAACGAAGCAAAGCCAAAAGTACCGGGAGTTCTATCGAGTTCAGAAGAAAAATCTTCAAAAGTATCGGTGGCAACCACATCGCACGAACTGCCAAAACGGTTTATAGCAGCAGCGTTAACCCAGCCAGCTTTTTCATCGAGAACGCAGATACGATTATGCGACTGCAGCTGACGGCAGGCTGAAACGATCTCTACAAAAATCTGCTCGAGCTGCTGATGCGTCAATTTATTCAAACGCTTTCTGGCAAGCTGAGCGAAAACCTGCGATTCTCTGACCGGCACCAGCGCATGCTCATTACCGGCGGCAAGTTTGGCCGCTCTCAGATCGAGTGCGATCGCTGCCCGCTGATCGAGCAGCTCAACGATTCTCTCGTCGATAACATCGAGGTCTTTTCTAAGATCTTCCAGAGTTTTGCTGGTCATTTTCGCTTGTCCTCTTCAACATGGATTTATATAAAGGGCATTCCTGGTCATTTTCACGACAGTAAGGTGCAGTGGCAAACTGGCAGGGAGCCCCGGCATTCTTGAAAATCAGCGGCGCCACCTTACGCACAGACTTGAGCATGTCAAAAGCAAGGTTTCTGATTTCCCACTGCGCCTTTATACAACAGCGTTGTTCAAAAAAATTGAACAGACTGCGGGCGTTAAAGGTAAAAATCAGCTTGGTCTCGATTGCGTTAGGAAAAACATAACGCGCATCCTCAGGTTTAACACCGGCATTTACCATATCGCGATATGCCGCCAGCGTCACATCGAGCGCGCGCGCATATATTGCGGCCGCTTCGGCATTATCAGCTATACTCGGCGGCACAACATAAGGCAGCTGCTGTACTTTGAGATAATTTACATAGCGCTGGCTTTCCTGCGAATAAGAAGCCATGCGGTGGCGTACCAGCTGATGTGACAGTGCGCGCGAAACGCCATCTACCGAAAAGGTAAATTCGGCATGCTCGAAAGGTGACAGATGATTGCGCTGCCGCAAAAAATCAAGCAGACGCTCGATTTCTTCGAGAGACAGACGCTCTTCGATCTCACCGGCAGCACGAGCCGAATAACAACGGCGCGCCGCCAGTGCCACCAGACGATCGGGGTCAGGCGTATTGCGCATCAGCAGGACGGTCAATTCTCGCTCCCGTTCATTCTGTTAAAGCAGCAAAAATCTGCTGCCCGCGGTATTTTCACCTGGCAGCAGATTTTTACATAGCATCAGCCGATTACTCGGGCTTGCTTTCGGCCTGAGCCTTGGGCGCTTTTTTAGCCTTTTTAGTAGCAGCTGCTGCTTCGGCAACCTTTTTCTGGGTTTCCAGTTTGGCTTTGAAGCGCTCAACCCGACCGGTGGTGTCAACAAAGCGCTGAGTGCCGGTGAAGAAGGGGTGGCATTCAGAACAAACTTCGACCTTCATTTCAGCGGCAGTAGAAACTGTCTCAAATGAATTGCCACAGGCACAGGTAACATTGATCAGGTTAGTTTTGGGGTGGACATTCTTTTTCATCTTCGCGTTCTCCCTTTGGGGTTAAAATTCTTTGGCAGCTTCTTCGAGACTGTCGTAGGTTCTGATAATGTGCTGCAGCTGAATCAGCTGGAAAATGCCATAAATATAGGCATTCAAATTGATCAGAATCAGCTCTCCACCAGCATCGCGCAATTTCTTGAGCGTTCCGATAAAGAATCCGAGACCAGAAGAATCTATGTAATTGGTTCTCTCGAGATCAAGAACCACTTTTACCTTGCTTTCGTCGATCAGCTTTTGAATCTGTTCTTTGGCAACCGGCAAAGTCCACATGTCTAAATCGCCAATCAGTGAAAGAACTATGTAGCCCTTGGTGGCGTCCTTTCGTTCAAAACTGAGTTTTTCCTTTTCTGATTTTTGGTCAGTCATTTTGTCCTCCACAATAAATCAGGCACAATCAACTGTGCCTGGGTCGGCTCTTAACAACGTTAATGGCATTGCAGACAGCCATAGTAACATTTGCTTTCCATTGCGACGAATCGAGATCGACATTGGTAACTGCGTTGCCGATGTTGGTCACGACGTATTTAGGCGGCAAAGAATTGAGGGCAAGCGCCAGCACGTCAAGAAGACAACGAGGACAGTTACAGATGCCACTTTCAGCCAGCATCTGTTCGGCCATCTGCTTAACAACGCCTTCCATCTTATTTACCAGTATTACTTCATCCATGCTTATCCGCCGTCCTAACCTAATTTTGTCCTTAATGTCTTGGGGTCAATGTTCAACAACCGGGCTGCCTTCAGCTTGTTGCCGCCGGCATACTCAAGTACCTTGCGCACATACATGCGCTCCATCTCCTGCAGCGTGAAGATATGATCTTCTTCGTTACTGTCACCTGGCAGCAACGATGGCTGCCTGATCTTTTCAGGGAAATCTTCCGATTCAACCTGCGTGGTTCTCGACAATACCACTGCGCGCTCGATCACGTTGCGCAGTTCTCTGACATTGCCGGGCCAGCTGTAGTTGAGCAAAGTCTGCATACCTTGTCGGCTGATTGACAGCTCAGGCTTGTTGTACTTCTGCCTGAATTCGGTTACAAAATGCCCTACCAGTTCATTCACATCTTCCATGCGCTCACGCAAAGGCGGAATATGAATCTCGACGACATTGAGCCGATAATAAAGGTCTTCTCTGAACTTGCCACGCTTGATCTCTTCCAGCAGCGTTTTGTTGGTCGCTGCAATCAGACGCACATCAACGCGGATCGTTTCATTGCCGCCAATACGCTCAAACTCCTGCTCCTGCAGCACACGCAGCAACTTGGTCTGGGTCATCGAAGCCATGTCGCCTATTTCGTCGAGAAACAGCGACCCGCCGTCAGCACGCTCAAAGCAGCCTTCCTGGCGGCTGACCGCCCCGGTAAAGGCACCCCGTTCATGCCCGAACATTTGACTTTCAAGGAGCTCAGATGGTATCGCCGCACAATTGATCTTGAGAAACGGCTTTACCTTGCGCGGACTCTGCTGAACGATGGTTTCGGCAACCATCTCTTTGCCGGTTCCGCTTTCGCCGGTTATCAGAACGGTTACATCGTTACCAGCAACCCTGCTCACAAGGCTAAGAACATCTGTGATTGCTTTGCTGGAACCGATTATATTTGCTTTCATAATAACCTGACAGAACTTGCGAATTGAGAATCAGAGAACCTGCCGTGATCAGCAGACCAACAGCCCACCTGACTCCCAGACAATACCTATGGATACTAGCATACAGAGAACGCGCTGTCAAGAAATCTAAAGTGTCTGAAACTCAATTCTTGCCTGAAGCAAGCCCTCGAATAAACTGGCTGCACGGGTACAGCAGAATGTACACCTGTTCGACCGGTTCTGAAGAATCTTTTCAGCTGCGAAAGTAAAGTATTACGTTTTTTCACATTCGACTTGAAATTTTTCAAGTACTGAGCGAAAATAAATGTAACCTCTTTTGTTCTAATACAGAGAGAGTTGTGTCAAGTTTGGAGGATTAGAAAAAAATGTCATCTAAGATCTTTGTAGGAAACCTGCCTTTCAGCATCGACAATCACAAACTCGAAGAAGAATTCGCGAAGTTTGGCCAGATTGTCAGCGCCAAGGTTATCATGGACCGCAATTCAGGAAGGTCACGCGGTTACGGCTTCGTCGAATTCACCGATGCTGGCAGCGCGCAGGCAGCGGTCGACGGCATGAACGAACAACCCATGGAAGGCCGCAAACTAACAGTAAGCCTCGCCAAGAACCAGGTCTGAAAACGCTGACAACATAATTACCGGCTTTGCACCGGCAGTATTAAAATTTCTGCAGAGACACAGCATCGACAGGAGACACCCAGGTGCAGATCAATACTGATTTGCTGCAAAAGATCAGTTCGGCAGCAGCCAGAAACCTTGACAGCTATCTGCAGAAAGCACTGACAGCATCAGCTGAACATGGCGCTTTTGGTATGCAGATGCTTGATCAACTGCACGAACAGTTGCCACGCACCCGATGCAATGATTGCGGCAAATGCTGTAATTCCATCTCCATATTTTCGCTCGAATACCACCGCCTGATTCGAGAAGTTATGACAACATGGCCCCCCGAACGTCTGCGCCGACTGGTTCATTCAGCCTTGCGCTTCGACCTTCGCCAGGCAGAGGTCGCTGACGAAAAACGCCTGCGCTGCATCTTTCGCGACGACGAAAGCAAAGTTTGCCTCGTTCATCCGGTAAGACCTTTTGCCTGCCGTATTTTTGGCCTGCTCAAGGAAGACGGCACGCGCGAATGCCAGCATGTTAAAGATCTGCGTCAGCCAGAAACAGTGGTAACCCAGGACTACCTCATCAGTCTACAGGCGAAAGTGCTCGAAAACTCTGAAAGTTACCAACCTTTTCCCGATGGCGACGAAATTCATTTTTTCCCGTTCGAATTCTGGTTTTTCCGCCATATCTTTACACCTGAACGGGCAATGCAGATTTATCGCGAAATTCTTGTTCCCATGTCTTCACCTTTGACACGACTCTGGCAGAAGCATATCCATCTTCCGCCTCCACAGAAAGCAGGAGACTCAACATGACCAAACTATTGCGGGTTATCGCACGCGAACAGTGTATTGGCTGCTACAGCTGCATGTATGCATGTAGCAGAACCTGGTTCAAAGCTTCTACCATTGAAAAAGCTGCGCTGCGCGTTAAAAATTACGCCGGCGCCGAAGGAGCGTTTTCAATTCGGCCATGCTACGGCTGTATCGATCCCGACTGTGCCAAGGCCTGCCCGACCAGCGCTCTCACTCCCAAAAATGGCGGCGGCGTCAATTTCGACCCCAAAAAGTGCGTTAACTGCCATAAGTGTGTCGAAGCCTGCATCTCCCAGGCTCTGCAATGGGACCACGAGACAAGTATGCCGCTGGCCTGTCACCAGTGTGGAGTATGTACAAATTTCTGCCCTAATCAGGTCATTGCCATGGTCGAGGTCGATCGCGACAGAAAGGTTGAACCATGAAAAACTTCTACATGCTCGATATTGATCTGACCGCCGCAAAGACAGAAAAGGTCGATATAACACACCTTTTTGAACGCTATATCGGTGGCACTGGTGTTGCCTCGGCACTCTTCGAAGAAATCGACCCAGACATCGACCCCTTGTCGCCAGATGCCCCGATTATCTTTGCCTGTGGCCCCTTCAGTTCGGTTTTTCCGGTAGCAACCAAAACGGTGGTTATGTACAAATCACCCCTTTCTGGGAATCTTGGCGAATCGCATGCCGGCGGCCGCCTTGCCATGGCCATGTATGGCGCCGGTTACCATGTCATAAGAATCCGTGGCAAAGCCGCAGTTCCCTCTACCGTCGAAATCGAGAGCGACAACTTCAAGATAAGTTCGGCGTCTTCTTTGCGCGGCATGTCAGCCCTGGCAACCGAACGCATAATTCGCGATCACTACAAATCTGACTATAAACGCTCAATTGTCAGAATCGGGCCGGCCGGCGAACGCCTGTCGCCAATTGCCTGTGCCACTGTCGACTCCTCCCGCCACTTTGGCCGCCTCGGTGTCGGCGCCGTTCTCGGCAGCAAAAACATCAAGGCCATAATTGTTTCCGGCGGCAAATACTGGAAAATAGACAACCCCGGCCCCTTCAACAGCTATTACAAAAAACTCTACGATGCCGTTGTCGAATCTGATCAGATGAAGAAATACCATGACCTCGGCACGCCGGTGAATGTTATTCCGCTCAGCAAAATTAACGGACTGCCAACCCGCAATTTCTCGCAGGGCTATTTCGAGAATGCCGAGGGAATAAGCGGCGAAGCCTTTGCGACCAAACATCTTGCCCAGCAGATCGCCTGTGCCCACTGTCCATGTGGCTGCATTCACATGGCAACCCTGCGCGAGTGCTTCAATCCCGATCACAACATGTACAAAACCTTCAAGGTTTCTTACGATCATGAACTCATTTTCGCATGGGGCTCGAACCTCTCGATCGGCAGCAGTGAAGAACTGCTAAAACTTTTGTATTATGTCGAAAAACAATGCTGGGACGCCATCAGTATGGGAGTTATTCTCGCCTGGGTCTGCGAGGCTTATCAACGCGGCATAATCACAGAAGAACATACTGACGGGCTGGTTGTTAATTTCGGCGATGCGGAAACTTTCATGAAAATGCTCGAGCGCATCAGCCATCGCCATAACGAATTTTACTGCGATCTCGAAAAAGGTTCGGTCTACTGTGCCGAAAAATACGGCGGCAAAGACTTTGCCATCGCCTTCGGCAAAAACGAAGCACCTGGCTACATGACCGGTCTGCATTCATACCTGGGCTATGCCACCGGGGTCAGGCATTCCCACCTCGACAGCGCTGGTTATTCCATCGACCAGAAAAAGATCAACAGCAAAAAAACCGACAGCGAATGGACAAAGTCGATGTATGACGAATCAGTCTGGCGCATGGTGCTTAATTCTCTGGTGATCTGCCTGTTTGCCCGTAATATCTATACGCCGGAAATCATCTGCGAAGGCCTGCAACTACTTGGCTATGAGGGTTTTGATGAAAAACGCCTCAACGAACTGGCCGTCACCATACACGCCATGAAAACCCGGCAGAAAAAGAAATTCGGCTTCAAGTTCTCTGAACTTTACCTGCCGAAGCGCCTTGAAAAAGCTGCGACCACCTGCGGTCACGTGACTTCAGAACAGTTCGACGAGCAGGTAAAGGTATTTGAGAACCTTGTTGAAGCTGACATCAAGAAACTTGACCAGAAATAACCAGCACCACGGCAGACAGCGAAGTTTTCTGAATTTTGGCTTTTCAGCCATAATTCTGCTGTTTCTGCTGTCACTTACCGGTCTGGTTACAGCCGAGATCGAAACACAGTTTACCTGTCCGGTCTGTCGTATCGATTACCCGGCCATAGTTGCCGACGTGGCCTCAGGCCAACTGGCAATAGATGGTCAGCCTCTCGACGCAGTATTTCTGCCATTACCACAATGTCCGCTCTGCGGTGGTGTTTTTGGCAACCTCGATTTAAGCAGGGCTGAACTGCAAAAACTCGAAAATTTCGTCTGGGCGCCTGAACAGCAGACAGACCGCCATGTCGATTCAAGGGTGCGTTTCGCCAGGTTGCTCGAACAGATCGAGCGCGACGCGCGCGAAGTCGGCTTCGCCTGGCTGCAGGCAGCCTGGGCCAACGCCGGCGATCCACAGACAGCTCGTGCGTGTCGCGAAAAAAGCCTCGACCTCTTTAAAGATTATCTTTCTTCGCCTGACAGCAACGACGACCAACTGTTTGACGTCAGCCTCAAGGTCGCTGATATTCTCAGACAATTACAGAGATTCGAAGAAGCGGAAAAGTGGCTGCTGCAAATGCAGGCTTACACCAGCTTTCAGCAGGCCTGGTATCCGATGCTTATCAACCACACACTGGCACTGGTCAGAGGAGGTAACTTCAAGCCGGCTCCACTGCCCGCCGGAAACCGCCTGCACAAAGCAATTAAAGACGGCGATCTGGCTACACTTAAAACTGTCGCTTCCGAAAAAACACCACTGCATGAGATAGACACAGCAGGTCTGACGCCTTTGATACTGGCTATTGCTCTCGACAACGACGACGCCGCCCGCCTGCTTCTCGAAGCCGGCGCCGACCCGGCCCAAAAAGACACCCGGGGAAATACCCCTCTGCACACTGCCGCACAACGCAATAACCGCAATATTCTGACACTGCTGCTGACAAAATCAGCCAGCCCTGATCCGGTCAATCAGATTGGCCAGACACCCTTACATGTGGCGATAGAGACAATGAATCCGCAGGTAGCCGGGATGCTGATAAACGCCGGAGCCAGCCTCAACCGCAAGGATGCCCGAGGCAACAATCTGCTGCACATGATCTGTCACCGCGCCAATCCTCAATATGAAAAGATTCTCGAAGTCATGCTCAAACGTGTAGCTGACGTCAACCTGCGCAACCACGACAATATGACACCTCTGCATATTGCCGCCGTGCATGGCAGCGCGAACATGCTCAAATTGCTGGTGCAGGCCGGCGCCAAAGTCGATGCCCGGCTCGGTGACGGCAGTAACGCGCTTTTCTTCTGCCGGCCCGATCTCATCGCCACTCTGCTCGAACTCGGCGCTGATATCGATCTCAAAAATAACGCGGATCTGTCGGCTTTTGTAAATGCCAGACTGACAGGTGATAAAACCAGAATCGCCGCCTTCAAGCAAACCGGTCGTTTCGGTCTGCCGGCCAGAATCTTTGAGATTTCATCAGGCTCTGCATCTGTTTTCGAACTCGCTGCTGCAGGCAAAAGCGACGATCTTACCATGATTCTCGAAAAAGACCCGACACAGCGCGATGCAAAAAATATCGAACTGGGCGAAACTCCGCTGCATGTAGCTGCTGCCGCTGATCATACGGCTACTCTCAAACTGCTCCTCGAAAAAGGCGCCGCCGTTGATGCAACCAACGATTTTCTGCGCACTCCGCTGCATTATGCCGCTATCATGGGGCACTACGAAACGGTCAAATTACTCTGCCAGGCAAAAGCCAACATTCACGCACTCGACGCCCGCGGCACCACGCCGCTGCACGACGCTGCCGCCGCCGGACACCGCAAAATATACAATTACCTGATTCAGCTTGGCGCCAGCGACAGCACGCTCGACAACCAGGGCCGATCGGCCGCTTCCCTTATTGAAGGCTACGAGAACTGATTTGTTTTTCGCTGGCACCAGGCGCTATCTTTGTGTCTGCAACCATTTGTGCCAGTCTTTGTAGCTGTAACCAAAATCCATGCCGGTCAAATTGCGAAGAGCCTCTACACAGTGATCAGTTGTGCAGGAAACGATATCGCTGCCATCTGTTGGCTCATGCCATTTAAGAGCATTGATCAGCAAAGGAACTGAATCAGGGTTGCCAATCTGGATAAGAGTGACAAAAGCATCGTGGTGATTGCCATACTTATAGCTGATAATCTTGTGACAGATGATTCGCAGTTCCAGCTGCTCATCTGCGCTATTGCTGTAGTGGTCCCAGTCGAAGTTAGCCAGAGCTCGGTTGGCAAGCCATGACTCAACCATGCCCCATGCACCGTAAATACCTGCCAGCAGAATTACGGCGAGAATCAACCAGATTCGTTCTTTTTTAGCTGTTTCGCTCATTTGCTTTTCACATCAAAACTGCAAATCTTACCGGCTTCCATGGTCAGATAGCTATCAGCCAGGTGTTCAACCAGCTGCGCATTATGCGTTGAAAATATGATCGAAATTCTGTCTTCGGCATTGGCATTTTTGATCAATCCCTCGATTATCGGCTGGTGATGCTTATCAATATTTGATGTCGGCTCATCGAGAAGCAAGACTTGCGGACGGCACACCAGAGCGCGCGCCAAGGCCACCCGCTGAATTTCGCCGCCCGACAGATGAGCACCCTTGGCGTTGGCAAACGCCAGCATATCGACCCGGCGCAAAGCCTCTTCTACCGCCAATTTACGAGCACCAGCAGCAACTTTGCGCAATTTTAAAGGGAACTCAACATTGGCGTATACGCTCATACTGAACAGAATCGGCTGCTGATCGACAAGCACTACGCGCCGCCGCAATGGCTGCAACTGCTTTTCCGAATACAGAACAGGGCTACCGGCAAAGCTGATATTGCCGACGTCCGGTGCTTCGAGAAACGCCAGCATCTGCAGCAACGTTGTCTTGCCGGCACCATTTGGGCCTGTCAGTGCATATATTCTGCCGGTTTCGATAGCGAGACGTTCGATATCAACAATCGCCCGCCCGCCATGTATCCGCTTCACCCCATCAAGTTCATATAGCATCATTTTATCTTACTCGTTCTCGTAATCGTAATCGGTGCTCTAGCCATACCTTTCATTGATGTTGCCCTGAAAGTAGTTAATCAGAATGTTTATGCCAAGAGTGATCGTCATGAGAATCATGCCAAGGGCCACCGCCAGGACGAACTCGCCCTTGTCATACTCGAGCGCCATCGCAGTGGTCATAGTGCGCGTGACGCCCTTGATGTTGCCGCCCAGCATCATGCTGACGCCGATTTCAGAAATGACCCGGCCAAAGGCCGCTGCAATCGCCGCGGCCACCCCGAATTTCGCCTCATGCAACAGCAGAAACGCGATCTGCCGACGGTCGGCGCCAAGTGTCATTGCGGTTTTGCGATATCTGATATCGAGATGACTCAACGCCGAAACGACGAATATTGTAATCATCGGTATCACCAATATCGTCTGTCCGATGATAATCGCACTTTGTGTATATAACAGGTTTAACGAGCCAAATATGCCGCGCCGGCTCAGAAAGGAATAAACGAACAGGGCAATGACGACAGTTGGTATCGCCAGCAGGCTGTTGAGAACTGTTATCAGCACTCGCCGCAACCTGAACTCGTTCAAATAAATGGCAAAGCCGGCAGGAATCCCAACTACAGATGCCGCCATAGTCGAAATCAGCGCAACTTTCAGCGAAAACCAGACGATTAGCGCAAGTTCAGTGTCACACTGAACAATCAGCGAAATCGCTTTTCCCAGACTCTCGAACAAGTATTGCATGCCTACCTCGTTTACTGCCAACCACTATTACACATTTTGCGCCTGAAACTCAACTTTCAGTATTAAGGTTCAGTAATAATCCATTTGCTTAACCATCAGGATTTTAGGAGAAATTTAGTTTGAACTATTGCTCAGGCAGGCTGATCACGAGAATCATAAATGGCCACACCAAAGATCATCCGCAGATTAAGGGATTCTCGCAGATTCTTCAGAAGTTTTTTTAGATTTATTTGCAGCTATCCGAAAAATATAATCGTCTCTGCCGCAAACTGAATCTGCAGCCAGATCTAACCCTCTGGATGAAACCGGCATACTATAATATAACTGGCGTTAAGACGACTGGATCAAGGCTTTTCCTGCAAAGCCTTTTCGAGTTGAGCGACAAGCTCGGCATCTTCTGGAACTGTCCTTGAGCCATATTTGCCAATGACCTTGCCCTGCCGGTTAATGAGAAACTTGTTGAAATTCCACGAAATATTGCCGGAAAAGCCTGGATTGGTTGCTTCATTGGTAAGAAAGCGATAGAGCGGGTGCTGATCTTTACCGATAACCGATATCTTGGCAAAAACCGGAAAAGTTACGCCATAACTCATGCGGCAGAAGGTAACGATCTCTTCGTTAGTTCCAGGTTCCTGACCCAGAAAGTCATTAGCAGGAAATGCCAGTACACTGAATCCTTCACTCTCGTATTTTGTGTGCAACTTCTGCAGACCCTCATATTGACCAGTAAAGCCACACTTGCTGGCAACGTTTACCAGCAACAATACCTTGCCACGATAACTTTCGAGCGGTTGCTGCGTTCCGTCTGACAGAGGAAGAGTGTATTCGAGAACTGATTTCTTATCTTCGGCCGGGTGAGATGTGCCCGGAGACGCAGCCAGCCCGATGATTACAACAATCAAAACTACTACTAAGACAGTACCTGTAAGTTGAGACATTCTATTTCTCCTGTGTTCGTCAGCGCATAAGGTCATAAGAAAACAGTCGCATCACATGAACGCCAGGATCAACCAGGCGTAAAGCCATGTTTCGGTCATAGAAATTTCCAGTGATTGCGGATTTATTATGCCTCTGTTGTTAATCTACTCTATTATCCGCAAAAATCAATCAGCAGCACTGACTAGCAAGTTCAGTCTTCTTTTATCGGAAAGAATACGCTGGTGTTAGCGACTTTGAATTCGGTGATAATCTTGAGAGCGGGCGCAGACTTGATCCAGGTGATGAACTTTTCGGCGGCGGCAAGATTGACATGCGGGTGCATTTTTGGATTCACCGCGATCAGCGTGTAAATGTTGTGCATTTTTTTGTCGCCTTCGCAATGAATGACCAGATGGCTCGTTTCGTCATCGCCCTGATTCAGGTTCAAAAAGGTTGCGCGATCGACCAGCGTGTATGCCTGCTTTTCAAAAGCCACAAGCAAGGTGCGCGCCATACCCTGACCAACGCTGAGATAACCAGCAGCAGGCATCTGCGTATTGGCTTCTTTCCAGAGCTTCTTTTCGAGAAAATGCGTACCACTTTCGTCGCCACGCGAAACAAAAGTCGCCGGTGAACTCGCCAATTTACAAAATGCAGCAACTATGTCGTTTAAACCGTTGATTGCCGCCGGATCCTGTTGGGGACCAACCAAAACGAAATCGTTATACATTATCGGGCAACGTTTCAATCCGTAACCATCTGCGATGAACTGCTCTTCCAGTTCCCGCGCATGCACAAAAATAAGATCGGCATTGCCGTCGCGCCCATCGAGAATCGCAGCGCCGGTACCACGCGCAATCGCATGCACCTCGATGCCTGTCGATGCTTTAAAAACCGGTAAAAGAGCGTCCAGCAATCCGTTATCCAGCAGACTTGTCGTAGTCGACATTTTGACAACTTCCTGTGCCGAGCAGGGCAACACCGACACTGCAAAGCAAACAACCAGAACCAGAATAACCCGCAACACAGAACTTAACAAAACGGCTTTCATAACTACCTCCCGCTTGCGACACCTAAGTTTTCACTTCGTAATTCTACCAGAAAACTACGCCACCACTCCAAAAACATAGCTGGGCAATCCAGACAGAAGTTCATTCAATATTACGGGGACTGAAGATGGGACTGCCTTTTCGTAAACTTGTGAGCAAAACGAATCGCTGCAGAAAGAATAAGGCACACAGATATGCATAAGCAGCTGCAAGAATATTGAATGGCAGCGCGTGGCAAAATCTAGTATAATGCGTTCTAAATTCATTACTCAATACTATTCACTGTGAGGTTCTCAGATGAAGAAAGCCACAGCGTTCATAATGCTGGTTCTCTCTATTGCCGCGGCGTCCGGCGTCTATCTGGTTTACCGCGAAGACTTTTCACCCACCATGGCCGAGGTTGAACCGGCCCTGACCATCTGCAAAAGCCTTATCGCCGAGCAATGGCACACCCCTCTGCTTGCAGCGATTTCGCTGTTCTGGCTGCTGACAGTGCTTCTGTCGCTGACCGTTCTGTTTGAGCGGAAAAAGGTTCCCGAAATTACTGCCGAAAAGCCGCCGGTTGCCATAGAGCAGTCGTCGCAGAATGACGAAACGAATAAGCAGCTCGAACTGCTGCGCCAGCAGTTAACCGACGCCGAAAAGGCCATGAGCGAAACCCGCGACCGGGCAGGTCAACTGCTCAGTCAGAACGAAGATCTCAAGGCGCAGCTCGAAAAGTTCTCGGTCAGCAGCAGCGAAAAAGACGAACTCAGCAAACTCGGAGCCGAAATTGAAAGCCTGCAGAGCACCGCAAAATCTCGGGCTGAAGCCGCCGAAAAAGCTGAAAAAGAGCTGGCAAACCTGAAAAGTGAACAGCAGAAAAACTCAGAAAAACTGGCTGCTGCCCGCAACAAGCTTGAAAAAGCCGAAAACGAAAGCAAAGCAGCAAAAAAAGAGGCCGAAAAAACCGCCAGCCAGCTTAAAAGCGCACAAAGCGATGTGAGCAGCAAAACCGAAGAAATCGCTTCCCTGCGCCAGCAGCTCGAAGAAGTCAATGAACAGCTCAAATCGGCGCAGGCCGATGCGCGTGGCGGTAAAAACGCGATTCCGCCGGCAGCATACCAGATTCTTTACCTGTTCCAGAAAGAAGGCCGCCTCATCGACCTGCTCAAAGAAGACGTCAGCGACTACGATGACGAAACTCTTGGCGGCGCTATCAGGCCGATTCACGAAGGCTGCCGCAAACTGCTCGAAGACCGCCTGATTCTCGAACCGGTTCTCAACGAAGAAGAGGGCAGCGAGGTCACACTCGACGAAATCGACCCCGAGGCCATCAAACTTTCGGGCAGTGTGCCGGCCAGCGGGCCATACACCGGTGAACTCATCCATCGCGGCTGGCGGCTTAAAGAATGCAACCTGCCCGAACTCGTCTCCGGCTGGAAAGGCAACGTGATTGCGCCGGCCGAAATCGAAATTAGCTGAGGAGAAAAGCCATGGCAAAACCCAAATATCTTGTAGGCATCGACCTCGGAACCACCAACATAGTGGTTACTCACACGCCGATCAGCTCTGCCGCCGAAGGCGCCCATCCTGAAATCAGCCTGATGCCGCTCGTGCAGGAACTCGCCAAAGGCGCGATCGAAAAGCTCGAAGTAATGCCCTCGTTCATTTTTGAACGCCTCAAAGAAAAGCCCGTGCTCGAATGGGACGACGAATCTAAATTCATCATCGGCGAATACGCGCGCGAACGAGGCGCTGATGTGCCTGACCGCCTGATCTCTTCGGCCAAGTCCTGGCTGTGCAACACGCGCATTGACCGCACCCAGCCGGTTCTGCCATGGAACTCACCCGAAGAAAACACCCGGGTATCGCCGCTCACTGCCATGTCGATGTTTCTGCGCCACGTGCGCCACGCCTGGAACCAGGAGTTTGGCAAAGACAAGCTTGAAGACCAGAAAGTTGTGGTAACCATACCGGCCTCTTTCGACGCTGCCGCCCGCGACCTGATTGTCGAAGCAGCAAGAATGGCTGAACTGCCCGATGTTACCCTGCTCGAAGAACCACAGGCCGCCTTTTATTCATGGATTTCACAAGGTGACAAGCCCTGGCGACAGCAGGTCAAGAAGAGCGACGTCGTTCTCGTCGTCGATGTTGGCGGCGGTACTACCGACTTCAGCCTCATCGAAATCAGCGAAGCTGAGGGTGATCTTGCGCTCGAGCGAGTTGCCGTCGGCAACCACATACTTCTCGGTGGCGACAACATGGATCTGACGCTGGCCTATGTCGCACGCAGCAAGCTCGAAGAGAGCAAGAAAAAAATCACGCAGTGGCAGACCGTTCAACTCAGCCACCAGTGTCGCAAAGCCAAAGAAATTCTGCTCAACGAAACTGACAAAGATTCTGTGCCGGTGGTCATTTCTGGCCGTGGCAGCAGCGTTATCGGCGGTTCAATGAAAACCAGCATCGATCGCAGCGATATCGAAAAAACGCTGATCGACGGCTTTTTCCCGTTCTGCGACATGAACGACGACCCGGTCGAAGATACTGAAGGCGGCGTGCGCGAAATCAGCCTGATGTATGCGGCTGACGCTGCGATAACCCGCCATCTCGCCAAATTTCTGCGCAATCAGAATTCAGGCGACAAGCAGTATGGGTTTCCGCAGGCCATACTGTTCAATGGCGGCGTTTTTCGCTCAGAAATATTCCGCAACCGTCTGATCGAAGTCATCAACAGCTGGCTTAACAGCGCCGGCAAAGAACCGATAAAAGTTCTCGAGGGTATCGAACTCTCGCAGGCAGTCGCACGCGGCGCTACCTATTATGGCATTGCCCGCGAAGGCAAAGGCATCAGAATCCGCGGCGGCGTTTCACAGGCTTATTACCTTGGCATCGAATCTTCATTGCCGGCAGTGCCTGGCTTCAAACCACCGCTCAAGGCACTCTGTGTCGCGAAACAGGGAACCGAAGAAGGCACGACCAAAGACATACCTGGCCGCACATTTGGGCTGGTAATCGGCAAAACCGCCGAGTTCAAGTTCTTCAAGTCGAACTGCCGCCGCGAAGACGAATTCGCGCAGATGATTGACGAACTCGACGAGACCTTCGAAGACACCAGTTCGCTGATGATTGAATTGCCTGCTTATGAAGGTATGAAAGCCGGCGATCTCGTCGATGTAGGTCTGCAGGTCGCAATAACCGAAATCGGCACGCTTGAGATTTTCTGCCTGGCAAAATCTGGCAATCATCGCTGGAAGCTTGAATTCAACGTCAGGGATGCCATCAAATAATGAGCAAAGCAGGTGCAGCCGACAGTCGCTTCATTATTGGCATCGACCTCGGCACAACGCAATGTGCCCTGTCTTATGTCGATCTCGAAGACAAGACGCTCAAGGTTCGCAATCTTGAGATAACGCAGCTGGTAAGCGGCGGCCAGCTCGAAAATCTGCCAACGCTACCTTCAGTTGTCTATCTCAGCGAAGAAGGGCGCGAACTGAACCGCCCCGACTGGATGGCCGAGACTCCGCATATAATCGGCGCCTACGCCAGAGAACTCGGGTTTGAAGTGCCGGGGCGTTTCGTGCACAGCAGCAAGTCATGGCTCTGCCACCCGCGGGCTGAGCGCCAGTCGCCGATACTGCCATGGCAGAGCGAAGTGGTTGCCGAAAAAATTTCGCCGGTACAGGCAGCCACCGAGTTTCTGCGTTACCTCATGCGCCTGTGGGATTCAACCATCGGCAATCGTGATGAAGCTTCCAGGTTTCTGCGCCAGAAGATCATAGTCACAGTACCCGCCTCTTTCGACCCCTCAGCCCGTAACCTCACACTCGAAGCTATCGAACAGGCCGGCATCACTTCTGTCTCGCTGATCGAAGAGCCGCAGGCAGCTTTTTATGACTACCTGCAACGCAACCCACGCAGTATGGTTGCTGAACTTAAAGGCATTGATACCGTGCTGGTAATAGACATCGGCGGCGGTACTACTGATTTCAGCCTGATTAGAATCGAATGGGCGAGCGGTCGCGAACACCCTGAATTCACCCGTCTGGCCGTCGGACCGCACCTGCTCATCGGCGGCGACAACCTCGACCTGGCGCTGGCCAGGTGTGCGGAAGCAGAGTTCAAGCACCGCGGCCGCAAACTGGCTGGCAAACAATGGCTGTCACTGCTCAACCAGAGCCACGTCATAAAAGAACGCGTGCTTTCTGGAGAACAGAGCGGCGGCGTTAATTTCACTCTGGCCGGAGCCGGCAGCAAGGTTCTCGCCGGTGCCGCCAAAGTCAGCATTGACAGTGAAAAAATCAGTCAGCTGCTGGTAGATGGATTTTTCCCACTCGTCGAAGCCGGCGAAAAGCCAGATGAAGACAGCACTCTCGGTCTGTCAGAAGCTGGTCTGCCCTTCACGCGCGATGCCGCGGTAACCCGCCATCTTGCCGCCTTTCTCAAGGAAAACGAAGTCAACCCTGACGCTATTCTCTTCAACGGCGGCACCATGAAAGCCGACTGCCTGCGCGATCGTCTGTTCGAAGTTCTCAGCCTGTGGCGCGGCCGCCCGCCAGCGATTCTTGACAACCCGCACCCGACACTGGCGGTAGCAGCGGGAGCTGCCTATTATGGGCTGGTTTCGCTCGGGTTCGGGCAACGCATTCAGAGTGGCAACCCGGTTTCTATCTATCTCGGCATCGGCACCGCCAAAAGTTCGACCTCTTCACAGCACGTGCCGGAACAACTGCTCTGCCTGCTGCCCAAAGGCAGCGAACCCGAAAAAGACTATCACATTGCCGACAAGACTTTCGGCATAGATTTGAGCCACGATTCGGCTTTTTACCTTTTCTACACGCCTTCACCGCCAAAGGCTGAAGAGCACGGGCGCCTGATCAGATTCAATTCAAAAAAATACCTGCCACTGCCGCCATGCATTGTTAAAGCCCGCACCGGCAAAGGCGAAAAGCAGGTCGAGATACATGCACGCCTGCGCGAAACCGGTTATTTACAGGTTTTCTGTCGCGAGACCGCCGGCACTTTTTCGCAGGAACTGCGCTTTGACCTTGGCAACAGCGAGAAGAGCAGCAAAGCCTCCAGCGAAGCGCCGGCCAAGCGTCGGGTGCCAATTACCAGCACGCAGCTCAAGCAGATCGCAAAACTGCTTGACCAGGCTTTTGCGCAAAAAATCGAATTCAATTCTGTTTTCAAAGGCCTCGAAGAAATACTTGGCTCGCCACGCTCGAGCTGGGATGCCGAAATGTTGCGCCAGTTGTTCGACCTGTTTACCGAACGTGCAGATGAATTCAGGGCATCACAGGGCTCACTCATACTCTGGTTCAGACTGCTCGGTTTCTGTCTGCGCCCAGGTTACGGCGTAGCTGGTGACGTTGCCCGGGTCGATCTTATCTGGCAAATGGCCGACGATGAATTTACCCACACGAACCCCGAGTTCTGGTCAGATTGGTGGGTAATGTGGAAACGCATTGCACCCGGTTTATCGATCGAGCGCCAGGAAGCTCTTAAAAACCGCATCGAACCAATTCTTTTTCCGACCCGGCGGCGCGATAAAAAAGAGCGCGAAATCGGCCAGCACGAACGCAATCAGCTCTGGCGACTGCTCGGTCATCTCGAACGCCTGCCGGTAACCGAAAAAGAGCGTATCGGCTGGTGGATCGCCAAAGCGCCGCCAAGCTACGGTATCGACAGCGTCGCTCTGCATGCTCTCGGTCGTATGGGAGCACGTGAACTCGCTTATGCACCAGATTCAGCTATGGTGCCACAGTCGGTTGCCAATGGCTGGGCCGAACATCTGCTCAAAAAGGCGATTCCCGGCAATTCCTATCTCGACTCAGCCCTGCGCGAAATTGGCCGCAAAACCGGTGACCGCCTGGTTCAAATCGATGACCCGCTGCGCAAAGGCATTCTTGACGTTTTCAAAAAAAAGCTGCGTAAAAAAGCCTTCATTCAGCCGCTGCTCAAGGCGGCCCGCCTCGAAGACCGCGAACTTGCCGAAATTATCGGCGAAGCGCTGCCGTCAGGCTTTGTCTGGGTCAAAGACAGCTGAAGGCTTGAGACTGATCAGTTCGTAAATCTGCACGGCCTGTTCCTTGCCTCTGATTTCTGAGAAGGGCATCAGCTCGGCTTCGACAAAGTCTTCTATATGTTTGAAAGTACTGCCCGAAACGACGATTTTTGCATGTCGACCTTTTTTAGAGGCTGTTTCGAGGCGCGAAGCCAGATTGACTTCATCACCGATGACCGTCAGATCTTTGCGCCGACTGCTGCCGACATTGCCGAGCAGAACGGTTCCGGTGCTTATGCCGACACCTATGTCAATGCCAGATTTACCGACGAATCTGCTGTTTTTCGCCAGTTCACCGACAAACTTTCTCATGGCAAAAGCCGCTTTTACTGCGCTTAAAGTGTGATGTTCCGGTTCGCTGTGATGAAAGACCGCCATTACCGCATCGCCGATGAACTTGTCGACCCGCCCGTAATTAGCACGAATGATCGGTTCAACGCCACCGAAAAACTCGTTGAGCAATGCGAACACCTGCTCCGGGCTACTCTTTTCGCTGAGCCCGGTAAAGTTGCGCATATCTGAAAACAGCACAGTAACCTCAACCCGGCGGCCTTCACTTAATGATGTTTCAGACTGATCCTGAATCGCTTCGAGCACTGATTCGGAAACATAGGCGCGCATCTTTTCGCGCTCACGCAGGCCGCGCACCATGCCGTTAAAAGTTTCGCTCAACCGGCCCAGTTCGTCGTTTCCCATATATGGCAGATTGACATTAAGATTGCCGTTGCCGACCTGTTGAGCCGCGATATCGATGCGGCTGATTGGCCCGATCAAACTGGCAGTCAGCACGAGACTCAGAATAATGGCGCCGATAAGCGCTGCGGTGGCAAGCCCGCTGATTACCATTTTAACACTGTTAAGCCTCGCCTCGATTGGACGGGTCGAGGTAAGCAGGCAGGGAATGAAACTCTGAGAATACATCGACGCAAGTGGCCTGATAGCGTAAATATAGGTTTCATCTTCGCTGGTCACCATGCCGGTTTCTTCGGCTTTGAGCCGGCTGGCCCGCTCAAACGCTTCGCGAAGTTTCGACCAGAGCGGCGACTGTTCCGGAATACTCTTCTCGGCCTTGAAATTGGCATAGAAAAACAGTTCGGCCGGCATGTCGCGCTTGCCTGTGTCAGCATGATCGATGGCCAGGCGATTCTGAGTAAATTCATCGTAAACGAAGCGTTTTTCGAGGTAATAGTCAGGTAGTTGCACGAACAGGTTGCCGATTTTTCCATCGATTTTGAGCATGATACTCATGAAATACATGTGGGAATTCTGAAAGACAAAGTAGTTCAGATTCGTCGGCCTGGAGAAATCAAAGGTAGAACCAATGAGCTCCATGTACTGTGCGACTTCTTCGTCAATTGCCGCATCGACAACTGATGGCGGACCGCCCAGTCTGGAATCGATTCTCACTACTTTTGCCGCAACCATTTCAAGAGACTTTTTCAGGGCCAGATCTATGTTTGTCCAGTTTGTCGTAACGAAGCGGCCCTTTTCGTCGGTAATGATGTAATATTTAAACTGACCATCTCTGGCGGCTTCCTGCATGGCGGCTTCGACTCTTTGATGCGATAATGGCGCGGTCAGACGGCTTTTGAGATCTTCATACAGACTCAATTCAACCAGACGCGGTGCGTCGCGATAACGCAGTTCGAGAGCTTCAAAACCAGCACGCATTTTTACCAGTGCTGATTCTTTGAGCCGGTTTTCTTCGTGATAGGCAAAACTTCTACCAATGCTGACCAGGCTTACAATCGGCACCAGCATGGCAATCGCGAATATCGCAGTTATCCGCATGCGCAGAGACATAGCTCGGCTCTCCATACGCATGATTCCGGGCAATACGACACTGCTCAGCACCAGAAGCAGAAGAGCAAGAAACGACAGACGATACAGCATATCGCTTCTGGCCTTCTGCAAAGCAGAAATGTCCGCCAGTGATATGATTCTGACCGGACTCTTTTCGTCGGCAACGCTGGCGCGGGCGAGATAATTCTCGAATTCAAATAAGCTCTGGCTGCGGCCAATATAGGCATCGAGAAGTCTCTGCCAGAGGTCTCTGTCTTTAAGGGCGGGATCTTGTATAACCAGCGAGCGGTCGGAAATATTTACTGCGACGAGCGGATGTACAAGCCCCGATTTTGGCCTGCTGCGCCGGTAAACCATACGTTTGAGCCAGAAATATTCGGGAAATTTTTCCGGGTAAAGCATAAGCATGAAGCCGCCGCGGATTTTTTCAGGGATGTTGGTTTCACGCCATGATTCGACGTCCATGTTCCAGACGAAATAACAAGGCTTACCAAGCCAGCTCAGCAATATCGGATTATCGAGCGTCCATGTAACATGCTCGATCTTATGTTCACCCATCGCTTTCTGCAGCATATTCAAGGCGCCAGTTGTCTGTTGTTCGAACAAAGGGTCTTTCAGCAATTCAGCGCTGCTGGCAAGCAGACTATATTGTGCCATCTGTTTGGTCATCATAAACTGCCAGTTACGCTGACCAAGCATTAAATGACGCGACGGGATATCGAGCAGGTGGGCGCTTTCGTCCCAGAACAGCCATTTACAGCTGTCAGGATAGTATGCGTCAATATGATCTACGAAAGACGCGATAGTCTGCGGACTCTTTTTGATGAGTTTCAGGTCTCTGCTGATGGCTGCTGCAAAGTTCTGAATCTGATGCTTTTCGCTAGAAAAAAGGCGCGCGCGCGCGCTCTGCATATCGAGTTCCTGCTTTGTCGTTTCCAGCCTGGCAAGGTATTGCTCTTCGACCATGTTGGCAAGGGCCAGAAAGCCGACCAGAATCGGCAACAGAACGACTGCGAAATAAAGAAAAATATTGCGCAGAGTTAGGACTTTTCGCTCCAGCAGCATTTGCATAAAGAGATTCTAACCGAAACTGCCAATTTTTTAAACTTTCTCTGGTCTGCAAGCCGAAATTGCATTATCCTCAGGCTTATAAGCAATTTAATCGAGGCACCATATCATGCCAGAATTCAATGCCAGAGAGAACCAGTTGATTCTCGACCTCCTCTGTCTGCTGCCACTCAAGCTTTTTCTGCAACCGAAACCAGAGGGGGAGCAGCGAACCCGTCTGGCGCTGATCTCAATATGCTCGGCAGCAGAGGCCTATCTGAATGATGATTTGCTGCGCCCGGCCGTCAACGACCTGAAAAAGTCGCTGTCAGAAGCTCTAAGCGAGCCAGAATTTGTCGGACTGGCCGATGATCCAGCCGTCCTCAGACAAATACTGGAAACGGTTGACCAGTTGTTGCAGGAGAAAACCACGCCGGTACGCCAGCGAGCCATCTGTAATTTTATCTATCGCTATGCCTACAAATTAGCTGGCATGACCGGGAAAGAGTTTGCCAACATCGGCCGCAACGTCTCAGCCGCTGATGCCGAAACCCTTCTGTTGATCAAAGAAGTTTTAAGGATCAAGGAGCCTGACTTATGACAAAAAAAGTAAATTTCGACCAGAAAGAATGGCATGACCTGATGTATTTTGCCTGTATCGGCGTGAGTTACAAGTACAGCACACGCGATTTGCACGCATTTGGCGATATGATCGGTTTCATTCGCGAAATGATTTCGGTGCAGAGTTTCTTCAGCAAAGCCATGGAAAAATACGGCAAATATGAGCTGTTGCAGGACGTAATCAACGAAATGACCACCGCCTGCAAATCACGCCAGGATCTGCTGAGCGATGCCATGCAGGACTTTGGCGATCTTGAGCCGGTAGTGGCACGCGCCAACCAGATCCTGGCCGAACGCGCAACCGACGACGAAGCCCGTGCCATGCGCGCCTTCACCTATGAGCTGGCCTTCGAAATAGCAAGTGCCGCCGGCGACGGCTTTTTGGGCACCGGCGAGAAACTGAGCCAGGCCGAAACCGAGTTTCTGCACGAGCTCAAACGCCACCTGCTCGACACCTGAGCCGCCATTTGCAGGCACAACAAGACCTCGCTTTTTTGTTCGTCATCCTGCGCGAAGCGAAGCGCAGTCGCAGGATCCAGAGAAGCGCTAAAAAAATGACGATTCATTTTGACCGAGAATTGCTATCAAATTTTCGCAGCCCTTGAAAAATCGCCAACACTCTGTTAAATTAACATCATTGCGGGAGTAGCTCAGTTGGTAGAGCATCAGCTTCCCAAGCTGAGGGTCGCGGGTTCGAACCCCGTTTCCCGCTTAGCATAGGCGAAGGCCGTCGGACTTCCGACGGCCTTCCTTATTTTAAGCAAATTTCGCTGTTAGTTATCCTGTCGGATTTCACTTTCAATAAGTTTTTCAGCTTGCCGATTCTTCTACTTCATTGACCGGCAAACATTTATTACCGCCACCGTCAATGAAGGCAACAAGCAGCGCAGGAATTCCCATCCCGAATTGTACAAGTATTATTCATAGTTTAGTGTGGGATCATTGTGAAATGGAGGAGCGCCACTCCAAACCTGGTTCCCATTGATGACCGCAACTCAAACAGGTAATAATAACTTTCCTTGCCTTTTCGTTATCCTTAATTGCCCCCACAATAGTGAAAAGATTCCTGAAGCCCAGCACTGATCCTGCTATTGCTCCTGAAATTCGTTCCTTGTCTGAATAGCCTATGGCATTGGCAGAGATTTTAGAGGATTGACACTTCGGACAAGCCACTTCTTTTTTGGTTTTTACTGGTTGAGGATTCTTTTCCCACGCCTTTTTTAAGGAAATGATCAAGTTGATAATTCCATCCAAAAAAGTCTCTGGAGAACAATTTCCAATACATGAAGACGGGGTTGAGTATTCAGCAATTACTTGTTTATCGTTTATCACTACCGTAGATACGATTCTGCCAATTTCTTTCCAGATTTTTTTTATATCAGAATAGAAAAATCTACCGGATTGCGGAGATGATGTGGCAATACTGTTAACGGAAAAGATGATTCCTCCAAAACTTTTATCAAAAGCGCTTCCGATACTTATATCAAGAATACCCCGTCTTAAACCAGGTGCCAGAAAAGCCAGTGTCTCAGAACGCTCAATTCCATATCCATATGTACCAAGCGCCTTGTTTAGAACTTCTTCTGGAAAATCAGAACTTACAAAAAAAACATCTTTGAAAAAAGTCATCTGCTGTTTAGCGGTTTTGATAATTTCACAGTATTCTTTGTCTGCATTATCTGGTGGTTGCAGCTTTTTCTCAATCATTTGAGCATTATTGTCAGGCATTAGATCAGAAACCTCATCGAAAAGAAGCGGAATTTCATTTTCTTTTTCCCCCATGGCGATTTCCATGCATTTCCTGTATTTTTCCGGGCCGGGCATATCACTCTTCGCAATTCTTTTGATCTTGTCAGCAATTTCTTGCACAAGATCATCAAATTTTTCGCTCGACAAAATCCCGTTTGTCCTGTCCTCTCTAAGTTTTTCTACTGTTTCCTTAAACTGTTTCTGCACTTTCTGTTTTTCAGCGACCTCGTCAAAGGAACTGACTGGTGCCTGCTCTACAGAGTGATTAGAAACACTCTTCTGTAATCCTCCCAAATTGGGGAATTCAGCCTTTTTTTCTTTCAGGGAGCAAATAAACGCAAGAAGTGGGGCTGCATGGATTTCAAGAATATTTCCCGTTCTTATCTCTCCATTGTTAAAAATGATCTCTGAAAATATTAATCCGGTGTCTTTGGTTACGGCTTTCATGTCAGAAAAGTTGCAACGCCATTTATTTGCTTTGTCACTGAATAAAACCGCGTCGAATGAAATGACAAGTCCAGATGAATTATATGAATCGGTGCCGTAAAAAGCCAAGACCTTTCCCATTTGATCTTCGGCATGACATTCAACAAGTATCTGACTTACTGTCGCTTCTGGAAAATTGCTCCCCGCTATAAAGAAATTGGCAGAGTTTATTTTTATCTGAGAAACTATGAGATTATTGGCGATCTCTTCAAGGCACTCTCTTTCCCGATCAGAATTTCTTCGTGAAGCAACTTTGGCAGACACTTCTGCAGCATGTTCCTGAGATAATAAACCAGCCTGAATAAATTGGACGGCAATTGAACCCTCTTTTTCGGGAGTGTTCAAAGAGTCGATAAGTTCCAGGCCTTGTTCAACGGTAATATACCCAAGATCTGCTGCTATTTCGCAGAAATTGTAATTTTCTCTGAGAAGCTCCTCTTGGTGAGCCAGTTTTTTGCGTAACGATCGAAGGAGCGAATTAAGAATTTTAATTAAATCGTTTTTTGCTTTAAAGAGCTTTTCAAATTCTTTCTTCAAATCGAAAAATACAACCGAATCAAAATTTCTATCACAATTATCACCTACCGGAATGGTCTGCAACTCAATTGAACCTAAAAAGTTTTTCAGCCCGGCTTGAAAGCTGATCGTTTTAATTCCAGACAGACAGGAAATTATTTCTGTTATCCCCTGAAACGAAGAAGCGTCGGTCTTCAACATAAATTCGTTCAGGCAAATAACCCATTCATTGTAGGAGCAAAGTGATAAACTCGTTTTTTCAACAAGAATTGAAATCTCCGCAAGTTCTGAAAAATTCAACTGCCAGCATTCAACCCCAGTCCCAGCCCAACTACTCTGTTGGTATGCTATCGAATCTTTTGAAAAGACTGCTTCGCAACTATCAAAGCGCCAGAAGGCTAAAACATCAGTTTCATTAATTCTTTTTCCATAAGTATTTAATGCTTTTTTAAGGGCGTCAGCAGGGATCCTTGGGCCTGTAAAAAAATGCTTTCGATGGATCTTTCCCATAACACTCTTCAAGAGATCTGGAGCCATAATGAAGGCAATTAAGTCAACAATCATGCAAGCGCTATCCGAGTCTAAGCCACAAATTTTTTCATCCCCGTTAAAAATTATATCGGTACTAAACCAGCCAGCATCCTCGTCGATTCTCCTGATGTTTTTAAACTCCAAGGTACGCCATGACCCATCAAAACAGTATGTAACAAGATGTTCGGTAAAAATAATTTCATAGTGATCAAGTTCAAGATAAGCCAGAACATTCTTTTTCATGATACCGCCGCCGTGTGCCAATATAGCCCTTTTCAGAGATTCAGGCAGAAAGGGAACAACATGGAAATTCTTTTTCTGGTTTGCATACTCTTTAAAACTCGAATAATATTTTTTCCAGAGTTCATGAACCTTTTCATAGGCTTCTCTGTCATTCTCAATAATCAACCTGGCCAAACTGCTAATCTCTTGGTTGGAACTCTCTTCCATGGTTTCGATTTGGCACAAAAGGTCATAATCTTCTAAGCAATCTTGAATATTAGCCATTTCTCTGAGAATCAATATCTTCTTTTCATCTTCTGTGGAGGAAAGCATCTTCAGGCGTTCAGTGTCTGATTTTCCAGCATTATATGCTTGCCGGAAATCAATTTTGCCAGAGCCTGTTGAAATTTCACACGGCTTAGATATCTCTGGTGGTTTTTGCATATTTTCAACTATGGTAACCCCAGATATTTCAGCTAATGAAAAGATAAAATGTTTAATTTCTTTTCTCAAATCCGGGTCATCACAAAGTAAACGGTAATTTTCATTCAGTACTAAGCCTGGAAATCCCCTGTCTTTGTCTTCTCTGATTTCATTGATTTCGGAAATCGCTACTTTCCAGGGCACCCCATAATTTGCAGCAATTGAATCTCTAGAATAAATTACCCCAGTAATTCCAGATAAAAAGGAACTTTGGTTGTAAAATACCAGTATCTCTTCAAGCTGCATACCATTCCCATAGATCTTGATAGCTTTAAGCAAATCAATTTCTGGAATTTCTGGGGTCACAAAAAAGTTGGGGACTACCACCCTCTCTTTCAACTGCCTCAATGAGTTTCTTAAAGAAACTTCCTTCGGATCATTTGAAAGAACCGCATCAAAATTGTCGGGCATATCAAAGTTCGTTCCATCAATTTTTAAAGAAACTCCAGCGTTTTTAGCTATTGCGATAATAAGATCAATTATTCCTTCGGCTGAATCATTTCTTAACGGAATTTTAAATATGGTTTGAGAATCATTGAAAAGGATGTCGGTATTTAACCATCCAGAGTCTTTCTTTACTTGTCGCAAACTAGCTACATGGGCACGCCATTTTTCACTACCAGCTTTAAAAGCAATGAATTCTTCGGAAAAAATAATGCCATTGAGTTCAGCTGTTGTTGCCTGATCCCAGAAAGCAATTACCTGGGACTTTTGAATTCCAGCCCCAAAAGCCTCAATAGATTTTTCTAATTTTTCTGCGGGGATATCTGGCGCCAAAAAGAATCGAGTATCTCTTACTTTTGATTTCAAAATTTTGGCGAAATTCTTATCTAAGACCGAAGAAAAAGCATCTGTCGTATTTTTTGCCAAAAGGCAGTCTTTCGAGATATCTTCATCTTTAGTCTCAAACTCTGAAGAAACAGATTCGTCTGACTTTGAAAGTGCATTGTTTTTTTTCTTACAAATCATAGAAATTTCAAGAAAATCACAAATGTCTTTCTCCATAGGAATAGCCATGGCTGAACCTACAGCATCGGTTACAAGATTAATACCTCGGGAAAAAAAATTATCAACCCCTGTACCTGCATTTTCAGCCGCCCATTCTCCAATGGTGCAGTCAAGAATAAATTCATTTGGTAGCTCAGAATAAATCCTTATTTTAAAAGCCTGGTTATTCCCGGTGATACTTCCCCAACCACCAACTTTTCTTGCCTTAATATAATGAATTTTGCCGTCAGCTCGACCCTCAACTTCAAAATTTTTCTTTTGGAGCCATCCTGTGAGAAGTTCATGAATATTTTCAAGAAAGAATTCGTCCGCCTCAAAATAAAATTTGCTCAAGCAATATCCTCCAAAAGAACCGTACTTCTTTTTTAAATAGCATATTGGGGAGGCAATTGGAATAGTCGCTGATGTTTTTGCCACACTCGTTTTTCTCATTATGCTGCTAACTACTGAATCGAGGACCCGTTAGCCGGATCATAAAGTACAGAAGCGCTCCAACAGTCAATTTTCTCGATTATTACCTGCGGGTTCCTTTCGAGAATTTTTGAAACTTTCGCATCGTTATGTTCAAAAAAACACTGTCTTTACGCCGATTTTGAATGCCAGACAGCCCCAGAAGTTGCTTTGAATTCCAGAGAACCTGTTCAAGCTGCCAGCGTCTAAGCGCAGCTCGCCTTATCGTCAAGCTCTTCATGTTGGCGTCACTGGTGAAATACTACAAGCCAAATCGATTCAATTATCCGCTGGGGAAACTGATTCTATATGGTTGCGCCGGTGGGCCTGGGCTGTTAATATTTTATGGAAACAGTGCCAGGACTATGATTCATGTTCTGGAAAATACGTAACAGGAGATTAACAGAGTGAAAATATCAAATGTTCTGGCGGGCGTGGCGGCCTGTCTGATTTGCCTTACTCCCTGCTCAGCTGACGAAAAAATATCTATTCACGATGATTTCGCAAAAGAACTGGCAAGATCGCAAAAAATCGCAGAAGAACTTGGCGGGCTGAAGAACATCAAAAACACCAACCTCGGAACCAAATCAGTAACGCCGGAATCCGGGGAACTCGATATTTACAATTCAGCAGGCAGGGGCGATCTGGCAACAGTCGAAGCTTATATTAAAAACGGGTTCGATATTAACACGCCTGATAGCAGCGGCAAAACCGCTTTGTATATGGCAGCCATCAATGACCAGTTCGCAATAGTGCAACTGCTGATCGAAAGCGGCGCCGAGCCCAATGGTGTTTACGAGCAGGAGCCACTGCTGATATGTGTAATTAAATCGCGACAAAGTCAAAAGCAGCCAGATGAAACCGGTATAGTCAAATGTCTGCTCGAAAACGGGGCTGACGCAAAGGCTGTCGATAAATCAGGAAAAACAGCCCTGGATATAGCGCTCAGCGAAAACCTGAGTGAGCACAGCAGACTGCTTGGCCAACACAATAATTAAATCTGCAAACAAGACATATCAAAAAGCCCCGAAAGTTTGAAAGGGCTATCAATCAGGTTTTGATGGTGCTCTTGGCAGCAAGAAGGCTGAGCGATTCTTTAAAACGGTTGTAGGCAGCACGGGCACGCTGCGCAAAAAATGCGGCCGGGCGGGAAAGGGCGACCTTGTCGTGGCGGTCGGCCAGTCTTTTGGCCATGGCGTTGAGGCCTTCAAGCAAAATACCAAGTTTTTTGTAGAGCAGATCCTTGAGCAGCCGTTCAGAATTTTCGCAGAGTTTCTGCGTATTTTCAGAGCGGTTGACCATGGCCATAAGCATTCTAGTCATAATTTCAGGCTGCTTGAGAAAAAACTCTTCGACCTGACTGAGATGCACGACAATCGCGGTCAGATCAGTAGCACAGACAACATCGGCGGTTCTGCGCATATCGGGCACTGCAGCTTCGAGATTGAGAAATACTGCTATCTCACCGACTATGCTGCCCGGCATATCTATTCTGATATTCGGGCTCCCGCCGCTGGTAATGACTTCGGCTGTACCCTCGGTAATTATAAACAGCTTGTCGCCGATGGTTCCTTCACGGCAGAGAAGGGAACCGGCCTTGAAAGTCTGCATTTTTACGTCTTTGCCAATATAACTTACAACTCCACAGGCGACAGACGCGTTGCTATCGCGCTTTAACTCAGCCTGGCGAAGAATTTCGTGGGCAATTTCATAAGCATTGTGAGTTTTGGCAGCACTGAGATCGGGATCACTGAGAGCCGGACAGACGATTCCAGCCAGCTCGTTGACACCGGCCATGTAATCGCGGGCAGTCGATCTGATAAAAGCTTCCAGCTCCACTTCTTCTCTGGCTATGCCGGCAAAATAAGAGAAGAACTGCTTCATGTAACGCGCGAAAGAGATACAGGCACGCACTCCGACACGTGGGTCAGTGGCAAAAACATGCTGTAATACATCGCGATTGTCTGCCGGCACTGGCTCTATCGACGATGGATCCAGCGCAAACACTGAGAAAGCCTGGGGTTGCCCCATCAATGCCTCGATTTCGCCAAACAGTTCCTGATGCGTCACGATTCCGATCAAATCGGCTTCGTTGAGCATGCGACGAACACCCAGTTCCTTAACTGGCTTCTTCGAGAAAACCTTGGCAAAACGCCCGGAAGTTACCTTAAAAAATGCCGGAACAACCTCACCCTGCAGAAACACATGATCGCCGGGAGCGTAGGAGCTCCTCTCTCTTGTCTCATTCATAAGCCCACCTGCATTGTACAACTTTTTCTATGTAATAGTTTACATCAGAAAGGACAATACGCACAAGGTTATAAAAAGTTTTAATAATTTTTACTGATTTTTTGTAACCTGGAAAAAATGTGACCACCACCAGTTAAAAAGTAACGGGCGGGGGTGTGGTGGGTGGGTTGCCGAGAGAATCGTAAACGATCTGACTTGCCAGTTGCTGCCCCCTGCTTATCGCTGTCAGTTCGTTTTCAGGTATATCCTCATGAATCGGAGTTTCCTGATTGCGCAGATAGACTGTCTGGGTCGGGAAGGCAAATTCAACCTTGAGACTGTTTGCCAGTCTGATTATGTCATTGAACAGGCGATGCTTTTCGCGCAACTCGGTTCCCCAGTCTGGCGTTTTAACGAAGCAGTAGAGCATTATGCCCAGTGATGCCGCGGCGAACTCGTTAAGGCTGACTATATAAAAATCTTTTCGGGTATATGGGTGCTTGCGAATCAGTTCGCGAATGCCTTCGCAAAAGCTGTCAATCTTCTCGGGCGGTGTGTCGTAGGCAATACCGATGGTTGCAGTAATTCGCCGAAACTGGCGGGCACCATAGTTATCGATATGCGCATTGATCAGTTCTGAGTTCGGTATAGTGATAAGGGAATTGTAGAAGGTTCGTATACGCGTGCTGCGAACACCGACAGACTCAACAGTACCGTCTGCGCTGCCGATGGTTACCCAGTCCCCGATCTGGAAGGGGCGATCGATCAGCACGGTGAGCGACCCGAAAATATTCGAAATCGTGTCTTTGGCGGCAAGAGCGAAAGCAAGACCACCAATACCGAGGCCAGCCAGAATCTTGTCGATATCGACGGCAAAAATATCGGCGATAAAAACGAGGCCGAACACTACCACCATTGTTTTCAGTGCTCGCGTGATAAGTGGCACCAGCAGATCGTCGAACTTGTTCGCGGTCTTTTCCGCCTTTCCCTGCAGGAAATTGCCAACCACGTCCATCATACGGTAACCGGCCCAAACCCCGGCCAGAGCTGACACCAGCTTGACGCTGACAAGCAGTATCATACGGGCATCGGCCGGCAGGCCAAGCAGCGACAGCCCAAGCCACCAGAACAGTGTGGTTGCCGTAATACTGATGGGTTTGATGAAACGATCCTGAGTTTCACTATCAACAATGACTTCTTCGCGTTTGAAGAGAACCCTGATCAGGTTCTGCAGAATGTGGGTCACCACACGACTGAAGCCCAGTCCTAGAAATGCAATACAAAAGAGACCCAGCCAGTGCCAGTTTTCGAGCAGCAAAGTCTGTTGCAGCAGTCCTGGAAAATGTCGTCGCATGTAGTCGCGAATGCGCACCGAAAGAGGTATTTCAACATTACTGATTACGCCTTCCACCAAGGGCTTATCCTTGAAGGCGTCGTAAAGTTTCGGTAGTTCAGCAACTGTCTGCGCCGAAAATTTCCACGATTCAATGTTGGAATCGGGATTTTTAACGCGTTCGATGATAATGCGCCCGCTGGAATCGGCCAAAAGTATTACTGGCGCCCCCTGGCGGTCGTTGGGCAGTTCCACCAGGTCGATGTATTTATAGCGGTCGAGCACCGATTTAAGCATGGCAACACGCTCAGCCCCGATCTCGCGTTTCACTGCCCGCTCAAACCGGCTGAGATCAAGGGTTTCTACCGCTGCCGCCGTCCCTTGAGCGCTGTTCTGACCCATTCCCAGCAGGAACAGGCGCATGGTTTCGCGTGCCGAAAAGTAGACCGGGTCAATCGAACTGTCTTCCTGCTGAACCTTTTGTGACTTTTCTACCAGTTCGATGTATTCGTCGAGGCGTTTCAGGGTTTTTGTATAATTGAATTTCCATTCGCCTGAATCATAGCGATAAAGGGCAATCTCGATACCCTGTTCCTTGCCGACCGGAAGAATATAGGTGCGACCGCTGATTTCAACAGGAATAGCATCAATTTTGAAGGTAAAGTGGTTGAGAATTTTGTAAAGCTGCGCGGCAATTTCTGGCGCACGGCTGTGACGGCTTTCTTCGGGAAGATCGTCAAGGTAAAGAGCTGCCAATGCCGTATCCATATGTGCTGCATTGCCATTCTTGACATCGTTCATCACCGACATGAAGGCTCTTACCGTATCGCGCGGGTTTTCGAATTTAGGTCCGGCTTCGCCAGACTCTTCGGCAATGGCTGATGATGATGCGACTGTCGCAGCAGGCTGCGCATAAAGGGGGTTACAGAAACAAACAAGAAGATAAACAGCGATTAAAAGGCACTTTTTCATAACTTCCTCGGCATTTTTATTTAAAACTAACATACTGACCCGGCAGATGCAAACCTCTACCAGTCGTTGGCGTTAATGTAAAGACAGCTTTACAATTTAATTGCGCAAATACGGTACAATATAGGCTTATGGCGTTGACGCTTTGTTAAAACATACTTATAATCGCTATTATGAACAAATACATGCTGTTATTTATCGCATTGATCGTAGCCTTTACCTATGGTTGCAGCAGCGGCGGTTCGAGCAAACCGCTCAATGTGGCGACCGGCCCGGTAATCACTGCAATATCGCCAACCAGTGGTGGGCATGGTACACTGATAACCTTGCAGGGCAATAATTTTGGCATCGTCCAAAGCAATAGCTTTGTCAGTTATGCCGGTTCAACAATTAACAATGTAACCACCTGGTCAAACACCCAGATCACCTTTGTGTTGCCAGATAACGCAGCAAACACTGGCAACTTCGTCGTTATTGTCGGCGGCGTCTATTCGAACACAAGCACACCTTTCAGTCTCAGCGGCCCGGTGATCTTTTCTGTTTCACCTTCAACCGGGCTCCCTGGCGCTGATATAACCATCAGTGGGCAGTATTTCGGCACCCAGAACAACGGCACCTATGTAACCTTCAACCACAACGCCGAACAATATACAGCCGCAATCAAAGGCTGGACAAACACCAGTATCACCTGCACTGTTCCACAAATTACAGGTTCTCAGGCAACCACTTTTTCGATAGTTGTCTGGCTCGATGCTAACCGCTACTCCAACAGTTACCCGTTTACCCTGCCACAACCAAGTATCACCGGAGTTAACCCGAACACCGACAACATCGGCGCACCCATAACCATTACCGGCCAGGCTTTCGGCCAGACCCAGGGAACCATAACCGTTGATGGTTTAACTGCCCAGATCATCAGCTGGTCAGATAATTCAGTTCAATTCCGAATACCGAAAATCTACAGTGGGGCTGGCAATAAAACCATCACATTGACCACTGGCGGGCGCCAGGCCAACAGCTCACTCAATGTTGCCGCGCCCACAGTAACCACTTACTCAACGACTACAACGCCGATAAGTTATGGCAACCGCATAACCATTAACGGTAATTATTTCGGAACGGCCGGCGACATTGATTCCGACAGAAGCGTCGAGTTAAGAGATGAAGACAATAAACTATATTCGCCGGGTGTAACCTGGACTGATACCGCACTTTATTTTGACTGGCCCGTTTCAAACGACGTTTGGGGCAACCAGAACGTATTTATCACCATAACAGTAGGCGGCTTAACCTACACTTTTCAGGTAACTGCCGACTGACAGCAGAGATAAATTGCCAATGCTGTTAAAAGGCTTTTTCGTGCTGCCGGCCGAGGAGGCCAATATAAAAGCTTAGTTCACAGACGCAGAAATCTGCTCAAGTGCAGACTTTTCGTCGTTGCACATAGTAGCCATGCCGGTCAGGCCAACTACCTGGAAAACTTCCTGATAGAGTTGTGAAACGCCTACGAAAGCGACTCGCCCCTTACGCTCGTAGGTGAAGTCTTCGACAAGTTCAAGAATCTGGGTAATGCCGGGACTGTTGATCACGCTGGCTTTTTCGAGATTCAGCACGAGTTTGCAGACACTTGCGCAAGCGTTTTCGCGCGTCGCCTGCCTGACATTTCGGCCAGCCGGTTCGTTAAAATACCCCTCAAATCTGAGTATGAGAACATCGCCTGAAAGCTTCTGGTCAAATTTATAGTCACTCATGGCAAAAGCATAGTTTTAGTAACAATAAAAGTCAACACGCCTTTTTGAGCCAGTTTTCAAAACGTTCGAGCACTTCGGCAAAGTTGGCACGACCGTAACCAAAGCGCAGATACTCACCAGGCATGTCAAAAAACGTGCCGGGAATCAGCATAATACCAGCATCTGCCACAAGACGGTCGCAAAACTCAAGAGCGCTGCCGCCAAGCCAGGCGGGAAAGGTCACCGTACCGGCGCGTGGTCGCTGCCAGCTGAACAGCGTTTCATGGCGCGCAAAAAATGCCGCAAGCAGATCGACATGGCGCACCAGTCGCTGCCGCTGCATTTCGAAAATTCTGTCGATGTTGCGCACGGCGATTCCAGCGAGATGTTCGCCAGCAGCGCAGTTGCAGATAGTCAGATAATCTTTGAAAGTCGCCAGCTGATTATAGACCTGGCGATCTTTCGTCGCGATCCAGCCGGTGCGCAAACCGGCCAGGCCACAGTTTTTGCTCAGACAGTTGAGCGAGATTCCCTTCTCGTAATGGTCTGCCATCTGCGGCAGACGGTCGGCCACAGCATGCTCGCTGCCACGGTAAACCTCGTCGCAGAAGAGATACAGGCCGCGCTGGCGAGCAATTTCGATGATTTTATGCCATGCGCCGCGGTCGAACAGATAGCCGGTCGGATTGTGCGGCGTACATATCAGAATCGCTCTGGTATTGTGCTTGATCAGCTTCGGCAGCATTTCAAGATCAGGAGCCCAGTTGTGAACAGGATCGCCATGCCAGTGCGAAACCTCTATACCACGCGATTCAGCCACCGAATAATGCGACTGATAGCCAGGAAAATGCGCGACAAGGTGGTCGCCAGGCTCAAGAACCGCATGCATGAAAGCAAAAATCGGTTCCTCAGCGCCGGTGAAAAGCAGAATCTGTTCGGGTGTAACCGATTCGTAGAGAGTGGCAATATCGCGGCGCAGCGCCGGGTCACCCAGACTTTCGGTATAGCCCAGCCAGACCTTTTTGAGCGACTCTTCGCTATCCGGCTCGAATGCCAGAAGATCTGCAATGCTCATCGCTTCAGGGTCACTCGAGCCGAGCAGATACTTCGCCGAAAATTCATAGCGGGCAAAGTAGCGCTCGAGCTCGAATGGCCTGATCTGCATTATTCGGCGTCTTCGTTCAGACCAGCTTCTTCCAGAGCCTTCTCAGCTTCTTCAGCAGCTTTTTCAGCGGCTCTTTCGGCCTCTTCAGCGGCTTTTTCTGCTTCTTCAGCGGCTTTCTCGGCTTCTTCGGCAGCTCTTTCAGCTTCTTCAACAGCTTCATCAACGTCTGGAATATCGATGCTGGTGTTGTCGCCCTTAACATTTATCTTCATGCCGCCAACACTGACAGTGCTATCATCACCATCTGTATCGACTTTGATAGCGCCCATATCGACATTGGCAGCATCACCCGCTCCGGTTACATTTATACCCGGCAGACTCACGTTGGCTTTGTCGCCGTCAGTAACTACCGTCACACCAGGCAGACTTACTTTTGCGCCGCTATCTGTGCTGTCAATGCTTATTCCTGGCAGATTAACCTTGGCACCGCCCTCGCCCTGCTCTATCTTTATGCCACCCGGCAGACTTATCTTAGTCGAACCTTCCCCGGTTTTCACTTCGGCAGGCTTGCCATCTGCTGATTCCACTGCCGACGGAGCCTTCTGCTCGCTACCGCAACCGGCCACCAGCATTGCACCTGCCATAAAAGCCACCAGAAAAATACCATTGCTGTTTTTCATAAAAAGTTCCTTTTTTTCTTTGATATATCCCGATCCCGAGAAAGATTCTAGCATCACCAATGCTGTACATCAACAACAACGTTCTCATCAATACCCTGCTGCACTATCAAACGCGGCAGAGGACTGCTCCTCGCAACCAGGATTTTAAATCATGCTGTAGAAGTGTGACAAAAGCTACTGGCGGAAATGGCGTTTAAAAAGTTGATGCACCTTGATGTCGGCCGATGTGTCGTTGCCGAGAGCCGTGCTGAAATCAGTGTAACCGGAACGAATGTCTTTAATGGTAACGGTCTGATCAGTAATCGTGAAATGCAGTCGCCACGACTTGAAGCGAAGAATCAGACCATCAGCGTCTTTGATATATTTATTGCGTGTTGTGTCGTGCGGATTATGGCTGAGCTGACTGCTGATGACTCCGCTCAGATCGACACCATGCCGTTTCAGATATTCAGCTTTTCTGGTCGCTGCCTCCTCGTAGACAATGGCAAAAGCCTCTTTAACGACATGCTCGAGCCAGCCGCGACGGGCAGTCGGAAAGCTGTCGTAATCGGCAATATAGGGCTTAATATCGATGACCGGGGTATTGTTGAGCAAATCTGAGCCGCTGATATAAACGCGGTTGCCCTCGATCCGGTCGAGTTTGACGCAACTCATGCCGACCGGGTTGGGGCGATAAGGCGAGCGCGTTGCAAAAACGCCCTTTTTGCCTTTTCCATCAGAATAAGGCGGGTTGGTAAGCGGGCGCCAGTTGCGGTTAAGGTGAAATACAAAGATCACCCAGATGTATTCAAAGCCGGTAAGATCCTTGAGGCCCTGCTCATAATTGTGCCCCTTTACCAGCTCGATAAAGCCCTCAACCTGTGAAAGTACACCCTGCATGGGTTGTTCCTGGTGATAGTCATGGGCGCATGTGAAAACGCCTATCGGCTTGAATTCAAACATTTTGAACAATCAATCTATCTTTCACTTATGCATGCCTCACCTGAATAATGGAAGTCAATATACCACAGGTTGTCGGGATTGGCTTTGACTTTGCCGCCGCCCCCTGCTAAGCTGAACCTGAAACGAACCGGCTACGATCCACGGGAGGTTTTATGAGTCTTAGAAAATGCCTTTTTGTATTTCTTCTGACAGCCATTCTGCTTTGCCCGGGCATCGCCCATGCCACCAGATCGAAGTCGATTCAACTGGAATGCCCTGTCTGCGGCAACAGCCTGACTGGCAGCGAACTGATGTCTACCAACAACTTCGGTGGTGTCGATAGCGATTTCATGCAGCGGCCGATGGGCGCTTCGCCGATTCTGATCAGACCGACTACCTGCATTAAATGTGGATTTTCCGGCTATGTTGATGACTTTTCCAGTGAAGCGAAAAAGAACATGCCGGCAACCTTTACGGCAGCAATTAAACTGGAAAAAGCGCTCAAACCGGCTGTTTATCTTGCATCATACACAGAGCAAAGTGACATACCGGCATGGGTCAAATACGATCTTATCGCGCAGGTTCGCAAGCTCGAAAACGCTCCTGCCGGAGATATCGCCCATCAGTATCTGTCCGCCTCCTGGGCATTGAGGATGGAAGCTTTTACTCCGTTGCCAGAAGAAAACCTGAAAGAAATGGAGAAATTGCTCGATGCAAAATTCTCCGATCGCTTAAAGAAACGTGACCGCAATGGTTCTTCCATTCTTGTCGAAATAGGTCTTGAATCTCTGAAATTAGGAGAAAGCGCCAGTCAGCAAGACAAACCCGCGGCGCTTACCGGTGCCATATTTCTGTTACGCCGCTATGGTGAGAATCCTGGTGCACTCAAGGCGATGCAGCTGCTTTCACCTCTGCTGGCCAGCGACACCGCACAAAACGTTGAAAAAGCGCTCAAAGAGAGCATCGACCACGAACAACACTTTCAGAAACTCGCTGTCGAAAATTTCAAAACCGCGATCAAAACGGAGACTGACGCCGAAATGAAAGCGCGTTTCTGCTATCTGACGGGCGAACTCTATCGCCGCCTCGGCGACCACAAAGAAGCCCGGGCCTGGTTTGAGCAGGTGCGCGCCATCAAAGAACGTCCGTCATTTCTCGACGAGATGATGACTGAGGTAGAACAACGCATGAGCGCAACTGAATAAAATTTATCATCAGAAAGCCGATATCAATGAAAATTAATCGAATAAGCCAGTTCTTTTTCTCACCTACGCACAGCACAGAAAAGATCGTTATTGCCATCGCCGCCGGAACCGGCGTTGATCCCCTCAACATCATCGAAAACAACCTGACTTATCCGGGCTATGACGAGACTCTCATCGACGCCCAACCCAATGATCTGGTGATAATCGGTGGGCCAGTCTACGCTGGACGGATCGCAATTACTGCAATTGAAAGACTACAGAAACTCAAATTTGCTGGCAATCCAGCAGTACTGGTAGCAGTTTACGGCAACCGCAACCTGGGTGACGCTCTTATTGATTTGCGGGAAACCGCAATCAGTATTGGTTTACGTCCGGTTGCCGGTGCTGCTTTTATTGGTGAGCATTCGTATTCAACCAAAAAATTCCCTATCGCCAAAGGCCGGCCTGACAACCTGGACAAAGAGAAAGCGCGCGATTTTGGCGAGCAGGTTGCCCAGAAGCTGCAATCTCTCCAGTCGCTCGAAAACATGCCAGAACTCACACTGCCCGGCACTTTCCCGCTGCCAGAACGAAGGGTTATTCCGCCGTCATATGTCGATACTGACGCTGCCAGGTGTATCAAGTGCGGCGCCTGTCAACTGGCATGCCCGACCGGCGCAGTATATAACAAGGGTGGATACAAAACCACACCCGAACTCTGCACAATCTGCTGCGCCTGCATCAAAGCCTGCCCCAAGGGGGCCAGAATCATGGTTTCCGAGCATGTCAAAGGATTAGCTGAAAAGCTGTTCCAATCCTGTGCCGACCGCAAAGAACCCGAAACATTCATATAAATCAAATGGTGCCCGCTACTTGATGTGCCAATTTGGCATATCAAGTTTTGAAACTCGCTCTCAGTCAGCTTCATCATAAAATCAGACGGAAAACGGTCAATGTTCCGTTTAACCTGTCTGTTCAGTGCCGAGGTTTCAACTCCGTATAGCTCAGCAAGGTCAGAATCAAGCATAACTTTCTGGCCTCTGACCTGATAAATCTTCTGCTCAAGGTGTTCATGGTCAATCTGCATCAGCTTTGTCATTCGTTGTCATTCCCTGCCCGATATCATGCGGCAATTATTCCGGCCGCCACCCATTCAATATAAGCCGATCTGTTCGCCAGTCAAGACAATGACAGCGCTTATTATGCGCTATCTGTTGTCTGGCCGCTGAGCTCTCCATTGTTGCCGGCCATATCAGAGTAATATCAACGCCAGTATGAACCAGCGCCAGCCATGGCCACGCCTGAGAGATTGAATAACCTTGCTGTTCCCCCGCTCCCGGAAACTTTGCAGGGTAAAGAGTTCGTGGCGGCCGGCGTAGTTAGCCTTACCTCCTGAAACCGGCAAAGGCTTGCCGCGTTTTTATTTCAGGCTCTCACGCTTACGCTTCTCGAAATCCTCTAGCCATTTTGTGCATCTGGCTTGCACTTCTTCGAGTTTGCCCGGTGTGAGTTTTGCGGCTACTTCATCGCGCTGACGGGCAACTGACGAATCTTGGCTTGCGGCAAGATTCAGCCAAAAATACGCCTCTTTATAGTTCTGAGGAACGCCTTTGCCATCGCGATAAGCTAGCCCAAGCATAAACAGAGCGAGTGAATTGCCTTGCTCGGCAGCTTTTCGAAACCACTTTACAGCTTCTTTATAATTTTGAGGAACATCGTGCCCGTGGAAATACGAAAGCCCAAGAAGAGATTGGGAGAGCTCACTGCCTCCTTTGGCCATTTCTTTTACGTCATCAATACCTGCGCAAAACGCAGATGAACAAAGCATGATCGCCAAAGCAACCAGTATGATTTTATTCACCATGACACCTCCCTAATTTTCTGATCACTATGGTTCTTCTCTTACTATTCGAGAATGATATTATAACGTAAGCGCTAATTAAACCGCCTATCGATACTGGAGTGGTAGAGTCCATCTATCTGGTAAACATCGTCTAAGTGCAACTGGCAAATCTCTGTCAGACGAGCACCTGAGTATGCAGCAATGAACGGCACCCAAAAGCGGCTCTGGCTAGAGCCAAAACTGCTTTTTTGCCTACCGAGTTCAGCCAACATTGATTTGACTTCATCAGAAGAATAAGCAAGCCGTTCTTCATCCGGGTTCTTTTTTGCTCGACTCATTAACAAATGATGAGCGGGATTCGCAGCGATAATCTCGTGTTGTGACAGCCACGAAAAAAATGCGCTAATGCAGACCAAATACTTGTTTACCTGTGAAAGACTTAGAAGCTTTGTATGCTGCATTTTCAGAACGACGGACAGACTCTTGCCCTTGGTACGCGGACTGGTGTTTACATTCGGCGGAAGCTTCTGAAGAACGGCTCGGAAATCCATCAAGGACTGATGCGTGTAATACCCTGATGGATGGTCTCCGACTGCTGTGAGCAGCAAGTCAAAGCATCTCTGATTCTCCAGTGCTGTCTTATCAATCCACCTTCCTGACGCCAGTCTATCCTGTTTGTATTGTTGAAAAAGCGTGCTTACGAGTTCAGTAGCTCTATTCTTGTTGAGTTCTACCACAAGCTTCTTAGCTGCTATTGTCGTCATCAACTGAGTTTTCGTGCCAATCAAACCTGCCAGCTTCAGTTGTTCAATCGCTTGCTGTGGTTCAATCAACTTAAGCCGCAATTCGAAGGACAGCTCTTCAAGCATATTATCAAGCTTCAATGCTCTTAGTTCTGCGTGTTCCTTTTTACTTGTGTGTAATGACAGCTTTACAAAAGCCTTTTCATGCAGAACCTGCAAATAAAGTGGCACACGGCGACGGTAGTAATAAGTCTGCCCTATTTTCATGAGATGCTTCATATAAACACCTCAATATCCAATGTCAGGTAGTACACATTTTGGGGCACAAAATTGGACACATTTTTGGTCACAAAGTAGTACACATTTTGGGACACAAATGCCAAAAAATCATGAAAAATACGTGAAGTGACTATGCAAAACGCAGCCAGTTGAAATGTGGCTGAAAGGCTCTGGAGCAGAAGGACAGAGGGGAGAGTCCACTCACTTATCCATTCTCTCAAATAAAAAAAAGCGCACCCAACAGGATTCGAACCTGTGACCTTCTGCTCCGGAGGCAGACACTCTATCCAGCTGAGCTATGGGTGCAACTGTTGATTTCAGCTTAACATAACAGCTGCGGTTAGGCAACTTTTAAGCGAAGCTACATATTCGCGAAGTAAGCTACAAGAGCGACAAATGCTGGCAGAAGAAGAATAGCCCAGCCGATCAGTACAAACACGCATGAGGGAGTGTTTGGATCCATTGGCGCGGCACGCCGCGACAGTCCGACGCTCAGCTGGTCAAAAAGCTTTGCCAGCGACGGAAACCAGATAAAAGCCAGGCCGGGCAAAGGATAAATAGCAATAATGAGGTCCTTCTCCTTTATGGCAAAGACGATATAAGCGAGATAAATCAGCAAAGAAATAATTCTGTTAAAATTCATTAGGAACATCGCCTTTCCGGCTGGTATCCTGATCAGGGTCAGACGCTGACATAACCAGATATTAGCACAATTTTAGAGTTTGGGAGAGTTGCCAGATGAATATAAAACTGCAGAAAAGCTGCTATTTCGTTGTCTTTTTCATAACAATAAGCATGTTGACGGCGGCAGCCGAACTGCCTGGAATCAGCATTCTGGCGACCGGCGGCACGATTGCCGGCAGCGGCGTCAGTGCAACCGGGTCGGCATACAAAGCGGCAGTAAACCCGGTAGATAAAGTGATAGCTGCGGTCCCAGAAGTGAACAACATCGCCAGAATCCGCGGCGATCAGATCTGTAACATCAGCAGCCAGGACATGAAACCCGAATACTGGCTCAAACTGGCAGCCAGAATAAATCAGTTGTTCCGTCTCGATCTCGCCGATGGCGTGGTGATTACACATGGCACTGACACCATGGAAGAAACCGCTTACTTTCTCAACCTCACCGTAGCCTACGACAAACCGGTGGTTCTGACTGGTTCCATGCGACCCGGTTCAGCACTCAGCGCCGACGGCGCGATGAATCTGTATAATGCCGTTGCTGTAGCCAGCGCGCGCGAGGCTCGCAACAAGGGTGTTCTGGTGGTTATGAACGACCGCATTTACTCGGCGCGTGGCGTCAGAAAATGCGACACCATAAATCCGGCGGCCTTTAATGACCGTGAGAACGGCCCAATTGGTCGGGTCAACTATGGCAAAGTCAGTTTCAATAACAGGTCAGACAAGAAGCACACATATCAAAGCCTTCTCAAACTACCATTTTTTGCCGGCAACCTGCCGGAAGTTCCGATAGTCTACGGCTACGCCGGCATCAATCCGCAGATGGTCGAAACCATCTGCAAAAGCGGCATCAGGGGACTGGTTTACGCCGGGGTCGGCAACGGCAATCCTTCCGAAGAGGTGCTTAATGTGCTGGCAAAAGCCTCCGCCGATGGCATAACTGTTGTCAGAGCGACAAGAGTGCCTGACGGGCCGGTTACCCTCGATGCCGAAGTCGATGACGCAAAATTTGGCTTCATTGTTGCCGACAGCCTGACTCCGCAGAAGGCACGCATTCTGCTGATGCTGGCTCTGCATAAAAACTTTGCACGCGCAGACATTCAACAATTCTTCTTCGACTATTGATAGAAAGGGCGATTTTTGAGCAGACGATCTGACTTGTTTCTGGCAGTGGCGTTCGTGTTTTCGCTGCTTCTGCTGCCGGTCGCCATTTGCTGGGACAACTACCAGAAAGAAGTTTCTGATCGCCAGTTTATCGTCGCCGCAGAAGAAGAAGCCACCGCTCTGGCCCAGCAATACAAGGCCAACTGCCCGATCGAAATACAGATCAAAAAGTGTATTTTACGCGCACAAAACCAGTTGAGCAAATATGCTGACCCCTTTGCCGAAAACGGAGCGCTGGTAAGAAAAGCCCTGCTGCAAAGCCTGCCGCCGGGCTGGTTATCGACTGACTCGATATTTTATGTCTTCAAATTCACACCGAATTCTAGCCGTGCGCTGGTTGGCGAGGGCCTTGAACGCACTAACAGCGCCTTTATGTCACTGATCGCCAGCAACCTGCGCAACTGGGTCAATATCAGCTCAGCCGAGCAGGCCAAAATAGACAACCGGCTTGCCAGTCTGTTTGGCGAGCGTATCAGCGGGAAAATGCTGTTGAGCAACCGCTTCGGCCGCAGTATCGACGTGATATTCAACGGGCAGCGGCGTCATCTGATCTGGGATTTTCTGAACTTGGGTGGCGAGCAGTCGGGCGCTTTCATGATACTGTCAGGCTATAAACCAGGACATGAAGATGCTGCCAGAGAAACACTCAAAGAAATTTCCGGCAGCAGCCGACAACGATTTTTCCCGATTCTGGCACCACTTCAAAGCCTTAGACAGGAACTCACGCCGATAGTTGACGGCGAGCATCTAACCAAACAACCGGTAACCCGCTTTTTGAATCTGCTGAAGCAATACCCTGAACATGGCAAAATAGCATCTGTCAGCGTTGGTGTTCTGCATGAAAGAACATTTCTCTACAGATCATCGATTTCGCGGCAACTGCCTTACGAACTCTGGTTAACCACTGCACAAACCGATATTGCCAGAACACGACTGGTTAGCATGTGTGCGTTGCTGCTGACCATCTTCTGGTTAAGCATTTTTGCAATTAGAACAGCTCATCGACAGCCTTTCGCTTTTTCTGTCAGAACCAGACTTCTGGCAATGGTATTCGGCGTCGGTGGCCTTCCGATAATAATACTTATTATCGCAGGCAGATCAGCGATCGAACAGGATCACCATGCGCGCTACCGCACCATGGTCAACAATATGCGCGCTGAATTGCGCGAAATCGACGGTAACAGCACTTCGTTGCGCATCATTTTTGAAAATGTCGCACGGCGATACTTTGCCAACAGTGATTTCAAAAAAGCGATAACAACCGAAGAAATCGATAAAGAAAAAGAAATATTCAAACACTGTTTTGCAGAATTCGCTGCGAGCGGAGTACCTCTCAGCAGTATCGGCGTGACCAGATTCGGCCGCGACGACCTGCAGATATTTCCGGATGATTCTAATAAAGGCAGTGACGACACAAGACTGCATGTCTTTGCTCCAATGATGTATGCCGGCCTCGGTGATTTTTCAGAAGACACTTATCAAGAAGCACTCGATAAACTCGCAGAAAGCAAGCGGCTCGGTCTCGAAACCTACCGGGCAATTGCAGGAAACGCTGTTTTCAGTGACGTCGCAGTTGCGCGACAGAAAAGCCTGATCATGTCTTTTGGCGATGCCGGTAATTTTGTTATTTTCGATTTTATTGCCGATGATGAGAAAGTCTCAGTTGCAGTCATCTTCTTTGCGCCGGCGCAAAAGTCATACGCGCGCTTCGCCAGAAACGCTGTAGTAAGGGGAAGTCTGGCTACACCCGGGCGCCAGTGGGGACTGGCCGAGAGCCGTGAACTTGGTGTCAGCACCAGTCTTTCCCGATATAGAGCAGAGCATCAGCACGAAAGCTGGTTTTTGAAAAAGCTCGTCGCCGCTCAGACATCAAGTTCTTTTCAGGTCGAAACACTGGCCGACACCCTGACTGTTTGTGCACCCTGCGAACATATGCACGGCATATCTCTCGGCACGACGATGAGTCTTAAATCGCTATACAATGTAACTGAAAAGCAGTACAGGCTGCTGATGGCAGCTGCTGCCATTCTTTTTGCAATTTTTGCGATGATTACCAACGCGCTGCTGGCATATTTTACCCGACCGCTTGCTATAATCGAGAATGGTATCAGCCGAATTCTTGACCGGCGCTTTGATTTCAGGCTGAATCTGGCACGTGACGACGAACTTGGCGATGTTGCCGATGCCTTTGACAACATGGCACAGGGCCTGTATGAGCGCCATGAACTGGCGCAATTTGTCTCAGGCAGCCTGTCGAGCCAGCTTACAAGCACAACCCAACTCGAGCGTGAGCCGCAAAAACGCTGGGGCGCCGTTCTTGCCTCTGACATAAGAAACTTCACAACTCTTTCTGAAGCCTGGCCACCAGAACAGATAGTCGAACTGCTCAATTGTCATCTTGAAGCTATGAGCGAAAAGATCACCAGTAATCATGGAGAAATCGACAAATTCATCGGTGACGCAATAATCGCCGTATTTTTTAGCGAAACCGCAGAGCAGGCCGCGCAAAATGCGGTGAACGCAGCCAGAGACATGATGGCGAGCCATCGCGATCTCGTCAGAGAACGCAGCCAGAGTGGTTTGTTCGCTTACGCCATGGGCATAGGCATTGCCGGCGGCGAACTGCTGGTCGGCTCTTACGGTGCCGGTGACCGGCATGAATTCAGCCTTACCGGCCAGGCTCGCCATCTTGCCGAAATTCTCGAAGCAGAGTCGAAGCAGGGAAAATTCTCACATATAATTCTAAGCCCTGAGATACGCGATCTGCTGCCCGAAATTGCGCTGGCGCCTCTGGGAGAAACCGGCAACTACGAGGTTAGCGAAGTATGAAAGTACAGCGGCATTTTTCAGCAGTTTCTTTGATTGCAGCCTGGCTGTTTCTCGCTATTCCCTTTCTGCTGGTAATGTTTGACTGGCAGTCCTCGCGCCAGCGCGAATTTGACAGGCATGTTAAAGAATCCGATCAGAACACCGCCAACCTGCTCGAAAAAATGCAGGTCAGCAACAACTGGGAATATCATGTGCTGCTGCAGCTGAATGCTTTTCACCGCGAATTGCGCAGCAAAATCGCGAGCGACAGCACAAATCCCGGCGCAATCATCAAAGACATCTATCAACAAAGCCTTGCCACCAATCTGCCGCCGCATCATATCGCGGTTGCTTATAAGAGCGCCGCGCAAAACCAGCTGAATAACCTGTTTATGAATTCCACTCTCGCGACTGCTAATCGACTGAGGAGCTTTGCAAAGCTCATGTCAGAAAAGCCTGACCTCAAAAGCCGTGAAGCTGCCAGGGTCGAACTCAGTTCAATGTGCGGTTTTCCGGTAAACGCCAACAGTATTGTCGAGCGCCAGGATCTTATCAACGCCAAAGAAGAAGGCATCCTACTGCCCTTCACATCGGTCAACGACAGCGTCTGGCTTTACTGGTTCTACCCCAGGGAAATCGACGACAGACTGATGGTATGCGCAGTATTTGAAACTGCGAAGATCCCGACAAATTATGCTTACAATGCTATGGCAAAAGCGGTTGACTCATCTGACCGAGGGTTTGCGGTAATTCCTTTTGCGGGAAACAGCAAAGCTTTCTGGTCGCCGTTTCTGCGTCAACACCCGCAGCTGCAGAATTTAATTCAAAGAGAAGCGGCTTTACTGCCGCTTAAGCAGGTTCGCAAAGAGTATGGCCGGTTCAATATATACACGGCACCAGTTCTGGTCGGCGAGCCATCACTGCTCTTTCTGGTTGGCAAACGCTTGACCAGCCCGCCACTCACCGCCGGTGAAGGCGTCTTTGTTATCGGCGTTTTTGTGCTATTTGCCGGACTTTCGCTAATGCTGCTGCAACGCCGGGTATTCAGACGTGGCTGGCGAATCTCTATCGCTCTGGTTCTGCTTATAGCTTTTATCACTATATTCTACCTGCCGGCCAGTATTGGCCGCATAGTGGTAAGAAACTATCTCGACAGCCGTTTTTCTGCCCGCCGCCAGCAGGCAGAAAGCGACCTCGAAAATAATCTGCAACGTCTCGAAGACCGCTACGACCTGGCGCAGGCCGATCTGTTTTATCGCCTGCATCATCTCGAGCTTTACCCCGACATCATGCAACAGCTTGCAGACAAAAAACCCAAAAGTGCTCTCAAAAGCATAGATGAGCAGGTAAAGGCCAAATATCCGACCACTTTGGGCAACAGTCTGCTGTTATTGACACTACAGCAGGATGACGGAAACAATACTGTGTGGCTGCGCAAAACCAAGAACACCAGCGACGCCAGCGAAATGTTCGCAACCCTGCTGAAGTCGGTACTGCTGAAATTCCGGCCCGAACTGGCTGTTTCGGGCGGTTCAGGCAACGATAAACTATCGCTGAACGAAGTTAAAGACGAAATGATCAGCGATTTTCTCATCAAATTCTTTCAGGGTGTGCTGGGCGAAGAGATGTTCTATCGTCTGCTGGCCAGTCCGACCGATCTGGTTGAAGCTAATACTACTTTCATCAAGATATTGACAACCGGGGTGCCAATCAGAATATCTGGCGTAGTCAAAGGTCTTTTACTGATAATGTGGAGTGAATTCTTTGAAGCCGAGCATTACATAACCTTTTTAAAAAAACACAAGGAAGAACGGGCAGATAACTTTGAATTTGTCGCAGTTCGCAAAGGCGCATTTCATGGACACCATCGCGGCACCACCAAAGGAACGCCGCCGGCCTGGGATCTGATCGAGCGCACCCGAAGAGTCGGAATTCAGCTGACTTCGCGCGAGCAGATGACAACAGAAGACCGGCTGCTGATCAAAACCAGGCCGGGCAAATCACTTACCATGTATATTCTGGCCGGAATAACTTCTTTACGCCATATTTTCGCCGAACAGAAAGACCTCGAAAATCTGACCGGCAATCTATTAGTATTCGTTATGTTGCTTCTTTCTGCACTGGTGGCTGTTCTCTACTGGTATTTCATGAGCCCGCTCAAACAGCTGCAAAAAGGTCTCGATAACATCAAAAGCGGTGATTACCAAAGCAGAATAGAGACAGACAATCGCAACGACGAATTCGGCAATATTGGCAGGTCTTTCAATGCTATGGCCAAAGGACTCGAAGAAGGCTCGCTGCTCGGCAAATTCGTATCTTCTGCCGTAATAAAAGTAGTTAAAGACAAGAGTGCCTTTGAAAAGGCTATAAAAGGCGAAAAACGCGAAATGACAATACTTTTTGCATCACTTAAAACCGGCGATGCACAAGATGCCGAAGCGTTCATAGAACAGCTGGCGTTGCATCTCAAGGCAAGCCAGGAAGCAATTCGCCCGACCGCAGGGGTTATCGATAAGGTCATGGAAAACAAGATACTGGTTTTCTTCGACCACGAAGCATGCAACGGTGCCGATCAAGCGGTAAAACAAGCGGTCGAAACGATCTTTGCACTCAGGAGCAAGCTTGCTGCCAGCAATCACAAAAGCTATTACGGCCTTGCTAGCGGTCAGGTCGTAGCCGGCATTCTCGGCGCCCGCAACCTGAGACTCGATTACACGGTGATTGGCGACGCCGTCAATCTGGCAGCCCGTCTCAACGCTCTGGCAGCCGACGACTCTGGCTCGCAGATCATCTCCGACGAAACGACCCGCTCGCTGCTTCCCGACTCGACAAAAGCAGAAAACCTTGGCGAAATCAGCATCAAGGGCAAAATTGCACCAGTCGCCACTTATCGACTATCAACGCGAACCTGACCCCCAAAATGGCCGCAATTACAATATCTGCGGCCATCTGTGCAATCTGCTGAAAAGCGTCTTTGCGGCTCTGTGAGAGGTTCTTTCAGAAGTCGATCAGGCGCTCCTGAACTTTCTTCTGGGCGGCAGACAGAGCTTCTTTGGCGGTCTTCTGACCAGAGAGCACCGCTTCGACCTCGGGGTTAACCAGGTCTTCGAGCAGACTGTAATCTTTAACCACCGGGTTGGGGCCGGCGTGCTTCATCTGTTCCATGAACATCATCAGATGGGGGTCTTCAAAGCTGACCAGATCGTAGGCGCCGAGATTGATTGGCAACTGATTAAGGGCAGTACACCAGTCTTTCTGATTCTCGGCACTGGTAAAAAACGTGAGAAAATCATAACACTCGGTCGCGTATTTTGTGCCTTTAAAGATCACGACATCGGTGCCACCGACATTGGTCGAAGTGCCCTTGGATCCGCCAGGAATGAGGCCAACACCAAAATCCAGTTTAGTATTGGCGAATTTGGCGAGATTCCAGGGGCCCATGAAGATCATTGCATATTTGCCGTTAACAAAGCCCTGTTCGGGGGAAATCGCGCCCGGCCGCCACGCGCCTGCTTCGATCTGGTGTTCGTTAGTCAGTGAAGCCATCATTTCGAGAGTTTGCACCGCAGCCTCAGAATCGATGACGCACGTCTTGCCGTCTTCAGAGATGATGCGGGCACCGTAACTGTTGAAGAACGGCAGGTTCCACCAGAGCGTATTGGTCATGGCAAAGGCATACTGGTCTTTTGATTTGTCAGTGAGCTTTTTGCCGACTTCGATGAATTCTTCCCAGGTCTGGGGAACCATTGGCGCGGAAGAATCTTCTGCCAGCAGACCGGCATCGCGGAACATCTGACGGTTATAGAACATCGCCACACAGGTGCTCTGGTCCGGGATGCCGTAATATTTGCCATCAATATAGGCAGTTTCAAGGGGAGCTGCGAGATACTGGTCGCGAATCTTTGCAAAACCAAGGGTATCAAGATCGAGAACTGAGTTTTTGCGCGCCAGCTCACAGACAAAAGACCAGTCGACACGGGCCATATCAGGACCCTGGCCAACTGTCAGCGCGGTTCGCAGCTTGGCTTTGTGGCCATCAAAAGGTATGCGCACCGGGCGAATGGTAAAGCTCTGGTTTTTGTCTTCCCACTGTTTGATGATTCCGCGCAGAACCTGCTCTTCCTGGTCGTTGTAGGTATGCCAGAAGGTTAGAATGGTGCGACCATCGGGACTGGTCGCGATCGAGTCGTCCCAGCACACAAAAACCAGCGCGATATAGGCGATAACCGCAAAGATCATTATTTTCTTTTCGCTCATGGGTTTTCTCCTATTCCTTGACCGCGCCCTGGGTCATGCCTGCGATGAAATAGCGCTGTGCGAACAGAAAGAGCACGGCAATCGGCACGATCGAGAAACAAGAAGCTGACATGATCAGCCCAAGTTCAGAGGTATACTGACCTCTGAACAGTGCGAGACCAACCGGCAGCGTTATGCTCAGCGGGTTTTCAAAGTTGGTGACGATCAACTGCCACAAAAAATTCGACCAGTGAAACAGAAAGGTCAACAGGAAAAGGGTCATAATAATGGGCAGCGCCAGTGGCACGATAACCACAGTAAATACCTGCCATTCAGAAGCGCCGTCGATCTGCGCGGCTTCAAGCAGCGAATCGGGAATGGTGTCCATGAACTGTTTGAGCATGAAAATGCCAAACACCGAGGCAAGATGCGGCAGAAACATCGCCCACTTGGTTCCGAACAGGCCCATCTTGCAGACCATGAAGAACTGCGGAACCATGAACATCATGCCCGGTATCATCATGGTGGCGAGCAGCAGCATGAAAATCTGCTGCTTATAAGGCAACTGCTTCTTCGAAAAAACATAAGCGCCCATGGCAGCGAAAAAGGTTACCAGAAAGGCGGCTGTAGTTGCTACCAGCAGGCTATTGAGAAAGTAAGTACCAAAGTTTTTCTTCTGCTCGATTGCATCAACGCTGGCCATACTCTTCGAAGCGGCATCAACCTTGAGCACACGGCGAAAATTGTCGAGCGTCGGTTCTGACGGCACGATATCGAACGGGTTGGTCTTGCTGATGACAAGTTCCTGGCCTGATGGTTTGAAAGCCGTGCAGAGCATCCAGAAGAACGGAAACAGCACAACAACAACACCTATGGTTAAAGCAAGATAGAGAGTCATCCGCCTGATAAAGGCCATTCGGTTGACATGCTCGGTCGCCAGAAATTTTCTGACCACAAAAATGGTAAGAACAATCGTCAGTACTACGGCAAGACCGTTGTAAACGACGGTCATGCTCTGCATCAGTTGGCCGGCTTCGGCAACCGCTTTTTCGCTTTCCGGCGTCACGTAGGCTGAAAAAGCCATGACCGCGAATTTGAACAGCTGGTTCGAAATTACGTATGACAGCGAAATCATTATGCCGACAAGAATGATAAATAAAGCTACGCGCTGTGCCTTAACTGTGTGCCTGTCGTGATGTTCAAGAATATTGGCGTTGTCGCTGCTCATTTTCTGACCTCCTTGCCATCTTCACGATTGAGGAAGCGCTGTTGCAGCCAGGTGATGCCCAGCGTTATAATCAGCAGCATATAGGAGATGGCGGCGGCATAACCGTAGTTGCCGGCGTCGAACTGTTTGAACAGATAGTATCCGGCGACAGAGGTCGAACCTACGGTTTCGCCACCAATAACGACCTGCGGCCCGCCTGAGGTCATGGCGTAAATTTCGGTAAAGGCGTTGAGCGAACCGATAACGCCGGTAATGACCATGAAGGTGATAATCGGCCGCAACAGCGGTACCGTGATGTGCTTGAATTTCTGCCACTCGGTAGCGCCATCGATATCAGCAGCTTCATAAACCGCTTCTGGAATATTCTGCAGAGCGGCAAGAAACAGCACCATGCCGAAGCCGGCGCCTTTGAGAACCATGGCAATAACAACAGCCAGCAGCGCAGTCATTGGGCTGCCAAGCAGGCCGGTGGTGTTAAAAAAGTTGTCGTCACTGAACAGCCAGGTGGTAATCTGTGCCAGCGCGCCAAATTTTGGTGCATAAATAAGAGTCCAGATAACCCCAACAACCAGCATATCAAGCACATTGGGCAAGAAGAAAGCACTTCTGAAAAAGCTTTTGCCGAACAGCTTGTTGTCAAGCAGCAAGGCCAGTGCCAGCGAAGCGCTGATGCCAAGCGGAATGCTCATCAGACCGTACAGCGCGGTAACACCGAGCGACCACCAGAACTGCATGTCGGTAGCTATTCTGAAATAGTTCGCTAACCCGACAAAATCTAGATTTGCCAAACTGTAGTCGGTAGGCGAACCAAAAAAACTCAGATAAAAAGAATAGAATATCGGAAATATCAGAAACACCCCGAAAAAAAGCAGAAACGGCGACAGAAAGCCGAAAGAAATCGCGGTGTCCTTTGAACTTGTAATTGCCAAGAGATACACCCCCTCTATTATTTCAAGATGAATTCTAGCAGATACGTCGCAGTTTTTCTATTTTTTCCTCTACAGGTGAGAATCTGTCAAAATCTGCCTGCTCAAAGAATTGACTTGCTTCATGAAAAAAAGATATAGTTTTATACTAGGTTCTGATAATTTAAACGGTTTAGAAGAGAGTGTCTACGCATGTTGATCAAATTTTTACCAGAAACCATCTGTACATAGCAGATGACAGATTCCTTGATCAGACAACTCCAGCGCGAAAATGAAGAGTTGCGTAATGCCAACGAAAAGTTACAACAGGAATTACAACGATATCAGCAGATCGCGGCAATCCCGCCTATGTTTTCTTCAAAGATGAGCAGCTGCGTGCCATAAAATTGAGCCGAAATTATGAGCAGATGCTGGGCCGACCGCTTGAAGAACTTCTCGGCAAAAGCATGGACGAATTGTTTCCACCTGAGCTGGCCGGGCCAATGATTGAGGTAGACAGCAAAATTCTGCGGGAAGGCGTGCCTTTTGCCGTAGAAGAAGAACTTAACGGTAAGTATTACTCGACCATTAAGTTTCCGATTGTAATCGCAGGCAAGCCGGCTCGTCTGGCAGGATTTACCATCGATATTACCAGGCTCAAGCTGGCAGAAGAAGAGTTGCGCAAAGCAAAAGTGGTTGCCGAAGAAAATGAAACCAGGTTTAAAGCCCTTCACAACGCATCGTTTGGTGGCATAACAATTCACGATAAGGGCAGAATTCTTGACTGCAATCAGGGTCTGTCAGAAATCACCGGTTATTCTCTTGATGAACTCATAGGTATGGACGGTCTGCTGCTGATTTCAGAGAAAACACGAGACCTGGTAATCAGCAATATCATGTCAGGCTACGAAAAACCATACGAGGCGATCGGCCGGCGCAAAAATGGCGAAGAGTTTCCTATACGTCTCGAAGCCCGTGAAATTCCCTATCGTGGCAAAATGGTTAGAACCGTTGAATTCAGGGACATCACCAGCCAGAAACAGGCTGAGGCAACTCTGGCCGCGGAGAAGGAGCGACTTGCCGTAACGCTGCGCAGTATCGGAGACGGCGTCATAACAACTGACACATTGGGCAACGTCGTCATGATGAATGGTGTTGCCGAAAATCTCACCGGCTGGCTACAAGAAGACGCGCAGGGCCAACCTCTGGAAAAAGTGTTCAGAATTGTCGATGAGACAACAAGACAACCTTGCGCGAATCCGGCAACAAGAGTTATAGATTCTGGCGGCATAATTGAACTGGCAAACCACACATTGCTGATTGCGCGCAATGGCACGACGAGGATTATTGCCGACAGCGGCGCCCCGATCAAAGACGCAAACAACGCAACCATAGGGGTTGTGTTGGTCTTCCGCGACATGACCGATAAGCAGAAACTTCTTGACGCTCTGCAGAGAACCGACAAACTCGAAGCGATAGGAGTTCTGGCTGGCGGCATCGCACATGATTTCAATAATCTGCTGGCGGGAATCTTCGGCTATATCGAACTCGCGCGCATGGCAGAAGACAAAGAAAAGACCAAAATCTACCTGGGCCAGGCATTGATTGCTTTCGAGCGTGCAAAAAATCTCACGCGGCAGCTTCTTGCTTTTGCCAAAGGTGGCGAACCCTTGCGAAAGACCGGGTACATCGGGCCAGCAATCAGGGAATCCGCCACATTTGCTCTTTCTGGTTCTGCAATTACGTGCGAATTCAACATTGCCCAGGACTTATGGGCAGTCGATTTTGACAAAGGCCAGATCGAGCAGGCAATCGACAACATTGTCATCAATGCCAAACAGGCGATGCCAACCGGCGGGAAAATAGTCATTGCGGCAAAAAACGTCGCGCTCAGAGATGGCGACCACCCTTTACTCAAACCTGGAAAGTACATCAAGATTTCGATTACCGACAACGGAGCCGGCATACCGGCTGATATTCGACAGAGAGTATTCGACCCGTTTTTTACCACTAAACAGGAAGGGAATGGCCTGGGGTTGACCACCTGTTACGCAATTATTCAAAAGCATGCCGGTATGATCGATGTTGAGTCGATAATGGGCAAGGGCTCAACTTTTCATATCTGTATCCCCGCTTCTCCAAATATCCCTGACAACAATAGTGCAGTAATTCCGGCAACCCATCATGGCCAGGGGCGTATTCTGGTTATGGATGACGAAGCACTTGTGAGAACACTTCTCAACAAATTGCTGAGCAGCATGGGATATAACGTCGTCACAGCGAAAAATGGCGAAGAAGCGATTAAACTGCTCTTAGATACAGATGCCCCGCCGATCGATGCGGCTATTTTTGACCTGACAATTCAAGGCGGCATGGGTGGAAAAGATACGATAGTCCAAGTGCGCAAAAATTTTCCAGATATGCCTGTCTTTGTCTCAAGCGGGTATTCGGCAGATCCGGTCATGGCATATCCACAAAAATATGGCTTCACAGACAGCCTTGGCAAGCCTTTTCTCAAAGAAGAACTGGCGGCAATGCTCAACCGCCACATCATAAAACCATCTTCTGCTTAACGCATGACGTAAAAGCAACTTGCAGAATTCGATTTCGTTGAGATTGCTTCCTGCTTCGGCTACGCCTCGCAGTCGCAATGACGGCGAACTCTTATGTGAAAAAGAACTGGATTATATTATCTCGTTGAGGGGCAGAGAGAAGAGTTTGAGGCCTTCGCGCAGTGATTCCTGACGGTAGCGTCTGACCCAGTCCTTGACGGCAGTTGCCTGCTGTCTATCGACAGCGATCATGTACATGCTGTTTTCGCCGGGCCAGACCTCATCGTTGAGCCTGATGCCGCCGCCTTTGCCGGCACCGGTGGCCTGCGGCAGATGGGTGAACCCGGTTATCTCAAGGCGTTCGAAAAGCATGCTTATTTCATCCTGCAAGGTTGCACTGCACACTATGATGAGGAATTCCATCAGTTTGCCTCCAGTCTGGAAATCTGTTTGGCCGGCACCAGCCAGCGGCTGAACAGCGAATAGAGAACTGGCATGAGAAAAAGTGTCATCAGAGTTGAAACCAGCAAACCGCCAATAACGCTCATGCCCATGGGAACCCAGACTTCCGAGCCTTCGCCGGTAGACAGAGCCATCGGCATCATACCGAGAATGGTCGTGGCGGTCGTCGAGAGAATCGGGCGCAGGCGGCTTTTTCCAGCCATAAGCAACGCCTGGTTAAGTGGAATCTTTCTTCTGATAAGTGTGTTGATATAGCTGATCAGCACGATACCGTTGTTGACGACGATACCGATGAGAATGAGAAAGGCCAGCAGCGAAACGATCGACACACGCGAACCGACAAGAATCAGCAACAATACAGCGCCGATAAAACCGAATGGAATGCTGAAAGCGATGATAAGCGGCGCCAGCAGCGATTCAAACTGTGAGGCCATAACCATATAGACCAGAATGCAACCGAGAAGCGCCGCTTGAAACAGCACCAGAAAAGACTCACGCCGCTGTTCTTCATTTCCAGCAAAGCGCCAGGTAAATCCCGGCGGCACCGGTATAGACTCGACTATCTTCGCAGCATCGGCCGCGATATCGCCAGAACCACGACCATAAACCTGGCCGGTGATCTGAATGTAGCGTTCCTGCTCACTGCGCGAAACACTGGTCGGGCCGAATTCATTCTTGATTTCAGCAACGTTTTCGAGCCTGACAACCTGTCCGGTTGGGCTTATCAGAGGAATCTGACTGAGATCGGTTATTTTGTCGCGGTCTTCCGGGCGCAGGCGCACGACGACATCGTATTCATCGCCGCCCTCCTGATATTTCACAGTTGAATTACCACTGATATAGGTTTCGATCGTGCCTCCGATGTCAGACACGTTAAATCCAAGAGAAGAGGCTTTTTCACGATCAACTACCACCTGTAGTTCTGGCTGCGCCAGATCCTGGTTGATTTCAATGTCTTTCAAACCAGCAACAGCAACAAGCGCCTGTTTGAGCTGGTTAGCCCAGTCCATACCGGTCTTCAGATCGTAACCATAGAGGTTCAGGGTAAATCCGGCGCCACCACCTCCCATCATATTTGCCATTGGATCGCCGGAATCAAAATTGACAATTATGCCCGGAATCTGCTCAATTTCGGGTCGAATACTTTCGATAACCTCCTTAACGTCACGTTTTCGTTGATCTTTGGGGGTAAGCATTAGACTGACCTGGCCAGTGTAGGAAAAGTTACGTGAACCCGACATGGCACCGCCCTGACCGGTCGCCTTGCCATAGCGCAGAACAATAGTTTTGAGCTCAGGAACCCTTTCTTTGACGATCGCTTCAATTTTTCTACCAAAATCACCGGTAACTTCGAAACGCGTTCCAACCGGCAGCTCATACTTGATGGTGATACGCCCCTGATCCTGCACCGGCATATAATCTATGCCAACAAGTTTCAGCAGACCAAACGACAACACAAATACGCCTAAAAGCCCGCCAACAGCTTTCCATCTGTTGGCGATAATTTTCTTCAATGCTTTCTCATAAATACCTTCAACCCGGTCGAGAAAGTCTGCCCGCCGGGGCGCCACCCCAGAACTGCTCACCGCCGCCGGTTTCAGCAAGCGGGAGCACAACATTGGCGTAAGCATAAGCGCAGAAATAAGCGAAGCCGACAGAGCCATGGTGATGATCATAGCCAGCTGCCCGAACATGATGTTGGTGATACCGGTTGTAAAGATAATGGGCAGGAAAATGACGATAGTAGTCATGGTCGATGCCATGACCGACGTGCCCATTTCGACAGCGCCGGATATTGCGCTTTCGCGTGATGAAACGCCTCTTTCGAGGTAGCGCTTGATGTTATCCAGAATGACAATGGCGTTATCGACAACCATACCGATGGCTATGGCCAGACTCGAAAGAGATATCTGATTGAGCGTGTAGCCAGCCATATACATCAGCAGAAAGGTCAGAATCAGCGAAGTCGGAATCGTAGTGCAGACAACGATACTACCTCTGATATCGCGTAGAAAGAAAAGAATTACGAAGAAAACCGCGACGCCACCGAGCAGAACTGCTGTAGTCAGGTTCTTTATCGTGCTTTTGATAAAGTCAGAGGTATCCATAATGACTTCAACTTTTACATCCGGCGGCAGATCAGCCTGAATTGCCGGCAACGCCTTTTTAACGCGGTCAGCAACCGTAACGGTATTGGCGCCAGACTGTTTCTGCACCATGATACCGATACCACGTTTGCCGTTTATGAAAAATTCTGTACTCTTTTCAAGATAGCCGTCTTTAATGTCGGCCACGTCACCTAATCGCACAACTCCTGGCTTTGTCGCCAGAACAACCGATTTAAAATCATCTACCCGGGTGAATTTACCAGGAGTACGAGCTAGATATTCAAACTGTCCCTGCTTGATCGTGCCACCCGGATTATCTATATTCTGGCGATGCAGCTGGTTTACTATCTGGCTGCCGGTAATACCACTGGCCTGAATGCGTTCACGATCAAGATCGACCAGTACGCCGCGTTTGTCGCCGCCAATCTGAATAGCTGTGGCGACGCCATTGATACGCTTAAGAGCATCAATTATCTTGCGGTCAGTGATTTTGTCGAGTTTATCCCAGCTTTCTTCGGCAGAAACCGACATCATGCAGACCGGAATCATCGAAGTATTAAACTTGAATATATAGGGTTTATCTGCATTATCAGGCAGGCGGCGGGCGACGAGATCTAATTTGTCGCGAATGTCGTTGGTAGCTGCCGCCAGATCTATACCCCAGTCAAATTTGACGGTAACCATCGAGATGCCTTCCAGCGATGTCGAAGTAATTTCATCGACATTTTCGACAGTAGACACGCTTTCTTCGATGGGCTCAGTAACGCTGGTCTCCATTTCCTGCGGGCCACAGCCCGAGTAGGTCGTGATGATAGAAACGACCGGAATTTCGAAATCCGGCATAAGATCGACACCCAGCTGAGTCCAGGCAAAGGCTCCCAGCAAAATGGCGGCCAGAAAGATCATGCTGGTAGTGACCGGCCATTTAACTCCAAATACGGAAAGATTCATTTTGCATCCTCCGCCAGGATTGGTTTGACGCGTGAGCCAGTCTTGACCAGTTCACCGCCTTGCCCGACAATCATGTCGCCAACTTTGAGACCTTCGAGAATCTGAGCGCGAGTACCCTGAATAATCCCGACTTTGACCGGAATTCTTTCGGCGAGGCCGTTACTATCCACGCGGATAACCGCCATATCGCTGCCGTGGCTGAGAAGAGAGTCACGCTTTATTACTACCGCGTTTTTCGCAGTATCGAGATCGAGAATGATGCCGGCGTACATGCCGGAGCGCAACACCATTTCAGGGTTATCGAGAATGATTTCGAATTCACCGGTACGTGTTTTTGCGGCGATAGCCGGATAAAGTTTATAGACAACGCCGTTAAAGTCACGGTTGACGCTGGCGACTTTAACGGTAGCACTTGTCTTGTCAGGGCTCAGCAGCATCAGATCTTTTTCGACGAGACTGCCGACAACCTTGACCGGGTTCATCTGTTCGAGCCTGAATATCGGCTGACCGATGTTGGCCATGGCGCCCTGATCGAGCATGCGGCGGGTGATAACTCCGGCAAAAGGCGCGCGCACAAAAGCGTTTTCGCGTTGCACTTCGACGACATGCAGATTGGCTTCGGCCTGTAGAAGCTGTGCCTGACGCATTTTGAGGTTAACCTGATTAGTCTGAATTCCGTCTTCAGCCTGACGAACACCTGATTCGGCTGCAACCAGCTGCGCCTGCGCCGCATCGTGCTGAGCGACAACGTCGTCAAGCTGCTGTTCCGAAACGGCACCTTCGCGAAACAGTTCCTGGTACCTTTTGCGGGTTGTTATCAGATTAGTCACCTGCGCTTTCACGGCTGATGCCTGTGCTTTAGCTGACACCACGGCTGAATGCGAAGTCTTTACCAGTACGGCCTGAGCATCGAGAGCCGATCTGGCAACGGTTACCGCAGCCTTTGCCTGTTCGAGCTGGGCATCGAGAATGCGATGGTCTATTTCGGCGAGCATATCGCCTGGAGCAACCTGCGAACCTTCACTGACATTTACCTTGATTATTTCCCCACCGGTTTTGGGGTGGATGTCTGCCCCGAGAAATGGCAAAATTTCACCGGAAGTCAGCAATTGGGCACTGATATCCGAAGACACGGCTTTTTGTACTATAACCGGAAGAATCTTCGCATCATCAGTCACCTGAGCCTGCAATGCCAAGACACCCGGCAAAAGGCGGGCAGTAAGCAACATTACCAGCACAAAGCGGCTCTGCTTTTTCCAGACTGAGTGACCAGAACCTGAGAGTAGCTTAAACATATGTAATATTCTCCTATTTTTCGGATAGCTGGGCAAATAGCCGACGACCGAGCTGCCCGGTTGAGAGTCGATACGAAGCATAAGCCTGATGATAGCTGAGAATGGCATGCAGATACTGTAGTCGGGTGGCGAGATAAGCATTTTCGGCATCGAAAAGTTCGACTTGAGTGAACAGACCGTTGGTATACCTGACTCCAGCCAGGCGCAGGGCTTCTTCGGCCTGCTTGAGCGCCTTACGCTGGGCGGCGACAACCTCTTTTGCCGTCTCGATATTGAGATAAGCCTGCTTGATTTCGATACTGGCTTTTTCTTTCGCCTGCTGCAGGGCATTCTCGGCCAAAGCCAGTTTTGCATGGGCATCCTTGATTTTGCCCTTGCGCATGCCGCCGTCGCCCAGGGTGAAGTTGGCAACAACTCCGGCGTTCCAGTAGCTTTCACGGTCAAAGGTTTTTGACTTGGCGGCTGGGTCGGCAACGCCTTTCTGCCCAAAAAGACTGACAACCGGCTGATTTTCAGCACGGGCACCAGCAAGACCCTGTCTGGCAATTTCGACTTCAAGACGCTTCACCCGCAAATCTTCGCGCAACTCCATGGCAACTGCGGCATCTTCAGCGTAGTTAATCGGCAGTTCGAGCATCTTCATACGATCCTGGGTAGAAATGGGAGTGTCAGGTGGCAAATCGAGAACGTTGAGCAGGTCAAGCCCGGCCAGTTCTCTGGTGTTGCTCTGTTGGCGCAGGTCGCTGCCGGCTTTAGCCAGCCTGACTTCGGCCCTGAGCACCTCAAACTGCGAAACCTGCTTGTGTTTATATCTGGTGCTCACCAGTTTGTGGTGAGCTTTTGCCAATTCAAGATCCTTTTCGCTGACGCGTTCAGCTTCGGCAGCAAACTGCCAGGCCAGCCAGCGCAAGGTGGTGTCGAAAAGAACATGCTGCTTTGCCAGAGTCAGTCCGGCACCAGCGGTTGACCGGCCGAAGCGTGTCTGATTAAGCAGGGCACGATCTTTGCCACTTAAAAAAAGTGGTTGGGTAACTTCAAGATAGGCTGACTGAGATTCCTTGCCGATCATAGGATTAGCAACCTCATCAACTCTGGTATAACGGTAATTACCAGTTAGCCTGGCGCCATGCGCCGACCTTGCCTGAATGACACCAGCATTGGCACTTTCCATCTGCTGCTCAGCCCCAATTATTGAGCGGTTTCGCTGTAATGCCAGATAAATTACATCGCCAAGATGGGTGTCCTGCAGGCTGATTGCCCCTGAACCAATGTTGTCTAATTTCGACATTTCCTGCTGTTTGGCCCAGAATTCTTCGATAGTAAGCCTGGCTTCAATCTCATAGGGATCGCCGGCAAAGACTGATTGTTTGTCGGCATCTTCCACAGCAACATTAGAATGATTGTTGTCGTTATCACCAGACGGCACGTCAGTTGCCTCGAAAACTGAAGATTCTGGCTCTTCAGATTTAGCAAGACCTGCATTACTGGTGAAAATCAGCAGAACGAGTAATAAAGAGAATATGTGTAAAGACAGTCTGCGTGTATTGTTCATCTTCTGGTTCTCCATAGGCTTAAACGATCAATCAGCCTTGAACATATCAAAGAGCATGTCACAGCACTTCTGCGGCGAAATAGTGGGGGCATGGAACATCTGAAACTTGAGATTGAGATCGAATATCTGGTGAAAAATCAACGACATCTGCACCGGCGTCAAACGTTCGGAAAACTCACCCTTTTCTGTACCTTCTCTGAAAAATTCAGCAAACAACTCGACCTTTTCCTTCAGCATGCCAAGGAACCTTTTTGGAGTTCCCGAACTTGAGGAAATGCTGATACCGCTCTGAATGAACTGCTGAATCAGCGGGCCATTGTGACGGAATATCTCTTCCTGAAGCTCCAGCAGTTCAAGAAGACGTTTTTTTGTGTCCTTGCGACTGGCAATTATCTGTGCTGCCGTTTGCTTAGACTTTTCAAAACCGTCAACAAGGCACTGTATGAAGAGATCTTCTTTGCTTTTAAAATAGAGGTAAAGAGTGCCTTTGGCTATTTCAGCCTGTTTTGCGACCTCATCGAGTTTCGTTTCGTGATAACCCAGCCGGGTAAAGAGTTTTATTGCGGCTTCGATTATTCTTTCCCTTTTATCTTTGCTATGACTGCCCACGGTGCCTCCTGTATTAGCAGAACCCTTTTAAGCAAAGGACTCTAAGAAATGACTGAACGGTCAGTCACAATAACACATGATACATTTATGTGCAACCCGCTAATTTGTAAAGACAACATCGGAAAAGGACCAGTCCTCTGTCATTGCCATTAGAACAGAAAAAACCAACTGCCATGTTTGCAGTATTAATATATGAATGCCTGCCGCCGTTCTTTATCGGCAGACCGTTCAAGGCGGTGCAACCTGATTAACCTGATTACTGTAATTTTGGCGTAGATTGCGATAAAATAGCCAGATAAAGCATTACCAGAATTAAATCTGCCGGAGGACTTTACAGGATGGCAAATAGATACCAGATTCTCTTGCTGACGTTGGTGTTGTTGTTCGGTGTTGCCGTTTGTGCCTCAGAAAAGGTCGATCTCGACAAAATCGATTTTCCCGCACCAAGATTGGGAAAAACACCTGTCAAAGACCAGTTACAACTAGCTTACAGCTTATATGATCAAATGTCCGCGACAGATATCTGGGATGTTGAATCATTCAGGGACTGTCATAACAGAGTGATAAATGAGTGCCCCGACACTCCCTGGGCAATCGAATCATGCTGGCGCCTGAGCAACCTTCTTATAACCGCTCCCCGACAGCATGACAATGAAGAAGTTGTCAGACTGATGACGCATGCTCTGGAAAAATATCCAGGCAATCCATGGCAGGATCGTTTCAAGAATCGTCTTTTGCGAACACTGCAAGACATGAAAGATCATACGAGACTGCTTTACTGGTGTCAGAAACTGCTTGAAACCACAGACCCGGAATCAGAAAAATACCTCTCGCTTACGCTGGTTGCAGGAAAATCGGCAACAGCGCTTGGCGACCAGGAAAGCGCCAGCTGGTATTTTAACGAGATTCTCAACCGTGACCCCAAAAAAGAGACTATCTTTGCCCGCATCGCGGCCAGCCATTTGAAACAATAATCAGACAAGGCTCAGAAGCAGCCTGAAGGAGTTTTTATGATAAAAGATAAACGTCTGCTCAGATCTGTAAGTCTTGTCCTCTGCCTGATTCTGTTGTTACAGGCCTTTTTCATAGCGGCCGGCCCTGATGGGTGTCTCTTTGCTGAAGAAGAAGAAAGTGAATTTACGGCATCCGAAGCTCTCTCGCCGGGTGAATATCGTGAACAGATCACCGGGCTTATGGGTGGCAATGCTGAAGAAATTGAGACCCACTCTTATGCGCAATGGACTCTGCTGCTGATGAATGCGCTGATCATGCTCGATCCGAAGGGAACCGACGTCATGACATTCCAGCACACCATCACCAAAACGCTCAGTACAGTTAATAAGATACGAGGTTTCTCGGCAGACCTTCCCAAATATGTCGGCTGGGTCGAAAAAGTTGCAGCTTTCGGCTTCAAATACTTTCCCGGCAGCGGGGCAAACAAGTTTCATAACATGCTGCTGAAAGTGCAAAACGCCATGAACATGCTTGGCAAAACTGATCGGCTGCGAACTCTGCAACAGACAGCTACCTATATGAAATCTCCCTACAGCAAGGGCACCAGCGCCTGCAAGCAGTGGTATAAAAAGGGCACTCCGCTGGTCGATGGCTCACAACAGCTTTCAGGCCTGCAAACAGGAGCAATGAAGGTTGGCAGTGTTCTGCAGGTAATCTCAGGCATTATGGAACTGTCAAGAGTGCCGGGGGCACTGGCCAATGACGCCGGTACTCCGAGTTTCGAAACCGTTCAGATTGCAATAAACGGCGCCATATTGATTGCAACCGCACTTATGGCATGGCCACCCCCGGGCGCATGGACTGTCGCAGCATTCATAATAATCGGAGCATGGGAACTGATCAAAGGAACCTTGAACAAAATTGGCGATACTATTGAAAAGTGGCATAAATCCTATGCCGACTCGTTAAATTTTCTCAGAGAGGCTGATGGCAAATTTGCTGCTTTTTATGATGAAAATATTGACGCAAACAGTTGTCCAATGCCAGGAGATGCTTCTCCTCTTATCGATCCTCTCGAAAGATCTTCAGCTCTGGTTTTTGCAGATGAATTGCGTGCCGCACTCGATGAAAGTCCAGGCGAAGGTGATATAGCTGAACGCCAGAAAGAACTTGTCAAGAACATCAGGGCGCAGGGTATTCTCTCAACCTGGTATTATCAGCAGGAAGAAGCATCCAGACTATTGCCGCCCAACATAGAAGACCTCTACATTATCTGGAACCACCGCGCTGATTATATGGCTTTCAAGCCCAAAAAACCCAGCTGGAGCTGGAATCCAATCTCCCTGGTCGGTGACGGTCTTGGCTGGCTGGCCGGCACCGCGCTTGAGAGCTTTCTGGGCACGCACGACCAGTTCGTCGATGATAAAGGAAAGTTCAAAGAACTGGCTCTCTTTTGTCCTGACTTTGCGCTTATAGTCTTGTTCAGACGATTCGTCACCAGCCAGGCACACTCAGAGAGCATCGGAGAAATCCCGGAACACCTGAGTCTTGCCGGGGTGCGCATTGAACAGGCTCCGTTCAATTATATGCCTCTAATCGAGATTTATAACAACAATTTCAGCAACTGGACAACCGAAATCATTGGCCAGGCATTTGCGGCTGATGCCTTTATGACATCAGCCAAGGAAATGCCTTATCTGATCGAACAGATAAATTATGCAAAGAAAAACAATGAACAAACAACCATGCATACTCTCGCCAAGACTGTTGGCGCAAATATTGTATCAGACAATCCAAAAGAAATAGTAATCGGAATCCTGGCTGAAAGCCTGCAGAAGCAACTGGAAGGCAGCGCGAGAATGCGGGCGCAGTTCGATGCATTACTTGAAGCGTACAATGAAGACAAGCACGCTGAGATAAAAGACAAACGAATTGATTATTCATTCAACGGAGATTCAGACCATTTTAAACTCGGCAAAGAGATTTTCAAAGGCAAGAAAATGCATGACGAACTCGGGCCATTTGTTATGAATATGGGAGTCGCAATTCCTGAGTTCTGGTCAGGAATACTGAAGGGCGAAGATGAGCAGGCAGACCCCGAGCGCATATTCAGCACCTATGCCGAAGAGATTCAGAACAGCCTGCAGCTGAATCTTAACTCACTCGGAATTTCTGGCGTCGATATGGTCAAACTTGGCGTTCAGCTCAAAAACGAGCTCGATGTGCTGGCACTGGCAAGAGACAATCTGAAAGATAAAGAGCAGGCCCTTGCTTCTCTTGATGAAATCTTCACTAATTCAGCCATGAAGACTCTGGTAACCAAAGGTGAGTTTCTCGATGTTTCCAGAGACTGGTTTTCAAACTTTCTCAGTTCCTATGACCCGCCTAAGGATATGTTCAAACACCATATCGACAAACTTGAAGAAGCGATAGAAAAGCTTGAAGAGTCAATAGAGAAAAGGAAAGAAATTCTCGATACCTTGCAGCCGCTTTTGCAGGAAGAATATGCTGGCTGGCTGGAAACCTACAAAAACTACGAAGATGCCGCTGACGAGCTTGGCCTTAGACTTAGCATAAGATCTTCAGACAGAAACTACTCAAAGGACAATCTTGAACTGCTGGCTCCCATAGTCGCACTAGATCCTCTGGCACTCCCTGCTGACACGTCGAGATAAGATTGAAATTCATTACACAGATACAGACAACAACTAATTCATCGCAACGCAGGTTCGATGAATTTTGTCTGTATCTGCTTGTCTCCTTTCTGATACTGGCAGCTTGCCAGCAGGTCCTGGCAGATAATACAACACCGGATCAGATGCTGAACCCGTTTGAGGATATAGAAAAGGTTACCTTCCCAAGCGGGCCAGCATCAGCAGCCATTTTAACAAACCCGCCCCCCAATTTCACTGGCAGTCCACCGCAGCAGATTCCGCAACCTCCTGCCGCCAGCCCGGCGCCGAAGGAGCCACACAATGTAATGAGCGAGCTGCTGTCTGAAATGAAGGCTGACGAACAGCAGGGGTTTTTGAAGTATCAGCAGGCAATTTATTCGGCTCATGTTGAGAATCTTCGCAAACAGATAGCCGTATTGCAGACCAGTCTTGCTGAACGCCAGAAAGAGCATGATGAGCTCTCGTCGGCAGGTTGTGGAGAAGTTACGACAATGCGAGTTCTGATGGCCAACCGGCTCTATCTTGAGAGCAGGTCACCAAGCCTGCTGGCGGCAATGTTGAGCGGAAATATGAACGCTTCTGGCGCGCATGCTGTCATTAATGGCGTGAGTCCATGTGCCAATCCGCAACATCCCTATTTCGAAGTCGCACGCCTGACCCTGCAGCTGGTGTCTCTCAACAAAAGACTTGGCAATTCTCTCATCAGCCTTCAACAGATTGGCCAGACACCCTGAATATGATACATACTGAAAATCCAAACGAGCCGATACCGCACAAAACCGCGAAAAAAGCCGGATTTATAACAGTAGTTGTGATTGGTTTTCTAACTGTCATGCTGTTGCTCTCATTTAACCTGTACAAACGGTATTCACAGCAGGTAAAACTGTCCACGGTCGGTGATAAAAACGCTGTAGCCCGTTATTTTCTCGAATCATATGCCGCTGATATCCTATGGCAGATCCGAAAGGGAAGAAACCAAGAAGGCACCGCCCTGTTCGAAGCTTTCAGAAACGGAACCGCAGTTACTCTGTGCCCGGTCGATTACAGGCCCAGTTCGATGATAAAACAACTTGCAGAAGAACTCGGCATAACAATCGGCCCGATGGTGGTTAATTTCGACGCGCTCGAACCTCTGACTTTCAGCCCCGCAGCTTTTCGCATAGATTCAGGCAACGAAGAAAAAAAGGGCCATCTGGCTATTCTCTGCGAGATAAGTTACGACAACCGCGATTATTGTCTGGAAGTAAGGCAACCGTTCAAGGTTGTCATGACAGCAACGCCAGTTTTGCGAAAATTCGTGCTTTTCTTTGACCAGCTTCATCTCGAGCAGACAGAGCCATTCGGAGTTCGCGACAAGATCAACACAATTCCGATCAGAAACAATCGGGCGCCAGCTCAATATTCTCCGTTAACGCTTTATGGGTGGGACTTCGAAAACAGAGATATCAACGGTCAGGTTTTTCTTGGCGCTGACGACCACGAAATTCGTCTGAATCTCGTTGGCGGGGCTTTTCAGAACAACCCTTCCGAAAGCCGGGCCGATCTCGAAGATCTCTGGCAGATTTCGCCATCAGCATTTGACATTACAGCTGGCCTTACCGAGTTTGATCAGGAAGAACTGCTGAAGGACAGCCGGGGTAATCCACTGATTATAAGAGGTGCCAGTATTCCGATGACCTACCGCGGTCATTACTCCAGAATAGGCCTGCTTGGCTTTTCTGACGAGATTCTCGATTCAGAATTTCTGGGAAACTTTAAAATAGAGAATTTTCTGTCGGGCGATCCTTCTTTCAACAGCCTGCGCTACCCGGATTTTGGCATGAAGCAGTCAGCCACCCTGAGACTGTTTGGCAATCGGGTGCTGGAAGAGTTTAAAGGTTTTCCCCGCGATGTTTTCGGCAAGGTTTATTCGCGTTTTTTTCTGCTGTCGTTCTTTGATGCCCCATCAATAGGCGTTCCCATCGCTTTTAATCCAAATCCAGCGCATACTATAACTGTTCCTCAATATGGAGGAGCTCAGAATCTGCCTTTTCGACCAGTTTCAGGTACTTATACCGATTACATGTCGCGGGTGGTTTCGGGTGGCGCAGCATCGGCAGTGTTCGGAGCAAAAGCCAATGTGCCGACCAATCGTGATGCCGAATTTCGGCACAAGCTTATGGAAAGCACAGACTTTGCCGGATCAGACGGCCTGAAGCTTTCCAGAGGTTTCAGTGACATATCAGAAGCCTGGTTTCCACTGGCGCCTGGCACCTCTGACGCACGACCGGCAATAGTTTCCGGCAGTTGTTTTGAGCGGATTTCCAAGTTTTACCGAAGCGGCGACGATTTTAAAAAAGCAGCCGGCCTGAGAGATCACAATAAACAGAAATTCTGGATTGACGGAGTCGTCTATGTCAACGGCTCGCTCGATCTGAGCGAAGGCATCAGCACCGACAACATCAGGGGTGGAATAGTGCTGGTCAATGGTGAGATTAAACTTGGCGATGTCACCAGAAACATCGGCACCACTCTCAACACTGCAGCTTTCGCTGCCATCAAAAATCTGCAGCTCGATCAATTGCTGACATTTGTAAGTCTTAACGGGCAGAAAATTGCATTAACCGGTAAAAGGTATTACGGGGTTCAGCTTCTATCCTTCAAACCTGGCTTGTATGGCCCTGTCGAGCAGATAGCCTTTGATGACGGCAACGAATTGGTTTTCATTGGCGGAATGGGCATGAACACGCCTAATCTCGCAGTTATCTCGCGGCAGCTTAAAAATCGCGGCATCTTTCCCTTTATCAATTATCTACCGGCTATGGCTGCAGAAGTCAATTCGTATACGGTCAACATCGATGAAAGGATCGAGCAGTATGAATTTACGGTGCGCTGAAAATCGGCCGATAAAGCCTAACCGGGCGTTGACGATGATTGAGATAACTCTCGCCGTTGGACTGCTTGCGACGGCACTATTGCCTGTGCTTATGCTCACCCTGCGCTCGACACAGCAGACTTTTGCCATGGAACAGCATCTGATGGCAAGTCAGTTTGCAGCTGGAATTCTCGATCGCTACCTGTCTATGCCGTTCAAAGCGAGTGCCGACGCGATACTCAGCGAAAGCTTTCCCAAAAAAGTCTTCGATACAGAGGCTTTTAGTGAAGCGTCGTCTGCCGACGGAGCTTTTTCTGAAACGTTAAAGCGCACCTTTAGAGACTTCGAATATGAGGTGACTGTATCAAAACCGCCATTGGCAAATGAACTCAGTGAAATGTTCAAAATTACGGTTAACGTCAACTGGCCGGCAAACCCCGGCGCACCACCGACAAGACAGTTTTCGCTCAACGCCGTGAAGTTTAATGAAAACCCTTAGGAATTGGTAAAATGTCGATGTACTCAAGCAGAAAAGCCTTTACTCTGGTTGAAATAGTAATTATATCGCTTATATCAAGCTTTGTGTTCGTCAGTATCTTCATGGTCTGGATGCGAACCGGCAGAACAACCAACAAAGGCGGCGAAATGCTCGATCTGCAGATCGCCGTAAGATCGATAAACGATCGCATAAGAAGCGACGTCAGAACCCTGTGCGAAGTGATCTCGGCGACCGAAAACAAGATAACATTTCTGGCGTATCTCAAAGGTAAAAAGGTTGAAGTTACCTATAAATACGACCCGACCACCAGAACTCTTGTGCGAAATACTGCTGGCACTCCCGGCAATTTCCGCGCCAACGGGCTGGTAACCAGGGCGAAATTTTCCTGCCGACCATCTCTAGAAAAATTCGAATATCTACAACTGGCGCTCGAACTTACATCCGAGGGGCAGGGCAATGCCCCTGCCAGCAAACTTGCTCAGGTGATGGTGTTTTCGTCAAGAAGCCTGGATCCGGCATTTGTGGACGTAAAGTAAATTATGGCATGATATAACGCCAAGATCCGATAACTAAACTGACAATGCCCGCCTTCGGCAATTCACCGGAGTCAGCACAGCAGACTTTCAGTTACTTTTTGCCCTTCTGCTTCTGTTTTTGCTGGCGCTGTTGTTTCTTTTCGCGGGTTTGCTTCATTTCCTGATTCTGTTCGCGGCTTTGTTTCTGCTCGCGCAGCTGTTTTCTTTCCTGCTTCTGTTCTTTCATTGCGGCTTTTTCAGCATCACTCAGACTACCATCTTTGTCAGTATCGAATTTTTCGAGCCGTTTGGTCTTGTTCTGCTGACGTGCCGTCTTCATGGCCGCCCGCTCGGCGTCATTGAGTTTACCGTCGCCGTCGCTGTCAAACTGCTTTACAGCTTTCTCCTTGGCGGCTTTGCGCGCGTCTTTGGCAACACGCTTCTCTTCTTCGCTGATCTTGCCATCGCCGTCGCTATCGAATTTGGCCAGTCTTTCACTACGCATGGTAGTTTTCATACTTTCGCGCTCGGCATTACTGAGCTCGCCGTCCTTGTCGATATCGAATCTGGCGAGTACTTCCGGCGTCACCTTGCCGGCACCGCGATCCCAGCCTTCATCAAGAACCGGATCGATAGTCTCATCAACAACCTTATCGACCGCGACTTCTACCGGCGCATCCTGCGCCAGACACGGGCCATTGACCATAGAGATGAACAAAGATACCAGAATCAGTTTTTTCAGCATACTTACTCCAATTCTATACTTGTGCTACAGAGCACTATTATTAATAACTCCACCCACTCACCTTAGATATTCTACACCCGTTTACACACAAATTAAATTGCTGCTGAAAAATTCCAGCTCAGTCATTTTTGGCCGGCTATCAGCAAAATCCACTAATTATCGCGATTTAACAGCTGGATTGGTGCTATACTTCCTCAGAAAAGAATTGCTGCATTATCAGGAGGAAAATTATGTCAAAAAATCGATCAGGGCTGTTTAAAGCCGCATTGGCGCTCAGTTTAATGCTCTTTGTAATAGCATTTGTTATTGTCAAAAGCGGCGCCATCGAGACTCGCGTCGAAAAGAAGACTGTCGATGGCGTAGAAACCGAGGTCAGAAGCCACCATTTCAACTCCGGCAAAATCCCGATATATCTGAAATCAGTCACCGCTCCTCTCACCGGCAAAAAAGCACTGGAGCAAGATTGACTATTTACAAAAGTCTTCTATCAAGCTGCGCGGCGAAAGTTTATTAAATCTGCTAAAATCGGTGTAATCGGCTGATAACTGGATGTTATGGCTGTTCGATGACGAAGCAGTGGAAGTCGATGGCGTTGAGTTTTTCGGCAACGTCTTCGGCGGCGGCTTCGTCGGGGTAGGGTCCGATGAAAATACGATAAATCTCGAACTGCTCATCGGGCTCGGCGAGGGTCGGCGCAAAACCCTCGGCTTCGAGCTGATTGAATATTTCGCGGGCCGAGGCCTCGTCAGGAAATGCGCCGAGCTGCACGAAAAAGCGCGGAGCCGTACGGGCAGCGTCAATGGGCATTGCCGGTTCAGCCGGGACTGGTTCTGCGACAGGGGCGGTTTCTCGAGAACTGGCAGTCGTGCGCGGTTGCAAAGGGGCTGGGTCGTTTTCGGGGCGACCGTTGATGTCGAGCAAAGCCCAAACACCGCCGGAGAGAAGAACGATAATAATCAGATAAACCAGCCAGTCTTTAAAGGTATCGCCGGCCGGGCTGGCTGGCGGACCCCAGTCGAACTGACGTTTTGCGGCATTTTGGCTGTCGCTTCCAGATGTTTCTGACACTTAAATGTTCCTTTCTCTGGTGGCCGAATTGTTTTCGTCGATGAACGGCAGCTTTTCACCACACTGGCAGTTGGTACCACAATAATTGAGCAACACCTCATAAGCATGGCGCTTGATCAGAACGCTTTTGCAGGCCGGACAGAGAGTATCCTGGTCGGCGGCCACATTGCCGGGGTAAACGAATTTGAGCTTATTCGCAGCGGTTTCGACGAATCGATCGATCAAGGTCGGATCAGTTGGCGGCGCTGCTTCCTGATAGCGCGGAAAGTAACGCGATATATGCAGCGGCACGCGGTCAGAAAGTTCAGCCAGCCAGTCAACCAGCTGGATAAACTCACTGATACTATCATTAAGGCCGGTTACCACCAGATGTGTCACTTCAACATGTACGCCAGCTGTGACAGCGGCAACAATATTGTTTTTAACCGTCTCCAGCCGGCCGCCACAGATATTTTTATAAAAATCCGCGTTGAACGATTTGAGATCGATATTCATGGCATCGGCGTACTGACAAAGCTCGGCCCAGGGTTCGGGCTCAAGAAAACCGTTGGTGACCAGAACCGTCTGCAGACCGGCCGGGCGCAGCAGCGGCGCACAGTCGCAGATATATTCGAACCAGATTCCAGGCTCGTTGTAAGTAAAGGCCACGCCGATGTTGTCTTTGATGCTTTTCGCTTCTAACACAAGCTGCTGCGGTGTCAGTTCGCTGCCAGAATGCTTTTTTTGAGAGATGTCGGCGTTCTGGCAGAAACGGCAATGCAGGTTGCAGCCATAAGAACCGATCGAATAAATCGGCCGACCAGGAAAAAAGTGATACAGCGGCTTTTTTTCGATCGGATCGACATTGGCAGCAACGATGCGGGCATAACTGTCAAGTCGCATAGTGCCGTCTTCGGCAGCAGAACGCGACAGGCAGTTGCCACTCTGCCCCGGTAGCAGACGGCAATGGTTCGGACACAACAGACAAATCAGTCCATCGGCAGTCCGCTCATAGAATCTGGCTTTGTTCATAAGGCTAACATATCAGTACCGACGCGGGAAGGTCAACCGCCTCATTTGAAGCGGCGTTCGTCTTCGCTGGCGTTGACTATGTAATCGACCACGATGCGGTCAGCAGCGATTGAGTTGATTTTGAACAGAGCATAATGCTTTGTAGTCACAAAATAGGCGGCAAAAGCATCGCCGACTTCGAGCTGGTTTTTTGCAATACTCTCAAGAGCCCTGGTTGTATTGAATTCATAATCACCACCACCAGGCCATGCTGGTGCAATTGTGACATTTTCGATGTCAGGTTGGCCAACTATAGCCACCACCATAAGACTGTCTTCAGCATTGCCCAGACCTTTAGCAGAATCAATAAAGCTAAGCAGCCCAGCAGGTTCGTCTGAATCCGTCAAAAAATCGGTGGCATAAACAGCTCCATCAACCAGCGGGGTTCCATTGAGCATGATGACTTTCTGACCATTGCTGATAGCAGTTGAGTTGGCGGTTACAAAACTGTATTCGACCAGAACGCCAGATAGAACCCCTTCAGCCAGATCTACACGATGAATATACATTTTAAGATACTGATCGCCAGCAGCTGATTTTTTGAAATATAGTCCGAGAATGGTCTTATTCTCGCCCGGCAAAAAATATCTCCCCTGGCCAAGTTGTGCCGGATCAGCAAAGTCGGCAATCAAGGCAGCATCTGAGTAAGTATCGAGACTGGTTACATCTTCAAGCTTGGATGTATCTTTTGACAGCGCTGTGTAAAAACGGACGGTTTCATTGGTGCTGTTTGTCTCAACATAAAGGTCTATTTTACCATCGCCATCAAGGTCGTTTTCTCGCTGCAGATAGGCGAATTTGGCTGTGGTGGTGAGATCGGCAATCGATTCGAGAAAGCCTTTCTGGGTGTTCATAACAGTCTGGACGCTGGCATCGTTAACTATACTGCCAACCGCCAGATCGGTCGCCGTTTTCTGTGCTGATGTAGTCAAAGCGTTTTTGAGTGTGTTAACAAACGCCAGATAAGTTGTTTGCAGCTGGTGTGGTTCAAAAGTTGTAACATCTGCAAGCATGGCTGCTGCAGTTGTTTCGAGATTGATGTTAAATTGTGTTTTTTCGCTGTCGCGCACTTTTGAACGCAGCGTGATATGGCCAATTACAACTGCTACTTCGTAAGTTCCAGCTGAAGACTCTGGCACATTCTGGATTTTAATTGGCCATTCAGCGCCGGATGCCTCACTTAGAATTTCAAAAGTGCTGATTGGAGTGCCGTTAACCGAAATGGCGGCCGTTTTATAGCGGTTGCGAACTTCACTGTCGACATTGCTGAGGCTGCTGCCGAGCAATGAAGATTCGATCTTGTCAGGCGCTGTCAAAGTGCCGTTAAGAGTGATATAGGAAGCCGGCAACGTTGTTCCTTTATCATCAGAATCGCCACCAAAGCAGCCGGTAAAAAGAACGGTACCGGCCAGTACAAGAAGCAGAGCAACAATTTTTCGACTCAGCATGTGTGTGTCTCCCGTTAATCAAGAATGTCAGTGACAACAGCCTTGATAAAGGCCGATACCCTGACAGGTCGATAAACCGTACCATAAATACGTTATAAAAAAAAGAGGTTCCTAGGACTTTTGCATAATCATAGTACTTTTAAACCCGGGCTCTCGGCGGAATCTCATTCGCTACAACTCTCACCAGACGAAGATATACAGTAAATAGCTATGGCTTTTCGTCAAAACTGCCTGGTTCGAAGTTTTCGCTCATGAGAAACCCGCCTGCGCCCTTTACTTTAGAGGTGTTCTCAACACATCTTATTACAGAAAATTATTACTAATCAGACAAGATAAAAAAGAGGCCCGCAGATAATTTGCGGGCCTCTTTGTGTGAAACTCTTTATCAGAGCTTGCGGTAAGCGACTACCTTTTCGTAGGTCTGCAGGCGGAAAGCCTTGGTTACGTTGTAGAGAGTCTCTTTACCAGCGATCAGCAGCACGCCACCCGGCACGAGAATATTGTAAATGTTCTCAGCCATGCGCTCTTTTGCCTTCTGTGAGAAGTCAGAGAAGAGGTTGCGGCAGATTACCACGTCGAATTCGCCAAGCAGTTCCATAGCTTCAGGGTTCACGGTATTGGTGAACTTGAATTCAACCAGGTTCTTCACTTCATCTTTTACGCGCAGATCGCCGCGGTCATCTTCGAAGTAAAGATCGATATACTTCTGATCGACCTGTCTGAACATTTCACGTTTGTAGATACCGCGTTTGGCGGTATTGAGACAGATATGCGAAACATCGATACCGGTTACGGTAACGCGGGCCTTGTCAGAATGCACTTCTTCGAGCACGCTCATCGCGGTCGAATAGGCCTCGGGGCCGAATGAGGTGCCGCAGCAAAGAATGCGTATGGTATCGGCGCCGTCTTTGACACGGTTTTCGATAAGGTCGGGTATGATTGTCGAAACCAGAACCTTGCTCTGTGCCAATTCACCAAAGAATTCGGTGGTCGGGTTGGTGATCGAATCGTAGAGATTTACCAGCAGGTCGCTGCCTTCTTCGGCACCATAGCGGAGGTTGTGGTAATACTCGATCCATGAGGTGAAGAAGAAACGGCCGAGGTTGCGACCAAGTTTTTGTTCGAGCTGATTTTTGTCGTTAATTTCGACACCACACTTCTCGGCAATGATATCGCGTAGAATCAGGGCCTCTTCAGTGTTAATGCCTTTTTCTCCGACTGGAACAGACTTGAGCCGTTCAATCAGCTTAACCTGACGCGGTGCAACAACCGACTTAAGCACCTTCTCGATAAACTCAGAACTGTTCTGAGCCGCTGTCTTAATGAAGTAATTGCGAATCCAGCTGTCGCGCAAAAAGATGTCTTTGAGCTTGTCTTCGAGTCCAGTGACGCCGTCGGCGCCGTTTTCCTTGAAATACTTGATAGCGGCGATCACGAGATTCTGGTCACTGCTGTCGAGAACCTTGGCAATAGTTGCAGCCGAAGACTTGTCACCGATTTTGGCGAGGGCCAGAATGGCACGAACGCGAACCGCGTTGTTCTCATCCTTATCGACCATCTGAATCAATGCGCTGACGCTGCTCTGGCTTTTTATGGCACCAAGAGCCTTGACAATCTGGTAACGGACTTCCCAGCGTTGATGTCTGATATGCTTCTGCAGGTCTGTGTCGAGAGACTTGTCAGCTATTTCGCTGAGTGCGACAACAGCCAGTTTGGCAACCTGTGGATTTTCGTCGCCGAGCAGCGGAATGAAGAACTGCTTGAGTTCTTTGCTGCTGAACGCGCGCAGAGCGGAAAGGGCGGCGATTCTGATCTGCCAGTCGCTGTTTTTAAGCAGTTCCTTGAGCGGAAAGATCGACTTGAGATCTTTCATGTTCTCGAGCGAGAAGCATGAATTAACAGCTACACGCCATTCCTTGTCGTTAAGCTTCTGAATGAGCGAATCGACGGCAAGGGTCGAACCACACTGCCAGATGGTGCGCGAGATGGTTTCGCGAATACGGGAGTTGTCGCTCTCGAGCATTTCAAGCAGTCTTTTGGTGATAGCCGGGTCTTTGCGGCGGGCAAGAACGGAAGCAGCGGCTTCGCGAACATCGCCGTAAGGTTCGGTCATCACAACATTGAACAGCGGCTCGACCAGCTGGCTGGAAGTTGAATTAGCCATGGCCAGACAGGCTTCACGTCTGACATGACCGTTAATATCCTTGAACTTGTTGACCAGTGCGGTGAGAGCGCCATCGTAATCGAGCATTTTGGCGATGCCGGCAACAACGTTGCGGCGCACGACTTCATCAACGTCATCGAGCATGGTCTTAAGTGTGCTGAAAGACTGGTCGGACGGGTTAGCGCCAAGAGTAAGCGCAAAAGCCTGTCTGACAGAGTCATCATGGTGCTGAGCAAAGAGCGAGGTAGCGCCAGGAATTTCGCTGGCCGGGCATCTGGACAGAAAATTGAATATTCTCACGGCAACCGGCGGTTCTACCCGACCAACGCGATCAAGAGCGCAGCGGACGGCTTTTTTGCCGATTTTCATGATGCCTTCGAATGCGATGTCGGCGATATCACTGTCATTAGCTTCGAGAGCGCTCATCAGGGGGGCGGCATAAGCTTCGTCACCAAACGAGGCAGCAACCCGAACCATATAGCGATATTCGGCGGCATCCTGGTTTTCCATGAGTGAAAGCAGGATCGGCTTTACTGAAGCCTGGTCAAGCTTTTTGAGCGAACCCGGGTTGGCTTCTTCGATCTGGGCGAGAGATTTAAAGATAAGACGGCGAGTGCCACTGTCTTCTTCTTTGAGAAGTTTAGCAAATAGAGGGTCTATACCCTGAACCGATTCCATTGAGCCAAGCGCACCGATAGCGGTGAAATACTCGAGAATATCGACCGATTCAAGGGCGCCGAGAATTACCGGCAGGGCCTTTTCTACTGCGATATTTCCCAGAGCTTCAACAACGGAATATTTGAGAATATCCGAGGTCTTATAGGTTTCCATGAGAATATCAACGGCCTTGGGATCCTGGACTTTGCCCAGAGATTCGACAGCAGTGGTTTTAACATTGTCGTCGTCATGGTTGATAAACTTGATGACATGATCGGTAGCCAGCGGCGACTTGATATCGCCGAGAATGACGAGAATCTGAATGATTTCGTCAACGTCTTCCGAGCTGCTGAGTGCTTCGACGAGAGGCGGAATAGCCATCGGGCCAAGATTACGCAGAATTGTCATGCCGGCATTTCTGGTATTCAAATCAGAGCTCTTGACTACAGGAATCAGGCCATAAACAGTATTTTCGTGCCGCATCGAAGCCAGCGCCTCGATAGTTATGTTTTGAACGCCCTTGTTAGGATCACCCAGCGCTTCGCACAGAGATTCTACGACAGGTTTTTCTTCGGGAAACCGGGTGAGTTCGCGAACAGCTTTACGCCGCAACGAAGGATCTGAATTTCTGAGTTGTTCAAGTAATGTGGTTGAACTTGTCATGGTTTCAGCCTCCCTTGCCCGAAGATTTGCCAAGAAGCCGTTCTACTTCCTGCAGCATCAGATCCGGTTTGATTGGCTTCTGCAGAAATGAATTGGCGCCGAGGGTGAGCCCCTTCATGACCATCTCTTTTTTGCCTTCAGTTGTGAGAATAATGATGGGGATGTGCTTGAATTTGTCGTTTTCTTTGACCTGGGTGATGAGTTCGAAACCATCCATCCCCGGCATGTTAAGGTCGGTTATGATGATGTCAACTTCATTCTTTGACATTGCTTCGATCGCCTCGATGCCATTGTTGGCCTCGAGCACTTTATATCCCGCTTTTTCGAGCGGAAAGCACGCGACCTTACGCAACATCAAGGAGTCTTCAGCCACTAGTATCGTTTTGGCCATTATCTGGAATCCTCCGGAAATCTGGAATCTTAACTGCAGATTATAATGAGAAAGTAGAGTAAATTGCAACCCAAAAACTTATATAAAATGCAATTTACCTGCAAAAAGAAAGCCGCCCGGCTGTACATCAAGCCGGGCGGCAGTCTGTTCTTTTTGGCCGGTTCAGGAACCGAGATTATTGAGAAGTGCGGTCAGGCGTTTTCTGGTAATCGGATCATTTTCGCCGGCGAGACCGCGATTGAGAACCTGCCTGGCCGCGGTCACGTCGTTACGCTCAAAATGATACAGGGCAACATAAAGACTGGCGCGACCATTTGCCGGGTTCTGCTGCAGTTCAGCTTCGAGTGAAGCCAGGCCGTAACCGGCTGCTACAGCAGCGACTTCCGTTTCGCCACTACTGGCAAGGGCAGAGGCCAGGCCAAGATAGGTTCTGCCAATTTCAGCGTAGTCGCTGGCGGCTGCGAAATGTTTCATGGCGGTAAAAAACGATCCGTGCCTGAGAGAATCTTCACCGACAATGCGAAAACTTTCGGCCGGGGCATGTGGCGATCCAGGCAAAGCCAGAATGCGGACAAAATCGAGCGGGCGGCCGGTGGCATCGATGCGGCTGCCGTCATTTATGATGTGCTGACAGATCCTTTTCATTGACTCGTCTTCGATCGCCGGCAAAAGACTGCGAATTCTCGCGATACCGGCATCGATCTTTCCCTCAGCATAGTCAGCCAGGCCGAGAAGTATCTCGATACGCGCATCGCCAGGCTTACGCGAAGCGGCATGAGCGGCATATCGGCGCGCAAGTTCGGGCTGGTAGAAAACTGTCAGATAGAATCTGGCAAGGTTGAAGTGAGCTTCAGCGTCGTTGGTATTATTACGGGCAATGTGTACAAGAGTGTTTTCGGCATTCTTGAAATCGAGGCTCTGTAGTTGCGCATCAGCGAGCAGGTGTGCCGTCAGCATATCCTCGGGTTTTTTTACAAAAACTTCGAGCAGCAGGCGGGCGGCCACAGCATGATGACCCGCTCCCATGGCAATACCGGCGGCAAGGCGGCTCTGGTCAACCGGGTCAGTCAGGGCCGAACCCTCATTGTAGATATTGAGAAAAGACTGGTAAGACTTGTCGCCAAGGGCTGATTTGAGCTTAACCAGGTTTTTGCCGAAAAGGTTGAAATCGCGACGGTAGATGTAAAACATGCTGGAAAGAATCTGCAGTTCGAGAAAACGCCGGCTGTCGGAAGTATTGCGCGAAAGCTGGGCGGCTTTTTCGAGGCTGGCAGCGGCAGCGTTGAGGTCACCACTCTCAAGATTATACCTGACTAATTCGAGGTTAACGGCAAATGAATTTTGCGTTTCTGCGAGAAACTTGTCGAAAGAGAAATCAGCTACCTTTATGGCGGACGGCATGACTGATGTTGCCACGGCAACCTGCTCGGCAGACTTTGCGGCAGATTTTGCCGGCTGTCGACGAGGCTTTTCGCCAGACGGCGTGACGTATGGACTGAGCTTTATTTCCTGCATCTTTTCAGGTACGGCGGCATTTTTTACCGGCAGCGGCGTGCTTTCAGTCGGCATGGTTTCGGGCATTGCCTGTGCTGGTTGCGCTGGGGCCAGACCGTTGATCGAATCGAGGATTTCACGCGCACGCGCGTGGCCGGGTTGCACCTTGAGGATCCATTCGAGATGGCTTCTGGCATCATCGAATCGGTTGAGCCGCACCAGATTTTCGGCCAGATAAACCCGGGCTATTATGTTGTTGGGAGAGTTCTGTAGAACAGCCTGAAACTGGCTGTGACTCTCAGCATAGCGATTCAATGAATACAGTGCCTGCCCATAGCGAAATCTTGTGCGCAGGTCAGAGGGTGAATATTTAAGAGCAGCTGAGAAGTTCTCGGCAGCCGCGCTGAAATCGCTGTCGGCGAAAGCCTTTTCCCCATTACTGAAAAGAGACTGATGATCAATAGCTGCGAACACCGGTTCGCCAAAAATCAACATTGCTGATGCACACAGAAATATTGCTGACAACCATTTTCGATACAACACGGCATGCCTCCACAAATTCATTATCTACAAGGAATATCGGCAGTATGCCAGGTGCAGGTAAGAAAGTTTTTTTCTGCACAGCTATAAACTTTTTAGGCAAAGCTGACGATAAATAAATTGGGATAAGGGAAAAATATGCCTTTTTAACAAGGAAGTTACAAGGGAGCTAATCATGGTTGATTCCATTCATGGACCTGGGAAAAGAATAATTATAACTACCAAACCCAAGGCCAAAGAGTCTGTCGACAAAAAAACCGGCTTCGATGAAGCCTTGAAAGACAAGACTGGCGGCGGGGAAAAGGTTGACGGAACTTCTGCACACAGAACACCGGCGGCGAATAATCTCAAGATTATGCAACAGCAGCAGTTGATGCATATGCAGCGGCTCGAAGAGATTTCACGGCAGGTGAAGGACGGGACATACCGTATGGTATCGCCCGAAGTGCTGGCTGAGAAAATATACCAGGTTGTAGCTGACCGCACGACCCGGGAAAAATTTATCAAAAAGCTCCTGCAGGAAGAAGCTGAGAAGATTTCGAACAAGGGTAAAAGCCACTTCAGCGATCTGGAGATGAAAAAACTCGTTTACCTGATCAAGGAAAGCGCTGACCAGAAATTTGAAGATCCCGAGCTCGAAGAACTCATCAAGGAACTCTCCTGAACAGATCAGCGCGTTAAAGCCATAAAAACCTGCCCGGGCACGATAAACTGCCCGGGTTGCCGGCTTTCGTCGAGTCTTACGGGCTTACTCAGGTAATTACCTTCTTTTCTGGTGAGATCGAGTATTTCTCGAACATCACCAGTAAGTTTTTGCGATTGCGCCGCAATTGAAAATTCACACTGATAAAAGTGGCGGCCGACATTTATGCGATCTTGCCAAAGCGGTTCAATAGAATCAGGAGCCGACAGGTAAACATTATAATAGAACTGCTGCGTCAGCAGCATTGTCCCCCTGATTGTCTTTTCGTCTGCTGATGATGGCAAGAAGTCTATTGCTTCGACAAACGGCAGCAAATCTTCGTTTTCGCTCATTTCAGCCGGCTGGGTAGAAAAACTGCCAAGCAACAGATTGCCGTCGTTGTCGCCAGTCATTGCGGCCGGAACGAAATCTGGCGCCGATTTTGCCGTCCTGGCGTAATCCACAGTATTGTCATTGTTGATATAAAACCGATATAGGGAATTGTTCGGGGCGGAATAGACGAATGTAGCGTACTTCATTTCGCTGACGGGCACGGTGACACAAAAAGTGCATTCGCTGCCGACGTGTGGCAGACCGCTGGCATTCAACCAGACGTGCAAAACATCGGTGCCCATAACAAGTAGTCTTTTATCAGCCAACAACACGGGAAAACGTCTCTTCTGTTGCCGAGACTCGACAATCTTGTAGGCTGCTGGCGTCCAATCAGTCGCAGAAACTGTTCCGGGTGCATCATCATACCAGCTGTATATTGCAGATCCCGAAGGGTTATTGCTACTATGGTTACGACAAAATGCGACCCCGGCAGGAAGATTCAATACAACTGCAGGCGTATGTGCGTCGGCGATAAGTTCCATAGCGCCGTCAATTCGGGCACGACGCAAACGATAATCAAGCGTCTTACCAACAAGTCTGTCATCGGCTTTTTCACCAGAAAAGCCGCGCAATTCCGCGTCATTGACTAAAACTTCCCGTTGCTCCCAGCAGTCGTAAAAAATCATGTATGAAAGATGCCTGCTGTCGGCGCTCGCAAACCATGTCTGATACCAGCTGGAATTGGGAATCTCATACCAGTTTTTATCAGGCAGTATGTCTGTTTCGCCTTTTAACAGACCTTGTCGTGCCACCGCCTGACTCACCATAAAACCCGAACCGGGACTGAACGGCGCACCACGGCTACGAAACACCGGGCGGCCGGAATGACCGAAAATCAGAACATCGCGCTGATCCTGATGCTGACCGTATCCTGCTGCTCCAATGTCAGCCAGAGCGGGCAGACCATCAAAAACCTGTCGATAGAGACTGCGTCGGGAAGTTGAGAAAGCGGCTTTCCGGCTTGTATAAACCAAGCGCAAATGCCTTTGCTCATCGATATAAAAATCGTCGGCCGGGTAAGCAGAGAACACCTTGCCTAATACCTTGGACGTGTTATTTGTCGAAAAGACGCGATACACATCGGACTTTTCTGAATAATTGAAAAGAGCGTAGACATCTGCTGCGCCGACAGCGTTCTGCCAGAACAGAAAAAACAGCAACACATGGATTGACGTTATTATTCTGCGGCCACTCATTCTACTTACAGATTACCACAAACTTCAGCACATCAGATTTAAAATTGCCCGCAATCCTCTGTCATGGCTTCTGGCATAACAAAAAGGGAGGAACCAGACGGCTCCTCCCTGTGCAGGTCTCTTGAAAGCTATTTTACGCTGAATGGATTGGCGCCGTCGGTGTAAACTTTAATATCAAAAGGTTTGCCACTTGCTTTGACATCGCCACTATCTGCTTCGACAGTGGCTTCAGCAGCTTTTTTGCGGTTTTCGAGAAATTCTCTGGCAGCGGCAGAACTGCCGATATAACTCTTGAATTCTTTGTCAGAGAGTTTGCCGAGAGTACGTTCATCAATTATTTGCGCGATGGCTGCAATATCGTCGGGGTTCTGCCGGCAAAGCTGTTTTGTTATGGTGCTGAGGTCGCGAAACAACTTCCAGCGCGTCGAGGTGAATGCCTTAAAAACCTTGTCTTTGCCGCCAGGCACTTCGGTGGCAATTCGGTGCAGAATAATGGCATTGATGCCTTCGACAGAAAGCAGCTGAGCTCCGGTAAGAGATTCAGGTTCCACATTAGTGTAGGTACCGGCCTTATTTTTGTCTTCTAACTTGATAAAACTTACCGAATTGGTTATCTGACGCACTTTATCTGATGAATCGAGCATTTCGTTGAACTCGGCCCAGCCTTCAACAAAAGCGGTACGCGGTTTTGTCAGCTCATTGGCAAAGTGCGAGCCGTCTTTACCGTAAGGTTTGATGAATTCTTTTATTGTGCGGTCGAAGGAGTGAGCAAACTCGTGCACAAAGGTAGAACGGGCAGAAGCTTCTGAACCTGGCCAATTATAGCGCCCGCTTGACATCTGAATGGTCATGCCACTGGAATATGGCCAGAAATCATCGGTTACATGCGGGTATTTGCCGGGATCATCAAAGCCAGTGGTATCAGAAAGAATAACGCTGATCTTGTTGCGATAGCTGTATTGCATGCGGTCTTTGACGTTGTCAGAGGTTGAGTGGCGATACACTGCCAGCAGTGCTTTCTGGCCATCGGTCAGTTGCGACTCATCCTTGACGCCCATCAGCTCAAGAAGATGTGCTTCGCTTTTAACTTTTACGCGATTCACATCATAAGCGATGTTGTGATCTTCACCTGAATACCAGCGTTTTGAGCCTTCGCCAAGATTTAAGTTGCGGGTTACAGTGCCTTCCCAGGTACGCTTTACTGCGTTAACACCTGATTTGACAAAGGCCTTGGTTTTTTCCCACCAGCCCTCAGGCTCAGGGTCGTTGATTTGAACGACTTTTTCGATGCGCTGATAATAGAAATCGAACTGGGTATCGGCCATTACCCGACCAGCTGTGATAAGCAATCCAGCTGTCACCAGCAATAGCACCAACAGACGCGATATCTTCTTCTGCATAAAGGCACCCCCTGCTTAAACGAACTTTCTGTTCTGCCAGATCCATCGGGCTCCAGATGATAACGTCACCATATAATATTGATTGTAATCAAAATCACCCTTTTGCGATACTGTGCCGACAAGAAATTTTTGATCGGGCATTAGTCAATAAATCTTCAAACTGTTCCGATAAGCATACTTAAGAAAACGCCAGAAGTTTTAAAAAACTGTGTACACAGGCCACTACACACGCATTGCCATGCTGGGCTGTGTTTACATAATCCTGTGTACACAAAATTATGTAAACTGAATTTTTTTGACATTTTCTATGTACATAGTCTTGACATGAAAATATTTTGATTTTGCAAGTCTTTTGCCTGAAATTTGGCGAAGCCCTTTCGAAAAGCTTATAAACAGTCTTTGTCAAGAGGGTAGCTGTTTTATTTTTCCACAACAGTAAATTCGCTTCCCAAGCTTTTCCCCATGGTTTTCCACTTTTTCCACGTAAAACCAGTGTACAATTCACAGGCGCCTGGATCGGCGCGCAAACTCTTTTAAATAAAGGCTGTTAGAATTTTATCAATGAACCCGAAAACAAAAAAAACCGCAAAAGCCTGCGATTTTTTTCTTTTTATATCAGTTTTCTGATAACTACTCTTCGATATCAATTATTTCTCCGCCAAAAGTGTCGACTGCGTCTGCAATTGAGGGTTTCTGCAGTACTTTCTGGCGTGCCTGCTCATCTAATCGGGCAATCTGTTCACGGTGACTTTCGCGAGGCGGCGGCGGAACGTTTTCGCTGCTGTTACCGGGAACCAGTATTTTAACTGCATCAACATTGCCGAAAACCTCTTTGGCAGCTTCGGTCAGCATCGCGATGTTTTTGGCTTCCTTAAGCTTTCCGGCCGCGAAAGCCTGTTCAAGAAAAAGAACCAGCACGCCACCCTCTGGCTTTTTGATTTTGGCGTTGATTAACAGAGCCTGGCAGACATTCGAACGCCGGCCAACCGCATTTCTGAAATCGAGAACAGGATCAGATGACTGTCTTCCGGTCATTGAAACGACGTTTTCCGGCAATGGCGGCGGCGGTGCCGAATTACGCGACGGCAGTGAAGTCAGCACCGGGCGAGACGGAACCGTTGCTGGTACAGCTGGCGAAACATCACGCGCCGGAGGCATGCTGATGCCGGCGGGTCTGGCGGCTATTTTGCGCAGGGCGGCCACTCTCTGCTCAAGCTGTTCTATGCGCTTTTCCATGGCCTCACTCGCAAAAATCTCATCGCCAAGGCCCAGTCTGATCAGCTCTGATTCAAGCAGAACACGAGCCTGGAACGAACTGCGAATATTGAGTAAAGCGCGCTCAACCCGAGAAACCGCGCCGATAATATACCTTACTTCCAGCACAGCGACCTGCTTGCAGATTTCGCTGGCCTGCTCAGCCGGCAGATCGAGCAATTGGTTGGCGTCAGCATCGATTTTGAGAATCATGCAGCGACGCAGATATTCGAGCAGATCGCGACCAATGGTCAACGGCTCGTAACCAAGCGAATACAGCTCGTTCAGTAATTTGACGATACTACCAAGATCATGCGCAAATATTGCGGCTGTGACTTCTTTAAGAGTTGTATAACTGAGACGCCGCGTCAGTTTGAGAACGTCATCAAGCTTTACCGGCTGCTCAGAAGTCGATGATGCTATCTGGTCGAGCAGACTGAGACCATCTCTGAAGCCTCCCTGCGCACATTCCGCGATCATTGACAGGGCTTCGCTTTCAAAGGCGGGGAAAGTGCCTTCGGCGCTCTCCAGCCTGACAATCTCTTCGAGTCGCGTTTGAATGGTGCGCCGCGATACCGAATGAAAATCAAAGCACTGGCAACGCGAGATGATGGTCGCCGGAACTTTTTGTGGATCAGTAGTAGCAAGAACGAATATCACATTCGGCGGCGGTTCTTCGAGAGTCTTGAGAAAGGCGTTGAAAGCAGAGCCCGAAAGCATGTGAACTTCGTCGATGATGTAAATCTTGTATCTGCCCTCAGCCGGGCGGTATTTTACCTTTTCGCGCATCTGCCTGATATCTTCGACACCGTTATTGCTCGCCGCATCGATCTCGATGATATCCATAAAATTCATGTCTTCGATACGCCGACAGTTGTCACAGACCCGGCAGCAGTCAGGCAGACCATCATTGCCTTTTTCGAGGTTCAGACAATTCAGTATCTTGGCAAGCAGGCGGGCAGCTGAGGTTTTGCCGGTTCCGCGCGGTCCGGAAAACATGTAGGCATGTGAAATACGGTCGCTGGCTACAGCCGACTGGATCGTGCGCGATATGTGTTCCTGGCCTGAGAGCTCGCTGAACCGCTGCGGCCGATACTTGCGGTAAAGATTCTGGCGGACGGGAACTGACATGCTGTTTTCTCCAGACAATGGGTCTTTTCGACAGACTCCAGCTTAGCAGCATTCTTTACCGAATTCAATACCATGGCTATCGGTGAAGAAGCAAAAGCAAGCAGCGGGCTGGTTTTTCTTTGTGACTCTGTGGCTTTGTGCAAATATCTTGCCGGCAAAAAAAAAGACCCGCGAAACGGGTTTTTTTAAGGTCGTGCACCTGCCCTTGAACAAAGACCAATGGCACATTTCCTGAACTATAGGCTCCGGACAGGCGCTGCCACATCACCCGAAAGCGGTCGTTTACCGTTGCTACCTTCCGGTCCTGGCGGAGTTCACGGACTTTCGC
>PGYA01000080.1 GCA_002839435.1 Candidatus Riflebacteria bacterium HGW-Riflebacteria-2 | reverse complement strand
CAAAAGTATAATACCTTTTTGGGATGCCCAAAGTTTCACTCATCAGCCCTTCGTTGGTCTGGTCCGAACCAAGCCACCAGTAAAAAAATGCGTTGTAACTTGCGGTTACAAGCCCTGTATGAAGCCATCTTGCGGTTACAAGCCCGTGCGTCATTGTCCCGTCGTAAGTTTCAAAACTTGACTTTTCCGTCTGCCAGTATTCCTTGCCGTTGGCCGCAAGTTCCGGGCAGGCGGTAGGCCCGCCGCCATAAAAGTGCGTGGCGCCAACATCAAGATCGAGGCCGAACGGCATTTTTACCAGATCGACAGCATCAGTGCCGATAAATGACTGCAACAGATAGCCAAGAAAGAAATAGGCGATCGCATACATGGTAAAGGGCTTGATCGCCCAATTAATGAAAAGGGTCAGGAAAACCGGCTTGCCGCTTTTGCCAGCCTTGACGACTTCGGCAAAGTCGATCTTGACCATGATGGGATACATCATCAAAAAGAGACAGATCGCGATCGGGATCGATACGACCGGCGCTTCATTGACATAAATCGCCATGCCGTCGAGAGTTTTGGCAAGATCGGGGGCGACTTTGCCAAGAATGATGCCGCCGACGATGCACAAAAAAACCCAGAGTGACAGATACTTTTCGAACACGCTGGTCATCTGTCGTTCTTTGTTTTCAATATTTTCGTTCATACTTTTCTCCGTTTACACAATTTCAATGTTTCGATTCGACCTGACCTGAAGCTACAGCCATCAGCTGGATTGCTTTTCTTCAGGTCTAACAACACCTTCAACAAAAGTATTAGTATAACTCTTAACTATCTCTTTACAGCCTTGATAGAAGCGGAACAAACATACTGCTCGGCGTCGGCGAACCAGGTTTTGATGAATTCGGCGCTTTCGGGCTTGAGCTCGATTTGAACTGAATCAAAACCCTGCCGGATCAGAATCTGCTCGAGTTCTCCGACCGAAATTGCGCCGGCAACGCAGTCACAATATGCTTCTTTGCTGTTCTGCATCTGTTCTGGCAGAGGGTTGAGAGCAACCACATCAGAAACTGCTATACGACCATTCGTGCGCAACACGCGGTATACCTCAGCAAATACCGCTGCCTTGTCGGGCGAAAGATTGATAACACAGTTTGAAATTATTACATCGACACTGTTATCGGCCACTGGAAGATGCTCGATTTCGCCAAGTCTGAATTCGACATTGGCAAATCCGCCATTTATTGCGTTCTTACGAGCCTTGCTGATCATTTCGGGAGTCATGTCGACACCGATCACCCGGCCTTCGGCGCCGACCTGGCGGGCAGCAAGAAAGCAGTCGAAACCGCCACCGCTGCCAAGATCAAGAACGGTCTCGCCTGGTTTGAGATGCGCGAGTGCCTGCGGATTACCGCAGCCAAGGCCCATATTGGCGCCTTCCGGCACTGCAGAGATTTCGTTGCCTGAATAACCGAGTTTTTCAGATACGTCCGGATGCCCGAACGGGTCAGAGCAACAACCGGTCGATGGGCCGCAGCAACCACCGCCACCAGTCGCAACTTTTGCGTATCTCTGGCTCACCTGCTGGCGAATCTCATCATCTTTGATTACTTTAAAATCCATTTTAAATACCTGCTTTCTCAATGTTTCTGATAAATTCTGATATTGCATCGCGAACGCGGCGATAGCAGTCGAGGATCTGCTCTTCATCTTTAAGACCAGCCGCAAGTGCCGGCGGGTCATCAAAAGGCACATGCACGACTCTGGTTTTGCCGGGGAAAATCGGGCAACTCTCATTTGCCCTGCTGCAGACGGTTATCACCAGATCAAAATTTTGTCCGGACAGCTCGCTAAGAAGCTTTGATCGGTGCCCGGAAATATCGACGCCGGCCTCCTGCATTACCCGCATGGCATACTGATTCATGCCATGCGTGGCAATTCCGGCAGAAAATGCTTCATACTCATTGCCACGAAGATGTCGCAACCAGCCCTCGGCCATCTGGCTGCGACAGGAGTTGCCTGTACATAAAAACAGGACGCTTTTCTTCGTCACTTTTTGCCGCCACGCCTGCGGACAGGCTTGTCGGGAACACACTGATCCTGTGGCTGACACAGCTTTTCTGGAGGCATAGCAAATATTTCTTCGAGCCTTCTGCAGTCGGCTGCCATTCTGGGCGACTTTTCAAGTTCACCCGACAACCATGCAGCCAGCCTCGAATTGCCGCGAAGCCATTCACGGCTTACCTGATAATGCGCCCAGCGTCCTTCCTTGCGCTGATCGACTATACCAGCCTGATACATCAGTGCCAGATGTTTTGAAGTCGTCGAAGCTGCCAGGCCAAGCAGAGCGACAATCTGGCAGACACAAAGTTCCTGCCCATGCAGAGCCATGAAAATGCGCAACCGGTTCTCTTCAGCCAGGACTTTCAAGGTATTCAGTGTTTCTTTCATGTAATCACCTTAAGACATACATCATATTTCGCCATATAACGAAATATATAAAATCAGTTTTATTTAGTCAACAGAAATGAATATTTTGTAATATGGAAGAATGTGATACCATTATCACGAAAGCATGAGGAGAGGTCAATGGCTCATCACACAGTAAAAGCTGGTTTTGCAGCACTGGTAGATAGAATAAATCTTTACCCTCAGGGTGCTACTGAATCAGAGCTTCTTTATAGAATTCTGCAAATCCTTTTCAAAGAGCAGGAAGCGAGCCTGGTAGCATCTCTGCCCATCAAACCCTTTACCATACGCAGAGCGGCTTCAATATGGAAAATGCCTGAAGCGAGGGCCCGCGAAATTCTGGAAAGTCTCGCAGGCAAAGGATTGATGGTTGACATGGCGCATGGCAAGGACACCCTTTACGCCCTTCCCCCGCCCATGGCCGGCTTTTTTGAGTTCTCATTGATGCGAGTTCGCCCGGACATGGACCAAAAGGCATTAAGTGAACTTTTCTTTCAGTATTTGAACGTCGAAGAAGACTTTATCAGAAAGCTCTTTACCGAAGGCGAGACACAGCTGGGCCGGGTTTTTGTCAACGAGCAGGCTCTATCGCTAAAGAGCAATCTGATGGTTCTTGACTATGAAAAGGCTACCGAAGTAATTGAAACCGCATCGGCAATCGCAGTCGGTATGTGCTATTGTCGCCATAAAATGATGCATCTCGGTCGAGCCTGCAATGCGCCAATGGATATCTGCATGACTTTCAACGTCGCCGCTGAATCGTTGATTCGCCATGGAAACGCAAGAAGAATCGACAAAGAAGAGTGTCACGATCTTTTGCATCTGGCTTATGATCACAACCTGGTTCAGTTCGGCGAAAATGTCAGGGAAAGCGTAAACTTTATCTGCAACTGTTGTGGCTGCTGCTGCGAAGCACTGCTGGCCGCCAAACGCTTTGCTATTCTGCACCCGGTTCACACCACCAATTTTTTACCCGAGATTATAAAAGACGAATGTGTTGGTTGCGGCAAATGTGTCAGTGTCTGCCCGGTTGCCAGCATAAGTCTTGTTTCGGCGAACGATCCCAAAGATCCACAGCGCAAGGTCGCACAGATCAATACTGAAACCTGCCTTGGCTGTGGTCTGTGTTTTAAAAATAGAGCGCGCGACTGCATTGACCTCAAAGCCAGAGACAAACGCGTGATTACTCCGGTCAACGGCACTCATTTGCGAGTATTGATGGCTATCGAGAGAGGCAAATTACAGAATTTCATCTTTGACAATCGTGTCTTATGGCATCATCGGGCACTGGCTGCTGTTTTAGGCGCAATCTTAAGCCTTCCCCCAATCAAACAGGTTCTGGCAAACAAGCAGATCAAATCAAGATACCTGGCTTTCCTTTCCGAGAGATTCGAAAAACTGTATTATCGCCCGGCTGAGTGAAATCATGATGTTTCTGCCGTATCGGTCAAGACAATATTTATGCTATAAACAATCTTTAAGCCTGAAATGGAGAATAATTTTGACCGGCCAAGTCAATGCCGAAACCGAACTTTGCCCGTTATGCGGCACCGCCAGCCAGAACTTTTTCAGACAACAATACTTTGGCTGCCCTGAATGTGGCGGCATTTTTATGATACCGCATCTGCGGCTGAGCCCGGCCAAAGAAAAAGCGCGCTATGAAACCCATAATAACGATGTAACCAACCCCGGCTACCAGAAATTTGTCGAGCCTATTGTCAGTGCTGTTCTGTCTGATTTTTCGCCAGAGCAGCGCGGCCTTGACTTCGGCGCCGGGCCCGGCCCGGTCATTTCCTGCCTGTTGCATGAAAAAGGCTTCAACATTGTTCAATATGACCCGTTCTTTGCCGACAAGCCAGAGTTGCTCCAGCAGAAATACGATTACATCGTGTGCTGCGAAGTCATTGAGCACTTTTATCAACCAGCCGCAGAGTTCCGACGCCTGCGCGAACTACTGGTCGATGGCGGACGACTTTTCTGTATGACCATGCTTTATGACGAGCAGATCGACTTTGCCAGATGGTTTTACAAAAACGACGAAACCCATGTTTTCTTCTATCGCGCCCAGACTCTGGCCTGGATAGAAAGGAACCTGGGTTTTCGTAACCTGCAAATCAAAGACCGGCTGATCGATTTTACCTGCTTCAGCCCAGACTAAGCAGCCCGATACAACAAAAAGCACTTCGTCGATAAGTATGCAGGTTATATGAGGGCTCATTGATTAATTCAATTTCTGAAGCTTCGGCCTATCTGCCTGGTTGCTTTTACAGGTTCTCTGATACTTCTGCTTCAGCCATTAATCGGCAAGCTTTTTTGAATGCCTGCAGGTCTTGCGGAGTAAAACGTATTTCTTTAAAATAGCCGCAATTGCGGGTTATTCCGATATGTGTGTAGAAATCGGCACAGTCTAGTTTCAGCGCACCCCATGAAGTGCGGATCACCGGGGGCTTGAAAATATCGACACTGACAAATTCGCTGCGCCTGATTATGATAGTGGTAAAAAAGAGCCTGAATTCAAGCTCGATGCGATCTTCATAAACGCGGTAAGTGTTCCATAGACTTCTGAACGAGCCTGGCGACAGATAAATCAGCTCTCTGCCATATTCACTCATAATGCCTCCATACTGCTATATAAAAATCTCGGCCATCAGCCCCGCCAGGATTGGCCACGCGATCATTTTACAGCAAGTGATGCTCGCCCACATCGAATTTAGCTTAAAACGGCATAATTTGCAATTATGCGGGTTCCCTGGCGATCTGAGAAATTAAACATCAATCTCATTGACAGATTGCTCTATTTAATTAGCCTTAATGGAAGTTGTTGGGGCGATATCGCTCTTGCCCTTTCAAAATAAGGATTCTGGAGGATCTGCAAAGATGAAGAACCTGTTCAAAGTTTTTATCATGCTAACATTTGCTGTTGCCCTTATCGCTACCGGTTGTGGTGGTGGCGGTGGTGGAAGCGGGGCCTATGTGCCGCCGCCGTCTGAAACAGGTTCGATCAGCGGCCAGATTGTCAATAACAGCATTTCTATTGGCGGCGGCAGCGTACGTGCCGATGCCGCCGGCACAGAGGAAGTAACAGTATATCTCGAACAGAATCCCGAAATCACGACCTCTGCCGACAGCGCCGGCAAGTTTCTGCTTGAGAATATACCACCCGGCGTAGTTAACCTCATCGCCGAGCATAAAACCAAAGACGGCCAGCTTTTCAGAATGAGATCCGACGACGTAACGGTAGAAGCGGCAAAAACCACCGAACTTCCTGCGACCATAACCGTTACCAAAGCCGACAAGCAGATAAGTGGCCGCATCATTAATGCTAACACTTCAGCGGCAATCGAAGGAGTAACCGTCTCGGCATGGGGCAAAACCATCACAACAGACGGGAACGGTGGATTTATTCTGGCAAACCTGCCTGATCTCGCTTTCCAGTTCAAGTTGGTCAAGGATGGTTTTGAAACCAAACTGGTCTCAGTGGAAACCGGCAGTGATCTGGCTCAGTCTTTTCTGGTTGAACTCGTTCCAGCGACAGCAGTGCTGCCAGGTGCGACAACCGGCACTATTAAGGGCAAAATCGTGTTCAATGGCATGCCCATGCAAGGCTCTACAGTTGTCTGCGAACAGTATCTCAATTTCAAGACAGAAACCGATGCAGACGGCATATTTGAACTACAGGGCATTCCTGCCGGCAAGGTAAATTTGGTGGCAGTCTTCACAATGGATCCAAATGATCCTGATGCTTTACGCGCCAGGTCGTCAGAACAAACATTGTCAGCCGGGCAAACGCTTGACATGACCGGCACGCCTCTTACACTTGATTGGATGATGGGCTCAGTTAGTGGCTGGGTAACGATATCCGGCGGTGGAGAACCGCTGACAGATGTTAAAGTTACCGTTCTGGAAAAGCAGACAACATCAAGTTCAGACAACAGCAAGCTGGGCTTCTATACAATCGGCAGACTGCCATCGCAAAACGTAACAGTCGTTTTTGAGAAAAGTGGCTATGTCACCCAGACGTTTACAGGCGATACTTCCAGCGGGTGGAACTTGAATGTAGCAATGGTTCCAATAATTCTCGAGGACATTGTGCCTGAAGTTGTTGACGAAGGGGATTTGCGTGATGTCAACAGTATTGCCAAAGACATGTATAAAATGCAGCTCGACGAAAACAACATTCTGCTAACGGTTCAAGCCATTGTAAGACTGCCTGAAATCACGGGATTGCGACGCAGCCAGCTCTACATGTTCTCGAACGATGGTGGACCCGGCATGTTTGAAACACAGGTCGAAAAAGATGGCTTCATCAATACCCGGGCAGTTACTGCAAGTTCTTCTGCGGCGCTTATCATGCTTGGGATCAAGGACGAACGTTACCTCTACACCTATCATCCAATGTTGCTAAAGGTCTGGCACCCACAGGATACAGAATATGATAATTATATTGACTCGCGATCGACAGCAGAAGCACTGGTGCTTTTCGACAAGGTTCTGTGGACTCTTGACAAAGAAAAGTTCCTGATTGCTCTCAATAAAGTGCGCAAACACAGTGATCTAGCAGATCTGATTACCGCTGTTGAACTGGCTCTGCGAGTGCCTGAACCAGAGACGCTCTACAGTGATACGCTGATGCAGAAATCTGCCGCAATAGCCAAAAAAGTAGCAGAAGAACTTGCGGTCGGCCCTTATTCATCTTCATCACTGCGCTCAGCGCGGGTTATGCCGTCTATCAGGGGTGCCGTTGGCGATGTTTCAGACAAGGCGGTTTATGTAGAAGATGATGGTGCGCGCAGTGCCTCGACTGTATTGCTCACCAACCGGTCTTATTGCCACTATTCGGTCACCATCACCAACGACATGACATACGATGTAATCAAATCGCCGGCCGGCAATAATTATTTCACTCTCGAGCGTTCGACGCATACCAGCTACAGCTGGAGCTGGCCACCAGACCGAAAGCTTCAGGTTACGACAGACCTTGGGCCTGGCGAATTTACGACCAAATTCACAAAGCAGAAGGGCTTGTCGGTGTTCGACGGTTTGATGACTCTGGCGGGAACTGTAATCGGGGCTGGTGCTTCGAGTTACGAAGAGCTCAGCGATGGCTATAAAATGCTTGCCACGACAGGTCAGGGCGTACTTGAAATTATCAACAAGGCAACAACAGCTAACATCAATTCGTCAGAAGACGCCCTCAAGCTGGCTGATGAACTGCTGTTCTCTGCCGGTAAAATGGGCTTCGAAGTTCTCATGGATTTCGCTCCCAAATACTTTGGCGCCAAGCTTGCACGCGAACTTAAAAGTTCATGGTTCAAGACGGCGGCTAAATTCATGGCGAAAAAGGCGCTGATCTGGGGCGTAGCCATCTACAATACCACCGACGTAGCGCTGATTATCTACGACGTCGCCAAAACCCCGGACTACTACGAAGAAAAGGGATGGCAAACTAAGGGCGGCTGGTATGGCGATCTCTTTGCCGAAAAGATCGGCAAGATGAAATACATGCGGGTTATCTTCAATATGCCGATGAACGGCACTGCTCATTACAGGCAGATAGCCAACGATGGAACAGTTACGGAAAGCAGCGTCGATACTAATGACGGACCGGTAGAGCACATTGCCCCCTATGTTCCGATAGATGGCGCAGTGGTTTCAATCAACCCTGATCCTGACACCAGAGCTCTCATTGGAGCGTCTTACGAATTTGAGAACTCGCGTGGAAAAGTTGGAGTATTATTCAGCAATGTCGGTTTCAATGGCTTTATCGACCGCTACAACGATAGAGCCTTCGACGAAACCAAAATGCAGTTCGTCTGGGGGAACCCAGGCCCTGCATTTATGCAGATCACCGAAATTTCAAGTAAAGATGTCTACCCCGCGCTCATGAGTTTCGATTACTTCGACCACTGGGTATACAGCAGCGTTGAGTGGGCCAGCGTATTGCCGGGTTATCCATACTATGCCGGAATCATTCTCAGCGAGAACCCCTGACCATAATGATTAAAGGAGACTCCCGGGCCAGGCGCCCGGGAGTCTTTTTTTCTGCACCAGGTAAAACACATACCGTACCGAACGCTGAACTTCGACAAAATTCTGATAGGTCTTTGCAGATATCTCTGTTAGAATCTTTACAAACAGTACTTCTACGCAACAATATATATGCTCAGAAAGTATTTCTAACAGGGTAAAAGATTGGATCAGACTTCGAGGGTTTCTGCTGCTGATAATAAGTCGGGTGCCATAAGGTGGCTGATTTTGCTGTTTCTGCTGATTACGATTTCGTGGTCGCAGGTTACAGCAGCAGCCGGCAGTGGCGAGTTGCCATCTCTGACCGCAGAAGAAAAGCAATGGCTCGCGCAGAACCCTGACAAACTCAAACTCTGGTTCAACGACAGTTACCCACCGATCGAGTATGCCGACGAAAATAATGAGTTTGTCGGGCTGGGCGCGGATGTGATTGCGTTGGTTGAACAAAAGCTTGGCCAAAAATTCAAAAAGATCAGATCAAACGACTGGAACGAACATCTGGCGGCGCTCAAAAAGGGAACCTGCGCAGTTGCTCCAACGATAATTGAAAATGCCGAACGCTCTGAATATGCATTTTTTACCACCTCCTACACTCAGGCACCAGTGATTATTATCGGAGCACAAAGCCTGGGCTCGGGACTTACGATAAAGGATCTTTCAGGCAAAAAGGTTGCTGTCGTTTCGGGTTTTGCAACCGAAAGCTATATGCGCGGATTTCAGGCAAATGGTATCGAAATAGTTCTCGTAAAAGACGTATCCGAAGGCCTGCGCAGTGTAGCTTTCGGCCAGGTTGACGCCTTTATCGAAAACCTGGCTGTGGCATCCTATTACATCAGCCACCACGGCATCACCAACCTAAAGGTTGCTGGAATCACAGATTATGTATTCGAATGGCGCATCGCGGTCAGCAAAAAATATCCGCTGCTTTTCAGTTCCGTTCAAAAGGCCCTCGACAATGTTTCGCCAGAAGAACTGAGCACAGTTCAGAACAAATGGATAACTCTCAAGATCGACCGCGGGATGTCTCCAGAAGCGCTGCGAAATCTAAAATTTGTCGGAATTTTCATTATTTCTCTCATGGTCGGACTGGCATTAATCTCGGTATTTCTCAAGCACAGCCTCAACGAAAAAATAACCAGTCTGGAAGAGGCTCATAAACAGCTGGCAACCAGCGAAGCCAGGTTCCGTTCTCTTTTCATGCATGCTCCATTGCCACTCATGGAAATGGATCGAAACTGGCAGAATATCTGTGTAAACAAATCTTTTACCGACACTTTTGGCTACAGCAACGAGGAGATCAAGTCGCTCGACGACTGGTGGCCGCTGGCCTACCCAGATGAAGAATACCGCAAAATCGGGCAGACAAGATGGCCTATTGCCATCAAGGATGCAGTAGCCACCAACAATGTTATTTCTCCTCAGGAATTCAGCGTAACCTGTAAAAATGGTGAAGTTAAAAATGTTCTTATCGGCGCCAGCATTCTCGAAGACAAAATTCTTGGCACTCTCTACGATGTCGGAGAACTCAAAAAAACCCAGGAAAAGCTGTTAAAAAGCCTGCAGTGCTTTGAGGCGCTTTTTGAACTGACACCTTTTCCCTGCATTATTTGCGACCTGAACGGTTGTTACCTGATGGCCAACCAGCATTTTTGCGAACTGGTCGGCAAATCGCGCGAAGCAATCATTGGTCAGCCAATGTCGTCAATAGAGCAGACAAAATATATTGATCAGACAAAAGAGATCATGGATGAAATCCTCAGATCAGGCGATGTGACTAACCGTGAGATGACGGTCAGTATACAGGGAAAAAAGCACTACATGCTGTTTGCCAGCAAAGTTATCGACTGGAACGGCCAAAAAGCTATTTTAACCGCTTCGGTAGATATTTCTGAACGCAGACAGGCAGAAGAAGCCCTGCGGCAAAGTGAAGAAAACCTGCGCATAACCCTGAAATCAATTGGAGATGCGGTAATTGCAACAGACACACAAGGCAAAGTGACACGCATGAACCCGGTAGCTCAGCGTCTTACCGGGTGGCAATCGGATGAGGCTGCTGGCCGGCCTTTGCCGGAAGTTTTCAATGTTGTAAATGCCGGCTCGCGAAAACCAGTTGAAAATTCGGTCAGCCGGGTACTTGCCACCGGCGAGTATGTTGGCCTGGCCAAAAATTCGCTCTTAATCGCACGCGATGGCAAAGAATATCTGATCGCAGATTCAGGCGCGCCTATCAAGAGTGACATTGGTGAAATAACCGGCGTTGTTCTGGTATTTCGCGATGTCACCGAAGAACTCGCCGTACAGGAGCAATTGCGGCAATCGCAGAAAATGGATGCCATCGGCCAACTGGCCGGCGGAGTCGCGCACGACTTCAACAACATGCTCGGAGGCATAATTGGCGCGGCCGATCTTCTTGAAAAATGGCTCAAGGAAAGTCCGGAAGCCAGCAAACTCTGGCGAATGATCATAGATACAGCTGAGCGTGCTGCCAGTCTAAATTCGAAACTGCTTTCCTTCGCCCGCAAGCAACCGGTAAATTATTCAACTATCGATATTCAGCAACCGGTCAAAGACGCGATTTCCCTGCTAAAAAGAACTGTCGATCGCCGCATCAAAATTGAAGCCGGGTTTTCAGACGGGCAACTGCATGTAGATGGAGACTTCTCGCATCTCCAGAGTGCTTTTTTGAATATCCTCATCAATGCCGCACAAGCAATGCCTGAGGGCGGCACGATCTATGTTAATGCGCGAACTGTTGAACTCGACGCTTATTACTGTCGTTCATCGCAGTTCAGAATTACGCCTGGCAACTATGCTGAAGTGGAAATAAGAGACACTGGCTGCGGTATTCCGCGCGAATTGCTGCCGCACATCTTCGAACCTTTTTTCACCACCAAATCCGTGGGAAAAGGCACCGGTCTTGGTCTGGCTGCCGTTTTTGGCATAGTCCAGCAACATGGCGGAGCCCTCAATGCCTACAGTGAAGTTGGCACCGGCACGTCGATTCATGTTCTTATCCCAATAGCCACCGAAGATGCCACAGAATGCGAAAAGGCAGAGCAGACTCCGGTGCGCGGCAGCGGCACTATTCTTGTCGTCGATGATGAGGAAATCATAAGAAGCAACACTGAGGCCATGCTCAGGGATCTCGGCTATGAGGTTATTCTTGCAGAGAACGGTGTCAGCGCCCTTGCAATTTTCAGAGAAAAATTCGATGACATCGACCTGGTCATACTCGACATGGTAATGCCCGAAATGAACGGCAAAGAGTGTTTCGCGGCAATGAAAGAGTTGCAACCTGAACTGAAAGTTGTCATTGCATCAGGTTTTGTCCGTGACGAAGACCTTGAACCGATGAAGTTGGCGGGAGTGAAATCTTTCATTCACAAACCTTTCCGCAGTCTCACTCTGAGCCAGATCGTTCACGATACTCTTCATTCCTGAGAGCGGCGCTGCAGCCTGCCGGCAGACAAAAACCTGTGGGCGGGGGCCCACAGGTTTTTGAGTTATGAGAGGTCAAGTTGCTTTATCAGCTCGCGGCCATCATGGCTTCGATGTCGTTCTTAACTTCACCGGTAGGCTTGATGTTGAATTTTTCAACCAGAACCTTGGCGACGTTTTCTGAAAGGAATGCCGGCAGTGTGGGCCCGAGGCGGATATTCTTAACACCGAGGGAAAGCAGTGCAAGAAGAACGGCTACGGCTTTCTGCTCATACCAGGCGATGTCAAATGAGAGCGGCAATTCGTTGATGTCGTTGAGGCCAAAGACTTCCTTGAGTTTGAGTGCGATTACCGCGAGAGAATAGCTGTCGTTGCACTGACCGGCATCGAGAACGCGGGGAATACCACCAATATCACCGAGCTGCAGCTTGTTGTAGCGATACTTGGCGCAACCGGCAGTGAGAATGATAGTGCCTTCGGGCAGATTCTCAGCCACATCGGTGAAATACTGACGGGTCTTATGGCGACCGTCGCAACCTGCCATTACCACGAATCTCTTGATGGCACCACTCTTAACCGCAGCGATGACTTTGTCGGCAAGCGCGAGAACCTGGTTGTGCGCGAAGCCGCCGACGATTTCGCCGGTTTCGATCTGCGTCGGGGGCTGACAGGTTTTAGCCTGCGCGATGATGGCAGAGAAGTCTTTGGCGCCGCCTTCCTTGCGGTCGGGAATATGTTTTACGCCGGGGTAACCAGCATTGCCGGTGGTATAAATTCTATCTTTATAAGCATCTTTAACCGGGGTGATGCAATTGGTGGTCATAAGAATCGGGCCGTTGAAAGAAGCGAATTCGGTATCCTGCTTCCACCAGGCGTTGCCGTAGTTACCATAAAAATGGCTGTATTTCTTGAATTCAGGATAATAGTTGGCTGGAAGCATTTCGCTGTGCGTGTAGATGTCGATTCCGGCATCTTTGCTCTGCTCGAGCAGTTCTTTGAAATCCTTCAGATCGTGGCCTGAAACGAGAATTCCGGGGCGATTGCCGACATCGATCTTAACTTTGGTAATTTCAGGATGACCGTAGGTAGTGGTGTTGGCCTTGTCGAGAAGGGCCATAGTGGTAACGGCATACTGACCGGCTTCCATGACCATCGCAACCATCTGATCGACGCTGAGATTTTTGGTAGTCGAGGCCAGCGCCTTGATCATGAACTTGAAAATGTTTTCGTCGCGATAACCCAGAACATAGGCGTGATCCGCATAGGCCGCGATACCCTTGAGCCCGTAGATCAGCAGTTCGCGCAACGATCTGACATCGACGTTTTCGGTAGCGAGAACACCGACTTTTTCGGCTTTGGCAGCGTATTCATCTTTGTTGGCAGGTTTCCAGGTGGTGGCTTCTGACAGACCGTCAACCTTTACACCAGCATCAGTAAGTTTTTTCCTGAGGCCATCTCTGATTTCGATGGCATGATCGACCTGTGCATAAAATCTAGCGTTATCGAAGTTGGCATTGGTAATAGTGGTGAAAAGAGAAGCGCAGATGAATTCGCCGATTTCATTGGTCAGCAGATTCTTTTCGCCAGCCAGTTCGCCGAGTTCACCGATGCCCTTGAGCACAAAAATCAAAAGATCCTGCAGATTAGCTGTATCCGGCTGCTTGCCGCACACACCCTTGATAGAACAACCCTTGCACGCCGCTGTTTCCTGACACTGATAACAAAACATACCCATTTCATATTCTCCTTAAAATATTGATAAATTTAAAATTGTTGCCGGTTAAACTGGATTTCTCAGTCATACTTAAGCTCAAAAGCCATTATAAGTGCACAAAAAGAACTAGTCCTCCGGCACATAAGAGTTTAAGAATTCGATCGGTGATATACCGCTTATGCCGGGCTCTCGGCAGAATCTCATTCGCTCCAGCGATTCCTCGCTTGCCTGCTGGATGGCAGGCATGCTCGTCACAAGCTTACGCGA
>PGYA01000136.1 GCA_002839435.1 Candidatus Riflebacteria bacterium HGW-Riflebacteria-2 | reverse complement strand
AAGACCTTTACCAAACGCAATTCCGAATCTTTTTTCTCAGAGCGAGCCACTGGATTGAACCGAACAGGCCACCCATGAGAAAAAAAAGGATTGATGTCGAAATCGTAGAGTCATCCATTTGCTTAATTTGGAAGAAAGAATTTGCCAACATCAGAGTGATAAATGGCAGGATCCAACCCAGGAACGTTGCTGCAACCCACCAACCCATCTTTGCCAGATAGCGGCGGAGAAGTAAATATTGTGACAGTCCCGTAATAAGTCCAAGGAGTGGGAATAGAACAAATGAGGCCAAATAGTCTTCAGTAATCCGTGTCTGCCCATTGACCAAAATAGTGCCCCCAATGACATTTTCAATTTGTGTAATCACGAAAAAGGTGATACCCCATGCAATGGGGATGCATAGCGCATTGAAAGTAATCCAGCCTGCGTAAAGGAGTGAATCTGGTTTTCGAGTAATTGATGATTCCATTAGAACCTTCTTTAATCAAACGATGAAAACCTTCGTTTATGGATCAGTTATTCGAATTTCTTCGAATAACTGATCAAATTTGCTCATATAGTTGATTATATGAAGTATCTCAATCATTTCAAAGAAATTTAATGAGACCTCCCAGCTTTGACAGTAAAATTCAATTTGAAAATTATTAGAAATTCACTTTTTAAAACAATTGAAGTTTTTTCTGGTTTTTGAGAGCCAGATCATTGGATCGAAAATTCTATACGTGTTGATCTACGAGTATTGTGTTTCCATCCGGATCAACAATCATAAAAAATGCCGGACCGCTGGATGTTTCGTCTGCTTCGGTAATCATTGTGATGCCTTGCTTTTTGAGTTGACGCTGCAATTCCCTTATATCTGTGAATTCTTCCATAGGCTGTGCATTGCTCGTCCATCCCGGATTGAAGGTAAGCAGATTCTTTTCAAACATTCCTTGAAACAGGCCAATCACAGCATTACCATTTTTCAAAATCAACCAATTTTGCAATTGATCACCCATGAAAGGTTTGAAACCCAGGTTTTCATAAAAGTGTTTTGAAACCGCGATATCTTTCACAACCAGGCTTAAAGAGAATGCTCCCAGTTCCATAAATGCCTCCGAAATTGTCTCTTAATTGGATATTATTTGATTGGAATTAACAATATTATTTAATTTTGAAACACAATTAAACTTGTTCCTATTTCCAAATAGATCAACATATTAATGGATTCTTTAAATCGTTTTTGTATTCTAAAATTGATTGATTGTTTGAAGGAAGTATTTTTCCAACCTTAGAAGTCTGATTTTATCATTTTGGAACACGTGTGATATATCGATGGATAAGGTTTTCAATTGAAACCATTGCCTTCAATTGACCCAATTTTTTGTTAAATTTGCCACGTAAAGCTAAAAAATCTTAATGACAGAAGAAAGTCAATATTTCGTTGGGCGAAATTGGATGCGGTATAATTTTCTTATTCACGAACAGGGATAATAACATGATTCCAAATCCACAACCCAAAAATCCATTGCATGGTATTACGCTTGAAATGATCCTTACTTACCTCGTACAGCATTATGGCTGGGCTGAGTTATCGAGGCGGATTCCGATTCGCTGCTTTTACAATGAGCCGAGCATCAAATCCAGTCTGATATTTCTTCGGCGAACACCCTGGGCGCGAAAAAGTGTTGAAGAACTTTATTTGAAATCAATTTCAAAATAGAGTGAAAATCCATTCTCGTAAAACAAACTTTTGATTTCCTATTCATCCTTCGGATTTAGTTCTATTGGTGAATT
>PGYA01000135.1 GCA_002839435.1 Candidatus Riflebacteria bacterium HGW-Riflebacteria-2 | reverse complement strand
CCGGTCTTCGACTGGACGAGGTCGAACATGGCGTTTCCATTGCCGGACGGCTCCAACGCCCTTTCGTACGACGACGTCGAAGTGCTCAAGATGGACCTCTCCAAGGGAACAAAGGATCTCCCCGGCTGGAGCGCCTCGTACGACGCCAAGGAGCTTCAGGCGCTTTTGGACGGATACAAGGAGCTCAGCGAGGAGGGGCTCTGGGAGAACCTGAAGTACTTCCTTGAAATGACCGTACCTGTTGCGGAGGAGTCCAACGTCAAGATGGCCATCCACCCGGACGACCCGCCCTGGTCGATCTTCGGCCTGCCGCGCATCATCCGGGACGAGGCCTCGTACGACCGTTTCGTCAAGCTCGTCGATAGCCCGAACAACGGCTTCAGTCTCTGCTCCGGGTCGCTCGGCGCCCGGCCCGACAACGACCTCCCGGCCATGATCCGCAAGTTCGGCGGAATGGGGCGCATTCACTTCGCGCACGTGCGGAACGTGAAGATCACAGGCAAGGGGGCGTTCCACGAAACGGCGCACACGACGGAGTCCGGCAGCCTGAACATGTTCGAGATCATGAAAGCGTATGCGGACACCGGATTCACCGGTCCGATGCGCCCCGACCACGGACGCATGATCTGGGGCGAAACCGGCAAGCCGGGGTACGGACTCTACGACCGCGCGCTCGGCGCGATGTATCTCGCCGGCCTCTGGGAGGCGCTGCAGCGGAGGAAGTAACAACGGCGCTTCACGGCGGGAGCGCTTCGGGGCATAGTGTTTCTTCAAGTGAAAAGAAGGCGGAATGAACGCGCGTCCAGTATGCGCTCATTCCGCCTTCTTGTTTTCAGCGAGAAGTGTTATAATTCGCAAAAATACCCCGTCAGTCTTTCTTCTCCTGTGACGGCGCGTAGAGGCGGTTCGTTCGGATGGTCTGTGCATGCGTCAAAAAGGAGGAATCCCCGTGAGAAAACTCTTTTTCCTGTGTGTATATTCGCTGTTCCTTTTTGCCGGTTCATTGTGCGTTGCCGAGGCGGCGAAACCTCCGTTGCTCGCGGAGCTTTTTATGGCATCCGGAGTGAATCCCGATGGCTCGCCAGGTGAAAGGGTGACGGCTTACCCTCCCGAGGCGCCTCTTTTAGCTGTCTTTGCCGAATGCCGAAATGTGTCGGCGGGGATGAAGGTGCGTTTCGTCTGGTACTTTGCTCCGCCGGGGAAGGAGAAAACACGCTTCGCGGAGTATACGGCGAAGAACCCTGCGCGTCGGAAAGCAGCAATCTTCCATTCGACCGTTTCGCTGGAAAAGGAGTGGCCCGAGGGTGATTATTACGTAGAGGCCAGGCTGGACGGAGAGAAAAAGATGAAGACGGTCAGATTCTCGGTGAAGAAGGGCGAGGCTATTTCTTCGGTAAGCGCCGACGGAGTGAAGATGCTCCCTGCAGCGAAGAGAAAACAAGATACGCGCGAGCAGGTCTACTTCTCCGGAAAGGAAACCGCTCTCGAGAAAGAGGAACGTGTCCGGAGCGAAAAAAAACTCGCAGAAAAAGAGGCCGTATTCCGTAAGAACCCCGCCGACATATCCGCCGTTCTTGATCTCGCGGACGCCTATGCCGCAATGAACGACGCCGCGTCAGCCTCGCTTGCGCTTGCACTGTACAAAGGTCTGGCGGAATCCTCTCCGTCCGATATGATACTTGTTCGCCTTGCGGATGCTTATGCGCGTCTCTCCCTCTTCGACCGAGCGTTCACGACGGCGCTTCGACGTTCGTGGAATCCGCTCACCTCACCGGAGGGAGCGATCGCACAGATTCTTCTTCTCGCCGGGGCCGGCGGGGACTGGGAA
>PGYA01000010.1 GCA_002839435.1 Candidatus Riflebacteria bacterium HGW-Riflebacteria-2 | reverse complement strand
ATGGAAGATATGGCGCCCTTCAAAATGGAGTATGACCCGAATCACCCCGACGCTGATTCAGAGGGCTATGTTCGCCGCCCGAACATCAACATAGTGCACGAAATGGTGGACATGATCACTGCTACGCGTGCATACGAAGCCAACGTTACCTGCATCAACTCAGCGAAAGATATGACCAATGCAGCGCTGAATATTGGAGGAAGAGGTTAATTAAGCTATGAGAATACCAGAACGCAATCCGTGGGTAGACATCAATACCAAGCCCGAGAGGCCACACACTAACGCCAAAGAGCAGTGGGGCATCTTTCTTGACAAATTTCAGACTGCCATTGATGAAGTCGACAGTCTCGGCAAGCAGTCTGAGAAACTCACCCAGGATGCCGTTCTTGGTCGTGTAGACAATCTGCACGACGTCATGATAGCCGCAGAAAAAGCCAAAACCGCCATGAATCTGACTCTGGAAGTCAGAGGAAAAATACTTGAGTCATACAAAGAAATAATGCGTATGAATTTTTAAATTTTAGGTCTTTACAGAATGTTTCTGACGTACTATAAATAATCTTGAATAAACTTCCATAGCCAGAAAAGCATACATTAAAAACAGGGCACACCAGGGAGTAGGGAGTAGCAGACGATGACCGATTTTCTCAGGCAATTATGGGAACCGATTGCAAAATTGCCCAGAAGCCAGCAGATAGCGCTGGCGGCTATTGTAGTGATAGTCGTGCTGGGTATCGCAACCGCCTCGATGTGGGGCACGCAAAAAGAGTTTATTCCACTCTTTGAAGAGAAACTCAAGCTTGAAGATGCCGGTAAGGTTGTCGCCAAGCTTCAGGAACTCGCCGTCGAATACAAACTCGGTATAGATTCAACCGACATTCGCGTACCATTGCCAGAAAAATCATACATTCTGCTGCAACTCGCCCAGGAAAAAACCCTGCCACAGGCAAAAGCCGGCTGGGCTTCGCTTATCGACCAGCGCTCGATGTTCACCGGCACAACTCAGCAGGAATTCGACCTCAACTACGTACGTGGCCTGCAGACCGAACTCGAAGAAACGCTTGTGCGCATGGGTCCGATCGAAGAGGCCAGTGTCAGCATAGTCAAACCCAAAAAAGAAGTATTCAAGGAAGACCAGAAAGAACCGTCAGCCAGCATATTGCTCAAGCTTCGCCCGGGTGCCGAGATAAACGAGGATCAGGTGCGCGCTATCCGCGACTGGGTATGTTCAGCCGTAGAAGGGCTCAATCCTGACAAAATCAGGATCGCAGACACCGAAGCCCGCGATCTCACCAGAATCATCGAAGATGAAGAAGCGATGACCCTTGACAAGGTTCAAACCGCGCAGATGAAATATACCCGCAACCGTGAGAACCACCTGCGTTCTGAGCTTCAGAGCCTTCTGGAAAGCTCTTTCGGGTATGGTAAGGCCATCGTCCGGGTCAGACTCGATGTAGATTTTGACCAGAAGGAAGCGGTCAGCGATGTCGTAATTCCGCCGGTAGAGGGTATGAATTCTGGCCTCAAACTTTCTGAAAAGTTGGAAGAAGAAGAATACAAAGGGCGCGACCTCGTTGAAGATGGCGAACCCGGTGTAAACTCAAATCTCCCCCCCGGAGCACCAGCTTATCCTGGCACCGAGAACTCAACCTGGAACGAGTATAAGCGCAACGCCGCGATTACTAACTATGAATTTACCAGATCAAAGGAAAAGTTTGTCAAGGAACAGGGCACTATCCGTCGTCTGACCGTATCAGTGGTGCTCAACGACGATCCCGCCGCCATGGGAACCCTGGAAGAAAAGATAACCGAAATCGCCAAAACCACTGTCGGTTTCGATAAGGAGCGCGGCGATAAACTGGCGCTGATGGTGTTGCCATTCCGCAATGACGAACTGGATCGTGCCAAGGCTGCCTTTGACCTGAAGAAACAGCAGGAGAAACAGATGTTCATGATCGTTGTTGGCCTACTAATGTCATTCCCGATATTCCTCGGCCTGATATACATATTTGTCAGGGTATCGAGAGCCAGGGCACTCGCGAGGGAACAGCAGCGACTGGCTGAAGCGGCGGCAGAAGCCGAAGCACTTAAGCTTGCCCGTGACAATGCTTCTTTGCGCCAGAACGATCAGAAGTGGCAGGACTGGGAAAGAAGATTCAAAGACATCAAGAACTTCTTCCCGGAAATCAGCAATCTTGAAGAAAAGAAACGCAAGGTTCAGGATCTGCGCCATCAGGCTTATCAGTATGCCCTTAACAACGATGGTATGCCGCCGGATTTCGAAGAAATGACTCCTGAAGAACAGTTTATCTTTCGTGAAGCCTTCCAGAAGAAGGACAACGGCACTCTTGAAGAAGGCTTCAAGCGACTCGACACTATCATCAAAGAACGCGACCGTGCTAGAGAAGAAGAGCTCGAAAGGCTCAACGAGCAGGCTAATGCCCGCGAACTTCTTGAGAAACGTGTCAGAGACCTGGTCACCAGCAAACCCGAAGATGCAGTACAGGTATTGCGCCTGTGGCTGAGCAAATAAGAGGAGTCGGAGCGTGAACAAGGATATGGAAGAAGAACTGCCTCCGATCAAGCTCGAAGATCTGCCGATTCTCGACATACCTGGTCGGGCAAAGGCCGCTATTCTGCTGATCTTTCTCGGCCCCGAAACCAGCGGCGCTATTCTGCAGTCATTGTCAGACGCCGAGATCGAAACACTGACCATTGAAATCGCTAAACAGCGCAAGATTTCAACCGAAGACAAGCTGGCCGTACTGTTCGAATTCGAACAACAGATGATGGCCCGCAAATTTTATGCAGAAGGTGGCCTTGAATACGCCAAACACCTGCTTGAGCAGACTATCGGACCAGGCAAAGCCCTCGAGATCCTTGCCAAAATGGGCACTTCGTTGCAGATTCAGCCGTTCGAAGCGGCACGCACCGCCGATCCGACTCAATTGGCGACACTGATTCAGAATGAGCACCCGCAAACTGTTGCACTCATTCTCGCTTATCTGCAACCTGAAAAATCAGCGGTAATCCTGCAGTCGATGACACCCGACACCCAGGTTGAAATTGCCAAGCGCCTCGCGCTGATGGATCGCACCAGCCCCGATATCACCCGCGAAGTAGAGAACTATCTCGAAGAACGCCTGTCGTCGATTATCGGCCAGGATTTCACCAGTGTCGGTGGTATCGATTCTCTTATCGGAGTTTTGAACGCCGTCGAACGTGCCGTCGAAAAGAACATCATCGAGACCATGGAAGTCCAGGAACCAAGCCTTGCCGAAGAAGTCAAGAAACGCCTGTTCGTCTTCGAAGACGTGGTGCTTATCGACGACCGCAGTTTGCAGCGCCTGATGAAGGAAATCGACATGAAGGATCTCTCGGTATCACTCAAGGGTGTTACCGACGAAGTCAAAGAAAAGTTCTACAAGAACATGTCGAAACGCGCGGCAGAAATGCTCAAAGAAGAAATGGCATACATGGGCCCAGTGCGCATGCGCGACGTCGATCAGGCTCAGCAGCGCATTGTCGCCATAGTGAAGAAGCTCGAGGCCAGAGGCGAAGTTGTCATCTCGCGCCCGGGCGAGGAGGAACTGATTGGCTAAGACTCAACTTGGAAACCACACCGGACTGGAAATACTTGCAAATATCATGCGACACTGCGATGCCAAAACCAATCGCCACATTCTTGGCGGCCTGCAGAAAGATCTGCCACAGGTCGTATCCGAACTGCGCCGCCACATAATGCTCTTCGACGATCTGGCCTATGCCGACCCGCGCGGCTTGCAGCAACTGCTCAAAATCATCAGAATCCGCGACCTCGCCATTTCCCTACAGGGCGCTCCGTCTGCCGTTCTCAAGAATATTGCCGCCAATATGTCGCAGCGCGCGCTCAATGATCTCAAAGAAGAAATCACCAGACTTGGCCGGGCACGCGAAAGCGAAGTCGATGCGGCCAGAGATCGTATCATGGCAGTTGTGGCTGAGTTGATGAACAGCAAGGAACTTTATATCAAACGGCCAAACGATGACCTGGTCTACTAAGGAAAGCTGATAAATGGGTAAAATCTTCAAGGCGAACCAGATAAAAATCGACCAGCAGAAGCCGGTTTTTATCGATCACCGCCAGAAAATCGAAAAACCGGAAGAAGATCTGGCACCGGCAGAAGACGCATTTGCCGTCGAAACCTTTCGTGCCCTGTCACCAGAGCATCTAGCCGGTTCTGGCGAAAAAATCATAACGAAACCGCCCAGACCGGTTGAAGAAGAAGACAGTAATGCCGCGCCAGAAAAGCCTTTTCAGCCAAAACCGGCAGAACCAGTCTCGTTTCTCTCGCCGACGGCCAAGAAAGCGCGACACGCCGCTGCACTCGAAGCTATAAAAATAAGAGAGCTTGAGCTTGAAGCTCTGGAAGAAGAGCTGCGCAACTGGGAAGAAGAACTGAAAGGCAAAGAAAGCAGCCTGACCGCACAAGAGCAGGAATTCAGCCAGAACATGCTCAAAAAACGTCAGGAAGCTGATGCTGAAGCGGCAAAGACAGTCAAGACGGCCCGGGAAACGGCAGCAACCATTGTCGAAACGGCAAAAGCTGAATCCGAAGCAATCAAAAAGGCCGCCCATCTCGAAATCGATTCGGTTCGCGAAAAAGCTTATAAAGAAGGCTATGCCATGGGTGAAGAAAAGGGTATTTCTGCCGGCGAAAAGCAGGGACTGCACGAAGCCTCACTCGACTGGCATAACCTGATGCAGGAGAGCGAAGCGTTTGTCAACGAACTGCAGACAAGCCGCATGGGCATTCTCAAAGCATCCGAAGAAGAAATGCTCAAACTGGTCATCGCTTTTGCCCGCACCGTTATCAAGGTCGAGCCGGTGGCACAACCCGAAATCATACTCAAAAACATCGATCAGGCTCTGAACCGCGTATCTGAAGTAGATAAAATTGTCATGCGCATCAATATCAGAGACAAGGCTATGTGCCAGGCCCACAAAGAACAGTTCATGGCCCGCCTTGGTTCGGTCACTGAACTGCGCATAATCGAAGACCCAACCCTGTCTCCAGGTGGTATCAAAATCGAAACCGGAGTCGGCACGATTGATGCCACGATAGAATCACAGGCACGCGAACTCGAGCGCGCGCTTCTCAGTAAACTCAGAAAGAAACTCGCTGACACATGAGCGAAATTTCATTTGCAGACTACACATCGACCCTGCTCAACACTGATCCGATAAGGGTCAACGGCAAGGTCACCCAGGTCGTCGGCCTGCTCATAGAAGCCACCGGACCACAAAACCCGGTAGGCGACCTCTGCCACATCATTACGCCAGCAGGCCCCCTGCCCTGTGAAATAGTCGGATTCCGCCGCGGCAGCGTTCTGCTCATGCCATTGGTGCACACCGAAGGCATCAGACAGGGCAGCGAGGTTATCCCGACCGGAACCCCATTAACCGCGCCGGGCGGCGATGAACTTCTTGGCCGCGTACTCAGTGGTCTCGGCCAGCCGGCCGATGACAAAGGCGACTTTTCTCCAGACATTGCCAGAGTTCCGATCAACCGTGATCCACCAAATCCACTGACGCGAAAACGCATACAGACAGCCCTGCCAACCGGAGTCAGAGTCATCGACAGCCTTCTCACCATCGGCAGTGGCCAGAGAATGGGTATTTTCGCGGGTTCCGGCGTTGGTAAAAGCACACTTATGGGTATGATCTGTAGAAGTTCACAGGCCGACATAAATGTTGTCGCGCTTATCGGCGAACGAGGTCGCGAAGTTCGTGAGTTTCTCGAAAAAGACCTTGGTGAAGAAGGCCTGCGACGTTCCATAGTGGTAGTCGCAACTTCAGAACAGCCGGCTCTGGTTCGTGTCAAAGCAGCTTTTACAGCGACCGCTATCGCTGAATATTTCAGGGATCGCGACAAAAAAGTAATGCTGATGATGGACTCGGTTACCCGTTTTGCGCTTGCCCAGCGTGAAATTGGCCTCGCAGTCGGCGAACCGCCAACGACCAGAGGCTATACCCCATCAGTATTTTCGCTGCTACCAAAGCTTCTCGAGAGAGCCGGTACTGCCCGTAAAGGTTCGATCACAGGCATATACACAGTTCTTGTCGAAGGTGGCGACATGGATGAACCAGTGGCCGACGCGGTACGCGGTATTCTCGACGGGCATCTTGTGCTCAGTCGCGATCTCGCCCATCAGAACATATATCCGGCCGTCGATATTCTTGGCAGCATTTCGCGCCTCATGCCAGAAATCTGCACCAAATCACACTTTGAGATGGCAGGCAAACTGCGCAACATCTATTCTACTTATGTTAAAAACGCTGATGCGGTAAGTCTCGGCGCCTACAAGACCGGATCAGACCCCAAAATTGATGAGGCGATCCAGAAAGAGCCTCTGATAGAATCTCTCATTCGGCAGGGTATCGAAGAAGCGGTGCCTTTTGAAAAGAGCGTTGAAGCCTTGGGTAAAATCGTTGGTCAGGGCAGCTGATCATGGCTTTTGTGTTTCGCTTTCAACAGATTCTTGCAATCTGCCTGCATGAAGAGAATGAAGTCAAGATCAGACTGGCTCAGAAAGACGGTCAGATGGCGGCAATAAAGGCAGAGGTGGACAAGCTCAAAGACGAATACGCAAAAGCACTTGAACACAAGGCCAACGACCTGCAGGCTGGCGAAATGATGCGAGTACAGATGTATCCGGCTTATCTTACGCGTCTGCAGAGAGCATGGGAATTTCAGGAAGAAGAACTGGAACGTCTTGAAAAACAGCGACAGAAAATTTTCGATGAACTGATGATCAAACGCCGAAGCCGCATGACCTACGAAAAAATGCGGGAAAAAGATGAAGCTGTCTACAAAAAGGAAATGCTGAAAAAAGAACAGAAACGTCTCGACGAATACGGAAACCGCCTCAAGAAGACGGCAGGAGATGACAACGATGCTTGAAAACATGAACCGCATACTTGAGCGCATCGATGGCCTGCATCAGAGTTTCAAAGGCATGGCTCACAAACGCGGGCACAGACAGCAGCAGACTTTTGCGGCCGCCATGCTCGAAGCCACCAAAACTCCGGTTTCTCTTGGTATCAATGCATCGCCGGCCAGCAATCCTGATACAACAGTTATCGCAAGTGACCTGAAAGCTGATGTCGATAAACTTGTGGAGAAATATTCAAAAGAACACAATCTCAGCGTTCAGCTTGTTAAACAGCTGATTGCAGTTGCATCCGACAACAATCCACAGGCGGTCGACCAGCAGGGGAACCTCGGGCTCATGCAGGTGAAGCCCGAAATATTCAGTAAGCTGGGTTATCAGAATCCTTTCGACCCCGAACAGAACATCAAAGCCGGCACCGCCCACCTGGCCGACATGCTTAACCGCAACGGCGGCAACCTGTCAAACGCTCTGGCGGCATACAGCAGCGATCCGGCGACCGTCAAAAGATTCGGCGGCATGCCGCCATTTCAGTCAACACAGACTTTTGTCAGTCAGGTCCTGGGCGGACTTGGCGATGACAAAAAACGAGAATAAGGAAAATTTCGATGCCAGAAAAAAAAGAAGTTCCGGCAGTTGAGCCGATAATACCAGTACCGGCGGGCAAAACGCAGCCGCAGGACAATAAAGAACAGCAGCAGGAAGAGCGTAAACCATCAAAAGTTTTCCTGGCGCTGAGCCGTTTGATGTTCTGGTTTCTGCTCGCTTCACTCGGCATAGCAATTTTCCTGTCAGCCCTGACACTGGATTTTCTCAATGTCTATACATTCCGGCACCGCATCCCGGAAAAATGGCAAAAAGCATGGCCATTCGAGCCATATTTCGATTTCGTGCAACTGCATCAGTTGCCAGAAGAAGAGCGTTACCAGCAGTTGATGCTGCAGGAACAGGAACGTTTCAACCGTCTCATCACTCAGGGCAGTCACGACCTCGAGACACGCGCCAAGTCGCTTGAAGACTCCTACCGGGGTCTTATCAGATCGCAAAAAGAGCAATATACCAGGGAAATGGAAGAACTGCGCAAACTCCGCGAAGAACTGACGCTTGAACAGAAAAAGTTCGCCGATGAAAAAGTCGATCTGGAGAAGCGAAAAGCTGCTATTGACGAACTTTCCAACCGACTTGCCTCTGAAACACTGAATCTCGAATCAAGCCTGATCCGGTTTATGGAACAGGAGAATCGCCTGGATCAGATAAGAACGATTGCTGCCCAGATGGACCCAAAAGCACTTTCGACCATTTTTGACGAAGTGCCTGATGACAAGATGATTTACGATATTCTTTCGCGCCTCAGTCCTCAGCACTCCGGCAGGGTGCTGGGCTTGATGGATCCCGAAAAAGCCGGCAAGATCATGAAAATTGGTAAACTTCCGCTCGATCTACCAGTACCTGGCCCGTCGCGAACCTACGTTCCGCCAAGCCTGCAGAACCTGATTGATGATACTCAGGCAAATTTACGCTGATATTCTTGTCAGATAGATAAAAACGCTATAGCATAGGGTCATGCAGAATAACTTTTTTAACCCGTTCACGCATGGCTTTTTCAGGTGCGCTGCCGCAACTCCGCTGGTCAGCCTGGCTCGGCCCATGCAGAACGCTTCGGCGCAGATAATCATGCTCAGACAATGCCACGAAAAGCATGTCGGAGTGGTGGTTTTTCCTGAACTAAGCCTCAGCGGCTACTCCCTGCAGGACCTCTTTCACCAGCAGAGTCTGCTCGACGAGTGCGAATCTGCGCTTCTTTCGCTGGTCAATGCCAGTTCATCATACAGCCCTCTTGTCGTCACCGGTCTGCCGCTGCTGCTTTCCGGGCGCCTGTTCAACTGTGCAGCACTGCTTCAGGGCGGGCGCCTGCTTGGGCTGGTTCCCAAGACTTATCTCCCGAACTACGCCGAGTTTTACGAAAAGCGCCATTTTTCATCGGCCAAAGAACTACAGCACCAGTTCATCAATATCTGCAACCAGACTGTTCCCATCGGCAATGACCTGCTTTTCCGCTGCCGCGAGAATCCCGACGCGACGCTCGCCGTAGAAATCTGTGAGGACCTCTGGGCACCGGTGACACCTTCCAGCTGGCTGGCCATGGCTGGCGCAACGATAATCTGCAATCCATCGGCCAGCAGTGCGATCATCGGCAAGCCAGAATATCGTCAGCTTATGGTCAGATCGACTTCGGCTCGCCTGCTCAGTGCCTACGTTTACAGTGGAGCCGGCCAGGGCGAATCAACCACTGACCTGGCCTGGGATGGCCACGCCCTGATCGGTGAAAATGGCCATATTCTTGAAGAAAGTGAGCGCTTCAGCGCCTCTGGTTCTCTTATCATGACTGACATAGATGTCGAGAAACTGCAACTGGAACGCATGCGCAACAGCAGTTTCAAAGACTGCGCCAGCGAAGAGAAAGTCAGAGATAAAAAATTCAGAACGGTAGAATTCTCCGGCGCCGCAGTTAGCAAAGATGTTCCGATCATGCGTGGCATTGCGAGGTTCCCGTTTGTCCCTGACGCGCCCACCTTGCGACTGCAGCGCTGCCAGGAAGTCCTCAACATTCAGATACAGGGCCTGACCACACGCCTGCAGAGCAGCGGCATTCAAAAGCTTGTCATTGGCGTGTCCGGCGGTCTAGATTCAACTCTGGCACTGATTGTCGCCTGTAAGGCGCTCGATCGCCTCGGCCTGCCACGCAGCAACCTGCTCGCATGCACCATGCCAGGCTACGCCACTTCCGACAGCACAAAATCGAGTGCACTTGAATTGATGAAAACGCTCGGCGTCGATGGGCGTGAAATCGATATAAAACCATCCTGCCTGCAGATGTTCAAAGATATCGGGCACCCCTTTGCCCAGGGGGAAAAGGTTTATGACATAACCTTCGAGAATGTTCAGGCCGGCGAGAGAACCTCGCACCTTTTCAGGCTCGCTAACGCCAGCAGCGCACTGGTAGTAGGCACTGGCGACTTGAGCGAACTGGCGCTCGGCTGGTGCACCTACGGGGTCGGCGATCACATGTCGCATTACAACCCCAACGCCTCGGTACCCAAGACTCTGGTGCGTTACCTGATCAACTGGTTCATCGACAACAATGAGTTTGGCGACAAGGCATCAAAAACCCTGCGCAGCATTGTCGAAAGCCAGATTTCGCCCGAGCTGATTCCCGGCGAAAGCACTGACGCCCCGACACAATTAACTGAAGACACGGTTGGCCCCTATGAACTTCAGGATTTCAACCTTTATTACCTGCTACGCTATGGCTTCAGACCTTCAAAAGTGGCATACCTCAGCTGGTGCAGCTGGGGACATGGCGATAACCGTTATGATTTTGCCACCATAAAAAAATGGCTTGAAGTATTTGTCCGAAGGTTTTTTGGTCAGTCACAATTTAAACGCAGCTGCGTACCTGACTCTCCAAAAGTAGGTTCTGGCGGAGCGCTCTCCCCACGCGGTGACTGGCGCGCACCAAGCGATGCATCTGCCGATACATGGCTTGATCAGCTGAAAAAAAGCACCCCGTAATGCCAGTTGGCATATTGAATATTTTTTGTTAGAATTAAACCATATTCAAGAGGATCTAGACAAAACCATTCTGTGTTCTTTATGCACTGCTTTGCCGTGCCTGCGGGCGTACTGTCTTTGCAAAACAGTTCATTAACATCGGCCCTCGCTGAAAAGCTCGCTTTTCAGTAGACCTTGCAAAAGGTCGAGTAACCCAACAATATCCCTTTAGAGCTGCTCAAAAGGCAGCTCATTTTTTTGCAGTCAATCAGTTCAGTCAGGGAATCTGCGCAACCATGCTGTTGATCTCCAGGGCCTGATCATGTACGCGACGGGTTGCCATATGAACCCTGCGCCTGAGAGCTTCATATTTTTCCTGACGTTGCGCCCGTTCCAGCTCAAGCTGCTTTGCTGCATCAATTATGTCAGGAGTCTTCGGCATGAAAGTGGCTGCGACCTTTACCGGTTCTTCAACTGGAGCAGCTGTTTCAGTTTTTTTGTCGGTTGCGTTGACGGGTGCAATCTCTGTCGCCTGGCTCTTTGCAAAATCCTCGTCATGAAACAGAACGGTTACGGCGACATCCTTGCGAGATTCAAAATTTTCTACCAGCTCTTCAAATTTTACCTCGACAGTTTCCTTTTCCTGGACAACAGGCGCCAGTTTAGGCTCTTCACGCACGCGTTCAAGCTGATAGTTCTGTAATCGATTTCGCAGAGCGTTGATCCGCTCATGCATTTCACGGTTTCCGGTTCTCTGTGCTTCGACGTCTCCGGCAGAAGCAATTATCAGACCGGCCAATAAAAAAGGAATAGCGTAGCTGCGCATTGTTAACCTCCGGAACTCTTTTGCTCTTTCAGGAATTATCGACACACAGCCATGCAGAATTGAGAAATTTATCTGCCGCTGCCGTAGGCGCCTGGTTGCCCATTGCTGTCTGAAGCAGCAACCAGAGGAGAGCCAGACTTAAGATGATAGTCATATTCACTGGCAGCGCCGCCGACAAATTCCGGATCAGCATTGATGATCGGTGCACCAAGCTGATCGCAATCACGTGTTGCCATCAGGAAACCAAATATATTGTTGTAAACATAGCTGCGCCCAAGAGTCTTTTCTTCTATGCCATAGCCCGTGCCCGGCACCTGGAGATTCACTATTATGCAGTTTTTGATTGTCTGAACGTCGGCACCGTCAACCAGTATGCCAGTCAGGGCATCAATGGTCAGATACTGGTGGTCGCCACTGCAACCGCCAATGGACAAACCAGTCTGCAGCGAGTGCAGCAGGCCATTGCGAAGTTTTGGCGAAGTACGATCGACAATTCTTGCCGCGACTTCGCGCACATTTCTGATGTCAAAAACTGACAGTGAAAAATTACTGTTGCCAGCAAGGTTTAAACCTGCGCGACCGCCTCTAACCCGCAGGTTTTCAAGGCTACAGTTCCAGGTGCTTTCAGCAGTAAAGGCATAATCGCAATCTTCAAAATTCAGGTTCAAAAGTGAAGTCCCGCTCGCACCCTGTAGCACAATGCCGCTCTGGCAGTAACGCGCCGTAATATTGCCAACGTCGTAGTCACCAGCATAAATGGTCAAACCCTTTTCAGCACCGGAAATAACCAGGTGCTGCAGAACACTCTGACTCTGACCTGCCGCCGGAACCATGCGAATGCCATCCCAATCAGTTTTGCCGGCGAGCGCGGCCGCAGAAATCAATCTGATCGGCGCATTTTCTTCACCGGCCGCCACTATTGTTCCTTCGACAATCAGCTCGCAGATATCTGGACGATACCCTGTCTGCCCTTCGTCAACACTGCTGAAAAGAATAGTCACGCCTGGCTCAATCGTAATAGTCCGCCCGGCCGGAACAATGAGATCGCCATTGATCGAGATCGGGCTCCAACTGGTTTTCCAGAGCAGATCTTCAGTGATTTTACCGGCAGGCACTATACTGAGCGTTGCCGACAGCGACGAAACATTGCCGTCGAGGTCTACGGCCTGCACAGCGTAGTTGTAAAGGCGACCGGGCACGGTATTTTCGTCAGAATAACTTTCTTCAGACGCGAATAACATGCTCTCATCCTGCAACAGAGACATGCTGTCGCCATTCTGGCTGCGATATACACGAAACCCTTCGAGCGGGTCGACACCTTCGTATCGCCAGCTTAACACCGGCCCACTGCTGCCCTGCGTTATCTTGAAGCCGGTTACAACATCGGGGGCACCTGCCAGATCGCCATAGGGAATGGTTTTGAAAGTACCCTGCCCTGAAATGAACCTTCGGCCGTCAGAAGTCAGGCCCTCTACCTCAAATATATATTCTGAGCCCGGAAATAGCCCATTGAGAACAACCTGATGCTGCGCAAGTATCTGCGTCGGCTGCGTCTGCAGCCTTGCACTATGCTTTTCCCGCCACCCGAGCCATACCGACATGGGTTCACGACATTTAACATCAATGACTGCATCTGAGCCGCCACGGCGGCTCACAGCAAAACTGATCATGTCATCGAGCGGCTCGATTTTGAAGTCGATACCTTCCTGAACCAGTCCGTAACCAAGCTCGATCGTTCTGGAGGCGGTAAAGTAGCCTTCCCTTTCGACGCTGAGTCGATGCGTTCCTACATCGAGCGAAGTAAATGAATAACGTCCCTTTTCGTCTGTTACCGCGCTGAAAAGTGAACGATGCGAAGTAACTTTCGCTGCGGCAATCAGATGTCCGTTCTGGTCGGTGATAATGCCTGAGACGGCACCTCGCTGCGTTCCCATTTTGTTTTCACAGCCGGCAACCAGTAAAGACGCCAGCAGAAGCAGCGCAGTCAGAATTCCCTGACGCGATCTTAGCAGACATGACAGACTTAAAGAGATTTTTCTCATCCCTATAACCTCGAGTTGCCATAGCGGCCCATCTCAGAGCCATAGCGATCCTGCAGACGCAGCGCAGAATCAGGAGCCAGATGATAATCAAAAGGATTACCACCGACTAACTTCGGGTCAGTCTGAACACCGCCAGCGCCAGGGGCACAGCCCTGATAAGCCGTTGCAAAACCATAAACATTGTTAAAAGCATAATCCGGGGTCAACAGTGAACTGTTGGTGATACCGACAATGCCCTGCTGTGAACGGTTAATAACAATGTTGTTCTCGATGGTTATATCACCCTGCTCTACCAGAATGCCGTTTTCAGCATCGATCGTGCAGTGATCTATGAAATTTTCGCGGCCGGTTAGAGTGTTGTCAATCTTTACCGCTGTGCCGACATCAGCCACCAGCAGGACATTGTAAATCTTTGACTTGCCAAAAGTGCCGACAATACCGGATTGCAGACAATTGATGGTTGTATTGCGAACCATCAGCTGATCATCAGCATAATCGGTAAAGTTTTCGATCGCGGTTGCAACCTCAAAAAAATCTGCGCCGTCAACAATTACGCGGCGACACTTGTTGACCCTGAGAGCTGTTGACAGAATCTCAGAAAAACGACAGTCGTTCAGCTCTAGAGCATCACGCAGGCCAGAAAGCAAAAGGCCGCTTTCAGAGTAACTTATCGCCAGCCCGGAAATATTTATGCGATCAGCTGAAACCGTCATCGCATATCCGCTGCAACCAAACATCTGTGTATTTACGATCTCAGACACGCCGGTCTGGCTCGAAAGAATTCTAATGCCGGCCCAGTGGTCACGCCGACCAGATCCCTGCAGCGGCCCGAATTTGACCGGCTTTTCAGAACTGCCCTGCAATGAAATGCGGCCATTTACCTGAATCTCTATCCGCTCTTCATCAAGTCCTGCTGCGAAAGCGTCTGAATCTGCGATCAAAAACTCGGCACCCTCTTCGACCGAAAAGTTTATACCAGAAGTTATCACCAGATCTGAATAAATTGAAACCGGTGAGTCGGTCTCACGAATGGTAACATCACGATTGATAATACCTGGAACAAAAACCGTTCCAGAAACGGTTTTTTCAGATTCGGCGCCAAAAGCATTAACGGCTGCAACCGCGTAACGGCAGAAAGTTCCGGCTTCGACATTTATATCAGCAAAGACCGATTCCTTAAGACCTACTGTCGTATCATTGATACGATGCCATTCGTTGTCATTAACCAGACGATAAATGTTGTAACCATTGGCGGAATTTCCGTTGCTGGCCGCATCCCATTCCACCTCAATCACGCCCAACCGATTAAGAGGCCGCAGTCGCGCTGCAAGCGGCTGGGCCGGGCGATCAGCACTTTCGGTTCTAAAAGGAAAATCGTAGGAATAGTGACTGACCGACTCCTCATCAATGTACTGAACCCTGAAATGATAAACCATCTCGGGTTCGAGATTGGTAAGTATAACAGCATGCTGTTCCGCCGGGCGTTCTTCACGATATATGGTGCCGTAACTCATTGTTTTTCCATACTCGATGTTACAGGCGACGCTGCGATAAGTGTTCCAGGTTATTCGCACGCTGGTAGACGCAACGTCGGCAACCTGAACGTTAAAAATGCGATGCGGCGCGTTGGCGCGATCGAGCCTGATATATTCAAGCACAGTAGCGTCGCCTGACCTGATCTCGACCTGGCGCTCTTCAAGCGCATAATCATCGTGCATGATCACGACGTTATTCAGGCCAGCTGGCAGCTCAGACAGATAAAACCCGCCATCGATGCCGCTGTAGACCTTTTCCTGCTCGGCAAATATCGAGAATACGACAGCGTTTACCACAGCGTTGCCATCGGCATCTATGACCCGACCGCTGAGACTGCCAGTCTGGGACTGTCGCAGACCGCACCCTGACAGCAGCGCCAACAACAGCAGCATGCTGGCGGTAATACCGGTCAACAGCATTTTTTTGCGAGCGCTAAGGCACATTCTCAGCTCCCACTGTTTCACCATCGTATCCCTGGCCAAAGAGCGGACTGCCTGAAGAAGGCACATAACTGAAAGTCAGGTTGGGAAATTCTTTGAACGGATCGCCGCCCTGCAGAGCCGGCCCACTTGCCTGGGTAAGACCAACATCAGCCGAAGCAGCCAGAAAAGTTCCATCAGAATTGGCGTACTTCGAAGTCTGACTTGTCACGTTCCAGACCGCATTGTTTTGAATAGTTACCGTCTTGCTGGCCGTTGCGAAATTATAGGGAACAGCACCGGTATAGAGAATTCCGATTCCGTTGCGCGACTTGTCAACCAGCATCAGATTGCTTCTTATGACAGCCTCCGCGGTATCTCGTATTTCAATGCCGATATTGGCATGCAGTGTATTACGTCTTATCTCGTCATTACCCCGGCAGATCAAACCTGTTCCAGTCGAGCCCCAGCCTACGGTATTGTATCTGACGATTGAAGTAACACCAGTGTTACCAACATCGATGCCGCTGACGCCTGAAAACCCGACCTTGTTGCTCTCAACCTTTGCATATTTGTTGTCGCGACAAACAACGCCATATACGCAACGAACCACCTGGTTGCCGGTTAAAGTCACATTAACGCTATTATCCTGTATCAGCAGACCAGATGCGCAACTGTCGAAATAATTGTTCTCGATCAGCACGTCTGAGCGGGCCGAGCGGCACCTGATTCCGGCAACACGACAATTGATAAACCTTGATGCGCTGATCTGCGGCAAACCAGAGAGACCATCGAAACCGTATTCGGCAAAAGAAATATGCAGGCCCTTGATAAGGCTGGCGCCGAGGTCTGAAGCTACATCAAATATGATCCCCTGCCAGTCGCCAGCTGCCGGCGAACCGCTGCTGGAAGTCATCGCAACTGGCTGGTCAGCGGTTCCCTGAATCATCAGGGTTCCCTGCACCCTCAGCTCGACCAGGTCATCAGCAGATTCGGCATCCCACTGTTCACCGCGCGACACATTTATTGTCACCCCTTTATCGATGACCAGGCTTACGCCAGGAGCAACCGTGAGGTCGCCGGTCAGATTAAAAGGTGAATCCTGGGCTTTCCAGACTGCATTGATCGACATCACACCCGGCATCAGAAAAGACTCTACCGGCGAAGGCGAGGACTCTTCACCGGTTCCGGCCACGCTGGTTACACGATAATAGTATTTGATACCGGGGTAGACATTGTTGTCAGAATAACTGTTCTGATTAACCGCCCCCACAAGAGTGAACGGGCCTTGTGATGATTCGGCGCGATACACATTGAAGCCTGAGAAATCGGCACCTGTACTGGCATTCCAGTCTAGTTTGACAATATTCGAATTGGCGGTTTTACCAGGAACAAGGCCGGTTGGCGCTTCTGGCCGCATGGTGTACGGTGTATTGAAGGTAATCAGTTCAGACTCGAGCCCACGCCCGTTCTCGTCAGTAGCCATACATTTGAGGCGGTAAGTGCTGGCAGGAACAAGTCCAGCCAGATTGTACTGATGGGTGAACAGGGCTTCAGTATCGCTGAATGTGGATTCTTCAAGCAGCGCACTGCGCCCGTATTTCACGTAACCGACAGCCTTCTGCCTTGTATAGAAGGTTATCAGAGCCGAAGTTGAAGTGATAGAACTAACCTGCACATCAAAAATATCACCGTCTGAAGCCAGAGCAAACACCAGATTTTCTATGGTTTCGCCACTTATGACATCTACTGTGAGCTTCTGTGTCTGGTAATTTTCACGCGACGCCGTAAGTTCTATAGTCTGAACGGGCAACGATTCGAGTAACCACTTGCCGTAGATGTCTGACATGGTCGAACCTTCCGGGCTTGCAATCTTGACGCCACTCAGTGGTTCGCCGTAAGAATTGGTAACAATACCGGAAATACCGCCCCGACCGGTAGATTCTGAGTTCATACAGCCGGCGTGCGCGAGAATAACAACAAGCAGTAAAAGCGTCAGTATATATCTGATTTTTTTCATTCAATCATAGTTCTCGGAAAAAATCGTCAGAATCATTAGAAACAAAAGGTTGAAAGAATAACAAAAATGGATTTACATTTTTCTGGCAAATAAGCTAATGTGAACAAAAGAACTTGACGGAACTCAGGAAAGGAAAGTGTAGATGAAAAAGATTTCGCTCAGAGCCGAAGAAATGCAGGCTTCTCCAATCCGTAAACTTATCCCTTTTGCTGTAGCGGCGAGAAAAAAAGGTATCACTGTTTACCCGCTCAACATAGGGCAGCCTGACATACCAACCCCGCAGCCCATTCGCGACGCTATCAAAAACTTTGATCAGGAAGTTCTTGCTTACAGCCCATCTCAGGGAGAAGATTTTCTTGTAGAAGCATTTTCTGGCTATTACCGGCAGAACCGCATCGAACTTGCCCCCGAAGACATAATCGTCACCACGGGCGGCAGCGAAGCAATCTTTTTTGCCTTTCTTTCGATCTGCGACCCCGGCGATGAAATTATAGTATTCGAGCCGTTTTATACGAACTACAACGGCATGGCGCTTGAAACCGGGGTTACTCTCAAGGCAATCACTACCTATGCCGAAGACGGATTCCAGCTGCCAACGGTAGAAACTATTGAAAAAGCTGTAACTGCAAAAACACGCGGCATTCTCATCTGCAATCCCAACAACCCGACCGGCACGGTTTATTCGGCCAAAGCTCTGGAAGACCTTGCTTTCATCGCAAAAAAACACAATCTCTACATCATTGCCGATGAAGTGTATCGTGAATTCACTTATGACGGACTACATCACACTTCGATATTACAGATCGAAGGCATGGATCAGCACGCTATTCTTATCGACAGCATTTCAAAGCGCTATTCTGCCTGTGGAGCGCGCATAGGAGTTGTCGCCAGCCGCAACAAAACCGTTATGGTCGCCTGCATGAAGTTCGCTCAGGCCAGACTCAGCTCACCTACTGTTGAACAGTGGGGAGCACGCGCCGGTATGCTCATGGATCCGTCATATTTCGCACCGATACTTGAAGAGTATCAGCGCCGCCGCGACACAGTCATGGCCGGCCTGGCTAAAGCGCCCGGCGTTGTCTGCGAAGTGCCTACCGGAGCCTTTTACGTTATCGCCAAGCTGCCAATCAAAAATGCCGACCGTTTTGCCCAGTGGTTGCTGACTGACTTCATTTATGAAAACAGCACTGTACTCGTCGCTCCGGCGGCCGGGTTTTATGTAACACCAGGCCTCGGACTCAACGAAATACGCATCAGCTACGTACTTGAGGTCGAAAAGTTAGAAAAGGCGATGACCGCACTTGCCGTAGCCATTAACCAGTTCAAGAAGCTGGAAGAAAGCGAATCAGGCAAAGAAAAGGCCGCTGCCGCCAATGCATGAAGCTCAGCCCAATCCGGCTGTTTTCGTTCAGCTCGAAAATCGGCCGGGCGTAAGCATGCCAGTGCAGGCGACAGCCGGATCTGCTGGCTACGATCTCTGTTCCAGCCAGCAGATTCTGCTGAGAGCCGGCAGCTTTGCCAAGGTTCCGACCGGCCTGCGAATTTCAATGCCAGCCGGAATAGAGTGCCAGGTAAGGCCACGTTCCGGGCTGGCCGCCAAGCATGGCGTAACCGTGCTCAATGCGCCTGGCACCATAGACAGTGATTATCGCGGCGAAGTCTGCGCAATTCTGATAAATCATGGCCAGGATGATTTTCTGATCGAACCCGGCATGCGTATAGCTCAGCTGGTGTTTGCAAGGGTTACCACCGTAGATTTCGTTAAAACAGATTCTCTTGATACATCAGGTCGGGGCGAAGGTGGCTTTGGCTCGACCGGAACCAGATAAAGCGAGGAAAACCATGAAGCGTAAAAAGGTTGCGGTTATAGGCTGTTGCGGCAAAATGGGGCAGGTTGTCTGCCGCTACCTGCTCGCTCACAATGATTATGAACTCGCTGCCGGAATCGACAGCACAAGAGCTGGCGATGACCTCGGCTCGGTTCTCGGTCTAGGAGCGACAGGTATTCTTGTCTCAGCCAATCTGCAGACAACCCTTTCTGATGCAAAAATCGACATTGTCATCGATTTTACCGTGCCAGACGCGGTGGTACAAAATACCGCCATCTGTCTGCAGGCTAAGATTCCGGTGCTTATCGGCACTACTGGCATCAACCAGGAAGACCAGATCAAACTCGATAACCTTGCCCGCAAAATGAACACGGCCGTCATGATTGTGCCAAATTTTGCCATAGGCGCGATTTTGATGATGGATTTCGCACGCAAAGCCGCCAGATACATGAAAAATGTTGAAATCATTGAGATGCACCACCAGCAGAAGCTCGACAAACCATCGGGTACTGCGATAAGAACGCGTCAGCATATACTTGACGAACTTGGCATAAAAGATGAATCAACTGAGGAACAGGTGCCAATTCACTCGGTTCGTCTGCCAGGCCTGGTAGCCCATCAGACCGTAATGTTCGGCGATATTGGACAGACGCTGACGATCAGGCATGACTCGCTCAACCGCGATTCTTTCATGCCTGGCATCGGTATTGCGTTGTCGCAGATGTATTCATTTACTGGTCTGAAAGTCGGACTCGAGATCTGATATCTCTGTCTTCTGCTATTTAAAGCGATTACGGCAAAACCGGAAAAAACACCTAAAAAAAATTCTACGGCTGGTCGATAGCTCCTGAAGAACAAAACAAATATGACAAGGAGCGCAAACATGATTCTGCCGAAAACTCCGCTTTACCAGGCAAAAACCGATGCCGAATTCCGCATCAGAATGATTCAGCACATTAAGTCAGCGTATAAAGACATTCTCGGCAAAGATGCCAACCTGCTTGACCTGCCAAATGGCCTCGACATGGTTCAGGCAAAAATCCAGCAGCGCCTGTATGATATCAGCCGTGGCGAAATCAATCTGCTTCGCGACGAAGGCAACGAACAACTGGCTGCCTGATCTTTTTCGAGAAATAAAAAAATCTCCCCCGTTCTGAGATGGCCCCGAAGCCGGATATATATTCAGCTTCGGGGTTTTCTTTACCTGTCTGTGGTCTCGTCAAAAGGTGAAACATCTGCGATTTCACCATGACCAGATGAACCTTGCAGGCTTCGCCAGAGTTCGCCGACCCAGAGCACAAGAGAGGTCCCCGCAATAATTGCAAGCCAGGTTGTTAAAGAGAGGGGTTCGGTTCTGAACATGGTTCTACCGTATTGAACGATCAAAAACTGAACTAACACTATGGCAGGCATGATAACCATGAAGCCTTTGTTTTCGCCAAGTCGTTTGAATGCAGAATGACTGAAACCCAGGGCACGGGCGTTGAACATGTTCCAGACCTGCAGCATGACAAAGGTTGTGAAAAATACTGACAGTTCTTTGACATCGACGGTTCCGTCTCGCTGAAAATACTTCAGAAATGCAATAAGAAAAACATAAAACAGTGCCCCAACGCCCAAAATATGGCGATACATGGGCGCCGATACGATAAAGTCTTCTGATCTTCTGGGCGGACGCGCCATTACTTTCCAGTGCGGGGGTTCAGTTGCAAGGGCAAGCGCGGCAAAAGTATCCATTATCAGGTTTACCCACAGCATCTGCACAACGGTTAAAGGCATTTTAATGCCGATAAAGGGACCGGTAAGCGCTACAGCCAGCGCAACGACATTTATCGTCAGCTGAAACATAATAAAGCGCTGAATGTTGTCATAAAGTGAACGCCCCCACATGATACCCTTTACGACACTGGGAAAAGAGTCATCGAGCAGAATGATATCGCTGGCTTCCTTGGCGACCGAAGTACCCGTTTTGCCCATAGCCAGGCCGACATTGGCATGGTTGAGCGCCGGTGCGTCGTTAGTACCATCACCGGTAACCGCTACCACCTCGCCACTCTGCTGCAGCAACCTGACCATTTTTAGCTTATCAGCCGGGCGCGCACGCGACAGAATCTTGATATCGAGCGCTCTGGCAGATGCTTCAGAATCAGGCAGAGCTTGAAACTCGGAGCCGGTCATGTGTATTTTCTCAGCATTTTCGCCGGGTTCTACCAGACCGGCCTGACGCGCGATTTCCCAGGCGGTGTTTGAATTATCGCCAGTGATAATTTTGACCTTTACTCCGGCACGCCGACAGATATTGAGTGCCAACGGCACCTCTGGCCTGATTGGATCAGCGATGGCAACAAAACCGAGCCAGACCAGGTTGCGGGCCACACCATCGATATCTCCAACGGGCTTCTGTTCGATGCCGCGCCGAAATGCAAATCCGAGAGTGCGCATGCCGCGGGCCTGACTCTGCTTTAGCTCTACCGAAATTTTTTCGCTGAAATGACTTATCGACTGCAGCCCCTTATCGGTCAATATTTCGCTGCAACGGCTGAGAATAATCTCAGGCGCACCTTTGACGTATAGAATCTTTTCGCTGCCGGCACCAGACATGCCATAAGAACCCATCATCTTGCGCTCGGTCGAGAAAGTCCACTGCATTTCGAGAGCGAAGTCCTGGCGTAGCTGCAGATAGTCAATTCCCTGCTCTTCGAGCCACATCAAAGTCGCCCCTTCAGTGGGATTGCCAAGAACTCCCGTTGCCTGGTCGTCTTTGCGGCTCAGATTGGCAGTACTGTTGGCGGCCATCGATTCAGCCACAATCTTTTCGACCGAAGTTGCCAGCTCAGGCTTGAGAACACCAGATGTCATGGCCGGAAAAAACACCGAATTCATCACCATGCGGTTCTGAGTAAGTGTTCCGGTCTTGTCTGAGCAGATCACGGTCGCAGCTCCGATAGTTTCGCAGGCATGCATTCGCCGCACCAGATTGTTGGCGGCAGTCATCTTGCGCATGCTGTAAGCCAGACTCAGCGTTACGCTCATTGGCAGGCCCTCAGGCACTGCCACAACGATGATGGTAACTGCGATCATGAAAAACTTGAGAAAATCGCTGACAGCCGTTGAAGTAAGCCACCCCGATGGGCTTTCCGGCAAAAAACCACTCATTATACCGGTAACTGTGCAGAGCGCAAAAAACAAAAGGCCGGCAAGACCAACCTGCAGCCATGCACTCAGGCCACCTGCTTCAATAATTTTTGGCAGACGCAGTGTACGCCCGGCAAGTTCAAAACCGTCAGCAAGAATCGGCATCCAGACTTTGGCCAGGCCAATCATGGCACTGATAAAAAGAATCAATGAAAAGCCCCATTGCGACGAAGCCAGCACCAGATCACCAGAGCTGTAGTCTCTCAGAACCAGAGCAATAAAGGTCAAAAATGCTATCGAAAACCCGACAACTCCGATAAGTCGGCTCAATTTGTCGAGTTGTCGGTTCAATGGGGTCGGTTCATCACTGTCTTCGCTGGCAGCCCGTGCGGCTTTGCCAATCTCAGTCGCGTCACCGACCGCAGTTACTTCTATCACGCCATGACCGTCGTAGACCATGGTACTGCGCAATACCACATCGGGAGGATAGGCGTTATCTTCTCCGCCCAAATCCTCTTGAGGAATTGGCAAACGCTTGCTGACCGGCATCGATTCGCCGGTAAGACGTGCTTCATCTATCTGCAATGATACTGCTTCCAGGATTTTGCCATCGGCCGGAACTTCATCACCGGCTTCAAGCAGAACAATGTCGCCAAACACCAGATCCTTGATTGGAACCGTTGAAAAGGCGCCATCGCGCACAACCTTGATGGGAGCTTCATCAGAAACCTGATTGAGAATATCAAACTCTTTAGCCGCTTTGTATTCATTGAGAAAAGCAAGAGTCGTAGCCAGGAGAATGGCGATTACAATGCCAATGCCTTCAAAATGCTCACCATTGATAAAACCGACTCCGATTGCTATGAAAGCGGCAATCATGAGGATTCTGATTATGGGATCGTCAAATTTTTCAAGCAGGAGTCGCCACCAGGGTTCTCTCTCGGCTGGTGTTAGAACGTTAGAACCGTATTTACTTCGATTTTCAATTACCTGCGAAGTCTTGAGACCTTTGTGCGCGGTAATTGCACTATGCTGTAGATTTGCCATCAATTAACTCCAGTGTTTTATGCGAGGCCGTTAATTATAGCTCTTTATGCTGATAACTTCAAACATTTCGACAAGCGAAGTCTTGCCCTTGACCGCAGTTTCTGCCAGTTGTTCTACTTCGACAAACTCGCGCACCATTTCAAGGGTTGTCCGGCTTATAATGACATGCGTGTGCCGACCAAGTTTGCTCATGCCCTCGAGTCTTGAAGCGACATTGACCGTATCACCAATTACAGTTCGATCCATGCGGCCAGGCGAACCGATATTTCCGGCAATGACCTCGCCAGAATTGATGCCAACACCGATCATGATTGGAAAAAGGCCGCACGCAATGCGCTCAGCATTAAAAACTTCAAGAGCTTGCATCATTGCCAGAGCGCATCTGACGGCGTCAAGAGCCAGGATGGCCGGGGTTTCCGGACCGCCGTCAGAGGTTACAAACAGCGCCATGACAGCATCACCAATAAATTTGTCGATGTCACCACCATGATCTTCTACAACCTTGTTCATCACGGCAAAATAGTCGTTGAGCAAACTTACTACGACTTCTGCTGAATTTGACTCTGAAATCGTCGTAAAACTTCGGATGTCAGAAAAAAGAACTGTTGCCGGCACTTTTCTCCCACCCATGTAAGCGTCTTCTCCACTTTCAACAGCCTTAACAGCTGACTTGGAAAGATAACGAGTCATTCTTTCGCGCTCATCAAGACCAATGGTCATCGAATTGAATGATTCTGCCAGTTCGACCAGCTCATCCTGACCGGGCATCATAAGACGGGTACGATAATTGCCGCTTTCGACCTGCTCAACACCCCGCTGCAAAAGCGCTACCGGCTCAATCAGGGACCTCGCCATAACTCGCGCGAGAATATATCCAATCAACAATGACACCAGGAACGAAACTATGATGAAAATTCGCAGTTGAGCCAGTGAATAATCGATTTCAGAATAATCGTGCAGTGCTACCACAGTATGCATGCTGAGATTCGATGGCCGGAAACTGTAAAACAGACACTTGCGGCCATCTTTTTTGAGTTCAATCCTGTCTCTGACAGAAACACCCGAAAATCTGGTCGATTCTGACAGGCGACCAATCTTGACCGTCTCTTCGTTACGCGACGCACGCGATTGGTAAACTTTGCTGCATTAACGTGGTTATCAATCATCAAATGCATGAACATGCGCTCAAAATCTCCATCTTTGAGCAACACCACAACAATATAGGACTCATCACTGCCGGGAGGTGAAAACTCGCCAACAAAAAAGCAAACACGGCGGTTTGTGAAGCTGAACTCAAAAGCCTTGTTTTCACGATATTTCAATATGCTCTGCACTGCTTCAACATCCATGCCACCCGAAGCTTCGATGAACAGGTCGACCATGCCAATCTCAGAAGCTTTTCCCCGCAATTTTAGATTGCCGGTATATCTCAATTTGATCTTGGCAAGTGCCTGCACCAGCGAAATGATGTCCTTGCCAGTGCTTCTGTCCATGGAGCGGCTGAATATCATGTCACCACCAGCATCAAGCATGTATACTGCTGACATGTTGTTACGGTTGGCATACTCCATGATTATCCGGCTGGCCTGCTCTGTTTCAGCGAGATGCCCTCTATTGTCAAATTTAAGCGCCATCAGGCGATTACCCATTTCGTTGCCAAATGATTCGATGTAATGAAAAGCGTAATCGGTGTTTTCCTCAATATTCTTTTTGATCCCCTCGAGAACTTTAAATGCCTCGTTCTCGTATATGCGCTGCCGGTCTTTAAGAAGTTCTCCACCGAGATGGAAGAGCACAATACTTGGCAATGCCATGGCGAGAATGAACAGGGAAATTATCTGCCAGCGTATGCCCAGAGCCATACCCTGATTTTTTCGACAGGAAAGCACTATGAGCAGTGGCAGGACAAGCGCAACAACGACAAACAGCACCAGCATGAAAATACTGCGGCGATAATGCGCATCAACCTCATGAGTAGAACGTGCCGCAATCAATGTAAGTCCACCTGAAACACGCTTGACCGAAACGATAACGCCACGATGTTCATGTGTTCCATTAGGCCTGTTGTAAAGCCACTTTGCCCAATAACCATGTTCGAGCGGCAAAAACGGATAAGGCAGAAAATACTTACCCTTTTCTGGTGCTATCAGCCAGCCGGGCTCGATACCAGCAGCCTTCCATTCGTTTCCCTTGCGCAGTTTGATCATGTTAAAGGAAAAGTTTTTTGCAAGCTGTTCGAGATCTACAACAATCAAAAATCCGCAACCTGATTCAACATCATTTCTGAAACCAGATACCTTTTTGTTGTCCCAGTACATGGCAATACGGCGACCAGAAGCATCAGAAAACTCATACACTTCTGCCGCCGATTTGAGAAACATGGTTATCTTGTTAGAGTCGAGAAAATTTCGGGTCAGTGCCGGAAGATTTTCGATATAAGACCTGTCTTCTTGTTTGTCACTTCTGGTCAGTCTCTGCTTAAGCGCAGTTACGAGGCGTTGATAAGCCCAGCGCGGCAAAAGTTCGTCACTCTGAGAAAGAATACGATATTCAGAATCCCATTTAAGAAGCCTGATTCCGGGAATAAGCCGTCGCAACCGACGTTCCATCTTGCTGAGAACATTGCGATGCGCAATCTCCATTCCCTGAAGCGCAGCTACAGCCTCTATCGGCAATGGAGTCAGACATAAACGACGAAAATGACGCAAATAATAAAGCCGCTGCGAAACCTCTGTGTAAGGAACATTGAAACGATTCATGATTTCACGCAGCTGGGTATTTACATCCAGCTCAAGTGCAATTCGTGACGAAAGTCCGTCAAGCTGCTGCCCGATTTCGCTACGAACCATCTCGGCCGTAGAACTGAAAGCTACGCTGGCCTGCTGAAAAAGAATGCCAAGTGGTATAACCAGCAGCAGAAAAATGGCAATCGACCATTTCCAGAAAGGCAAAGGGGCAAGGCTTATCGTTGGCGCCTCAGAAACTTGAGAATGTGTCTGCTGTTGCAATCTGTCTGATTCCGCATATATAAGTCGGCAGAACTGTTAAACCGCGTTCTGATTATACTATCAGCATCAAGCAAAGTCTCAGATTTTTTTGTCGACATATGTACAATAAAAAAAAGTGTGTTAGCATTAACCTGTAAAAACAAATTTTCAAGTGAGAATGCCAAGATGACCAGACCCCTTGCCAGGTTTATTAAATGCATGAATACAGTGGAAGTAGAATCTCTTCTGGCGCGTGAGGCTCCTCTGTTTCTGCCGGTTGGAACGCTCGAGGCGCATGGTCGGCATCTTCCCGTCGGTACCGACACAATCTGCGCCGAAAAAATTGCGGAAGAACTCAGCATCGATCTTCAGGGCGCGGTCGCTCCATCGTTTGAATACGGTCTCACCAATATGCTGGCCCAGACCTCACCTGCCAGTTTTTTCCCGGAAGAAATGTTTGAAAAGTTTTTTGAACAGATTGTCGAAAATTTTTACATTCAGGGTTTTAAAACTATAATTATCATCAATGGACATGGCGGCAATAAAGATGCTCTAAAACGCCTGGTGCGCCGCGTCAGTCGCCGCCAGCCGATTGCCATTTCTGTAATCAACTGGTGGATGATTTCTGAAAAATTCGTCAAACCAGTATTCAACACCAGCCCCGGCGGGCATGCGGCAATCGAAGAAACCTCGCTTATGCTGCATTTCTGCCCCACCCTCGTCGATCCCGACAATTATAATCCGTCGGTTGACGACCAGATTCCTGACGAAGGGCTTCTGCTTTTTCCGCCACCAGGCGAAGTTCTACTGCACCAGCCCGGGCAGGGGCAGCCAATGTTCGATTGCGGAAAGGCCAGCGACTTTGTCAGGCTGCTAATGGAAGACCTTATCAGTAGACTTCAGCACTGGCTCAATGCGATAAATCGCCTGCAGGGAGGGCTACGCCCGTGAACGGCATAGAAACACCGGCCTGGGTTAAATATGCTGGAGACCTGTTTTTTCTAGTATTGTTTCTGGTGTTCCTGTTTTTCTTCAAGCCGTCACCACCAGCCGACGACGAATGGGAAGAAGACATTGAAAACAGCCCGGAAGAAGCCCCCAACCCGCTTGAAAAGATGCTGATCAGCGACGATGACAACAGCCCCTCTTCAGCAGAAACTGACAAAGAAGAAATTACTGATTCAGACAAGCTGTCACCCGGCGACAGATAAAAAAAATACCCTGGCGTTAAGGCCAGGGATGGTCAGCTCCTGATTTCAACCAACCTTTTGGGAACCCTATGCTAAGCTTTATAGAAGCTGCTCAAGAGAACAAAGCAGGAAGCTGAAACAGAGAATTCATACATCTAAATTTAATACGCAATAATTGTGCCATGGCCGACAGAACGTAACCAACGCTGCAATAAGGCGAACCATAGAGCGCATACAACCGCCAAAACCAGCCTCATCTACTGAGGTATAAAAGCCTCATGCGAATAAACCACCACAAGAGGCCGAGGCTTTTTTGCCTCAGTTAAAATTTTGTATTCCATTATAAGCCTTCAGGGTATATAATGTTGCATCTGATCGCATAACCGGCAGTCGTGACCGATCTGAAAAAACCACTATCTTGACGCCAACAGGTGCCCAACTGCCCTGATTTTCACGAACTTATGGCCGGGTGACAGGAAAGAGCACACAGCTTGCCTGGTTTACCCAGCCTGCGAAAGGTATATCTGTAAAAATGGAAGAATCACAAGAACTACAACACGACACACCCAAAGCCTTCATGGAGGTATTACCTCCGACGAAGATTGAAGATTTCTGCATGGAATTGCAGAATTCAATCGCCAAAAGAGGCTGGGAAGAGCTGATGCCGGTACAGGCCGGCGTCGCGCCTTATCTTCTTGCCCGGCGCGATGTTATCGTACAGTCGCGAACCGGCAGCGGTAAAACCGCAGCTTTTTTGCTGCCACTGTTGGAAAGAATCAAAGGCAGCGGCAAAGTCTGCCAGGCTGTCATACTTATTCCAACCCGAGAACTGGCAGTGCAGGTTTACAACGAATTCAAGCTCCTGGCCGAAAATATCGATGTATCGGCAGTTGCTGTTTACGGCGGCACCTCCTACCGCCCACAGCTCGATGCCTTCAAGAATGGCGCGCAACTTGTCATCGCCACGCCCGGACGACTTCTCGACCATCTTGTCCGCGGCACGCTATCGCTGAAAACACTAAAATACCTGATTTTCGACGAAGCCGATGAGATGTTGTCGATGGGATTTTACCGCGATATGATCCGCATAGGCGAATTCATGCCCAAAAACAAGGTTGCCGCAATGTTTTCGGCAACCATGCCCGACAGCGTAAAGCGCCTTTCCGGGCAGTTTCTGCGCCAACCAGATTTCCTCTCATATTCAGGCGATGGCGTGCATGTATCGGAGATGGATCACATATTCTACACGGTTGATCCCATGCACAAAGATCGTGCAATGATGAGAGTTATAGAGGTAGAAGACCCTGACAATGCGATAATTTTCTGCAACACCCGCAACGAAGTCGAATACGTTGCGGCCTTGCTGAAGAGATTTGGCTACGATGCAGACCAGATAAGCGGCGACCTTAGCCAAGGTGCACGCGAAACTGTCATGGGCAAGCTCAAGAATAAGCAACTGCGTTTTCTCGTTGCCACTGATATCGCAGCACGCGGCATCGACGTCAGCAATCTCGAGTATGTATTTATTTATGACATGCACAAGGATACCGACCAATATATTCACCGGGCCGGGCGCACCGCGCGGGCCGGTAATCGCGGCATCGCAATCAGCATGGTCTCGACCATCGAAGCGGTAGATCTCAAAAAATTTGCGCGCCGGGCCGGCATTTCTCTGCTGGAAAAACCTGTCCCAAGCGAAGAACAGGTAAAGGAGCGACTTTCTGAAAAGCTCGTAGCACATCTCGAAGCAAACCTCAGAGACGCTTCGACCGCAGTTAAAGAGCGAATGAAGCGCTATCTCGGCCTATATCGCGAACTAACCGGGCACGAACACGGCGAAGATCTCTTTCTTCTGCTGCTAGACTCTTTTCATCAGCAGTTGATCAAGGCCGGACGTGGCATGGATAACGTCGAACCGGTAGAACGGGCACCACAGAAGGCGCCTGCTCAGAAAGACCGCCCGCCACGTCGCGGCGGCTTTTCGCGCACACAAAGAAGATAGCAACAGCACAAAAAGTTCTGAAAAACTGTTAATCACAAGTTATAAGGAGTTAATTAGACATGGCAACAACTTACGAATTCAAAACAGAGGCACGGCAACTTCTTGATCTGATGATTCATTCAGTTTACTCTCACAAGGAAATCTTCCTGCGTGAACTGATTTCGAACGCATCAGACGCGCTTGACAAGCTGAGGTTCAATTCTCTCACCAACGAAAGTTTGCGCGCAAGTACTGAAGACCTTCACATCAGGCTTACACCAGATGCCAAAAACCGTACTCTGACCATTTCAGACAATGGCATCGGCATGACGCACGATGAAATTATCGAATACATCGGCACGATTGCAAAATCCGGCACCGGTGAATTTTCTGAGCTGCTCAGAAAGGCCAACGAAAAAAAAGAAGGCATGCCAGAACTGATTGGTCAGTTTGGCGTTGGCTTCTATTCGAGTTTCATGGTCGCTGACCGGGTTGACCTGATAAGCCGCAAGGCAGGAGAAGAAATAGCCTGGAAATGGTCGAGCAACGGCGAGGGCAGCTACAGTATCGAGGAAGCCAGTCGCGAAACCCAGGGCACCTGCGTAATTCTTCATCTGAAAGCGGAAGTAAGCGATGATGAAGATTTTCAGGATTTCGCACAGGAATGGGTTCTACGCCAGGTAGTTAAGAAGTATTCAGATTTCGTCGGGTATCCGATCAGAATGAAGGTCGAACGAACGCAGATCGAACGTGACGAGAGCGGCAAGCCCAAAGAGGGCGCCAAGGAAGAAACCGTCGTTGAAGATGAAGTTCTCAATTCGATGAAAGCTATCTGGTTGCGACCGGAAAAGGAAGTCAGCGAAGAAGAATACCGTGAATTCTACAAGCACATCAGCCACGACTGGAACGCCCCGTTGAAGTGGATTAACTTCAAGGCCGAAGGCACTTCGAACGAATTCACTTCACTGCTGTTTCTACCCGAAAAGCCTGGATTCGACCTGTTCATGCCCAATTCAAAGCGCGGCATCAACCTCTACGTCAAACGCGTTTTTATCATGAATGATTGCGAAGACCTGATTCCAGATTACCTGCGCTTTGTCAAGGGCGTAGTCGATTCAGAAAGCCTCTCACTAAATATCTCGCGTGAAATTTTGCAGCACGACCGGCTTATTCAGACAATTCGCAAAAGCATTACCCGCAAGGTTCTCGATACGCTCAAAAAGATGCTCAACGAAGACCGTGAAAAATATATCGCTTTCTGGCAGCAGTTTGGCGCCGTTATCAAGGAAGGCCTGTTCAAGGAACCGGGAAACAGCGAAAAACTCTTTGACTGCTGCCTTTTCCAGAGCACAGCTTCCAGTTCTGACTGGTTCACTTTTGGCGAATACCTTGAGCGCATGAAGCCAGATCAGGACAAGATCTACTATCTGACCGGCGAATCACGTGAAGTAATCGAAAACAGCCCGCATCTCGAAGCCTTCAGAGACAAAGGCTATGAAGTGATGCTCTTAACCGACCCGGTTGACGAGGTGTGGGTACAATACACCTCTGAATACAAAGAGAAAAAAATCAAGTCGGCTGCCCGCGGCAGTCTTGAACTGGGTTCCGAAGAAGAACGCAAGAAGACAGAAGAAACCCTCAAAAGCAAGGAACAGGAATGGAAATCGCTGCTCGACCTTATTCAGAACAAGCTCGAAAAGCATATTAAGGCAGTCAGGCTGTCAGGCCGCATGAGTTCTTCGGCCGCATGCCTGGTCAGTGAAGAAGGCGAGATGACTCCACACCTTGAAACTCTGCTGCGCGCATCCGGCAAAGATGTTCCGCAGGTTAAGAGAACGCTTGAGCTCAATCCCGGGCACCATCTGCTCGGCAAGATGCACGAACTCTTCGTCAAAGACAAAGAAAACCCGAAAATCGCCGAATACGCAGATCTGCTCTACGGGCAGGCATTGCTTGCCGAAGGTGGCCAGCTGCCAGATCCATCAGGTTTTAATCGCAAGGTTGCCGAACTGATGGCCAACGCACTGTAAAATTCAGGGCCGGCCCACCTGAGGTGGCGCCGGCCTTTTGCTTAATCCCCTCTCAATACTTATCCAAACAGGAATCACAGCATGAACACACAGCAACAGTCACCTGCAGAACTGATCTGCAAAATCAATCTCAATTTCAGTATAAAAGCTGATATACCTGCAGGAGAAAGTGTCTATATCACCGGCAACCTGCCTGAGCTTGGCAACTGGAACCCGGTTGGGCGCAAGCTTGACCTCAGGAATGACGGCACCTGCTCTCTTGAAGTGCCAGCGCGCAAAGGCAGCATAATTGAGTATAAAATTACGCGCGGCAGCTGGAAAACGCAGGGCATCTACGACACACAAATCGTTCCGCCTGATAATATTGTAATAAAAGCCAGCAAAAACCAGGAAGCGCACATTGACATCATCGACTGGCTCGACCAGCGCAATATCGACTCTGACCCGGTCATTGGCCGACTCATCGACAGCGAGATATTTCCCTGCCACGGCCTTGCCCACAAAAGACCGATTCAGATCTGGTTACCTGACAGCTATGATGAATCAGGCAAACCATGTGCTGTCATCTACATGCATGATGGGCAGAACCTTTTTGACCCCGCCCAGGCCTTTGCCGGCGTTGACTGGAAAGTCGATGAGACCGTCACCAGACTTGTAAATAACGGTGAAATTAGACAATGCATAGTGGTCGGTATACCAAACTCACCCGAACGAATGAAAGAACTAAACCTTTACACCCCTGAAGGCAAGGCCTATGCCGAATTCATTGTTAACGAGGTTAAACCCTGGGTCGAAAAAAATTTCAATGCGTCTCAGCAACCCTCTGACAATGCACTGATTGGGGCATCGATGGGCGGCCTGATTTCATTCCAGATGCTTTACGCCTATGACAAAAGCTTTTCTCTCGCAGGTTGTCTCTCTACCTCCTTTCAAAAAACCAATGGCCAGATTTTCAACCAGTTTGCCCGCAACAGCTTTAAACCACTCGAGGCAAAACTTTACCTTGACGCCGGTGAGTTCGAACCACCTATTGCCAGAGCCTATTTCGACATGATGAAACTGCTTAAAGAAAACGGTTTCATTGAAGGGCACAATCTCATGGGCTACTACGAAGAACAGGCAACGCATTGCGAAGCCAGATGGGCCGGCAGACTGCCACTGGCACTAAAATTTTTACTTGCCGAAAAAATAATTTGACATTAAAACAGTATCAGTTACAATGTGACTATAGAAGGTAAAATAACCCATAAGGAGCTAATATGAAACATCTCATACTTATATTGTCAATTCTCACGCTCAGCTTTTTTGCCGGCAACGTCGATGCTGGAACTGGCTGCAGCACATGTTCAAGCGTAGAATCCTGCTCAGACTCTTATACAGAAAAAGCCTGCCCGGACAACACCTGCGCCGACACCAGTCACGAGCATAAAGCGGAACAAAAAACAGCTGTCGAAGCAGTCGATGAGCCGGCACATGTCAACACAGCCGGCCTCAAAACTCTCATTGATAGTGGTGTGCCCATAATCATTCTCGACGCCCGCTCAGGAAAATATGACGATGGCAAGCGTATTCCCGGTGCCCTGTCACTCAATTCCGAATCAAAACCAGAAGAAATTTCCAAAGTTCTTCCGAACAAGGAAGCCCTTGTCGTAACTTATTGCGCCAACCTCAAATGCCCTGCCAGCAACCTTCTTTACAAGCACCTCAAGTCACTTGGCTATTCGAACCTGATTGAATATCCAGAAGGCATTCAGGGCTGGATCGAAGCTGGTAACCCGGTAAAACAGGCAAAGTAAAACACAAGACGGCAAAAAGCGTGTGGCCTGCATGGCCACACGCTTTTTTTGTTCTGCCAGAAACGTTGAAAAAATCGGGCGCGACTTATCAGATAGCGCAAGGCAGTAGATTTTGCTTTTAAAATTTACTGTTTAACACTATAATGGCTAATCTGCACACATTAAACATTGTCGGAGGCACACTTTGAACAAACACACCGGATCTGCCCTATTGTGCATCCTCACACTTCTGATCGTCACACTGAATGGAAATGCTGCAATAATCACGACAACTGATGATACCAACATTTCAGCCGAACAGATCGAGTATGCCGACAACACTTTGTCAATTACCACCGGTTCCGAGACTACCCGCATTGAACGCAGCAGAATTAAAAACATAAGTTTTACTGCGCAAAAAAGAGCCAATGATGAGTTCGCGACCGACAGTGCAGATCTCGCCGAGATTCTGCCGAAAGCGCTGGAGATGCTGGCTAAATACCCTGATGCACAGTCAATTCTGGTAACCGAAGAAGGCAATTACCAGCAACGCAAGGATGGCACCAATCTTTCACGCTATCGTTGCGTTACCTACCTTGTCCAGGATGAGTCACTCTGGGAAGCGCAGATATCTCTGAGTTTTGACCCGAACCGTGAGACGATAAGAATTATGCACGCCCGCTCTTACAGCCCTGATGGCACAGTTCACACACTCTCTCCCGATCAGATAAAAGTATCGAAAGGCACTTCCGGCAGCGTTTATTTTGACCAATACCAGGATATCAGCTTTACTATTCCGGAAGCCGAGGTTGGCGGGCTTATCGACTATTGCTATGAAGTCGAAGAATTCAACCCGTTTGATCGCAACCTGTTTCAGGGCCGGTTCTACTTTCAGGGAAGCCAGCCGGTCGGAGAGTCGGTGCTACGCGTGAGTGTTCCGCGCGACAAGACTCTACACTACATCGCAAGTAATATAGCTTCTGGCAGTTATGAGCCGGAGAAAGCCGAAGCCGTCGACTCTATCATCTATACATGGAAGTTTTACGACCTGCCACCGATTATTTCTGAGCCTTACATGCCGTCATATCGCGACATAGTTCCGGCGGTTTATTACAGTCTGCACAAAGATTTTACCTACGTTCATGAAAAGCTGCGCCCGATGTTCGAGAAACGTTTTCAATTGACAGAACCGGTCAAGCAAAAAGTTGACGAACTTATCGAAGGTGCCAATACCGTTCACGAAAAGATTGCACGCCTTTATCAGTTCTGCCAGAAAGAAATCAGATATATTTCGATAAAAGGCAATCTGGCAAGCAATCAGGTTGGGCATCCCGCCGAAGATACTCTCAAGAACCGTTATGGCGACTGCACCGACAAGGGCATGCTGTTGGCAACGATGCTCAAACATATCGGCGTAGAGGCTTATCCCGTTGGAGTGCGAACGAATGATAACGGACGGTCAGTCAGAGAAATTGCAATTTTTGACGACAACCACTGTATTACCGAAGTTCATCTTGACGGACGTATTTTCTACCTTGATTCTACTGCTACCGATTACCGGTATCCCTACTTCAGGTCAGACGATCATGATGTAGTGGCCGACAATACCATGCTCGGCACCCTCAAACAGGTTCCGTTGCCACCGCCCGAAGACAATGCCGTTCACATTACCCGCAAAATTGGCCTGGCCGCCGACGGAACCACCAGAATCGATTTTGAGAGCACCCAAAACGGTTCATCAGAAGCCAGTTTCAGGAGTTCTGCCAGAAACTTGAAAGCAGAAGAGTATGAAAAGCAGATTCGCTCTCAGGTTTCAGCGCTGACTGCTGATTACGTGCTTGAACTGGCCACTCACACTGACCCACTCGATTTCAACATCCAGTTCAAAGCCCGCTCTGTATACACTCTGAACCGCTTTGCCACCAAGTCAGGCCGCTACATGATTTTTGCCATTCCGTTTTTTGAAATGAGTTTTCCGGAAGTTAGCCTCGAAAAAAGACGTTATAACATTGAATACAATACATCGCGTCTGCGCACCGACCAGGTAGAGATAAAAATTCCGGCAAATTTTGGCGTCAAATACCTGCCACCGGCATTACGTATTCAGAGCCCCTACGTTGAATTCGAAGTTATTTACGATCAGCAGGGCGACAACATCAACATCAAACGCAAGCTCGCCTTTCCGCGCAGAATTGTTCCTGTGGCTGATTATCAGACTTACAAACAGGATCTGGAAAAAATAGCGCATGCCTCGAAACAAAAGATTTTCCTGGAAGAGAAGGCGTCAGAAGGAGTTAAGCCATGAGCAAAATCTACAGACTGATCCTGTGTCTCCTTTTGTGTTGCACTTCAATTGTGTCAGCTGACGTTGTCTATCTCAACGAAGGCGAAGAAGTAACCGGCAAGCTCGATACGATAAAAGACAACAAGGTAAGTCTGATAGATCTGCAGAATGCCAGCAGAACTATCGACGTTTCAGAAATTGCACATATCCTTATTTCAAAAATCCGTAAAGGTGATGAGATAAATGATGTAGCAAGCATTACCGACCCGGTCGCGGCAGGCATTATCAACAATCTGCCGGATTCGTCACAGTTTCCCGAAGCTGATTACGTCACTCTCTACCGGCTTTACGATTACGAATATCTTAACGACAACGAAGTAATCATAAAATCTCGTGAAATAATACAGATCCTCAAGGAGCCTGGTCTTGGTGTAGCCAACCAGAGCATATACTATTATACCGACCGCGAAGAACTTGAACTCGAATACGCCCACACCTATTCAGCAAACGGCAAGGTTTATCACATTACCGACGATGCAGTTTCTGACGAAAACTTACGCTCTTCGACTCCCGAATATGCCAAGCTCAAACGCCTGAAAATCGCCATGAAGAAGGTTGATATCGGCAGCATTGTCGACTACGCCTATACCAAAAGGCTCAAAGACATTGGCCCGCTCAAACCATATATGATCCAAAACGTATTTGGCGAGCGCGAACCAATTCTACACGAAGAAATTGCGGTGACTTTTCCTGAAACAGTTAAGCTTAACAAAGTGCTTAAACAATGGCCAGCCGAGGGCGGACCAAGATTCACCGAAAAGAATGAAAATGGCAAAACTATCTGGAAATGGATTTATGCCAATCCCAAGGGGTTCATTCCCGAGCAGAACATGTTGCCGACCGGCCGTATTTTTCCGCGCTGCGTAATTTACCAACCCTATGACTGGAGCCTTGTCGCCTCACGTTTGAGCGAAGAATACCAGAAAACCAGACCAGACGAGAAACTTTTGCAGGAACTTATCAACAAAGCTAAGGTCGCGGAGGTCGCCGGAAACTACACCAAGGTCACACGACTATATGAAACAATCAACAAGGATATCAGGGATCTCGGCATCGGCGCGGCCCAGATGGGATCGCACCTGCCTGTTTCTGCCGATATCACGCTGACCAAGAAATACGGCAACGCCCAGGCGAATTTAGCTCTGCTACATTTTGCGCTCGAAAAAATCGGTATCAAATCATACCCTGGCTTCGCGCCAGCCCGGCGTGAAAACGTGCTGCTTAATGACCACCCCAACCTGGGTCTGGCTAACTTTGCAGTTTTAAAAGTAATAATTGACGGCAAAACCTTTTATACCGACGGGGGTTCTGTCTATCTGCCGTTCTCGACTTATTCAACCGGGTTTCAGGGTGCAACCGCAGCGTTTCTTGACAGCGGCAACAACAATTTTGTTTTCGAGGAAATGCCACGGCAAACCCTTGACTGGAACAGATTTGACCGTTCGGTATTCGTTAAAATTCTGAGTGACGGTTCAATGGAAGTCAAGGAATCGCTTGTCTATCGCGGACCTTATGAACCAGGAATACGCGAGCTTAAATCAATAAAGGAAAAAGAGAAGCGAATTTACGCAGAACGTCGCGTAAAAAGAGTACACCCACGTGCATTACTGACAGGCTTTGGACTTTCAGACCTTAACGATCTCAATGGCCCGGCAGTCATGACGCTTGATTACACAATACCTGAGGCCGCCCAGCTTGCCTCTGACAAAATAATGACCTTTACCAACTTCTGGGTAAATTACCAGTCCAGCTCGGCAAGCCTTGCCAGCCGCACATTTCCCATGCAGTATTGGGCCAGCGAAGAAAATCAACAGACTATAGTGTTTGAACTGCCTGAGAATTTTAACTGGGTAAACTGGGAACGACAGTATCAGCACACATCTGCCGACATGATCTTCTTCTCAAATATTCACCAGAACGATAACAAGCTGATATACGCCGACCGTTTCACAATATACACTGATGAATTCACAACTGATGCCGCCTATCAGAATTATCGCCAATGCATTCTTACCATGAGCGAACTTGCCAATCAGTGGATCATCATCGAAAAAAGTGAGCCCCAGCAGGAGGCAGATACTCCGGGCACGGCAAGCGAGACTTTGCCAGTTACAGAATCTCTGCCGAATTCTGCTCCAGACTCCGCTCCGGCTTCTGATTCGGCGCCGGCTATAGAATCAGCACCGGCATCAAACTCAGTGCCGGTAATCGATCTGGAGAATTCCACCCAGGGCTGAGCGATTCTTTTATTGCGTTTATAATTTTACGGCGCTGTCAGGCGCCGTTTTTTTATGCTCAGCTAAGCTAACTCATCTGCCGATGTATTTTCTGAATTATGATACAGAGAATACTGAAGGCAACAATTCTGCTCATCTTGCTGTTTCCGGCAACTCTGCCGGCAACGATGGACTTTATCTTTGAAGAAAGTCTGTCGCAGTCGCTTACACGCATGGAATCGCTCTATTCATCTGGCAAGTGGGACGAGGCCATGCATGTCGGGCGCGGCATCATAAAAGATGCCCCGAAAGATCACCCGGCCGGCCGCAGAGCGCAGGATCTGATCATCCTCTCAATAGACGGCAGAAACCGTGAGATGCTGAGCAATGAAAAGCGCGAAAAACAAAAGAAAACTCTCGATACAGCGCAGCAGCTTATTGGCGAAGGCAGTAAACTGCTCGCAGACAAGGATTATACCGGTGCTGCCGCAAAACTGGGAAGGGCGGCCAGACTCAACGGCGGCGATGCCCAGGCGCACTTTCTTTACGGATATGCCAGCCTTAAAAGCGGCAAAAAGCGCGAAGCTTACGGCGCCCTGCAAAAGTGTCTGGCGCTTAACCCGAAGCATGAACGGGCTCTCTTTCACATCGCCGGTCTGAGTTACGAACTCAATCAGGGAAAAGAAGCCGAAGAATATTCGGCAAAACTTATCGATACTATTGAAAAGAAGCTGGCAGAACTCAAAGATGTATTCATTGCCCAACGCAGTGAGGGTCTCAACGACAAGGCTATGGGCACGGCCAGACGCACAGCGGCATTGCGCAACAATCTGGCACAGGCCTATCACATGCATGGCGTATTGACTCACAAGCGCAAGGACTACAAGAGTGCGGCAAAATCATTTGAAAATGCGACAAAACTGAACCCTGCCCTGGCTGAGAACTGGTTTTATCTCGGCAGTAGTTTTCTGCACCTGAAAGTATTTCACCAGGCCACTCTGGCCATGGAACAGGCCATACTGATGAAAGAAACCAGACTGCGCGACCTGGCCACTGACGCCGGAAAACTTCTCGATGCCGGCAAAAGTGACGAAGCTGTCGCAGCAGAAATAGAAACTCGCAAACTCAAGGAAGAAATCGCCAGGATGCTTTATTTACTGGCACTGGCCAACGGCAAAAAGAAAGAAACTAATGAAGCAATAAGCAATATAGATCGTGCCATCGAGCTGAAGCCAGACTTTCTCGAAGGGCGCTATACTCGTGCCATTCTGCTCGCCGAAAAGAATCACCTTGAAGAAGCTCTCGAACAGATGCGGCAAGTTCTTAAAGATAGTCCACCCAAGAGTGCTCAGGCCAAAAAAGCCATCAATACTATTACGCTGTTCATGGATCTGATAGCCAAACGCGATAATCCGCAGGAATTCGAGGCGGCCAGAGCGCCGGCCAAAGCCATTGAAGTCGAACAATACGTCAAGGACCTGCCTGGTCTTGGCGGCAAAAAGGCTGAAGTAAGCCTTGAGCTTGTATTTGAGCGAATGCGCGAAGTCAAAAGCATGGTAAATGCACGCAACTATGCTGAAGCAGTACGTCGCCTGCTTTATCTGCGCAGTCAGCATCCTGACATAGCAGATATTCATGCCATTCTCGGCCACTGCTACATGGAAATGGGCCGTATCAACGATGCGGAACCATGTTTTGAGCAGGCCATAAATCTCAATCCGAGACATGCCGAAGCATTGAACAATCTCGCCTACGTGCTGGCCAGCAAGGTGGAAAAACTTGACAAGGCACTGGAATATGCCAACCGGGCTCTGGCAGAGAGCAGTTTGCGGGCGGAGTTCCATCATACCAAAGGCTGGGTGCTCTTTAAAACCGGCGAAGTTGCGCAGTCAATACTGTCGTTCGATAAAGCTCTTGAGATCAAGCCTGATTATCTACTGGCCCGTTACAACCACGGCCTGGCCAGTTATATCGCACAAAACTTCAGCGCTGCGCTCGACTCATTCAACAGCGTACTGGCTCTTGATCCTTCACATCATAAGGCCATGCTGTTCAAGGCAATAAGTCTGACCCGCAGCGATCGGGCTGAAGAAGCCATTTCGACCTTAGAAGTTCTGCGCGGCAAACTCGACGGCAAGTCAGTTCTCGGCAGAGTGGTAACCGACCTGCATGCCCGCCTGAAACTGGCACACGAACGCAATGATGAGTTGCCGGTGCCACACATCAAATCCCCGGCCCCGATCGAACGCCTGATGGCCGAAGCAGCCGAGCACCGGTCAAAAGGATTGGTTACCCACGCCAAGGAAAAATACCTTGAGTGCCAGCGTCTAGCTCCTGAGCGCTTTGAACCTCATTTTGAACTCGGCGAAATGTATGCCGCCGCCGGCCTCAACGTGCCGGCTCTCAGCTCATGGGAACGAGCCGAAAAGCTCAAGCCCGACTACTTTCCGTTACAGCTGAATATCGGCAAGATGCATCATAAACTCGGCCGACCGGCCAGAGCGCGCGAATATTTTACCAGAGCTCAGGCTCTGAGCGAAAAAGACCCGGAACCGAGATACTATCTCGGCCTCATTGCCTACGAAGAACAAAAGTTCGAATCGGCCGAAAGCCATGCTCTGGCAGCTTTACGCCTTAAACCCAATTTTTATAAAAGCATGGCGCTGCTTGGCATGGCCAGAATCAGACTGAACCGACTAAGACCGGCACGTGACATCTACGAAACCCTCTATGCAAAAGCTCCTGCCGATTCTTCGATTCGCCGCCACGCCCGCAAAAAGATCTGGGAAATAACCAGAATGATGGCGCCGTCACAGTTCCCGTCAGTAGAAGACGCACTTGAAGTTAAGCAACAGATGGTAAAGAAGGCGCGCGGCGGTGATGAAACACGCGAATTCAAGCCCCTGGCCATAGACGCGACGGCTGCTGCCGAATATGGCAAGAGCACCATGACCGTCGATGACAAGGCATGGGTACTGAGTCAGCTCGAAAAATTCGGTAAGATTTCGACACCGACCCCGGTGGCGCCACTGCGCCGCGAAGTCACCGCTCAGACAATGACCAGCCGGGAAAAGCAGTGGATGGTCAGAAAACTTCAGGGATTTGGTGCGCACAGTAATAAATACTCACTGCCACCTGAAATGAAAGTACAGAAATACTCTCTGAAAACGACTGAAAAAGCGGCAACGCGGCCGGCAGACAAGGCTGATGACCTTATAAGATCAGCCCTGACACAGGCCGAAAAAGGTTTTGTCAATGAGGCTGTCACAGAACTGGAAAAAGCCCGCAGCATGTCGCCTGAAAACCTCGAAGTTCTTTTGAACCTTGGCTTTATCCATACCATTCAGGGCAACTTCAAAACAGCCTTCGAGGTTTATGCACAAGCCACTCTGCATCATCCACGTGAACCGCTCGCACATCTTGCCCTTGGCAACCTGTACTGGCTCGGCGGCCAGGCAGAAAATGCTCTCGAACAGTGGAAACTGATAAAAGGGAGATTCAAAGCCGATCCTGAATTCAACATACTGCCTCGCTCAGAAACAATCTGGCAACGCATGCTTGAGATAGACCCGGTAGACGCCGATTCTCATTCCAACTTGGGACTGGTATATCTCTTCTCAGGTGAGCTTAACAAGGCTCTGGCTGAATTTCAGGCAGTGACACAGATCGATGCCAATCGACGTGAGCACGAATTTTATCAGGCACAGGTTCTGGTTCTGCTTTATCTGAACCGGAGCAACCGCAATCACAAAAGCGAAGCCGACAAGCTTCTCGCCGGTCTGAGTGAAGGCGTCGAACCATTTCCGCATGCCGAGAGGTTAAAAACCTTTGTTAAGAATCTCTGATAACAGTATTTCAAACTTGTCGCGGCGCGTAATCGCACTGTTGCTGCTGGTCGCATTGCTACAGCCAGCGCTCGGCACCGCGCAGGTTTTCGACCCATCAGGTTACGAAATCTATTCAATGGCTGACTACAACCCGCCCGAAATCACCAGAGCCAGAACCCTGCTCAAGCCTTCTCCTCGTAACGCTATCAACAGCGATGGCATGGGTGGTTTCTTTGTCGGCAATACCGCCGATCTGTTTGAACCTGAGCAGTTGATACTAAGTTCAAGATACAAGCACCATGAGCTGACTTCCAGCCGTGGCACCGGTCTGCATTCAAGCGAAAGCGGTTCTGTGTCAACTTTTGAATCGTCGCTAACCTGGGTGGGTAAATGGGCAGAATGGGCTATTACAGTACCGATTCACGACTGGGATCTTAATGCAACCAGAACATTCGGAGGTTATGCCCGCAACAACACCGGACTGGGAAACATGCGCCTGGGATGGAAAGCAACCTATCTGCCAGATAAAAGCTATTACCGCTTTGCCTACGGCGCTATGACGTCTATCACCACAGGCAATCCGGCCAATATGTTGCCGGCCGGCTCAAAGAACAGTGATGAACTCAAGCTTTTCGGCTGCGTAACGACAAGTGAAACTGATCGTGCAACTGCCAACCTCGAGCTGGGAGCAGTTATCGATTCAGAAAGCGATGACAACCGATTTCTTTATCGTATGGGAATGAGCTATGAGGCGCTGGAACACGTTTCGCTGATCAGTGAGCTGGCTGGCGAAATTCTTGGTGGCGACGACAAAGACACCATGGATCTGGTAATGGGAATCAGGGTACAGCCGACTACAACCTGGACGCTTGAATTCGTCTATTACAAAAACTTGCGCACATACCGGGATTACGGTTGGGACGAACAACTGCAGGCGGGCTACACTCTGCGCTGGTGATCAGCGAACACGCCCTTTTAGTTCCTGAATCATTTCTTTGGCAATTGCCCATTCACGTGAATTTTCAGGTGCCTTCTGGAAAACCGTCTCAAAGCGCTGCAAAGCCATTTTACCGGCTTCCTGATCACCTTTTAGTAACAACATGTCGGTATAAGCATTGGCGCTCTTAATCAGCAGGCGCAGATCATCAGGCGCACTTTGCAGACCGGTCTCAAGAACTGCTATGGCATCCTGAACCCTGCTTTCACGGCTAAGTCGATCTGCTTCATCGATTATCTGATCTATACTCATGCGCTTGAGCGCAAAATCGCTTGCCCGTGGCTGTTCGGGCTCGGGAACTTCACTGGAAGAAGCCGTCTGAGCGGCCAGCAGCATTGCTTCTCGCTCCTTTTCCCTGGCTTCGAGTTCTGCTTTTTCGGCCGCATGACGCTCGATTATCCTGGTGGCCTCGCCCACATAAAGCTGGTTAGCATCTTTACTATTACGGCTTGCTTCCAGAAAAGTCTGCATGTCTGGTACGGCAAGCTCGAGATTGCCTGAAATAAAAATCAGCAGACCACGGTAAAAGATGCCGTCAGTCATGCGATTCGGGCGCTCTTTGAGATGCTCTAGACCGCGCCTGATCAGCCCGTTGTCAGGTTCGGCCAGGAGATCGCGCTCGGTAATTATGCAACTGACATAATACTCGATCGCTTTTTCGATATTGCCTGAATCGAGAGCATCCATTGCCTGATTAAAAATCGCGGCAGCCGGGCCTTTTCGCGCAGTGCGGTATTGTCTGCGTGCCTCTTTTTCTCTTTTGATGCGCTCGACCACTTGTTCTGAGATCTTTTCAGGTTCTGCGTCAGGCTTTTTTGTCGTGGCAGGTCTGGCCGGTTCAGGTTTGGCTGGCGGGGCAGACGAAGGTTCTGACTGCGAATAAATTCGCGGCTGACCGGTCTCGGAATCTACGAGATATATCTGTGAATCGGCCAACCCCGGCAATGCTGGAACCACCGCCTCTGTTCCGCTGCCAGAAAGGACACGCAGGCGTTCGAGAGCCTGGGTAAACGACGGATTAAGCGACAGAGCACGCCCATAACTTTCGCGGGCTTCCTGCATGCGGCCCATGGCCTCGTAACACAGACCCATATTATAGGGCACCCAGTAAGAATCAGGGTTTATTCTGGCAGCCTGCTGATAACAGTGAATACTGTCGCGAAACTGCCCGCTCTTGCGATAGAGAATGCCCAGATTGTTGTAGGCATGAAAGTTGTCAGGATCGATGCGCAACAGCACAAAATAGGTCTCGACAGCCTTAACAAAATTATTGGCCAGGCTATATTCCATCGCCAGCTGAAGATGTGCTTCGACATCACGCGGGTTGTTGATAAGACGCTGCTGCAGCTTGTAGGTTCTCGCCACGGCAGCATCTTGTGCCCATAGAGACGTGCTGACCATTAGACACAAAAAAACGACCGCCAGCAAAACTCTGCTGCCAGTGTAGCAAAGAGAACTAGATATCAGGGCGAAGTCAAATTCAGCGAGCTTCGACAAGAAATTTGATAGCGGTTTTTTCGTTTCCATCAATCTCGATTTTTGCAAAAGCTATCATCGTTAACAGTTCAATCCCTTTGGGGGCAACGTACCCTCTGGTTACGGCAATTGATTTTACCGCCTGGTTCACTGCGCCCGCTCCAACAGCCAGCAGTTCAACCTGCTTGTCCTGTTCGAGAACCGCGGCAATGGCTCCTGCGACTGACTTAGGATTCGACGATGATGCGACTCTTAGTATTTCCATTATGAGCCTCTCCTTTAATCTGAAATAACCCACAACCCTTTCACACTAAAATTATACTAGTACTGAACTGGTTTATGCAAACGCTTTCATAATCACACTGAGAAAAATATTCAAATATTACATTAACACACAAAAAAAAAGACTGCCGTTTTATTCGGCAGTCTTTTCTGTACAATGACTTCTATTCGGCCCGGCAGAACAGGACGCTGGCGTTCTGTCCACCAAAACCAAACGAATTAACTATACCGCCGTCAATCTGCTTGTTTTTGGCAACCAGCGGCGCAAAGTCGATATCTTTGAGATCTTCGTCAGGATTCTCAAGATTCAACGTCGGGTGAACGAATCCGTTGCACATCTGCACTATTGTGGCGACCGAGCCAACGGCTCCGGCAGCGCCAAGCAGATGACCAATCATCGATTTTGTTGCGTTGACGGTTACAGTGCCAATCTTGTCGCCAAAAACTCTTCTGACAGCTTTCATTTCGGCCATGTCGCCGATCGGGGTGCTGGTGCCGTGGGCATTGATATAATTTACCCGGTCAAGAGGGAAATTGCTGAAATTAATCGCCTTCATCATGGCGCGAAAGCCACCTTCGCCCTCCGGGTGTGGAGCGGTTAGATGATAAGCATCGGCCGTGGCGCCATATCCCCTGATCTCAGCCAGAATCGTGGCTCCGCGACGGCGGGCACTTTCTTCACTTTCAATAACCAGAACACCGGCGCCTTCGCCCATTACGAATCCGTCACGATCTCTGTCGAAAGGGCGGGAAGCTCTTTCTGGAGCGTCATTCCGCGTCGACAGCGCCTTCATTTTGGCAAAGCCGGCAACTGTAAGCGGAGTTATCGCCGATTCGGCACCACCGCAGACCATGATATCGCATTCGTCGTGAACTATCTTGAGAAACGCTTCGCCGATTCCATGTAGACCAGAGGCGCAGGCAGAGACGACACAGTAGTTCGGGCCATTAAAGCCATATTCCATGGCGATACATCCGGCTGAAATGTTACAGATCATCATGGGAACAAGAAACGGGCTGACACGACTCGGGCCATTGGCCAGACAGGTATCGTATTCACCTTCAAAAGTATGTATTCCGCCAATACCGGTAGAAACAGTTACACCAACCCTGAATGGATCAAAATTCTTATCTTTGAGACCGGCCTGCTCAACTGCCATGGCAGCAGCCGACATGGCAAACTGCGAATAGCGGTCGTGGCGACGAATCTCTTTTTTATTCTGCATGAAATCTTCAGGGTTGAAATCCTTGATCTCGCCAGCAATCTGTACGCTGTGTCTCGAAGCGTCGAAACCTGCAATCGGACCTATTCCGTTTTTACCCAGCCTGAGGCCTTGAGTGAAGTTGTCGACACCGATGCCGATCGGGGAAACAACCCCCAGTCCTGTGACAAAAACGCGTTTCATTTATGCGGTCCTCCTGAATACTGTGAAAAGTGTTCTAATAAATCAATAAGGCTTGTACCAGTATTTTATGCCCAATGCCATTATAATTCGCCCGGCAGCATAAGCATGGTGACAATCCGTTGTCAGTCGCGATAATCGAGGCCGGCAAAGAACATCTTAAAGATATCTTTTACCGACATTATTTCTTTTATGCGAAAAACATGTTCACCGGCAAAAACCAGACCCTTTTCGAGGTTACCAGCACGGGCCTCGATCAAAGCCTGAATAATACAAAACCGTTGCGAGCATTTCTTGAGACAGTTAACGCATGTCAGCTGTTGCACCTCGCCGCGCTGTACCTTGTCGCTGAATGGAGTAGCCAGAGCATTACCCCAGAGACCGACCGGGCTCATGATTCTGAAGACATCGCCTTGTTCAGCCTTCAGATAGGTATCATGAAAAGGCTTCGTGACATTCGCCTCAAAGCTGGCGGCAAAACGGGTTCCGACCTGGACTCCGTCAGCTTTCGTGGTGTTAAATGCTTCGATAATATCGTTCTGGTCGATCACGCCGCCGGCAAGAAGAACTGGAATATTCACCGCCCCCTTCACCTCAGGGAAGATGTCTCTGGCCAGGCGGTCGGTACCAAGATGGCCACCGGCTTCACAGCCTTCGACAACAACCGCGGCAGCGCCAAGCTTCTCTGATAGAACAGCGACGCGGTCGCCTGAAACAATAGGAACAACAGGAATACCGTAATCACGGCCGATATCAAAGATATCACGTGAAAAGCCGGCACCGGCAACCAGCATATCTATGCCGGCTTTGGCGGCTGTTTCCATGACAGCACGAAACTTCGAGGCTGCCACCATGGTATTGATTCCGACGATGCCACCGTTGGCAATACTTCTGGCAATTGCGATCTCGTCGCGCACTTCATCGAGTTCCATACCGGAGCCAGCGATAAGCCCGATTCCGCCCTCACGGGCGACAGAACCTGCCAGCTTGCCGGTAGAAACCCTGATGGCCATGCCCCCCTGAATCAGGGGATATTTTGGCTGAAGATGAGCAATTTTTAGGCGTGGAAGTATTTTCACCTTGGGCTCCAAAGCAGACAAAACCTGTCTGGTAAAACCAAACAGGCTTCAGAGACTGGTATTAAGCGCCTTTTTTAGCGGTAATGTAATCTACTGCGTCTTTAACAGTTCTAAGCTTTTCAGCATCTTCATCTGGAATTTCGATTTCGAAGTGTTCTTCGAGATCCATGACCAGTTCAACGGTATCAAGGCTGTCAGCGCCAAGATCTTCGATAAAGCTGGCTTCAAGAACGACCTGTTTTTCATCAACCTGGAGCTTGTCTACTACGATTCTTTTGATTTCTTCAAAATAGTTACTCATTATAAAATTCCTCCTGAGAATTTAAAAACCGATTAGGACATCACCATACCGCCATCAACGGTCAGCACCTGTCCTGTAATGTACGACGCCTTGTCTGAGGCAAGAAAAACCACGGCGTTAGCAACGTCGCGGGGATTTCCGAAAGTATTCATCGGAATCTGGGCCAGCATCTGCTCTTTAACCTTTTCAGGCAAAACGGCAGTCATATCAGAACTGATAAAGCCCGGGGCAATTGCATTGGCCCTGATTCCCTTGCGGCCGAATTCCTTGGCGAAACTCTTGGTGAAACCAATAAGACCGGCCTTGCTGGCGGCATAATTGGCCTGACCGGCGTTGCCCATGAGACCGATAACCGAAGAAATATTAACGATCGCGCCCATTTTCTGTTTGAGCATCGGGCGAACAACTGCTTTGGACATAAGAAACGCACCCTTGAGATTTATCTTGAGGACGAGATCCCAGGAGGCTTCATCCATGCGCATAATAAGACCATCACGGGTAATTCCGGCATTGTTAACCAGAAGATCTATTCGCCCGAAAGCCTCAAGAGTGGCGTTGGTAAGCTTGTCAGCATCTTCCGCCTTTGAAACGTCGGCAACACAAGACGCCACGGTCATGCCGGCATCAGTCAACTCTTTTGTTGCGGTTGCAAGGCCGGCTTCATTGATATCAGAAAGCATCACCCGATAGCCGCTTTCGCATAGCGTGCGGACAATTTCCAAGCCTATGCCACGGGCAGAGCCGGTTACAACAGCTGCCGGCATTTCGCTTGTGTTAATAACTGGACTGTTCATGCCTACCTCATAGTTTGTTTATTAAATGCAGGAGCCTGTTTTGTACTGCTTTTAACCCTGTTTGTCAAGCTTAAAATTCGCCGGCCATTGTAGCCTGCAGAAGAGCGCAAAGGCTTTGCGGGTCTGAAGCAAACTGGGTTGGCACACTGGCAGCTATTTTTTTGTTCAAACCGGCAAGAACCTTGCCAGGACCGGCTTCGACGAACTCGCTCACGCCATGTTTGATCATATTTAAAACAGCGTCTTCATAGCGAACCGAGCCGGTAATCTGCTGCAAAAGCTTATTTTTAAGTTCAATCGCCGAAGTAGTCGGCAGACCGTCAATATTACAATAAACAGGGACTCTGGCATCGACAAACCTGACATCGGCAAGCGCTGTTGCCAGCTCATCTCTGGCACTCTGCATCAAGGGTGAATGGAACGGGCCAGAAACTTCGAGCGGCGTGACCTTGCGGGCCCCCTTGCTCAGGGCCAGTTCGCCAGCCTTTTTAACAGCGGCCGCCAAGCCTGAAATAACAACCTGGCCAGGACAGTTAAAATTTGCAACAACGCAGACACCTTCGGCCGAAGCTTCCTGGCAGACGCGTTCAACTTCGCAGCGATCGAGCATCAAAACAGCGCTCATGGCGCCAGTTCCGGCCGGGCAGGCCTTTTCCATGGCGTGCGCACGAACAGCGACAACCCTTATCAGATCGTCAAAAGAGGCAACACCGGCGGCAAAAAGGGCATTGTATTCGCCTAGACTGTGGCCAGCTGTTACCGCGTATTCATATCTATTCTGACGTAACCATTCGGTAAGCATCGCCGAAGCCAGAAAAATGGCAGGCTGAGTATTGATGGTCTTTTTAAGTTCTTCTTCGGGGCCATTGAAACAAATTTGAGAGATTGGACGCTCAAGCAGAGCATCAGCTTTTTCAGCCATTTCAGCAGCCCAGGGATATTTTTCGACCATGGCCTTTGCCATGCCAATTTTTTGCGACCCCTGCCCTGGAAACAACAGTGCTCTCATATCACTTGCCTCCTGTTCAAACAGCTTTCTGCAGCCGAAATTTGTCGAGGGTTCGAACACCTTAGCGACGATCTCCCTTAAAACAATCAGCCGGCTAAAACAGCAGTCAGACCTCAGCCCGCCGTTTTTTGTGGCACGTCTTCGCCTGACATGCCCTCTTGCTCAACCTGACTGTGAATGATACCAACAACACCGGTGGAAGCATAGTTAGTCGCCAGCGTCAAAGCGTTGGCAATCACCGAAGCCTTTGACTTGCCGTGGCAGACGACAGAAACGCCATCTATGCCAAGTAGCGGAGCGGCACTGTATTCAGGGGCGTCGGGGCTAAATTTTTTCAGCCCGGCTTTAAGCTGCAACAACTGCTCAGGTGCGATAGAAGCAGCCTTGGCTGATTTAAACAGCTGCCCCTGAATCAGTTCTGACAGACTTTCGCTCGCCTTGAGAATCACATTGCCGACAAACCCGTCACAGACAACCACGTGTGCCTTGCCGTAATAAAGATGGTCGGCTTCAACATTTCCAATAAAATTGAGAGAACTCTCTTTCAGAGAGTCATATACTTGTTTGGTCAGCTCATTGCCTTTCGATGCTTCTTCACCGATGCTCAATATGCCGACTTTTGGCCGTTTGATGCCGCAGACACGCTCATAATAGGTTGAGCCCATCTGGGCGAACTGAAAGAGATGATTGGCGCGACAATCTACGTTGGCGCCAACGTCAAGGAGCAGCACGCCATGGTCTTGCGGAGAAGGCAACATGACAGCGATGGCAGGACGCTCCACCCCCGGGATCCTTCCAATTTCGAGAAAGGACGCAGCCATCTGGGCGCCAGTGCTACCGGCAGACAGGAGGGCGTCAGCCTTACCTTCATGTACAAGACGAGCCGCCACCGCGATAGAGGCGTTTTTCTTCTTGCGAAGAGCCTGCATTGGCGCTTCTCCCATTTCTACGAAATCTGGTGTATCAAAGATTTCGCAGCCTTTCGGGAGCTGCGGCATAATTTCGCGAATGGCGGACTCTCTTCCGACCAATATCAGTTCGGCGCTACCGCCTGACTCAAGATACGATCGTGCTCCTGATACCAGTTCCTGCGGGGCGTAATCTCCGCCCATGACATCAACGGCGATTTTCATTCGCTATTTTGTTTCCGGTATCAATCTTTTTCGACGTCGAGAACTTTAACCTTTTTGCCGTAATAGCCACATGCCGGGCATACGTGATGGGGGCGCTTGGATTCGAAGCACTGCGCGCACTTGGCAAGAGCCACTGGAGCCGCTTTGTAATGCGTTCTTCTTTTGCGACCTCTGAGTTTTGAAATTCTATTTTTTGGACAGGCACCCATTTGACTTCCTCCAGAATTGAAATAAGTTTGAAGAGTATAGCAGATATACCGGTCTGAGTCAATATTTATAAACAACCTGCCGCCGCTACAGCGGTACATCTCTGCGCGCTTTTTGATAAAAGCCTGCTGTAACAATTCGTGCCGAAAGCTCGCTCTATCAACCAGTATGGCAGAGATGTCGCTACAAAGGCCGGGAAGCTGGTAGACCAGCCTTACGCGGGTAGGCGGCCGGTGACGAATGGCGTTTCAAAATGCGCACAAAATTGCGCTCATATGGCACTTCTGGCGGCATAAGCGAAAGCAGTTCAATATCTGAATCGGCAACGCCAAATACGCAAAAAGCATTGGCCGCTTCCAACATCTCCTGTTCCAGCTTTGGCCCCTTGTAATAAAAAGCCTGCCCACCGTTTTTCAGCAGCGGCAAGGTATATTCGACAAGAATGCGTACAGCCGACAGGGCACGGCAGACCACGAGGTCGTAACGCTCCCGAAAAGCTTTGTCGCGACCAAGATCTTCAATGCGGGCATGACGGGTCTTAACATTTTTTATACCAGCCTTTTCAGCCATTCTGGCGACAAAATCCACTGACTTCTGGCGCGAGTCTACAGCAATAAATGTGCTTTTGGGCAGTGCAATCGCCAGCGGCAGGCAGGGGAAACCGCCACCGGTGCCGAGATCTATAATAGTCGCGGCCCGCCAGACAGCTGGAGCAAGAGCAAGCGGAATCAGGCTATCCAGGAAGTGTTTTACTGCAACCTCTTCAGGGTCAGAGATTTTTGACACACTCTTGTATAGAGGATCCTGACGCATCAGACAGGAAAGCAGTTCCAGCTGTTCGAGCTGTTGGCGGTCGAGAGGCAGCCCAAGCTTTTGAACATAGGGCTCAACAACGCTTAAAATACGGACGTCGTTCATCGGTGGAGTTCCCTGTTGCGCTGCCGACGGCGCAGTGTCAATAAAATCAGGGTCAGGTCAGAAGCACGAACTCCGGGGATGGAGGCCAGCGCTTCAACGGTTGCCGGCCTGACCGCCATAATCTTCATGCGTGCCTCTTTGCAAACTGCATCAGGAATCTCGTCAAAGAAACTCTCGTCGATACTGATGGCGCGCATTGATTCGATAAGCTCGAATTCTTTGTGCTGCTGAGCAAAGTAACCAGCGTATTTGATTCTTGCTTCGATCTCGAGAACAGCTAGACGGTCAAGCTCTGCTATTTCTGGGAACAGAGGCGTGAACATGGCCAGTTCGGCTTCTGGATGCCGTAGCAGCTGTGCTGCCGTCACATTACCGGCCGGTATCGGCAGACACCATGCGGGAAGAACTTCTCGATAAGCAGCGGCAGTCGCAGAATATGCCTGAAGCTTCTGTTCAAGCCCGGCCAGTTTCTTTTGCCGCGCATCAACTCTGGCATAGCGAACTTGCGAAAGAATGCCATGCCGGAAGGCGATTTCCGAAAGACGCTCTTCGGCATTACTCATCCGCAAATTAAGTCGGAATGGCGAGCGCGAAGTAAAAATCCGGTATGGTTCGGTTATGCCAAGAGTCGTTATTTCTTGAACCATCAGGCCAAGATAGGAACTGTTGGCATCGAGAGTGAGCGGTGACTGGTTGCGCACGACTGCTGCCGCGTTAACACCGGCGAGAATGCCCTGCGCAGCCGCCTCTTCGTAGCCGGAAGTGCCATTTATCTGGCCGGCCAGGAATAGATTTTCGATCGACTTCGACATCAGAGTCGGGTAAAGGTCGAGCGGATCGACGATATCATATTCGATGCCATATCCTGGCCTGGTAATGCGGACGTTCTCAAGGCCCGGCAGGGTTTTGACATATATCTCCTGCACCTCTTCAGGCAGGCTGGTAGACAAGCCCTGTAGATAGTATTCGTGCGAACTGGCACCTTCTGGTTCAAGAAAAACCTTATGCGTTTCCTTGTCGGGAAACTTGTTGAGCTTGTCTTCAATAGAAGGACAATAGCGCGCGCCGGTGCCGGTTATACGCCCGGCGATAAGCGCCGACCGGCCGAAATTTTCTTTGATTACCCGATGCGTTTCGGCAGTGGTTCTGGTGATAAAGCAGGGGCGACATGGCAGGCTCATATCTGAGTCAGACCACAGCGAAAAAGGTGGGGTATCGTCTTCGTGTTCCTGGCGCTCGAGGTTTGAAAAATCTATACTGGCAGCATCTACACGCGGCGGCGTGCCGGTTTTGAAGCGCATTATCGGCAGACCAACCTCGACAAGTGCCTGGCCAAGTTCGACCGCAGCCGGTTCTCCGGCACGACCAGCACTGAAATTCACCTCGCCGATATGAATCAGACCGCGTAAAAAAGTGCCGGGAGTCAGAATTACAGCCTTTGCCCGCCAGATCTCGCCGGCAAGAGTTTTTACTCCGGCCAGTCGATTGTTGTCGAAATACAACTCGGCGACCATTGCCTGCAGGATTGCCAGACCGGGCTGCTCGAGAACCGACTGCAACATGCGCCGGCTATATGCTTCCTTGTCGGACTGAAAACGGTTTGCCTGCACGGCAATACCCTTGCGGGTATTCAAACGCCGACGCTGGATACTGGTTTCATCGGCGACAACAGACATTTCGCCACCAAGCGCATCGATCTCGCGCACGAGCTGGCCTTTTCCCTGGCCGCCGACAGAGGGGTTACACGGCATGGCCGCCACGGTATCGAGATTGATGGTGAGCAGCAGGGTAGAAACGCCGGCGCGGGCACAGGCGAGCGCAGCTTCACAACCGGCATGGCCGGCACCGACGACAATAACCTGAAAATCTGGCGTCACTTCATCATGACCAGAGCTTTTTCAGCCATCGAGCGAACGGTTTCGTTCGGGTCTGAGGTAAGCTTTTCGAGAAGTGCTTTCGCATCAGGGGTCTTCTTGCGTGACAGAATTTTGACGGCATTGATTCTGATGCTCTCGTCTGCCAGTAAAACAGCCTTATTCAGCAGAATCATCTGGTCATCACCCAGAATAAAAGCGATATCACGCGAACCAGCCCTTTGCTCTTCGACGTTGTCAGAGCAGAGCTTCACATAAAGGTCGGCGGAACGAGGCTTGGAAAAATTCGGCATACCCGGTATCGAAGGCCTTGGCGGCGGCGATGACGGAACGGGTGGCAAACCCGGTGCCGCAGGCTGTGGCGGCGTGGCAACCGGAGCGGGCGGAGCCAGCGGCGTCATCGGCTGCGGCGGCATTTGAGGCGGCGGAGGTGCAGAAAATGCTGGAGCAGATGGAAGTGGCGGGGCGACAGGTTCGGGCATGGCTGGCGGCGGAGGAGCAGGAACTGGCTCAGCCACCTGTGGCGGGGCCACCGGCGGAGTCGGCTGCAAGTCAGCCATGGCAGGCATTACCGGAGATTGCGAAAAATTAGAGGGTGATGGCTGGACTGGCGGTGCAGCTGGCTGCGCTGGCTGCGACGGAGCCGCGCCGAATGCTGCATTCGGCACGTAACGTATGTCTTCTCGTATCGGGGTATTTTTTAGTTTCTCAAAAAGACTGTTGGCAACCTGCGCCACAACAGGATCTGGATCACCACAGGCAGCTTTGAGAACCTGGCGGGCGGTGTTGTTGTTGATTCTGGCCAGGGCCTTGAGAACACTCAATCTGATGCCCTGGTTAGGATCTTTCAGCGCGGCCTTGAGCAGAGTCAAAGACGCTTGATCACCAATTTCGCCCAGCGCAAAGATAACGCTGTCGCGCAACCAGACTTCAGAAGAAACCAGCATGCTGCGCAAAGTCATGAAAGCCTGCTGATAGCCATTCTTGACCAGGTATTTTGCCGCGTTCACCTTGACGCGATTTTCGGGATCCTGTAGCAGCTGGATGATTTTCTGCTCGCAACCCTTGATATTCTGCTCTTCTATAACTTCGACAGTATTGGCGCGAACCCTGGCATCCTGATCCTGGAGACAGGCGATAAGAGTCGCCACGCCTGCCGTGCCACTGCTTCTGGCATAGACTTTCACCAGACCAGATTTTACGATTACGTCCTTTTCTCTCATCAGTATCTGTTCAAGAGAAGAAACGTGCATCGACCGGTTGCTCTCCATTATTATTTTGAGCATCAAAAAACGGCGCTGCGAAGAATATTGGTCTTCTCCCAGCATTTTTAGAATCTCAGGCGCGACACGATAATCCTTGAGATTTAACAAAGCCTGCAAAGCCGTTAAAGCAACCTCTTCAATACCACTGCGCGCCATGGTCAAAAGCTGAGTCGCATGGCCGGACGGCCGGTTGCAGGCCAACTCATGAATATGCGCAAGCATATCTGGAATCTGGGTTATCTTTGCCAGGTTTGGCAGAGACGGATCTGGCGGGTCATCGACAAAAACTTCAGCGTCAGAATCTGACGGAATATCTGATGAAGCCAGAGGTTGCGGTGGCTGCAGCGGCGGTTGCGGAGGTGGTGGCGGCTGTAAAGGCGGCGGAGGAGGTGCGACGAAAACTGGCGGCGAAACTGCGGCAGCAGGTGCGGTCGGCAAATCGGTGGTCGGTGCGGCCGATGGCAGAATTGGAGCTTGAACAGCAATTTCAGGCTCTATCGAAGGCAGCGTAGATTCTGAAAAATCTTGTGGTGAAGATGACGGCGCGCCAAAATCTGCCGGAATATTTTCTTCTGCGACAGGCGCGACTGGAACCTCGGGTTCTGCCGGGGGCAGTGAAATTTCGGGAGAAGAAGTATTTCCTCTGTCTTCGGGAGCGGGTATGGACTGGCCAGAAAGACTTGCAACAGCTTGGGCAGCCATATTGCTGACTTCTGGTTCTGAATCATTGATCACAACCTGCAGATGCTTGATCTTTTCAGGCACAGGCATGTTTGGAATCTGCAAAAGCTGCTCGATTGATTTCATACGAACTTCTGAAGAAATCGAGCGCAGATTCTGAATTATCAGTTCCTGCCTTTTCTTGTTAATCATTTAACACCTCGGGGTCGCCGACCGCCTCTTCTGAATCTTGCCGAAGTACTGTAAATAGAATAGCAAGTTCTGAACGTGAAAGGCAATTTTTTCTTACCAGCTGGTTGAGATCGTCAAACTGATCTGACAGCAGAAGCTCTGCAATATGCGGTGCCAGCGAAGAAACTCGTGTGTCGACTACAGAAAGAGGCAAGCGAATGCTTTCTAGAAATTTTGTCCGGGCTATCTTTTCGGACTCACGCTCAAAATAGCCACGGTATTTTATCTCAGTTTCAAGACTGTATATCTCATCAGCTGCCGAAAGCCACTCTTTCTTCTCTTCTCCCAGCAGATTTCTAACATCCTGATACGAAATTCCCGGCCGTTGCAGTATTTCACAGGCTGAAACACGCTTTTTCAGATCGCCGGTTCCTGAAGAAACCAGTTTTTCGCGCATTTCTCCGCTCGGGAACAGGCTCAGGCCATCGAGACTGGCCAGTTCATCTTCGATGCGGGTTGTCCATTCATTTATCTTTCTGAAGCGCTCTTCATCGACAAGTCCTATGCCGTAGCCCTCACGCATAAGGCGACGTTCAGCTGAATCGTCGCGCAGTGTCAGCCTGAACTCGGCATGACCGGGTGTAATTCGGTAAGGCTCGGGCTTTTGCCATATTGAGAGGTCATCAACCAGCACACCCATATAACTGCTTGTACGCGAGGGCCAGTAAGGAGAACGGCCCTTGATTGACAATGCCGCATTGATGCCGGCAATAAGCCCCTGAGCGGCGGCTTCTTCGTAACCAGATGTACCGTTGAGCTGACCGGCAGTATATAGCCCTTTCAGGGCGCGGCTTTCCATGGTCTTGCGAATCAGTCCCGGTGCAAGGGCGTCATATTCTATGGCGTAGCCGTAACGCATTATCACAGCATTTTCTAGGCCCTTGACGCTTCTCACGATTTCTCTCTGTGCGGCAGGGGGCATACCGGTGGTTAGCCCCTGCAGATAGAGTTCCTGTGACTCCCAGCCTTCTGGCTCAACAAAAATCTGGTGTTTAAGCTGATCTGGAAAACGCATGATCTTACGATCAATCGAGGGGCAGTGCTTGGGACCAACATTCGTGATGTTCCCGAGCATTAACGGACTTTCGCTGAGATTGCGCCGCACTGCCTCCACCGATTCTGCATCGGCAAAAGCGAGAAAACAGGATATCTGTCGATCGTAGCGACGAAGTCTGTTCTCCCAGAGAAAACCGCCGGCATCAGGGTCTCCGGGCAGTTCAGCAAGTTTTGTAAAATCTACCGAGCTTTTCAGCACACGTGGTGGAGTAGCTGTTTGCAGCCGGCGCAACGGCACGCCATATTTCTCGAGAGAGTCAGAAAGTCCAATGGCCGGACTCTGATTTTGCGGGCCGCCGGGCCAGGTCTCCCGTCCGAGAATGATACGGCTGTTGAGATAAGTGCCAGAGGTTACTACCAGTCGGTCACATTCGAACTGCAAACCGGTTTCCAGTTTTACCCCGGCGACACAACCGTTTCTAACAAGTATTTCGGTGACATGCCCCTGGCGTAATGTCAGGTTTGGCGAATTAAAAAGCGTCTGAGTCATACGCTGCCGATAAAGATACTTGTCTGCCTGCGCCCGACGAGAACGAACCGCCGGCCCTTTTGAAGTGTTCAACCATTTCATCTGGATACAGGTTTCATCGATGCAAGCTGCCATTTCGCCGCCAAGCACGCCGATCTCTCTGACCAGATGGCCTTTTCCCGGCCCGCCGATGCTGGGGTTACATGGCATCAACGCGATCGTCGACAGGTTCATAGTCAGCAGCAGTGTATCGGCACCAAGGCGAGCACTGGCAAGAGCAGCTTCACAGCCAGCATGCCCGGCTCCTACGACTATTACCTGATGATGCTTAATTTCTTTCATTTATTTGCCAATACAGAAGCGCTCAAAAACTAGATCAAGCGTATTCACATCGACCGTTTCGCCGTTCACCCGGCCGAGTTCGCGAACAGCCTCTTCGAGATCGATGGCGAGCATATCCTGATACATCTGACCGGCGCCAGCGCTGGCTCTTGCAAGCGCTGTCAGAGCCTTCTCAAGCGCTGTTGATTGCTGGGCACCAAGAAGAACAAGATCTTCATATTCAGCAAGTCCACTTTCCTCGATAACCCGGCGTAGATCTGCAACCAGCTGATCGAGACCATATCCCTTCAGCGCAGATACGACAATTTGCTGCTTTCCCTCGAAAAAAGCGTCGGGAAGACGCTGAGCAAGATCAGCCTTGTTACGTACAACCAGAAAAGGTTTGCCGGCGCGTTCAAGCTCTGCCATTACCAGTCTGTCATCGCCATCTGGAGAATCAGCTCCGTCAAAGACCCCGATCAGAGCAAATGCTTCATCAACAGCCCGGCGTGTACGCTCTATGCCTATCGCCTCGATACGATCACCGGGCTCACGCAGGCCGGCAGTATCAATCAGCTTGATTGAATAATTCCCTATCATCAGGCTTTCTTCGAGAGTATCACGGGTAGTGCCGGCTACTTCGGTTACTATGGCGCGTTCTCGCCCAAGCATGTAATTCATTATGCTTGATTTGCCAGAGTTTGGGCGCCCCAGCAGCGCGACTTTGAGACCACCCGCCACCATGCTGCCATTGCGCGCGTTGTCTGCAAATATTTGAAGTTCTGCAAGAATCTTTTTGAGATCTCGGGCAAGAAGGTGTTCATCTATTGCTTCGATGGCGTCTTCAGGGAAATTAAGACTTGCCTCAAGCTGCACCAGATGGTCGAGCAGACGCGACCTGACACGACTGACGAAATGCGAAGGCAAACCATCGAGCTGATTAAGTGCAAGGCGGGCCTGGCTCATCGAACCAGCTGAAAGCAGTTGTGAAACCGCTTCAACTTCCAGCAGATCCATCTTGCCATTAAGAAAAGCGCGACGGGTAAATTCACCGGCTTCAGCACCCCGGGCACCGTTAAGCAGAATTATCTGCAGAACCTTGCTGACCACAACCATGTTGCCATGCGTGGAAATTTCAACAAGATTCTCCCCGGTATAAGAATGAGGCGCAACAAAAGTTGTTACCAACACCTTGTCGGCAGTAAGCCCCGAACCTGGCTCGATTATCGAGCCATAATAGACACAATGAGGCAGGGGGAAAGTTTTCTTTCCCCCTGTTTTAAAGATCTTTTTCAGGACTTCGAAGGTGGCCGGGCCACTAACCCTTATCAGACCGATTGCCGACCTGCCTGGCGGTGTCGCCACCGCTGCAATAGTATCGGTTCGGACCTTAGACATCTTCCTCCATGAACATCGGAACCGACCCGGAGCGTTCAAGCTTTTCTTCTGAAAAATCTGAATCGCCATCGTCTTCTACCGGCTGCCAGTTCGCGTTCGGACTGCCCTTGCGCTTTTTCAGCGGAGAAATGACGACTCTGCGCATTGGTTCTGTGCCTTTGGAAAAAGTTTCGATATCAGTACGATCTTTGAGCGCAAGATGAATTGTGCGGCGGTCGAGTGTCGACATCGGCTCGAGTTCAACCTGTTTGCGGGCAGACAGTGCCTTGCGGCACATGCGGTTGGCAAGCATGATCAGGTTGCGATAACGCTTTTCGCGATAGCCCTGAACGTCGAGAACCAGCTTGGTACGATCATCGTTACCCTTGTTGAAAATAATGTTCATAAGATACTGCAACGAGTCGAGCGTGCGGCCACGCTTGCCGATGAGCTGGGAAACATTTTCGCCAGAAGCTTCGATTACCCAGGCGCCATCGCGAACGTAATCAATCATAGCAAGGTCTTCTATCCCAACGTTAGCGGCAACATCGCGAATCAGTTCAAATATCTGCGAATAACCGGGATGAGCCTTGATTTCGGCGCTGACTTCCAGTCTCGGGCGCTCGGGCAGATTAATCTCTTCGCTCTCTTCATCACGGTGGCGCGGGCCACTGCGACCACGCCGCCCGTCCACATTGCGGTTGCCATCGCGGCGGGGAGGTCGTGTGTTGTCAGAGCTTTCGCGGCGGGGAGGTCGCGCATTGTCAGAGCTTTCTCGGCGTGGCTGGCGCGGCGGCCTTGCCGGCATTTCTTCGATGTTATCAGCCACTTCGTCACGTATTAGTGGAGCGGCAACGGGCTCGCGCTTTTGTGGAACTGGCGGCTTCTCAGCGATGATGAAACGGATCTTGAATTCCTGTTTGCCAACGAAGCCAAAAAGGCCACGGGCTGGAGCCGAAAGGACTTCGGTTGCGGAAATCACTTCATTTTCGTTAAGTTCACCATTGACGAGATCGCGGGCTTCCTGTTCTGTTTTAGCTGTAATTTCAATTGTTCGTGTAGTCAAGTTCATTCCTCCTTAAAGGGCCGCCGATATACGGTTGGCCTGTAACTGCTGAAGTAAGCCGAGAACGCTGCTGGCAAACCAGTAAACCAGCAACCCGGCAGGAAGCGACCAGGTAATGACAAACATGAACATCGGCATGAAAGCCATCATCTGCTGCTGCTGCGGATCGGTCGACATTTTTCCCTGCTGATAGTACATCAGGGCTGCTATCGCGATCGGCAGAATCAGAAGTGGGTCGCCCTTGGAAAGATCCGCAATCCACAAAAACGGGGTCTTTCGCAGCTCAACTGCGATTCTTATCGTATTATAAAGGGCAATCAGAATAGGCAACTGTAACAGCAATGGCAGGCAGCCACCAAGCGGGTTTACATTGTTCTTCTGATAGAGACGAAGCACTTCTTCATTAAATTTCTGGGGGTTGTCCTTGTGACGATCTTTGAGATCCTGAACCATTGGCTGAATCTTCTGCATCTGTGCCATAGACTTGGTCTGCTTGAGAGTCAGCGGGTAAAGAACCATTCGTACTACGATGGTCAACAGAATGATAGCCAGTCCATAGTTTGGCAGCAATCCATAGAAAAACTGTAGAATTCGCAGCAGGATAGTGCTAAGAAAGCCATATTCAGAGACGTGTCCACGATTGATACTGGAAAGATGGTCGAGCAGCATCGGCCCGGCATATATCTTGAAACTGAAGGTCCGTGATTCTTTTGCGCCAAGATTAAAAGAAGGCAGCAGACAGGAAATTACCTTGCCGCTTTGAGCCGACCTTTTTGGATCTTCTGAAGTCACTTCAAAAGCACTGGCGTTTATTCTGATCGGAGAATCGCTCTCAAGAAGCACGCAAAAATACTGGTCACGCAGGCCAATGCCATTAAAGGCACCAGCAACTGCGCCGTCTGCATTGAGTTTGGTCACATCACTGAATGCCTCGACGGCGCCTGGCTTAAGACCAATCAGTGATGAAGGCCCGAAGGGATCCATGAACAGGCCCGGGCCATAGGTCAAGCTCATTGCGCCTGAAAGCTCGTCACCAACAGCAACCAGCTGATCTTTAAGGTTGGTAACCAGATACTCAACGTTAAAATGATAGCTGTTAGCATGAATGGTATAGCGCTTGGACAGAGTCAGACTTTCGCCATCTGACTTTTCAGCTGCCAGAAGCGAAGTGTTCGCAGTCGCTCTTATCACAACTTTGTCTACTGCCTGTTCCTCAAGCTCGATGTTGAAACCGGCAGGCTCCTGCATGCCCTTGAGATTGCCAATAAACGGCTTGAGCGACTCAGGTGGCAGCTTGTAACCCATTTCCTGAATAGCGGGCGGGTAAATGTTTTCTTCGAAGCTTTTGCCCTTTAGATAAAGAACGGATGGACTGCCTGTTTTGCTGGAAAAAATGACCCGCAACAAAGGGGTTTCGACCATGGCATCGTTAAATCCATCCCCATCAAGATCTTCTATCTTGACAACCGGTGCCACCGCCTGCGTTTCCGCCTGTGCGTGCAAAGCGAAAGCAGAACAAAAAAGGAACAAGGAGACAAGCAGTGTCACACGAAAGCAGACTTCCGGCACACTGTATATATTGAGTCCTGAACGATTTCTAAATCTTGTAATTCTCATCTATTATTATCTCCGGCCGGAATATAGCTCTGACGACTTCAGGTAACCGGATCATCGCCGCCATTACAGAAAGGGTTGCATCTGCATATTCGCCAGGCGCCCTTCAGACCGCCTTTAAGCAACCCGTATCTTCTTATCGCCTCGTAGGTATAATGAGAGCAACTTGGTCTGAAACGACAACAACTACCGATTAAAGGCGAAAGGAACCTCTGATAGAGTCTGATCATATGCAGTCCGATGCGCGCAGCTAACGAGCATTCGCTTGTATTCGGCAGAACTTCATCAGGCTGCGACATATTATGCCGTCTGAACAGTTAAGCGAATTCTGGCTGCTTTGGCAAAAGCCCATTCACATGCGGACCGCAGAGAGGCAAAAGTAAATTTCGTGCAAGAACGATTGACACAGATAACCAGCTCTGCCGATTCCGGGAGAGAGGCACTGTGCCTGATGATTTCTCTGATCCGCCTTCTGAGTTGGTTTCGCAGCACTGCGTTGCCAAAACGCTTAGGAACCGACAAACCAAACCGGAAAGTGGCGCCAGCAGCCTTTCGCACACAAAAACCCAGCCCATCCCGAAAGAAGCGGGTTCCTTCTTTAAAAACCCGCTGAAAATCGGAGTGGGCTCGTAATGTTGCCCGGCCACTGTCCTGTGGGTTACCCACTTAAGAGGTCAGACGGTGAGTCGCTTGCGTCCGCGCAGTCTGCGCCGCTTCAGAACATTGCGACCGCTTACAGTCGACATTCTTTTCCTGAAACCGTGGGTTTTTGCACGTTTGCGTTTGTTAGGATTATAAGTAAAGCTCATGGTATATCTCCTGAGATTAGTGTCAAAATAGAGGATTCTAACTATAATACAACCTGTGCCGAAAGTCAACATTCAGTTTAATGTACGGCACGTGAAAAAAGGATGTTCGGTACAATAGTATTTCAGAATAATACCGATATGCCAGAGCAACGACGCCGCACGATTAATTCTCGCCAACTCATTTGCCAGATTTGTCAACAGTCGCCAATCCGGAGAGCTCGGCAATCACAGACCGGGCAGCCACAGGTATTGCTGAACGATCTGAAGTATTTGAAAAAGCGTTTAAATCAACAAGCTCTGCCAGTCTGGTCAGGCACTCTCCCTGCTTTGGCGAGATAACTCCAAGTTCAATCAGTCGCTTATGATATTCCGCCGGGGTCTCCCATTCAGATCGCTGCACAGAGAGGCTTTCAGACCAATCCATATACCAGTCAGGAATCCAGCTGTCATATTGTTGAGTCCGCCGAAATCTTTTCCTGCCAAGATATGCAATACTTGCAGCCAAGGCTACCAACAACCATAAGAATGGATCCAAAATCAGATTGCGCAAAGACACAAAAGCATCTGAAAGAGCTTCCAGCATGCGGCGAAAGCCTATTCCCTGCGACCTGTTGTCAAAACTGTAAACATAACTGAACCAGTAGCCTTCATATGCATTCCAGAGCGTCTGAAGCATACGGCCCACTTCGCTTTCGGGACCGGTAACCATAGTCGGCGGAGTCGGGTCGAAGGGAACCCAGCCAGTTTTTGGGAAATAAACCTCTACCCAGGCATGCGCATGCCCCTGCCGGATAGTGAAAAAACCACCAATATCGTTCCAATCACCCATGGTATAACCGCCAACCGGACGCGCCGCCACACCCATAGCACGAAGAAGAAGCACCATGGCACTGGCGTAATGCTCGCAACTCCCCTCTTTTGAAACAAACAAAAAGTCTTCTACCGGGTCATTCCCGCCAAGATCCTGCTGAACCAGAGAATATTCATACTGATCACGCAAAAAGGTTTTAACTTTCTCGACGCGCTCCAGAATAGTCATTTTCTCATTCACCATGCCTTCTGCAAGCGACTGAACACGTGAAGGGATTCCCTTGGTGTGTAGATAGGGAGTAGTTTCACGATTCAGCTCTATCTCATTCACAGAAGAATCTTCAGGTTCCAGAGGATCGAGAAGAACGCTGGCGACATACCGCCGCGTTGTACCCGGCCGATAAAGGAAATAGAAAGAGAGATCTTCTTCATACGCGATGTATGGCTGAGTAAATCGCATACTGACAGCCCGGTCAGGCTTAAATATCACGGGGGGATCGAGATTCTCCAGCACCAGTTCTATCTGATGAAGATCCCGTATACTGCGATGCTCGCGCTCAAGCGCCAATTCACCAGAACTGCGCCGCAGATCAATATACCAGCGACGTTTTGTTCCTTTTTGCCATTTGCCAGCGTTATACCAGGCAAAAGTAGCGCCGCGCAGCAGCTTGTTGCCCATTCTTCTGAGCGCCGAATAGTTTAGCGTCTTCCCTTCAAGAGGTCTGACACGCATGATAACGGCAGGATTATCTTCAAGCAAACCCGGGTCGCCAAGAAGCATGGTATCGCTGAATCCCTTTAGTTTACGCCGTGACACTTCAGAAGCGATGCCAAAGCTCGTTGTCCTGGGAATCAAATAAAACATAACCAACCACAAGAATCCAAAGATCATTATCGAGACAAGGGTTCCCACTGCTATTCGCTGCCAGCCTAGAGGGGTGTTGCCACTCAGTCTGATCGGCGCAGTTGCAATAGACTGATGGCGAATTATGGTCAACTGGCGCAAAACCAGATAAAAAATCATAATATAAGGAATCAGCACCAGAGGGAAAACAAAGTTTACATTCATCGCCGCTACTGCAAGAATTATCATCAGCGACAAAACAATTACCCCGTGGGCTGCCCTGAGACTGTCGGCCACCAGAATCTGCAGAAACATTACCAGACCGGCAAACTGCAAAAGCAGCACGACACCCGGGGTTGAGCCACTACGGCCGCTGATCGCCTGCAACAGAGCCAGAACGCTGCCAAGTTGCAGTATAATACGCCCGGAAGGCAGCGGGCGTGCAATTATGGCAGCCAGCAGCAGAGGAACCGAGAGAACTTCGATGAGGCGATGAAGATATCCGGTGGTCCAGACCACAGCGTATGCAGATAACGCCAGCAGAACAAGCAGCCTGAAAAAGGTTCTCGATACTGGTTGCGAGCCATTGGAGCTGTTTATAACCCTGCTGTCCCGGCCGGCGATTTCCAGAACTGGCTTAGCAGTCATGATGCCGCACTCCGGCAAAGATCCGCGAGTTTGAGCTTCTCGACATCAGCCTCGGCAGGCTGCGGTGCAAGCCCGGGCTGTAATTCTGCCAGCCAGCTTACCAGAACAGGCATATCAAAGACGATTGAAATCCATTGATAATTGCCTGACCTTCCCCGAGCCCAGACGAAAGCGTCTATATCCTGCTGCCTCAGCCTGACAACAAGCCCAGCAACAACTTCCAGACAATCTTCAAACACCTGCCCGTCAATTCCGGAAAAGTCAAAACAGAGTTTTTTGTTAAAGCCAAAGTTAACAGCTTTAATCAGCACCCATTCAGTAAAGGAACGTGCCGAAATGCTCCAGTTGATAAGTGTGGCGTCCTCACCCTCATGATAAGGCTTCTGCATCCAGTAATCGCCCTCTTTTCCCGCAGTCAGATGATCCAGAGCCCCACCGTCTTCCCGGTTAAAAATCGCGGGCAAACTGGCAGAGGGCCGAGGTCCGACAAATAGAGACCCGGAATCAATTTCACAGGTACTGACAAAAAGATCGACCGGGTAGCCGGAAAAAACCCTGAAACCATTGACTTTGTGACACCCACGCACAGCGGCCTGGAGACCTGCTTTAAGCATGATAAAGCTACCTGCCGGCAGAAACCCGGCAAAATCATCTTCAAAACCCAGAAAAAATCTTGGACGGCCTGCTGTGTCTTCTATGCGACAGCGAATAGTATCTTTCTGCCCGGCAAAACAAAAATCAGGCAATATCAGCTCTATCTTGAGACCATTTATATTTCGCCAGCTTACGACTGCACTCCACAACAGACCGGCGAAAAAACAACTGCTCATGAGATACAACAGATTGTTACCGGTATTCTGGGCTGCAAAAAGAAGAAAAATGCCAAGAAAAAGCAGAATCTTTCCAGATCTCGACAGCCTAATTCTGGTCCTATAACTACTCAACCGACACCCTCTGTAAGATTTCACCGATCAGCCAGTCGTTTCGAGCGCCTTCAGCAGAAAGCGAAGACATCCCACGCAGACCAATTCGATGCGCCAGAACCTCGGGAGCCATTTCTTTGACCATGTCGACAGTGACATAATCTCTTCCCCTGAGATAGGCCAGGGCCTGAGCAGCATTCATCAAAGCGATGCTGCCGCGTGGACTCACCGGCAGTTCAACTTCTTCGTGACTCCTTACGGCGCAAACAATACGACTGATATACTTCATTACAGAATCTGCTACCTGAATGGCCCTTGCTTCTGCCTGTGCCATAGCAACCTGCTCCAGCGTCAGAAAGCTTTCGCCAATCTTTTCCTGCAGTCTGCCATGGTGAATTTTGAGAATCTCTACCTCTTCAGCTTCGGCCGGATAGCCTAACGAAATACGCATCATAAAACGATCACGCTGTGATTCAGGCAGCGGATATGTTCCATGAAAGCCCTTCGGGTTCTGGGTTGCAATAACCATGAAAGGCCGTTCCAGCTCGAAATGATTCTTTTCGACACTTACCGAAAAATCGTTCATTGCCTGCAAAAGCGCGCTCTGTGTCTTAGGTGGCGCTCGATTAAGCTCATCCGCCAGCACGACATTAGCAAATATCGGACCCTTTACAAACTCGAACTGCTCGATCTGGCGCCGATATATTCGCGAACCCAGGATATCAGAGGGCAATAGGTCGGCGGTGAACTGTATGCGACTGAATGCGCCGCCAATCGAAATCGCCAGAGCTGACGCCAGGGTGGTCTTTCCGACGCCAGGCATGTCTTCGAGCAGAAGATGACCATCTGCCAGAAGGCAGACAAGAGTCTTCTCAATCTGCAACGATTTACCAACTATGACTTTTTGTAGTCGGCCAGCAAGCTTATTGAATTCATTTGAAAAAGTTGAGGTTGTCATTGGCTACTCTAGTGTTGTTTGCGATAAAGTGTATGATAAATTCAAACCTTTCGGATATTCTACCAGCATTTTAATTAATATGATAGTATGTCGCAGTTACTAACCTTAGATGATCAAGGAAGGAAGGAATATATGCCAAAAAAAACTGATAAAAACAAAGGCACCGCCGTGTTCAAAGTTGACTCCGCCTGGGACAAAATCAAAAACAGCGAAGTCAAACTACTGGAAAAACGCTGCCAGGACTATCTTGAATTTGTATCACGCTGCAAAACTGAGCGCGGAACAATAGAATACATAGAAAAGCTGATCAACAAGCATGGATTCAAACCTCTTGCTCCACTCGGCACCGGCAAAAAGCTGAAACCAGGCAGTAAGGTCTATTTCATTAACAAGAACCGCGCGATGGGCCTGGCCGTCATTGGTAAAAGACCAGTCAGCGAAGGCTTCAGATACATCGCCGCCCACCTTGATGTTCCCAGAATCGATGTAAAAGCCCAGCCACTATATGAAAAGCATGGGCTGGCACTCTTTAAAACCCACTATTACGGTGGCATAAAGAAGTTTCAATGGGCCGCTATCCCACTGTCACTGCACATTTTTGCGATAGACAAAAATGGCCACAATCTCAGCTTCGTTATTGGCGAAAAAGCTGGTGACCCTGTTTTTACAATTACCGACATCGCCCCTCATATTGGCAAAAAAGTTCAGTATGAGCGCAAGACAGCAGAAGTCTTGACCGGCGAAGAGCTCAATATAGTGGTTGGGCACCGACCTCGCCCGCTCGACAAGAATCAGGAAACCGAAACTCCAAATCGCATCAAAAACGCAGTTATCGATTATATGGAAAAGACTTTCAAGCTGACCGAAGAAGACATCGCGTGGGCTGAGATTCGAGCAGTTCCAGCACTGACTGCCAGCGAAGTAGGTTTCGACCGCGCCCTCATCGGCGCTTATGGGCACGACGACCGCGCCTGCGTAGGTGCCGCTCTGGCCGCAATTAGCGAAATGGCTGTTCCCGAACACACTGCTGCTGTAATGTTTTACGATAAGGAAGAAATCGGCTCTGCCGGCCCCAACGGCGCCCAGTCGATGCTCACCACGGATTTTCTCGGCATGCTGACCGAAGCCACTGCCGGTGACAGTTCGTTTGCAACCATTCGCAGTGCAATAAGATCTACGATGGTTCTTTCTGCCGACACCAATGCCCCGATAGATCCCACATTTGAAGGCGCGTATGATCCGCTCAATTCAGGCGTAGTTGGCAAAGGCGTCTGGATCACCAAGCACTCAGGTTCTGCCGGCAAATCAGGCAGCAGCGAAGCTGATATTGAGTATCTTGCCTACATCAGACGCATGCTGAGTCGCGAGAATATTCCATACCAGTTCGGCGAAATGGGCAAGGTAGATGAAGGCGGTGGCGGTACAGTTGCTTACCTGCTCGCCAATCTCAACATGAATGTGGTGGACATATCATTGCCTACGCTAAGTCTGCATTCGCCCTTCGAGTTGATTTCGAAAGTCGACTTCCATTATTCGGTAAGCGCCTACAAGGCCTTCATGCAGAACAGTTATCTGTAACACACACCCGGGGGACTGCATCTAATGCAGCCCCCGCTTTTTTTCTGACAGGAAACAACATTGGAACTGACAGCCTTTGAAAAGTTACTCAAAAGCAGCAAGCTCAATTACCCGGTTCTGATCTTTGCCGGCCCCGAAAATTTTCTCAAAGAAAAAGCTTTTTCTGACATGGTACAAAGTCTGGTGCCAGAAGAAGACCGGCCTGACAACATTACGAGGGTTGGCAGCAGCGCCAGAGAACTGCCAGATGTGCTGCAACAGATATTCAGCTTTACCTTCAATGCAAGCCCAAGACTATTTCTGATACAAGATATAGATGCAGCAACCGCAAAACAGCGTCGCGATTTTCTCGACAAGCTTTCTCATGGTGGAATTCCTGCTGACACCTTTATAATATTCATTGTGTCAGACACCAGAACGGCCGGAGAAGTTGCCGGAAAATTCAAACAACAATCAGAACGCATCGATTTCTGGGCACCTTTTGCCAACCAGCTGGGCGCCTGGGTAAAACGCCAGGCAAACGAACTTGGCGCAGAAATCAGCAACGAAGCTGCCGATTTTTTGATCGAACTTGTCGGCAGTGACCTCGCGACCCTGCATCAGGAAATAAGCAAACTTGTGCTTGGCGCCAGAGGCAAAAAAATTGGTCTCACCGATGTTAAAGCTGGGGTCGCTTATCTACGCCAGGATAACATCTTCGATTTTCTTGAGGCTTTTGGTCAGCGTAACCGGGTGAGAGCACTGCGCTGCCTTGAAACTATGCTTAACAGCGGAGAGGCCGCACAAAAAATATGGTTCATGCTCAGCCGCCAGTTGCGTGAATTCAAGCTCATACACTCATTGCTGCGCGACAGGCCTGATCTGTTTGAACCCGTCTTTTCGCTTTTACGACGTTACGCACAGATCGCCAGCAAATCGGACTTCAAGGCCAATCAGGAAAAAAAGAACCTGCTCTCAGAAATTCAGCAGATTGCCGGCACCATGCCTGAAACCCTGGTAAAAGCAGCCTCCCTGCAGCAGCCCGGAAAATTACGAAATCTTTATCTGGCTCTCAATTTCAGCTTTGCCGAGTTGTCCGTAGCAACCGGCAGGATACTAGATACCGATCTAGCTTTCAAATCGGGAATGGCCGACCCTGGGGCGTCACTCCAGAGATTTACCGCAGAGTTTCTGGCAACACAGGCAAGCTGAAGGCCAAAAACCGGGAACGCGCCGCTAACGGCTTCATTCCCGGTCAATGGCTAATAAATTAACGATCAGTAAATGGTTCTATCAGGCCTGCAGTCTGTTGACAGCCTTCATGAGACGGCTGATTTTTCTGGAAGCAGTCTTGGGATGAATGTATTTGTTTGAAGCTGCCTTGGCAAATTTCTTAATTGCAGTCTTGGTAACTTCTTTGACGTCTGCAGCCTTTGTTTCGGCAGCAGTAAGGGCTCTCTTGCGAAGAGTCTTGAGTTCGGACTTTACAGATACCCGAAGAGTGTGACGACGGGTAGCTTTTCTTGCGTTTTTTGCAGCTGACTTGGTATTAGCCATAACGTTCACCTTTCATAAATCAATATTGGAAGTTTAATATTACCATAATAGCACAATGATTTCAACAGTTTTGCTGAATAAAATGTACACAGCCAGCAATATCAGAGAACAGCATTTCTTGAAATAGGGAGAAGAAAAGAATATAATTCCACAGATAAATAGCAGCAAGGCGGCGGAGTTACAATTGAGAACAGCTTTATTGAACGCATTGGCTGAAGCCGAAGAGTTGCCGCGCTTCAGCGACATTTCCAGCAGCGCTTTCAACCTTTTGCGAGATTTCACAGAATATCGTGGATTAGCGCTGCGCCTTTATACTGGCAGTTCAGGGCAGCAGTGGAAAGAGTTCCAGCTGCACGCGGCTTCCCAGTTCACTATGGATGAACTCTACGACCTTCGCTCTGCGACTCTGCCAGACCACCCGGAAGACCTGCTGGTGCGAGAAATGGCCGGCGAAAAATACATCACCGTTATAAGTCCATACATGGTTGATAATTCGCATTTTGGCGATCAGCTGCTGCTGATTTCAGCAGACACCAGAACAAGCATCAGTGAATGGCATTTTTTTGCCGATCACCTGGCCGAAAAACTCTGCAGTAAGTTCCTTTTTCCGCTACATCTGGTCAGAAACCAGATTGAAAGCTCCGACCGACTGCTTTCTTTCCTTCATGAAACCCAGAAACTCCTCAACACCAGTCGACATGCTGATGCACTGCCGCCAGCACCCGGCTACGAACAGAGGCAGGCGCAAATCTGGTTTGACGAAGACAGCCCGATGCTGACCAGTTTTCTACTCAAGCTTCAGAGAGCTTTTAATTTTCATACGGTTTTTGTTCTGCAACAGGCTGGCCCAGATGCCTACAACCAGATCACCGTAATGGCTTCCTGCGAAAACGAACAAAGCAAAGGCGAAATAGAAGAAATGATTGATATCGCCATGCAACAATACAAAATTGAAAAGCATGCGATAATCACCAGATCGACAGTCGATAGCGGAAATTTTGAGTTCAACAGCCAGAATCTGTCGCCGCTGGTCTTTGCCTGCCAGGCGGGCGGCCAGACTTATGGGCATCTAGGTTTTCTCCTGTCTGGCGACCATTTCAGGCGACACATCAGTCACCGCTCCAAACTGATGCCAACCCTGGCCAACCAGTTGGGCCTTTATTTCAGCCATTATTACCAATTGCGCAAAGAAGCCAGACATGCCCGAATTCTTCAGCAGATAAACCAGACCTGTAATACCATCATATCTTCGGTAAACATCGATGCCATTCTTTACAAGCTGGTCGAAAGCCTGAATTACCTTTTCGGTCAATATTCAGGCGCCATACTCATGTTTGCGCGCGACACTTCAGAACTCCACCTTGCGGCTTATCTAGGCGGTCAGAAGCCCAAGAATCTCGATATAAAAGAGCTCATCAAAAACAAAGGGCCAGTTATTGATGCAATTACCGAGGGATCCGCCTTTGACAATCGCACCGGGCATTACCCACTGCCGATTCGTTACGTTCTGCCGCTGGCGACTACTCCGCAGGCAACGGCGATCAATACAGAGTTTCTACCGCTGCGCTCACTCGGCGGTGTAATTCTTTTCGAATCAAGTCTCAACAAGCCGCTGGCTGAAGAAGATCTTGCCGCTCTCATGCCAATTCTTCTCAACGGCATGAGCGCTGCCCTACAGGTTGCCAGCAACTATTCAGAAAAACTGGATACCATAAATGCTCTCGAAGGCCTTATGGAAAAGCTTTCAGATTCAAATGCGCTGCTCGATGAAATGGTTGTCATTATCAGGCGCCTGCTCAGAGTAAACCGCATTTCTTACCTAAAATTGGACGAAAGCGGCAAGTTCCTGCAGATCGAAAAAGGCTTTGGCCTCCCCCCCGGAATCATAGAAAAAACCAGAATTCCGATCGGCGAAGAGATCTCGGGCTATGTCGCTCAGCAGGGGCGCTCATACCGCATTGACAACATTGAATCTGAGGGCATCTTCAAAAAGCGTTCGATGGAACACTATCTGAACCGCTCGCTGCTGTCAGTTCCCTTGGTAATACAGCGCGGAGGAGCCGGCCAAAAAGTTATCGGAGTTATAAACGTCAACAACAAGACCAATGGTCTCACCTTCACCATACAGGATCAGCAACTGCTCGAGGCCATAGCTCACCTGGTCGTAACCGCTCTCGAAAACGTAAGGCTGATGGAAGAGCGCCACGACAGAGACCTGCTTGAACGCCAACTCAGCGATGCCCGAGATATACAGATGTCGCTGATGCCGAAAACTTTTTCTGATCTGCCGCCTTCTATCGAAATGTTCGGTAGAAGCATACCAGCGCGCCAGATCGGCGGCGACTTTTTCGACATTCTCTCTCTGGAAGACGGTAGACTACTGGCAGTTCTCGGCGACGTCTCGGGCAAGGGCATGCCGGCTGCGATCTTGATGGTCGTGACCAGAATGATCATCCGACAGGTTGTCCAGGAATGTTCCGATCCGGTTTCGATACTCGAAAAGGTAAACAACAAACTGGCGCTCGAGCTTGATTCATATCACTTTGTCACTCTACAGCTGGTAGCAATAGACCCGGCAACCGGCCACAGCGAAATGTCTTCAGCCGGCCATGGCCCATTGATGGTCAAGCTGGCTGGCAACCTCAAACTGGTCGAAACAAGAAGCGGGCCACCACTTGGTATTCCGGCAATATCAGGCTACGACAAAAATCCATTCGAGATGTCAGCCGGAGATGCGCTGATAATGTATACAGACGGCCTTTCTGAGGAGGGCGCCAAGGAGAAAAGCATGTTTGGCAGCGAGCGCATACAGGCCATTTTTGATAATTATTCTGATAAAAGTGCCAGAGATATTGGAGAAGCCCTTATCTCAGCTGCAATGGACTGGCGCGGTACGGCTGAAGCGCATGACGACCTTACAGTGCTTACCCTCAAATTCAAAGGAAAAGCTTCTGCATGAATGGACAAAAACTTGATACGATATTGGATTTTCATGCCCGGCTGGCCGAAAAGGCAGCTGAAACAAAAGACCTGCATAAACTTGTCGAATCACTGATCTCCGAGACTGTTAAATATATGAATGCGGCGTCCGGATCGATAATGGTATACGACGAACAAAGCAATAGTCTTAAACTCTATGTTTCATCGCATCACCCGGCTCATAAGAGCCAGAAAAGCGGGCTGGTGGCAGAAATACCGGTTAAGGAAGGAATTGCCGGCAAGGTATTCGAAAGCGGCAGGCCAATAGTAGTCGAAAACGCTGCCGAGACGAATATAAAAGCAAAACTGCGAAGAAAAGATGATAATGGCTCATTTTTGTCGATCCCGCTTAAAATTAGTAAAAAGTTGATTGGCGTAATGAATCTTAACCGATCGGCCAGTCAGGCAGGCTTTACAACGAATGACCTGACCCGTCTCAGAGCCGTTGATACCATTATTGCCAGCCTTATCGAGAAAGAGACCCTTCTCGACGCGCTCGAAGAAAACCGCCGCGAAATAGCCGGACTTTACGAAATTTCAAGCATTCTCTCTGAAGCCAATGACTTTACCGGCCGGCTGGAAGAGTTTCTCAAAAAGCTTTCCAGCGAACTTGGCCTTGAAAGACTGGCAATACTTAAAATCGACAGAACCCTTGACCATAGCGGAAAATCTGATAAAGACATCAAATTTGACATTCTGGCCGCGCACAATCTCAAACCAACTCTTCTGCAGCGCATGTTCAGATCAGTCTCTGCCCGAATGCAGATGCAGCTCTCGCAGTCGCACGGCATGCTCTCGGCTGAGCCCGAAGTTCTGCGCCCTCCGACTCTGTCTTTCGAAGAAAAAGACGGAAGCATACGCGAACTCTTCTGCATTCCGCTGCTGGTAGAAGGCCAGCCTTCGCACGTTCTGCTGGTCAGTCGCCGTTATCTCGACGAAGACACTAAACAAGCAGGCAAACACTATCGCTTTCTTTACCTTGTCTCACAGAATCTGAGCATGGCGATTGAGCGCGAAAACATGCTCAGGCTTATCAGCGAAGATCAGGATCTGCTCTACCGTACAAACCAGCGCAATCTCTATTTTCTTGATATCAGCAAAGATCTGACATCGACGCTGGATCCTTATACCATTCTTCAGAAAGCCTTCAACAACTTCAACAAGATAATTGGTTTTACCACAATCTCAATTCTGCTTTTTGACGATATTGAGAATAGCTATCGCCTGATCGTGCAGCCTGACGAAGCAGTATCTGTCGGCTATCAGAAAAAGCTTACCCAGCAGATATTCAACCTGTTCAGTGATTTTCCAGCTGATCCACCGCTGACCCAGGCTAATTTCAGCAAACCGATTTTCTTCAAGCCCCAGACCCACTTGTCAAGACCCGCGCCCGATTATAAACACACTCTGCACCTGCCTATCGTAATCGGCGACAAGGTGCGCGGCCTCATACACCTGGCGCGACGAACCAACGAGCCTTTCAGCACAAACGACCTCGACAGCACCTCACAATTTACCGGCATTTTCATCACCAGCATAAAGAATGCTCTTATACACAAGCGCACAGAAAAACTCGCTTTTACCGATCCGCTGACCGAACTGTTCAACCACCGCTATTTTCAGGAAACGCTCAGCCACGAATTCACCCGCGCCAAACGTTACAATAAGCCACTTTCATTGATGCTCATCGACATAGATTTTTTTAAAAAGTTCAACGACACCTATGGACACCTCGTTGGCGACAAGGTTTTAAGACACGTCGCAACCGTCTTCAATAAGTCGGTACGCGAACAGATCGATACAGTTGCAAGATACGGCGGCGAAGAGTTTGCCGTTATTCTGCCGGAAACATCGATAGAAGGCGCCACCAGGTTTGCCGAGCGTATTCGTGCAGCGGTCGAAGAATCGCGTGTGATTGACGAGGACCGCAAACTCTCAGTCACCCTTTCGATCGGAGTTGCCTGCACAAAGATTACCAACTGTGAAAAACCTTCTGATCTTATTGAGGCTTCTGATATTGCCCTATACAAAGCAAAAGATACCGGACGCAACCGGGTAACGACATTCAAGGAAAGCAGATTAAAGAATGCCTGAAAGAAAAACCCGACCAGCTAACTCTACAGAACTGACTTTCGAGCGCCTTTCGCGGCTCTCTGACCTTTCCATGGCGCTCTCATCAGGAATCGATCTTGTCGAGCTGCTAAAAGACATGGCCCGGTCAGCAAAAGACGCGATTGAAGCAGATGAAGTATACTTTATGCTGCTTGACCGCGAAACTTTTGAACTTTGCCTTACCGCCTTCAGTGGCACAAAGCGCAAACGTCCGGCTCAAATCATATGTCTCGACCGCCGCACCGTCATAAATTCCGAAGAAGAGTTTGGATTTGCTCCATGTTCTACAGACTCATTAAGTAATGAAGAAGTATTGGGTGGCGAAGCCCTGCTGCTGCGCAACGCCTTTTCATGTCGCCAAAGGCTTTTGTACACTGGTGAAATGCATGATCCGCTGTTCAAGGATGCTCCGTTCAAGTCGGCAATGATTATTCCACTTGCGACCAACACACAGTGCGTGGGTCTGATGGTATTAGGCAACATCACACGCGACAAAGCGTTCAACGTGAATGACCTGGAAGAAGCCACGGTATATGCGAATCTGGCTGCCATGAAAATTGAGCACAGCGGGTTGTTGCAGGAACGTGAAAATCGCATTCGCGAAATGGAAAAGCTCAACATCCTGGCCAAAAGGTTTTCTTCAGTTCAGACACTCGAGGGCTTGATCGGCCTGTCTTTTGAATATCTGGCGCAGCTGATAGAGCATGATCTTGGCATAGTCTGCCTGTTCAAAGATGATGAAGAGACTCGCTACTTTGTTTCACGCCTGCCACTGGCACCTGCCAGCCTCGACAGTCTTACCGGACATATTGACGATATCAGTCTGAAGATACGTGGAAAACCGGCGCGGATCACTCGCTGCCAGCAATTGTTTCTGCCTGGGCAAAATTCCATGAGCATGGACAAAGTCTTCAGACGCAAGGTTCAGTCGTTTATGACCGTGCCACTTACTGTACAGGGCAAGAACATAGGTCTGATAAATCTTTCTGCGACACGGCAGAAAGCCTTTAATCGAGAGCATCTGCGCACTTTCTCGACCCTTTCCAACCTGCTGTCAACCGCTATCGAAAACGTCAAAATCAGACTTTACCTCGAGCGTCGCATCGATGAAATATCGGTTCTCTTCGAAATTTCACAGTCGATAACTTCAACTCTGGTGCTTGACGAGGTTCTCGATTCTATTGTCAACTTTTCGATGGAAATGATGAACGCTTTGCGCTGCGAACTGCGACTGCTCGACCCTACTGGCGAGCTGCTGGAAGTGCGAGCTTCGCGCGGCCTGTCAAAATCCTTTCTGTCTTCGACCGCCATCAAGGTAGGCGAAGGCATAATTGGCAGCTGTTTCTCACAGCGCCTGCCAATTTCTGTGGTCGATGCCCGCAAGGACCCGCGCACCAAGTATACCAGCCTGGTAAAGCGTGAGAAACTCGCCGGACTGCTTGCTGTACCCATTATGCAGAGAGGCCGCCCCATTGGCGTAATCACCATTTACACCAGCAAGCCACGCGATTTTTCGCAGGATGAAATTGACCTGCTGTCTACTTTTGCCTCTCAGGCCAGCATAGCCATCGAAAACGCCCAGCTTTACGCTGAAATGAAGCGACAATATCTGTCAATGGTCATGGCGCTTGCTGCCGCGATTGAAGCCAAAGACTCATATACGCATGGTCACAGCACCAAGGTCATGGAATACGCGGTTAAGATTGGAATCGAGCTTGGACTCACCGAAGATGAACTTGAGACTGTTCGCTATGCAGGCCTGCTGCACGATATCGGCAAAATTGGCATCAAGGATGTAATTTTAACCAAGCAGGGCAAGTTGACCAGCCAAGAAATAGAAGAACTGCATCGTCACCCTGAATACGGTGCCAGCATAATGGAAAGGGTAGAAATTCTCAAAGAGATAGCTCCGTTAACTCTATATCACCATGAGCGATTTGATGGAAACGGCTATCCGCTTGGGCTAAAGGGTGAGCAGATTCCGCTGGGTGCCAGAATTCTTGCGGTTGCCGACACCTATGACGCCATGATCGCAGATCGCCCTTACCGCAAAGCGTTTCCATACGAATATGTTAAGCAGGAAATGAAGAAAGCGGCCGGAAATCAGCTCGACCCTGAACTTGTAAAGATCTTTTTTGAAATTCTCAAACGCGAAGGCACAGATAAATAGGCTTCAGGCAACTATGAAGAACTGTCCGCACAAGCTTATCGTTTTTCCGCACAATGCCGACCTCGATCACCTGGGAGCGGCTCGCTGTATGCTGCTGATGAACCCTGATGCCGCCATGCTGCACCCGGTGCGTTTTCACCAGAATACCTGGGATACCGCCCGGCGTCTTGACTGGTTCAAGACTATAAAATTTGAAAATGTTGATTTTGCGTCACTCCAGACGGTTTATCTCGTTGGAATTACGCATTTGAAACAAAACCAGGAATTCATTGAAGCTGTCGCCAAGTTTTCGCCGCATATTGTCGTGATAAGCGATCGCTCAGCGACATTGCCGTTCCCGGTTGAAGCTGAACTATGCGATGCCATGAGTCTGACCGCATGGCTGGTCAACCGGCTGCGCGACAAGCAGTTGCATTTTTCCAGCGAAGACCTGCAGATGTTTCGCCTCGCCGTCACCGAAAAAACCTGGGCCGGGCTGTCTGCCCGCATCAAGGCCGAAGATCATAAGGCAATAGCCTTTCTGGACCGCCAGACGATGCAACCCGGTCGCATTGCCAATACTGTTGTTCTTGGTATGCATGAGGGGCAAACAGCTCTTTACCGTCAGATGCTGAAAAACATCGAAGATATTCAGCCGGGATACTGGCCGGTAACCCTGATTGCAATTAAAGTCAGCAACCTGGTTCAGGACATAGAACCTGTTGTCGATGCGATATGGTCAGATATCTCACCGCCCGTTCTGCTGCTCATACTCACCTTCGGCAACTTTACCAGGGTGTGGTGCCGCAGCAGTATTTCGCAGATTGATTTTCGCGACGTGTTCGCCGACTTCCGGCCAGGCAGAATGCGCAACTGGATTCATTTCAGTTTCTCAGGCGCCGGGCACGAACAGAATCGCAGCCGGGTGTTGCAGCACCTTGAAAAGAACCTGCAGCCAGACCTTACTGCCGGCGACATCATGTCTGCGTCTCCGCAGTGCATCGACTGGCATGCCAGCGTACGCAATGCTTTCGATACCATGCTCAAGTTCAACATCATGTCACTCATCGTCATGCAGAATGGTGAGTTTGCAGGAATAGTGACGCGGCGCGACCTTGACCGGGCTCTACAGATGAATCTGCTCGACTCAGAAATAGGGCCATATGTGCCAACCAGTGTGCCTATCGTAAGCCCGACCACACCAGTGCGTGTTCTTAAAAATCTCATGGTTCGCTACAACCTGACCCGTCTGCCCGTTTTAAACGGAAGCGAAGTCGTAGGTATAATTACGACGCATGAACTTCTACGCTCTTTGCCTGATTACCTGCCGCTGCCACATGACTTTCTGCCGCTGGCCGAGCAGGCGAGCCTGCCAACTGTCGCTGAACTCGAAAAGCTGTTAAAACTTGTATTCTCACTACGTATTTATCGAGTGCTTCAGCAGATTGGACGCTTTGCCGGGCAGCATGGCGTCAACGCCTTTGCAGTAGGAGGATTCGTGCGTGATCTGCTGCTTGAACGCCAGAACTTCGATATAGACATCGTTGTTATTGGCGATGCCATGCCCTTTGCGATAGCCCTCAGCCGCGAGTTCTCATGCGACTACAAAGTTTATGACCGCTTTCATACGGCCCGCATCTACCTTGAAGATCTCAAAATCGATTTCAGCTCGGCTCGCATCGAGCATTATTCAGATCCGGGAGCCCTGCCACAGATAGAGTTCAGCGGCCTTTCAAACGACCTTTATCGCCGTGATTTCACCATAAACTCCCTGGCATTGTCGCTCAATCCTGAGCATTTTCTTGAGCTCAAGGATTTTTTCGGAGGCTACAATGACTTGATCAACCGGCGCATAAGAATTCTGCACTCTTTCAGCTTTCTCGAAGACCCGACCAGACTGTTTCGCGCTATAAGATTCGCAGGACGCTTCAACTTTGCGCTTGAGCAGGATACTCAGAGAGCCTTTGAACTTGCGATAAATCGCGAAGCCCCCGAAAAGCTTTCTTTAAAGCGTATCGGTGCCGAGATATCGCGCTGTCTTAACGAAGAACGGCCACAGCAGATTGTTGCCGACCTTTTTTCGGCCGGCCTGATGAAATATCTCAGCCCGGAAATGTTAGACGCAGACATTCTGCCTGGACGTTTCAAGCTTATCAGAAGCCTTATCAGAAGATTCAAACCTCTTGGAGAAGACATTGACAGTGAAGCCATCTTCTGGACAGGTATCCTATCGGTTATAAGAAATGATAATACAGAAAAGATACTTGACGCACTGGGAACGCCGCACAGCCGACGGAGATTGGTTCTAGAGGCTCTTACTGTCATGAAAACAGTTCCAGCGGCAATTATTAAAATAGAAGAAACCGATACCACTGACCTTTACTACCTGCTGCACGAATTATCGCTCGAAGCCATGCTTTCACTCATGGCGTTTTCACTGGACAAACGAAATGCCCGTAAAATTCTGCATTTCATAATGTATTTACGCGGCATAAAATGTGAGATATCCGGCAAAGACCTTATCGAAATCGGCATAAAACCGGGTCCGCACATGCGCCGGATTTTCACTCATATAATCGAACTCAAACTCAATGGCTCGCAATTTACCCGAGAAGAGGAGCTGGCACTTGCCAAACAGTTATACCAGAATCTATAAATTCACCCCGCCGGGCGGCATGCCGCCTGAATCTTTCAACCGCCTGCTGGTAATTGGCGGCCTGATCGTATTTCTTTTCGCTGTCAGTCTGGCCCTGCAATCCAGCGGGTCTTTGCTTGGATCAGCCTTTTATTACATCTTTCTGATCCCGATCATTCTGATATCTCTCACGCTACATGAATACGCCCACGCTCTGATGGCTGACTTTCTCGGTGACCCGACACCACGCCGCATGGGCCGCCTGAGTCTGAACCCTCTGCGCCACCTTGAGCCATTCGGCACACTACTGCTGTTTTTTGCCGGCTTTGGCTGGGCCAAGCCAGTTGTTGTAGACCCGGCAAATTTTCGTGTTCCCAAACGAGCTATGTTGTCAGTGGCTCTGGCGGGGCCTTTATCGAATCTTCTCCTGGCAATTCTTGGCGCCGCCATGCTTAAAGCTCTGGCGGCTTCCCTCAGCTTTTTTACACTCTCGCCTGCCACCACCCTTATTCTGTTAAAGTTCTGCGAAACCATGATAATAATCAATCTCAGTCTGGCACTTTTCAACCTGCTGCCCATACCACCACTGGATGGTTCACGCATCACCGCATATTTTCTGCCAAATCGCTATCGCCTGCAATATCGGCAGTTTGAGCAACTGGCTCCAATGCTGCTGCTGATTCTTTTTGCAGTCGGCGGACTTGGTGTAATATTGTCGCCGGCAATAGGCTATTCGTTCAATTTTCTGAACGAGATGTTCGGAGATCCTTACCGCGAAATAGGAATATATCTGATGCGCTTCCAAGCTGGCGGCATGCAGTATTGAAGATTACCAATCCCATTCATTAGCTCACAAAAAAACCGCCAGATGGCGGCTTATTCGTTATTAATGATTGAGTTTTTCGCTGTCAGGCTGCTGGTGTGGCGGGCATGAGCGGATGTGGTGCTGCCGGGCGTGCTGCCAGCTCACGGTCAACCATAAACATGCCGCCGGGAGCATTTCCGGTTAGTTTGATCATATCGATTACACCTTGAGCTGTGGCTTCTTCTTCAACCTGTTCAGAAACGAACCAGTTGAGAAAGTTGACTGTGGCATGGTCTTTAAGAGAAATAGCAAGGTCGGCGAGCTTATTGATGCAGTCAGTAATATGCTGTTCGTGCTTGAGGGCTTCCTCGAACACAGATTTTGCCGACTTCCAGCTTTTCGGCGGCGACTGTAGCGCTTTCAACTCAGCTTTGCCTCCCTTTTCGGCAATGTAATTCATGAATTTGATTGCATGACTGAATTCTTCAAGTGCCTGGTTACGCATCCAGTGGTGCAATCCGGGCATGCCTTCGCCAACACCGTATTCTGCCATGGCAAGGTAAAGATAGAACGAATACATTTCTTCATAAACCTGGTGAACCAGTGCTGTTTCCATTTTCTTTGCTAACATAAAATTCCTCCTGATAAGCGATATGATCAAATGATACTATTTAAATAACCTATAAGCAACCTATTTTTAAAACTGCAGTCAGCAGCTGTCGTCAATTTTTTGAAACATCTGCAACAATCGGTCACTGTGACTGAATGTGTGATGGCGAAGAACCCGCTTCACCAGTGAACGTTCAAAACCGAGACGATTCAGCAGTCTGGCCCCGGCGATACAGTGCTCGTTGCGACCGATTGGTAGAAAGACCCGGGCGACCTTCATGAATACGCTCGATCTGACAATTGCCTTGCCAATATCGTGCAGTAAAGCCATCTGCAGTAATTCACGCCTCTCTTCGTCGTTGATCTGCTGGCTGGCGCCGACAGCCCGATAGACCCTAAGGATATGCGCTTTTTCTGACTTTCTCAGCAGTTTGAGATGCTCTTGAACTGGCTGTGGAAGTTCTCTGACAGCATCATACCAAGCTGCACGGTCAAGCTTTGGCAAAACAGTCTGTTTGAACTGCCACATTCGATAAGCGACTCTTTTGAGCCACCAGACTAAAATATTGTCACTTGTTGCCACAGACTGCCTCAGGGTTTTCTGCCGCCATAACGACGGGGCCAGAGATTATTGAGTCGCTCGGCCGCCTGCTTTTCACGGCCATTGCTGCCGGGCTCGTAAAATCGTGAATTTTCGAGACCTTCCGGGAAGTAGTTTTCGTCAACAAAGTTGCCCTTAAAATCGTGTGGATAACGGTATTCGTGCCCATAACCAAGTTCACGCATCAGGCCGGTAGGCGCATTTCTGAGATGAAATGGCACCGAAGGTTCCTGCCCACTTCTGATCGCCTGCTTCACCAGCTTTTCTGCCTTATACAGCGAGTTGCTCTTGGGTGCTGCGGCAAGGTATACAGTCAGTTGCGCCAGGCAGAGGTGAGCCTCCGGCGGTCCGATGTAGTCGTAAGCCTGAGCAGTTGACATTGCAAGAGTCAGGGCAAAAGGATCGGCAATTCCTACATCTTCAGAAGCAAATCTGATCATTCGCCGCAGAATGAAACGACAGTCCTCGCCGCCCTCGATCATTCGATACAACCAGTAAAGGCTGGCATCAGGGTCTGATCCGCGCATCGACTTGTGCAAGGCAGAAATCAGGTTATAATGTTCTTCACCACCCTTGTCATACCTCAACATCTTGCTTTGAAAGGTCTCAGCCACAAGCTCCGGGCTAAAAGCCGGCGCTTCCGGGTTCTGCTGGCGGGCTACCTCGCAGCAGGTTTCGAGAACATTCAGAGCAATTCTGGCGTCCCCTGCTGCCATCTGGGCAATTCGCTCAAGAGCGCTCTCTTCGATGGATATTCTTGGTTCGCGGCAAAGATTCCTGTCAGTATCAATCGCACGCAGCAATATGGTCAAAAGGGCCGCCAGCGAAACCGGTTTGAGAACCAGCACCTGGCAGCGTGACAACAATGCGGAGATAACTTCGAAACTCGGGTTCTCAGTAGTTGCACCAACGAAGACAACAGCCCCGGACTCGATGTGCGGAAGCAGAGCATCCTGTTGCGCCTTGTTGAAACGGTGAATTTCATCAACGAAAAGCATGGTCTTGCGGTTCAAACGCCGACGAAGCTCATAAGCCTGGTCAAAAGCGGCCTTGAGATCTTTGACGCCAGAGGTTACCGCTGACAATTGAATAAACTCGGCATCAGCATGATTGGCAATGACTCGTGCAAGAGTAGTTTTTCCGCAGCCGGGCGGGCCCCAGAAAATAATTGACCCGCTCAACCCGGCCTGCATGAGCATTCGCAATGGCTTCCCGGCGCCTAAGATGTGTTCTTGCCCAAGAATATCTTCAAGCTTGTCGGGGCGCATACGATCGGCAAGCGGCTGGTATGGCGCACTTTTTTTCAGGTTGCCGCTCGAAAAATCAAACAGATCAGTCATCGCCGCTGCCCTTTTCGCCATCTTCTTCAAATGAGCTGATACTGTCTGTATCGGTGTCGGACTTTTTGACAATCACTTCAATAACCCGCCAGGTATGCCGGCGATATGCCATTTCGACCTCTTTTGCCAGCTGGCGTAGACCGGCTTCGGTCATTTCCATCTTCGGATAAACCAGTAGTCGACGGGTTGTAATAAAGCCGGGATTTTTTATTGGCAATCTTTCACCAGCCCAGACAAGAAACTGCTGATTAGTAAGCAATTCGCTGGCCGAAGCCAGGTCGAGTCCGCCCGATTCTTTTCTGATAAATTCAGGTGCTTGCGCCGTCTTTATAAAGCATTCCTCACAGGGCGCCAGACCACTCAGATCTTTGATATCATCGATCCACACACGCTCTGTTCCGGTGGCACATTCGAGAAAAGGATCGTGGTAAATGATGCCACCTTCGGTCATCCAGGCAATAGTCGCCGCTGTCTTTTTAGCTGCCAACCTGGGACGCCTGGGAGCCGTCATATAAGCCTCTTCGCTCTGAACCGGACTATCAGCCGTTTCTTCGCGACCTGAAAAAATGCCAGTGAGAATTCTTTCGGCGCGCGGCCTCTGAATCGGATGACGCGAGCGGGTCGAAAAAATTATCCCTTCCGGCTTACCCAGAGACTTAACATTGCGGGCGCCTGATGCCAGGCCAGGATCATTGGTAATTATTGTTCTGCCGTCTTTACACTCAACCAGAAGAGCTTCGCCGGCTTCGGCAAAGTTGATACAAGACAACAGAAGTGTCAGCGAAATCATCATAATTTTCAGTTTCATTGTTATCTCCTGCAACAGCTACAGTGTAATAAATGCCGGCCATAAAATAAACCTCTATCTTAAACCCGGTTTCAATGGCTGGACATTCCGGCAAAATCTGCTAATATATCGAATCTATGAACTCTATCACCGACAATGCAACGGTTACGCCGCTATCTGTTCAGCAAAACAACTGGGCAGACCGTCTACTCATGGCTGGCCTGATGCTATACGCTTTCTCCAGTACCTTCTCTATTGCTGCGAGCCAGACCGGGCTCAGCCTCGCCCTTATCGCTTTCATTTCCCTCTATCGCAATGGCAAAGTGAACTTCAAGCCGACCTCTTTCGCCGGTCCCTACGCGTTTCTGGTTCTGGCCGGTATCCTGGCGGTCTTCCGCGCAGAATATTCTGTGCGGGCCCTCAGCGAGATTAAAAGCTTTCTGGTTATATTTGCGCTGTATCTTATTTACTGGCCTGACACCATAGCTGATCGGCGCTCACTCGTTCTAAATACCTACTTGCTTTCAGCCTCTCTTATTGCTGCATATAGTTGCGCTCATTCGTATATTTTCATGCGTCTGGGCGACCACGCCCATGGCTTTTTTTCGACAAGTATAACATTTGGAGAATGTCAGGCACTGGCAGCGCTTGCACTTATTCATAAACTCGTAGCCGAGCATCAGGATAAGGGCAAAAAACTTTTCTGGATGCTGGCTTTGATAATGACAATGGCTTCAATGCTTCTTTCGTTTACGCGGGGAGCATGGATGGGATTTATCGCGGGCTTCGCTGTTCTATTCGTGGGGTTTCCCCGTAGGTTACTGCCAATTGTCATTGTATCCATTCTGAGCATTGCTCTTGCAATTAATTTCAGCCCATATCTGCGAGAACGCGTCTCAGGCTTTGACCTCAGCAGAATTTTGAGCACCGCCGATAAATCTTTCGAGCAGAACTTCGAATCAGTAGCAATAATGTCCAGCTTTCATAGACTATATATCTGGCAACGTGGATATGTGATGCTTGGAGAAAATAATGTCTTCGGCATTGGCGCAAAGAACATGAAATACAGCTACAGAAGGCTCGCATCTGAATTTGAGCGAGAAAATAATCTGATCTGGAGCCATCAGCATAATAACTTTATGCAGATGCTTTTAAGCTATGGCTTTATCGGTCTTATTGCCTTTTTCTATTTTATACTTTCACTGGGTAAATTTGCTTTGAGCGCAACCGACAATAACAAATACGGTGCCCTGGCAATTTTAGCATGCTTTCTAACATTTGGGCTGACTGAGCACTCCTGGGGAGACGAAGAAGTAATAATGATGGCTTTCTTTCTTACGGGACTGATGCTCAGTTCGACTGCAAAAAACGAAAGTCAGGTCTGACGGCCAGGTTCTGTTGAGATCAGGCAGACCGGAATTCCAGCGAAAAATACCAGTGAATTCATTATAGTTTCACGATAGAGATCATAAGTGAACGGCGGAAATACTGATCGTAAAATGGTTGCGAAAAGCAGTATAAAAACCAGTGCGCAATAAATCGCCTGCAGCAGACTGTTGTGACGCAAACCTCCGGTGAACCAGCGGCGGTTACCGACCAGTGCCAATGAAGACATTACAAATGCCGCAATAAAATAGTATTGCCATACCACAAACCAGCCTTGCGCACTGCCAAGGTTGGCCAGGGCCCAGAAGTATGGCAGACAAACAAGCACTTCGTCTGGAATCATGAAGAGCTGCTTTTTCTGGCGCAATCTGAAAAAAATCAGAAACGCAATGAAAATCTGCTGCAATACGGCACCAGCCAGATGTTTGCTGCCTGGCAATGCCAAAATCGCAAAAACAAAAAATGCAAGCAGATACAGTCTAGAATACCATATTGCAGCAAACTTAAATAACAACTTCATTCCGATCGGGTAATTCCCTGCTGAATTTCGTGCCTAAAACAAAAGTGCCAGGACTGAGAACGGTAAATACTGCCATAATCACCGCCAAAATTCAACCATAACATCTGACAAATGGATATCTGCCGGCTTGCTTCTCTATGCTATAATGTATCCAGTATTACCCGGAGGTGGTTTTGCGTGTTTTATCGAGCCGATTATTCTCACCCAGGATTCAAAAGCGTTTCGGATCTTTTTTATCGAGAATTTGTCAGCCGCAACCCGGTTACAGCCAGCTGGATGGGTGATCATCAGTTCGACGGTCATCTGCCCGAAATTGGAGCCGGGGCGATTGAGCACAACATTTCGTTTTTGCGTGAAATGCGGCATAACTTTTCTTCACTTCCCGAAAATGAGCTCAGCATTGATGAACGCATCGACCGTGAAGCTATATTGCAGTTTATTGATCAGCAACTGTTCTGGGACGAAGATCTCTGCCGCTGGAAACTCGGTCGCGACCTTGCCATGCATATCGGAGACTCGATATTTCTTCTTTTTGCACGCGATTATGCTCCTCTGACTGACAGAGTGCAATCGATCATCTCGCGTCTGCGAGCAGTACCAGCGTTTCTGATGGAAGGTAGAACTCTATTTCAGCAGGTTCCAGCACTGTGGGGCGAGATATTTCTCGATTCGGCACGCAATCTGCCGAACTTTATTGATACTGTTGAAGACAGTATAGGTCGCCAGGTTCCGGCGGCCTTGCATAATGATTACAAAAATGCAGCTTCTGAAGCCAAACGAGCCCTTGCTGAATTCTCGAACTGGCTTAAACACGCAATTATGCCGAAGGCCGGGCATGAATGGTCACTTGGCCCAAACGGCTTTCAGGCGCTGCTTGCCGGTAAAAAACTCGGTTTGAATCAAAATGAGATACTTGACCTCGGCAAAAAAGTACTGCAGACCGCCGGCGAAAGACTTGAGAATCTCAGTTGTCTCATACTTGGCGTTGCCACAGGCTCTGCGACCGGCGCCCGCGCCGAAGTCCAGAAAAAGATAAGAAATCATGCCCCAAAAAGCTTTGAGCTCTCACTGGAATCATTCAGAGACGCATTGAACAGAAGTCGCGCTTTCGTTGAAACCAGCGGATTTGCAACTGTTCCTGAACGTGAGGAACTGGAAGTGATTGAAACGCCTGATTTCATGAGTCACCTGATTCCATTTTCAGCATATATAGGCCCTGAAAAAACTGCCGAAACTCAAAAAGGCACATATCTGCTCACCCGTTCGCCGTCAGCCGACTCTTCCCGCTATAATTATGCCGACATCATTAATTGCGCCATTCACGAGGGTTACCCGGGGCACCATCTACAGTTAGCTGCCCAGAATTTTCACCCGGGCCGCATGCGTGCATTCTGCGAAAGTATGGAACTGATCGAAGGCTGGGCAAGTTACTGCCAGAACCAGGTGCGCGAACTTGGCTTCGAAACTTCTCCTGAGAGCCTTTTTGCCCATGCCACCGAAGAAGTCTTTGATGCAGCCAGGCTGATCACTGATATTAACCTGCAGACCCGCACCTGGAACTTCAACGAAGCCGTTAACTTCCTGATGGAGCAGACAAAAATCGACAAAAACTCGGCCATGGCCGAAGTAAAAAGACAGGCCCAATATCCAGGATCACAGATAAGCGGGCTGGCTGGCGAGTATCTGCTGCGACAGGTCAAACAGGAACTTCAACACCAGTTCAAAGGTGACTTCACCGATCGCGCCTTTCATGATCTTGTGCTCTATCAAGGCAGCCTGCCCTTTGTCACCATACGCAGTTATTACCCGGAACTTATGAAAGCGACAATCAAAGAACAACACAGGGGCTGAAATGACCTTTCGACAACAACTGTTCATACCCAACAAACGTGCATACATATCTGGCCTCAAACGCCCGGCGGTTGAATGCATAATCTGCTCGATCATCGCCAATGACCCGGCAGTAGCCAATCTTACTGTCTGGAAAAACTCGGCCGTAGCTGCCTGCGCCAATCTTTATCCCTATAATGCCGGCCACCTTCTGCTTTTCCCGCTGAGGCACATTAAGGATCCCCGTGAACTCAGTAATGAGGAATCTCGTCAGATGCACACTCTACTGTGCCATTCCCTAACAAAACTCTCTGAAGTATACCAGCCAGAGGGCTTCAACATTGGCTACAATATTGGCGAAGCTTCTGGAGCAAGCATAGAACACCTCCATCAGCATATAGTGCCGCGCTACCCCCGCGAGTTGGGTTTTGTAGATATTACCGCCGGTGCCAAAATCATCATTGAAGACCCGAACATCACTCTTTCGCGTCTGCGTGAGGCTTTTGCCGACGTCAATATTTAAATATTACCGGCTTTCCACACAGGAATTCTGTGTTATAATTCTCAGGATTTTACCACTTGGAGGAGACTTATGAGAATCGTTAGCGCACTTTTACTGACAGCCGCAATCCTGATATCCTGCAATGCTTTCGCCACCGAAGGTGACCTCAAGTATCTGGGCTTCTCTCAGGAAGTGATCGATGAAGCAGTTTCAATCAGCGGCATGACTCCAGTTAAACAAGCACAACCTGCTGCTGAAACAGACGAAGAAACTCTGGTGCAGGAACAGCTTTACGAACTTGGTCGCACCAGGTCGCTTTCTGCCAGTCTACAAGATCGCTCTGAAGTGATCCGTGATGAAGTTCTCTCATACTGGGAACAGATGTCACCTGATGCGACACAGGCTGAACCGCTTAGTGATGAGCTGAAAGCGTCTCTGACAGCTAATATCAGAGCAGGTCTTGAAAGCAACGGCTACCGTATCTCCCAACTCGACCTGCTTGACCTGCCAGAAGGCAGCCTGCATAATAAACTACGTGTTGTGGTTAGGGTTGCAAAAGAACTGAGAACCAGAAACAGCTATCAGGAAATCCAGGGAAATCTGGCGGAGGTCAGACAGATCTGCACGGCAGCAGCCACAATCGACGGTTATAACTATCTGTCAGAATTGACAACATTTGTTGCAGAGAACCCCAAAAACAACTACTATTACGAAAAGACCATTCTAAAACCCTGATTTTAACATTATGAGCATGCTTGCCTCGCCAAGACAGACAACCAGACTCATGGTCTACGCCATGATCTGCACGCTGGTCACAGCCTTTGGCTCGATCGGCGCGGTTCTGGCCGGAAACGTTGCGCCTCAGTATTCTCTTATGGGCCTGTTTCTTGGCTCTGCACTCGGCGCCTTCATATCGGTCTACGAATCAACGATTATTGGCTGCATGGCAGGCATGTTCACCGGAATTCTCGTTGCCCCGCTGGTGTTCTACTTTATCGACTTCGAGACAGCGTATCTGGTGGTGTTCATTATGTCTCTGCTTGGCGCAATAATGGGTGAACCGCTGGCGCTTTTCTGGCGGGAAGCCCATGAACCTGATTCTGAAAGCAATACAGTTCCGGCTTTCCATGCAAAAGGAATTGATGAACCACCGGAGCATGAGCAGTGAGCGTAATTCGGCTGATAATGTCTGAAAACAAACAGGCTTTCTCGGGCCATATTCCCTCGGCTTCGATTTCTGCAGTTCTATGGGCCATAGCGCAGGGAGTCGTTAATACCAGCTCATTCTGGGAAATGGTAAAACAGGTCGATTCTGGCCTGAAGGAACATTTTTTCAGTAACCTCGACAATTCCCCGCTGCTCGAGGGCCATGACGACGGGCTTCTGGTAATCAGCTGGGATCACCACTGCATTGAATCTTTTCAGGCTTATCAGCCTGTGCGCCACATTGGCGAGGTGCTGCCACACAACGGAAGTTTTCTTGAGACAGACAAAGAACCTGCCGCCTATTCTATCAGCAGCACCTGGAGCATTATCGATCATCACTTTGAGGAGAGCAGGCACTGATAATGGTTAATTGTCAAAGTTGTGGCGCTGTTAACAATGAAGATTCACTGAGTTGTGTTGCATGTAACCGAACCCTGCAGGTAGTCTGCCCACAGTGCAACTGCAGGAACCCCCTTTCTGCAGCTATTTGCAGCCAATGCGGCAGAATTCTCGACGAAAAGAACGACCCCAGACTTTTTCAGAAAAAAACCGGTGACCCGGTTGCCGAAATGTATGAAAAGCCTGTTAAAAACCCGTTTACCACACATTATCCCAAAGACGCATTTTTAAAAGTAATTCTTGGCGGATTTATCTTTGCCCTGCTTTATATCAGCCAGATTTTAAGCGGACATCCGTTTATTCTTCTGGCGACGGGTCTTGTCAGCGGCATTATTGCCCTGTGGGGGCTTGTCGAAATAACTTTCTGGGTGATTGAAGACAGCGACATAGAGCTTCCCGCCGCGGAAAAGTCATCTGAGGTCTTTCCCGGAGGCTATTCAAAGTCACTGCCTCAGGCAGGAGAATCATTTGAAGAGCTTGAACACGAACTAGAAAGAGGCATCAAGACTACAAAAGATGAGTTTTCTGACGCTCCGGCAACTGTTGATGCTCTTCCCGAAATTGAATCTGCTAACCGCGAATCTGTCGAAAGCGAACCGGCCAGACCCCAGGAAAGCACCAGCAGACCGAAATTTGAAACTCTCGCTGAATTTCTCGCTGACGGAATCGAGAAAGAGATTGTCTCGACCCGCGACAAGATCAAGCGCTCTCCCGAAAATTATGCGTTGCTTATGCGACTGGCACAGCTTCACGAAGAACGCGGTGAAATCACACTGGCTCTTGAAAGCCTTGAACAATGCATTAAATTTGAGCCGGAAGTGGCAGAAATTTACCTCTACCACGGGATTCTGCAACGCCGGCATGGCAATAACGATGCCGCCAGAGCGTCTTTTTCGAGGGCTCTTGAACTTAACCGCTTTATGTCAAAGGCGTATTACCAGCTCGGAATTCTTGAAAGATCGCTAAATAATCTTGGCGAGGCCCGTAATCTGCTGCAGAAATGCATTCAACTCTCGCCTGACGATCCTTATGCTCATTACCAGCTTGGTATGATCTATCGCGAACTGGGCGAAACATCTCTGGCAATGATGGAAATTAAGCGCGCCACTATTCTGCACCCGACCGATTCCTACGGGCACAGCAAGCTGGGGCAACTTTACCAGAAGAACAGACAACATGACCTGGCAATAGCTGCCTACTCTCAGGCTCTCAGTCTGAAACCAGAGGATCCCTTTGTGCTTGAGCGCCTGGGAGAAGTCCTTGCCGCAAAAGACATGTATGAGCGCGCGGCCGAACTTTTTCAGGAAGCACTGGCGCATCAGTTTCATCCGCGCGTTGAAACCATGATCTCTCTTGGTCAGGTTCTCAGACGCCTCGAAGATTACCCCGAAATCGAGGCTCTGATGAACGAAGTGCTCAGGCTTGAACCTGATAACTGCGAAGGCGCATTTCTCAAAGCAATCGCCATGATCAGACAGAATCGCAGCGTCGAAGCTATCGCCTTGCTTGAAAAGCTGACCGAAAACCCCGCCGCCAGTTACGAAGCTTGGCTTGAACTTGGCAAGCTATACCAGGCCGACAAGCATCCTGAAAAGGCGGTCTCAGCCTTTATACGAGCATCTACCAGCGCCCCTGACCAGGCCGGCATCTGGAACAACATAGGCATACTGCTTTCCAACCAGAAAGCCTATGAAGAGGCATTAAAAGCCTTTAAAAAAGCGGCAAGTTTTGATTACACGGACTCTCAGATCGCCAGTAATCTTAAAGCTGTGCAGAAAAAAATCGAAACAAACTGCCAGCGCATTATCGATGCGCGCCGCGAAGAACTGGAAAAAACGCCCGACGATCTCGAAGCCTATCTGGCAATGGGCAAGGCTTTCGAAACCATTGAGCAGACAGATGATGCGATGATGGCATACCAGCGCCTGCTTGCCATCAATCCAGAATACGTTCCGGGGCTGATGGCTTATGCGGAACTGCTGCGCAAACGTGGCAAGCTCAAAATGGCCATGCGCTGCTATCGTGAAATCATCAAACTGCAGCCGGAAAATGCAGATACCCATCTTTTTCTGGTTCAGGCTAACCTCAATCTTGGTTTTCTCAACGAAGCCCTTCGTCATGCCGTTATTGCCCAGAAACTGGTACCGGAGGACCCAAGAGTCCATTTCCTGCTTGGCAAGATTTATTTTGCCAAAGGGCTGGCTCCGAGAGCGCTCAAAGAGTTTACTATCGTTGCAGCTTCAAATGCAGAACCAGATATGATCAGCTGGGCAGAGCTCATGCGCCGGCGACTGGCAAGGACTAGCTGATGAAAACCTTTCGGATTCTAATGACTGCATCTTTTATATTAATACTCTGCCAATGCATACAGGCTCAGGATTTTCAGACACCGGACTCTGAAGTAACGGTCAGAGACCTTCTCGAAGGTCACAAAAGAGCACCCAAGTCAGACACATATTATCTCATGGCACTTTCAGAAGCACGCAAGAATAACATCGAAGCGGCCGAAAAAGCCATAAAAACAGGTCTCCAGCTGAACCCCCGCAATACCAGACTGATGAACCTTAAAGCAGCCCTTCTAGCACGCCAGGGCCGCCTGGCCGAAGCCCGATCTCTGTTCATCACCGTTCTGCAACTTGACCCGGAAGACCGCTATGCGAGAACCTCATTAAGCTCAGTAGAACGTATTCTCCAGCCAGAGCGCAGATCGCTTCCGGTTTTGACCCGGCAACTTCCAACTGAAGCCAAAGATGCGCCGGAGGCACCGGTGTTGAATAAGCCTGCCCCCGCTGAGCAAAAAATGCTGGAAGCCAGCTACTTTGTTGAAATCAAAGACAAACAAGACTGTTATCACAATATGTCTGCCGTAAAGCGTGCACAAACAAGCTTTATAAAAGATAACCCGGCCCGCAAGAGCGAATTTTCCATGAACACTCTGGTTGCCGAAAAGTTTCTTACAGCGTCACCGGTATGCCCGAATGGCGGAACCTACAGCTGGAAGAATGACGATGTCGAATGCAGCAAACACGGCACCAGCTCAGAAGCCGGCGCTGAAGTGACCAATGTTTTCACTGAATTCAATCGAGGCATGCGTTCAAAGCTTAGCCGCAATTACCTCGACGCACTTAAATCATTCGAGCAGGTGGTAATTCTCTACCCGAGATGGGCAGAAGCCCATTTCCAACTGGCCGATACCCTGTTCAGGCTCGGCGAAACTGATCCGGCCATAAATGCTCTGCGCAACTGCCTCAAATACGACGCCGGCAACCTTGATGCCAGGCTGCTTCTCGCCAATCTGTATTTTAAAAAAGGTCAGAAAAGTGCCGCGCTTAACATTCTTGACGACGTCACAGAAAAGCACCGTGGCACAGTCTACGGACTTGCCGCCAGAAGCGTTGCTGCATCTATAAGGTCTGGGCGCAACTATTATCAGATTTTTCCACCGAACTGACCATGAAAAAGCCCATTAGAAAACTGGCTTTTATCTGCCACCCAACCCGTGAGTCACTGCCACCACTGCTGAAAACACTTCTGCTGTGGTCTGAAGAAAATGGTATCAAGGCTCGTCTTACCAAAAGCATGGCAAAAAAAGTCGGGCGCCCGGAACTCGGCCTCGATGTCAGAGACATGGCAGCTGAGGTGGAGATGATTGTGGTTCTCGGTGGAGATGGCTCCATTCTTCAAACCGCGCGAACTTTTGCGGGCGATGGATTGCCGATAGCCGGCATCAACCTTGGACATCTCGGCTTTCTGACTCTTGAAGAGCCGAAGAATGCGATAAACACGCTCGAAAAGATTCGCGACGGAAATTTCAAGATAGAGAACCGCATGATGCTGCAGGCCACTGTTAAACGCGAAAGCCACAAGGTTTACTGCGGCATCGCCTTGAACGACGTGGTTATTCAAAAAGAGCCGATGCTGCGTGTAATAAATATCAATGTTTCAATTTCAGGCTCTGTAGTAAATACATATCACGGTGATGGGTTGATTTTTTCTACTCCGACCGGTTCTACCGCTTATTCCCTTTCCGCCGGCGGCCCGATTGTGCCGCCCTGGGTAAATGTAATCATCCTTTGCCCTCTCAATTGCCACACGCTCAGTGCCAGGCCGGTTATCACATCTGACCAGGAAACCCTCAATGCCCTTCTTGACTGTAGACATTCGAAAGTCGATCTGGTGCTCGACGGCCAGGAAAGCTTTCAACTGCAGGATGGCGATGAGGTCGAAATTACCCGGGCCCAGGAACTCGGCCGTGTAGTCGTTTTCAAATCACGCAACTTTTTCGAAGTCCTACGGAAAAAAATGAAGTGGGGCTGATCACAGGATAATTTATGAAACATGTTAAACCACTCTTCCTGATTGCTCTGTTGTTTGCCTTGTGTGTCCAGGCAAATGCCGGCTTCGACCCTAACTTTAATTTTTCTACAAAGATAAGCGACCATACAGCCGGCACAATTCTCATCGATATGCGTGTCATCGCGCCGGATCACATGCTTTATCGCAACCAGCTCAGCCTTAAAAGCTCGGTCGGCACCCTGCAAATAGAATGGCCGCCGGTAACCGAAAAAAAAGACCCCTTTGGCGAAGAAATGGTCGAGATATACCCTTTTGGCAATCACCTGATAAAAGCCCAACTGGTTGCCAGTGAGCCAGTCAGCTTTTTTGAGTTGACCCTTGGCTATCAGGGCTGCTCAGCCATGACCTGCTTTATGCCGACAACCAAGAAGTTCAATCTGACTTTCGACCCGCCACTTAAGCCAGAACAAGGCATGCAAAGCAGTGAGCAAACAACAGCAAAACAGGCAGCAATTACTGCGACGCAGTCTGTGTCGGCACCATCACAAATTGCTGAACCAGCCTCGGTCAAAAGCGAAATCTCTGACGATACGGTTGATTTCTCGGCTGCACTTGCTGACAAAGGCATTTACTGGGTTCTGTTGCTGGCGTTTCTTGGCGGCTTGCTGGTAAGCCTTACTCCCTGTATTTACCCGATGATTCCAATTACTCTGTCGATTATTGGAAGCCGCGACGAAAATGTCAGCTTTTCTCGGGGCCTGTTCCTTTCAGTTACCTACATAGCGGGACTTTCGCTCACTTATGCCCTGCTTGGTCTGGCAGCCGCCACTTTTGGTGCCCAGATTCGCGGCATTATTCAAGGCAGCATTTTTCAGGGAATTGTTGCGATCATCTTTTTTCTTCTCGCTCTCTCGATGTTCGACCTTATAATCATTCAAACTCCAGCTGGTTTGCGTAACCGTCTCAGTGGAATAAAAAAAACCGGCCTGTTCGGCATTTTTCTTATGGGTATGGTATCAGGCTTGATGGCCTCGCCATGTGCGGCAGCACCATTAGCCGGCATTCTTGCTTTTATAGCCACTACCGGCAGTCAGGCGCTTGGCTTCTTTATGCTTCTGCTGTTTGCCTGGGGCATGAGCGTTCCGTTGCTGCTTATCGGCGCTTTTTCAGGTTCACTGAATGCCCTGCCAAAAGCCGGTGAATGGATGAACCGGGTTAAAGAATTTTATGGATTTCTACTTTTGGCTGCTGCTCTCTATTTCGCGCAGCCAATTATGGGAAGCGCGTTATCCGAGCTCTCGACCGCAGCCTTATTAGCGACACTGGCCGCATATCTTGGACTTTTTACAATAATTCCCGAAAATGCAACAATGCAGCCACGAGTGTTAAAAAGCTTTTCAGTTGTGACGATTGCGGTGGCCTGTGTTTTTGCAATAAGTGCGGTAGCGCAGTGGGGAGGCCTGAGCCTGCCCAGTATTACAACAGAAAAACAGATGGCCCAAACAGAAACGGCATGGCAAAACAACCTTGAGCAGGCACTTTCTGAAGCCAAACAGACAGGCAAACCTGTTTTTGTAGACTTTCGAGCAGACTGGTGCACTGTCTGCAAAGATCTTGAAATAAATGTGTTCCCGCATCCATCCGTCAGTCCGCTGTTACAGCGTCTGATTACCGTTAAGATCGATGCAACCAGCCCAAATGACGAAATCAACTCAATTTTGCAAAAATACAATATCGTCGGTCTGCCAACCCTGATTTTTATTACGCCTGATGGCGAAGAAATAAAAAATCTGCGCGTAGTTGGTTATATAGAGCCTGAAAAGCTCGAAAAGAAAATCCGCTCTGCTCTGTAACTGCGATCGCTGATGCATTGCCTTAAATTGTCATTGCGAGGAGTGCTGCGAAGCAGAACGACGAAGCAATCTCATTGTCATCGACTGTGGGATTGCTTCGCTAAGGCTCGCAATGACAAGATTAGCAGATTGGCTTCGTTGCTACGCTCCGCGCAGTGACTGCAAGGGCCTCTAAAGGCCGGTTGGCATGTCGATAAAGGTAAAGTCGAGCCCGAATTTTTTGGCGAGGTGCTGACCCAGTTCGCGCGCGCCGAATACTTCGGTAGCGTAGTGACCGGCCGAAATCATGTTGATCTGACGATCACGGCAGGCGGCTACCGCCTGGTGAATAATTTCTCCGGTCAGAATGGCATCGACTTCGCCGTTATAAACCAGCGGATCGCTGACGGAGCTCCAGCCGCCGCCAGAAAGGATTCCCAGCGTCTGCACCTTTTTGCCACCAAAATCAAGACTGGTCACAATCGGCCCGACAACTTTCTCTATGCGTTTTTTGAGTTCGGCTAAGGAAACTGAGTTCTTGAAACGAGCAAGAACGCCGACCGCGTTGCCGCGACTGCCGCCGAACGGCGCGATCACTTCGGACTTCAGCAGCCTGGCCATAACCGCATTGTTGCCAAATTTTGGATGAGCATCAAGCGGCAGATGCATGGCATAAAGGTTAAGATTGCCGGCCAGCAGGTTTTTGAAAATTTTCTGGTTAATACGATCGAGACGGCACCACTCGGCACCTTTCCAGAACAGGCCATGGTGGACAAGCGCAAAGTCTGCTCCCTGTCTGGCTGCTTCGACAAAAAATTCGTTGGTGGCATCGACTCCGGCCGCTATTTTGCTGATTTTTTCGCTGCCTTCAAACTGCAGCCCGTTATATGAATAATCTGCAAAGTTTACTTCGGCAAAGACTTCTTCAAGATATTTTACAATTTCATTTCTTCTGGCCATCTTTAGCTTTCCTTTCGATATCGAGCGGCAGCGTCACAAAACCTTGATCGAATCTGTGCCTGCCACATTCATCTGCTACAAACTTACGGCGCTCATCTGTGCGGGCATCTTCGGCAAGCAAAATCAGGCGCTCTTCTGATCTGAGCGTCTGCATCTGCCGCAATACCTTTTCCCGGTTCCATGGGCGCACCTGGCGACCCTGGCAGCCAAAATACAACCCTTCTTCGACAACCCCTGAGATCAGCTTGTTCTGCCTGATTTCGTCATAAAACTCTGTGGCGTCATGCAGCAATATCAGGGCAGAAGAGTTAAACCTACGGGCTTCCTGCGACATATCTTCAATCAAACGCCACATTTCACTGCGATTTATCGGGCTGTTAGACAATGCAGTGTACATGCCGACCTTCGCGAACACTACGCCAGAGAAGCCTTTTAGCAGATATTCGCGCAAACGAACCTTGAGAAGCTCTCTGAAGCTCTGCGAATAAAATACCGCAAGCTTTTTGCCCTCAGGCAGATAACGACCTTCAATAACATAATCCTTGGCTTTGATGTCAATCGACACCAGTCTATCGTCTTCAATCTGGCTGAAATTAAGCCACGCCAACGGCACAATATCTCGACTGCGCATTTCCATAAGGTCACTGCGACTCCAGTTAGCAGGCTCAAGAACAACATAACCGGGTATTAAACCAGCAGTGTCGCTTCCGTTATAAAACTGCCAGGCATCGGCAGGCAGACAAAAAAAGATGAAGGCCAGCAGTATGATAGTCAGACAAATAATTTTCAACTTGCTACGCTCCTGAAGAAACTGCTTAGAAAACATTTCAAAACCTTCTACCATTTTGAAATCCGGTAGGAATTGCTCAGATCAACCTTTAGATCAGGCTTCGACGAAACAAAATCTATGCTTACTCTGGTGCGTTTGTCGCTGTTGAGATAATCAAAGAGAATCTGGTCGCTGAGCTGATTGCCAAAATAGGCCCAGTGCATGTTCGACTGCAGCGTCGGGTCTATCGGCACCCAGCCTTTGCCCTGAAAAAACACTTCGCACCAGGCGTGCCCGACCGAAGTATCCTTGTTAATCAATTCCATTTTGATCAGAAAACCTGTGGCGATTCTTGCCGGAATCCCCTTCTTGAGACACAATGCCGCCAGAAGCCTGGCAAATTCGGTGCAGTCACAGCCATCTGGATTGGCCAAAGCCCACTCTACCGAATGATCTTCGTAGTTTTCACGGTATTTTAACCCACTGGCAACGGCAATTGTTGCGTTCTGTACGTAATTTCCAGAAAGCAGCGAAATCCGGCGTGATAACTCGCCAAGGACCGGGTGATCAAGGCTCAGCAATGGATCCAGGCTGAGATGGCGAATATCCGGCGTAGTTGCTCCGCTGCTCTGCATCTGGCTTCCCAGGGCCGCGGCTGTTTTCACACGGTAAGTCAGGCGCAAAGCCAGTTCGGGCGCAAGAATTTCGCGTGACACGCTGAATTTGTATTTGCCGGATTCACTGGTAACCGGGGCCGCAAACGAAGAGCCGCGCGAGATAAATTCACTGCTAATCAATTCCAACTGCTGATGTCCGGCAATATTCGGAATCTGTCTGACCGAAAAATCAAGACGGTCAAGAGCAGAAGGAGTATTGATAGTGGTATTGACCGTCTCAACCAGCCTGAAATCGCCTGGTTCCAGAGAAAACAAAATGCGCTCGAGGCTCTGCCGGTTCAACACACCGGGAAAGCGTCGCAAAACATCACGACAATCGTTTTCGAGCCCTTCCAGCTGGCCGGCATAATAACGCGCCCGCACCCAGGCGTCGTGCGCAAAACCCTTCTGGTCAACAGCCCTTGCTGAATTAAAAGCCCTGATGGCAGGGTTATAATCACGCCGCTCGAGATACTGCAGACCCAGCATGTATAAAGGGTATGGATCATTGCCGCTGTTATGGGCATGCGCTTTGAGAATCTCGAAAGCGTCATCCTTGTATCCGGCCTGCTCAAAAGCAGTAGCCAGAGCAGTAGCCATGCTGGCATCTCCAGGTTTTGCCTTGAGCGCATGTTCTATGTAAGGAATCGCCTGAGCCGGTTGCTTGAGATCGTTAAGATAAGCCAGACCAGCCATATATGCGGCCTGTGAGTCGTTCTCGTTGAAGGCAAGAACAATACGGGCAATGTTTATAACATCTTTCTCCCGCCCTTTGTCGTTCTTGAGAGCAACCAGATAGTTGCTCCAGAATCCTTTTTCACCGGGAACCAGACGGCAGGCCTCAGCAAGCAGTCTTGTCGCGCGCGCGTAATCCTTGCCGTTCATTGCATCGAGGGCCTGATTGTTGAGTTCTACCCCGCGATTGTAGGTCTCTACCGGCGACTCGCTACGATCAATTTCCGGCAATGGAGATATCGAAACTGGCTGCCAGCGACGCACGCGCGCTTCCTGCATAAAGAAGCGCGACAGCAAAGCTTCGCTTGCCGCGCACGAAGAGAATGTTGCAAAAAACAGTATAATTATCAGGAAACGTGTCTTCGTCATAGTGCAGCTATCTTATCATCTTCAAACATTGCTAACAACTCAGAAGTCATTTCAAAACCTCGACACAGCAAATTCGTCATCACGAGGCATCTGCAAGATGCCGTGGTGATCTCACTGATCCATGCGACAGCTGCGGGAACCAAGGTCTCACCCCAGCTCCTCGACAGGAATTTCGAGACGCTCGAGCAGAATGTTACGCTCTTCAATTGATGGTCTGGCAAACACCACTTTTTTGCGCGAATACTTGAAGTAAGGAAACAGACCGAGCGCCTCTGTTCCATCGCGCGAAATCAAAATGACCTCGCCAACCGGCAGATCAAGTGCAGGTCTCTTTTCCAGCGGCAATATTTTTGCTTCTGGGCCGCTCAAGTCGGCAAAAGGCTCTTTGGCGCCTGGCGGCGCCTTCATAACCAACAGGTTATTCACTAACGATTTGGCCCCGCGCAGAATTTCGGTCATACCTTCAACTGCCTGCGGAACGCTTTCGTCAAGAGGTTCGACCGGTTCGCGCAGATATTCCTTGAGCTCCCGCATCATCATCAGAGGATTTGCGTCAGAGGTATCACTCAACACGCCTGCCAGCGAAAACGTGAAAAACACCGGGTTGCCGCGCGCCTGTTTCATCGACAGCACAAAATTGTGCAGGCAACGCAAAGAAGTTGGCCCAATCAGTCCCCCTTTGATGCAGTCGATTATGCTGCGTGCCAGCGCCTCAGACTCGGGTGCAAAGAACAGACAGGACTGCAGATAACAGAGATTCAAAAATGCGATCAGATTATCGAGAACCTGTCCAATCTGTATCAGTCGGGTTTTGTGATCAGCTGGCACAAACAGCTGAACAAAAGGATCTGCCAGAAATGACGGGTATCTTGTAACTATTTCGCGAACTTCTGGCGGCAGAACCGGGCGCGCCCCCGGTACAGCCGGAGCCACTGGCTTGGGTCTGACGGGCTGAACTGGCGCTTCAGCAGAAGCTGACCGGGCTGTTTGGGCAGGGTGTGCCTGGTTTGTTGCAGGAGGTTTTACGGGAGTAAATGTCTGAGCAGCCACATCTTCAGGAGTTGTCCCGACGGCCTGCTTTGCTGCAGTAGATTCGGCCTCTTGAACTTGAGATTCTTCAACAGCAACAACAGGGGGCTGTTCAGAAGTTGCAGTCTTAGCAGCGGAGGACGCTGCTTCTGCCACATCAGATTTTTTCTCGGCAGCCTCAATAGATGTTTTATCCGAAGCAGCATCGACAGAGATATTAACGCCACTCTCCTTTTCAGCGCCATCTGCTGTTACCGCAGGTTCTGCCGGGGCTGTTTCATCTACTACCAGAATATCTATATCATCATCGCTCTCAGCACCCCTGGCCGCATCGGGCAAATCAGCAGCTTCTGCCACGCTTTCCGCCTGACTGAACTGTTGCTGCGCCTTCTCAAAGTCGATGGTTTTCGGGTCGAGAACAATAATTTCGTCTTCTTCGGAGAGCATACCTGGCTTGTCAGTCTGGAGTTTGCCTGCTTCAGCGACGTTTTGCGCAAGAATTGTTTCGAGTTCGCTTTCATCGACTTCGATATCATCGAGAACTTTTGTCTGTTCTTCAAAGCCAGATTTTTCGGCCAACTCCGTCTCATCGGCAATGACATCATCACCTGCCGAATAAACCGTCTCGCTAGCTTCGCTGCCAGGCTCATCATTGAATTTGTTGATTTCTCCGGCAAGCTCATCGAGATCTTCAGGTTTGACACTTGCCAGTTCGGCCGCCATCGCCTCTTCTTCTGCCTTGCGACGCCTTTCTTCTTCGAGTTGCTGCTGGCGTTTGAGTTCCATCTGCTCTTTGAGAGACAGTTTCTTTTCTCCATCTTCGCCTTCGCCCGCTTCGACGTCATCGTTCTCCTCAGCTGCTGCCTTCTTTGCAGCGGCTTCCGCAGCTTCAGCCTCGGCCTTGCGCTTGCTGACGAAGGGAATCGCATCGAGCTGCTTGAGTGCTTCGCGAGCCTTTTTGGCGATGAGCGGATGCTTGTGGTAAGACACCTTGGCAACGACTTTTCGCACAGCATTATTGATGATCAGCGGCAAAAACGGCGCGACATTATTGAGAACCCACTCGTCGGGCGAACCCAGAGCATAGTCGAGAATTATCGCCAGTTCATCACCCGGGAGCTCTTTGACGACCATAAAAGCCGTTTGCGAAACATAAGGATCGGGGTCGGTTATCAGGTTGAGCACAAAAGCAAAATGCGTCGGGCGACCGCTTTTGATAGCCTTCTGGCAAACCGCCGCCCGAATTTCAGGATCAGGATGCGTCAGACAGGTCTCGATGAATTCCTGCGCCGACGGCGGAATCGCATCGCCCATGGCGCCAAGCGCCGCCAGAAGCATCTGACTGCTACCATGTGTTTCTAGGTACTCCCACATGTCTTCCGAAACACTGACCGCCCCGCCCTCTTTCTGCAACAACTCAACTATTCTGCGCTCAAACGAAAGATCTCGCGGAAAATTTTCAAGCGTCAGGCAAACCTGCACCATAAACACGGCCATTTCTTCGTTCTTCTCGAAGGTAGCCGCCTTTTTGAGCTCATCCAGCAAGTCATAACGTCGATCAAACAGCAGCCGATAAACCGCCGCCCGCCGGACCTCGCTCTTTGAGCTATAAAGATTTTCTATGAGTTCTCTGTCTAACAATTCACGCCCGCCTTATCAGTTAAAACGACAAAAACTTATCGCCGCAACATTATAACAGCCACAATCAGCTTTTTTAAACCTAAAACATCTCACTTGGCACAGGTTGGAAGAATATCCTCGGAGCATGTACCAGATAACGTCTAGTCCCAAAGGTTGTAAAATTGCGCCAATTGATTTATGCTTCGCTCGGAAGAACGCAAAAGACTCTGAAAATGCCGAGATCTCCGGCAAAAATTCCTTACATGATATCTCAGTCATTCTTGTGGCTGTGGATTATCAGAACAGACAGAAGCGGTGAACAACAAACGTATTCTTATAGCCACAGGAATTTATCCACCTGATATCGGTGGACCGGCAACAATGATCGAGGCCATGACGATCGCCCTCGAAGGCCGCGGCTATTCTTGCTCTGTACTCGCGTATGGCGATAAAGACAGCAAAATCAAAGCAGGAAAACGAGACAGACAATTCAATGTTACACGAATCGGCAAAGACAGACGTTCTCCGCTGCGACAGGCCGTTTATCTGACAACACTTCTTCGCATGGCTAAAAGAGCTGATGTCATTTATGCAACAGATACTTACAGCGTCGGACTTTCCTGCCTGTTTGCCAAAAAACTGCTGGGAGTTCCTTACATTTTGAGATTTGCCGGTGATAGCGCATGGGAACTGGCTTCTTCAACTGGAGAAATCTCTGACGACCTGGAAACCTTTCAAAGCAAGAGGTACAAGCCCGCAATCGAAGCAAGAAAACTTATGAGGAAAGCTATAATGTGCAATGCCGATAATGTCATTGCCGTAAGCACGTTCATGCAAAAAATCGCCGGTATTATCGGAGTGCAGCCAGATAATTGTTCGCTGATTTTAAACTCGGTGGATTTTTTGCAGGAGTCTTCGACTATAGAGTGCATGGCACCGGCAATTGTCAAACTGCGTGACAAGTTGCCACGTGACACCAAATTAGTTGGAACAGCATGCCGTCTGACCGCATGGAAAGGCGTAGACCTTCTAATAAAAGCCGCTGCCCTTCTAAAAAATACACCGGAAAAGATTCAGCTGATCATCATGGGAGATGGCCCAGAAAAAGAAAATCTCACACTCCTTGCTAAAAACTGTGATTTACAGAATGACGTACACTTTCTCGGGCGTATTCCCCAGTCAGATATGGCGGCGCACCTGAAGTCGCTCGACATCTTTGTCCTGTGTTCACTTTACGAGGGTCTTTCTCACACTATTCTACAGGCAATGAAAGCAGAAATCCCGGTAATCGCAAGCAATATAGGAGGGAATCCTGAGCTGGTAAAGCATGAAAAAACGGGTTTGCTAGTGCCGCCTCAAAATGCGACCTGCCTCGCCGAAGCAATAGCAAAACTCACAAAAGCTCCTGAACTTAGAAAACAACTTGCCAGAAACGCCAAGGCCGACCTCAACCTCTTTTCGTGGGCAAGAGCAGTCAATGCAACATGTAAGGTAATTGAGAAAGTTCTCAAATAACAAACGAAGGCTGATTTCAGATCAAGTCAGCCCGTAAATTGGCTTCAGTTTCTGCCAGACAGTTTCAGGACGAAATTCTTTTTGGATCCTCATCAAACCGGCAGCACCCATCTTTTTACGGATGTCAGGCAATCGGAGAGCTTCAAACTTGCGACTCAAAGCTTCCACATCTCCTGCTTCAAAAACGTAGCCGGTTTCACCATCAACAACAATCTCAGGAATTGAACTGACACGACTGGCAACCACCGGCACTCCTGCCGACATAGCCTCAACAAGCACCTGTCCGAAACCTTCGTAGTTCGAGGTCAGCGCAAATACATCCATACTTTTCATCGCCAGAGGGATGTCTTCTCTAAAACCAGCGAAGATTACCTCCCGTTCTAGACCGGCATTGCTGACCTGCATTTTCAGATCGCTCTCAAGCGGGCCGCGGCCAATCAGGACAAGCCTGGCATCCACATTGCCTGCTGTCGCCCGGAGAAAAGTTGCAAAGCCTGCCACAAGCACATGCAAAGCCTTTTGCGGAACAAGTCTGGCCGCAGTGCCGATAAGCATCTGGCCTGGCGTTATCCCAAACTCTGCCCGCCACCTTAAGGTCTCTTCAGGTGAAATAGTCTGATATGGAACAGGATCTATGCCATAGTGAATCGTTTTAACCTTGCCTGGCGGCAAACCGAGATCCTTGATACAGGTATTCTGCCGTACGGCCTCTGAAATAGCGATAACGCAGGAAGATCTTCTGGCCACCCATTTTCCAAGCAGGCTGGCTTCAGGCCCTGGATAAAAAGGTTCGTCGTTATGCTTGGTGATAACAAAAGGAATTTTCGGAATACCCGGTAACATCAGAGCAAAACGAGCATAAAGCTCTGCCGGCTGCAGATGAGAGTGAATTATATCTGGTCTGGCCGACCATATAGTCTTGACAAGGCGCATCAGAGGAGAAATTTCCGGATACTTCTCCAGACCGAGATCGATGACTTCGGCACCAACAGACTGCATGAACTCAGCCCAGTAATCGTTTTTCCTGCGCAAAAAAGCGATCACAACTCGGTGTCCATCTTTGAGCTGCGCCTGCGCCAAATCGATAATGTGCTTCTCTGCACCGCCCCGGTCAAGGGTTGTAGCAACGTGAAGTATATTCATTTCAGATTCTTATGCCTTGTTGTAAATTGTATATTCGTTTCTGGTTCAAAAGTTTTATGGGCATATTCTGGCACAACCACAAGCTGGAAACAAGATTTTTGATGAACAACCAGTAAGAGAATTCTTGCCAAGCTGGCAGACTAGGTTTATTCTTTGCATTGGCAAAGCCATCCAAGGGCCGCCGATGCGACATAAAATGGTCAGACAGTAGACTGAGGAGATAGCTTAGTGCGCGTTCTGATGTTTTCCAACGATCCTGAAATTTGTGTCAGTCATGCAGACTTGCCACCAGGACACCCGCGCCGGCGGCATCGGGAATATGCAGCAGAACTCTGCAGGCAGGCTGGCGGTATCAATCGGCTGGCCATATTGGTTTCGGTTGCTGCCAGCAAAAATTTTCAGCCAGAACATGAAAAGAACGGTCTTTCGATAATACCGGTAGCGTCACCGCATAGAATTCTGGCACCAGTCAGCATGATTTTACCTGCACTTAAAGCCATTCGGAATTTCAAACCAGATCTAATCACCGCCCAGAGCCCATGGGAAGCAGGCCCAATTGCAGTCCTGGCAGCAAGACTCAGCAAAGCATCATTATTATTGCAGATACATGGCGACATAGGAACGAGGGAGTGGAACCAACAGAGTTTCAGCTATCATCTGCGAACAGCCGTTGCCAGAGTTGTCTGCCGCAGCGCCGACAAAATAAGAGTAGTATCTGAAAGCATGAAAACACGCTTGGCTGATGCCTGGCGAATTCCAATAGAAAAATTCGTCGTCGTGCCCGTGCCGGTCAGCATGCCGGAACCGACAAAACTTTCGCGGAAAGAGGCAAAGAATGCCCTGATGCCAGGCCTGGCAAATCATCCGACGGTTCTCTTTGTCGGTCGCCTTTATGCTCCCAAAAACATCGAACTTTGGGTCGAAACAGCTGCTGCAATTGCAGAGCGCAGCCCTGAAGCAAGATTCATAATTGTCGGAGACGGTGATGAAAAGCAGAAGTTGCTGACACTACTAGAAAAACACCAATTGTATGAAAAGACAATTCTAACAGGACATGTCAGCAGAGACAAACTGCCTGATATCTACAAATGCGGCGATGTTTTTCTGCTGACTTCCTCGCATGAAGCCTTCGGGATGGTTGTTGTGGAGTCGCTTCTGGCAAGGACTCCTGTGGTAAGCACGGCAACCGGCGGACCTTCTGAAATTCTCCGTGATCGCATTACTGGCCGGCTGATAGCTTCAGGCAAATCTGAAGATCTTGCCGTGGCTACAGTTGAATTGCTGCACGATGAAAAAACGCGCCAGAAGATGGGAGACAACGGCCGTATAAGCATGCAGCAAAGATATTCGCCGGAAATTGTTACCGAAAAGCTTATAGAAGCTTGGCTACGGACGATCGACCGGAACTGCAAACCACCGGCCTTTGCTTGAAATATCCTTGACTTGGCCTGCTTTTCAAACTAGAATTAGCGCCAGACCGGTTTGGCAGCTTTGCCCACAAGCTTTCCAATCAGTTGCGGTTAGACTCGCAATTGCGCGATAAATAGACATAATCCAACAAACACAGTATCAGGAACCAAAGATGAAAAAAACTGATTCAAAAAATCCCGGCTGCTGCCTGACGCACAGGTTTTTGCCTCCTCACAGGGTTTTTCTGGATTTACTGAATGGCTTGTCACTGCTCAGATCATACTTTCACAGAATTCTTCCGCTAACAACGCCTAGATTAAGCGGTAAAATCATTGATCTCGGCGGCAAGCACTCCAATAATTTTTATCATAAACTGCTGCTTAATCGCGATGCAGAAATTATTTGTACAGATTTGCATGCAGCGCCGGGTGTTATTGCAGTAGACGTTGAGAAAAAATTGCCCTTCGCCGATGCATCCTTCGACAACATTCTTGCCTTCTGGCTATTCGAACATGTCTACGATTTTTCAGTAATAGCCGGAGAAGCAATTCGTGTCTTAAAACCCGGCGGGAAAGCAATAGTAAGCGTACCATTTCAACACCAGTATCACGGCGACTCTTCGCCTTCTGGTTCTTATGATGACTACTGGAGATTCTCGCATACGGCTCTGCTAAAATGGTGGGAAAGTGCCGGTTTTAAATGCGAATGCGTTTATGCACTCGGAGAAGGCATGATTTGTTCGCATCTGGTCAGAAGCATACAATTTCTCACCCCGCCACTTCTAGGGATCAGAAAGCTTTTCTCGGCGATTGGATACCTTTTTGGAACGACATTAGAAAGACTAGCATCTATACGCCCTGGCAAAGAACCAGGCTGGAGTCAGAAAATCATGGCAGACGGCTATCTGGCCGTTTTTGTTAAACCTGAATAATGAATCGTTTTGTTTCTGATTCGGCCTGGATTTTTACAGCCACTTTTCTCGACAAGATCTGCAATCTGTTAATTCAGGCTTATCTTGTCAGAAAACTCGGTATTGATTCTTATGGCATTTACGCTGCAATGTGCGCCCTCGGACTGCTGGCGTCAACTTCTCTAGTCTGGCGTAGCGGCGAAATCGCAATTCAGGCTCTTGAATCTTCGAGTGATGGTCAAAAGAAGGAAGAGCAGTCACAAACCCTGGCATTTCTAGTCGCCTATGATATGAGATTACTAGGAGCAGGAGCCCTGATTCTAGCGCCTGTTCTATGGCTTACAGCACCATTGTTCAATGTCGATCGCATGGCCTGGATGTTGAGCGGCTTATGCCTTGTCAACATTGGTCACGCGGCGATTCGCGGAATCCAGACGGTACAGAACCGCTTTTTTCATATGGCATTGCACGCTATAGTTTCAACCATCACGCAAGTCTTTCTGATAATCATCTGCGCTTCCAAATGGGGGGCTGAAGGAGCGGTCTATGGTCTGTTGCTAAGCAATTTCGCCAAAACAATCGCGGGCGCGATTATCGAAAAGTTCTGCGCGCACACACCGTTACCATCAGCAGACGCTGTAATACGAGAAATCTTCAGTCTATCACGTGCCGGCAGACCAATAGGTTCCTGTAGCTCGTCGCTCCTTAGAGGAATGTTACAACAGGTTATCGCTAATGGCGATACCCTTGCAATCAGTATCGTTTCGACTTCAGCCACTGTTGGATTGTATAAAGTCGCACGTGCCGGTGCAAGCGTAGCGTCCACAATGATTTCGCCAATAATCTCGGTTTTACGAGGACGAATTGTTACCGCATGGAGCGAGTGTAACAGACAAAGACTAAATAAGCTGATGTCATATACGCTTATATTGTGCCTTGCCGGGATGCTGGTGGCAATTATCTCTTCTCCTGCCGCAGCTTATATTATTGCTCCAGCAAGTTTCGGTAATGAATTGATAGTGGCAAGCATTTTAATCGGAGTCGGCTTGGTTCTTTATCAAGGTTTCAACACCATTCATCTTGTGTTTGCCATACTTTCGCGTGATGAGAAAACATCAATCTATCTACAGATAATAATGGCCGCGCTACTGCTATCCATGATATTCCTGACCGGTCATCTTGGCCTGAAAGCAGTTGCATTGGCAACAACAATGGTATACCTTGCCGGCACCGTTATCTTTGCGCGTTACAGTTATGCTTCAATCCTTTCTAGAAAACAGGAGGAACCTCTGTGAATTTCGAAACTCCCAGACCGATGAACTGGCAGGTTTATTATTCCATGACCAGAAAGTTTCTCAGAGCGCCCTACGTAGATTATTACCTCGGCAACCGGCATGTTCTTGACGCTGGATGTGGCGAGGGAGTTATGCTTGCAAGATACAATAACTGGCATGGCATCGACATCGATCAAGAGCTCATCAGAAAATGCCAAAACCAGGGCTTTAAAGCAGACGTTATGTCTGTGCTCGAAATCAAGTTCCCCGACTCTTCATTCGATGGGGTACATGCGGCACAACTGATAGAGCATTTTCCGCCAACACAGGCTTTGCAGTTTTTGCATGAAACATCGAGAATCCTTAAACCCGGCGGGTTTCTACTACTCACCACTCCCGGCATAAAAAGGGTATGGAACACGTTTTCACATATCCGACCATACCCGCCTATTTCCTTATACAAATTATTGAATGTATCTACCGAAAGCTATCTTGGCAAGACCAGATTGCCATTGCAGTTGTTTTGCTCCCACGCGACTCGCTCTGGGAAAGGTTTCCTGGGAAAGCTTGCCGCCATGCTCGACCCTGTCTTGCCAGCTTCAGACCCTGATGGATGGATTATCGTATGCAAGAAAATATGACAGAACACACCCCCTGCGAGCCACTAACATGGCGGCAATACTACACTATATTCATGCAAAAAAAGCGTCTGCCTTATGTAGACTATTATTTGGGCAATCGGAGAATACTTGATGTGGGCTGCGGCGAAGGCGGAATGCTGGAAAGATACAACAACTGGCAAGGAATAGATGTTAACCAAGATCTGGTTGGGAAATGCCAGCAGCGGGGTTTGCCGGCCAAAGTAATGTCGGCATTCGAGATGAATTATGCGAACGAAACATTCGACGGCATTCATTCTGCAATGCTGATAGAGCATTTCCCGCCTAACGAAGCATTTGATTTTCTCAGAGAATCCGCACGGGTTATGAAGCACAATGGCATTCTTCTCCTAACCACACCGGGCGTAAAGAGAATCTGGAATACATTTTCGCACATAAGACCCTATCCTCCGGCAGCTATAAAGAAACTCCTGAGCGTTGCCACCGAAGGATATATTACTAAATCTAAACTGCCGCTTAAATTGCTGGCTGCCCATGCGACGACATCCAGTCTTTTAGACCCAATATGGCAAAGAAGCGACCCTGATGGCTGGGTTATAGTTCTCAGCAAAACCGGCGGCTGAAATAGTCTATTGCAGACGAATCGTAAACGCTGTGTCTTGACATGCCCAGGCGGATGACTTAATCTCTTCTGAACCGGATAAACCCGATGAGTCCGGAAAATCGAATCAGGAAAAACACCTGTGGCCAATCTTCTTCTTTTCAACATGAAAATGGACACTGATGACGGTGTGCTCGGTTTCACTACTGATTGGGTGAACGAACTGGCCGGCCACTTTGACAAGGTTTTTGTCATAACTCACACTGCCGGAAAAATTCAAGTCAGCGAAAATGTCAGGGTTTACAGCGTTGGGCGAGAAAAAGGCTACAACGAACTTCACCGCGTTTTTGAATTCTATCGCCTCCTGCGAGGCATTCTGAGACACCATCAGATCGATTACTGCTTCATTCACATGATACAGATATTCGCGGTTCTGGCTGCCCCTGTGCTCAAGTGGCACGGAATTCCAATGACGATGTGGTATGGGCACCAGGCAACGCCATTGTCTCTGCATCTGGCGCACGCACTTGTCGACAAAGTGGTGACCAGCACAGAATCAGGCTTTCAGATTCCGAGCAACAAAAAAGCATGCGTAGGTCAGGGAATCACCGAATCTAAATTTCCGCTACGCCTATTCAGAAAAAAGAAACAACCATACATGCTGGTTAACGTATCCCGCCTGTCGCCCAGCAAAAATATCCATGCCCTTCTTGATGCCGTGGCATTATTCGCCAATAAACATGGCAAAAACTCTATCAGGCTTTACCTCATCGGTGATGCTCTAAACGAAAGAGACTGCCGTTACAAGGCTGACCTGGATGAAATGGTCAAGAATCAGGGCATGGAAGATAACGTTGTGTTTTGTGGTTCTGTGCCCCACGCGAAGGTTTGCGAATATCTTTCAGCCTGCGATTTGAGCACAAACATGGCTCCAGCCGAGGGTTCCGTAGATAAAGCAGCGCTTGAGGCCATGGCAATGGGAGTGCCAATAGTTTTGCAAAACAGGTCTTTCGGGAACATTTTTGCAGAAGCCGGCATACCGGCTGATGAATACATTGTTCCCAACATTCGTCCTGAAACCCTTTTATACTACTTTGAATCGCTTCTTATGAATGACTCAAGCAGAGAGTATGAAAAACTGCAGATTCTTTCACAATGCATCCACCGTCAGCACGGGTTGAAAGGCCTGGCATCGCGAATCTCGAAAGAAATTGTCAACACCCGGCTTCAGAATTCATGACAATTTCTGTAGGGAACGGCACTCAATAGTCGCATGAAATTCAGAAAAATGTCTGAACACCAAACCGAAACAAAACTAAGACTTCTATTTTTCGCTACCGAAGACTGGTATTTTGCCATGCACTTTTTGCATTTTGCCGTTGCTGCGCAAGATCGTGGCTGGGAAGTCGTGCTTATCTGCAATACTGGACAAAAGGGCGAAGCTGCTTTAAAGCAGATTATTGCGGCTGGAATCAAGACGTTTCCGGTCAAGCTGGCACGCACTTCCATTACTCCAATAGGCGACCTCAAGGCTTTCCTTAAAATTTGCAGCTTCATTCGAAAATGGCAACCACAGCTTATTCATGCAATAGCTTTAAAACCCATTATTTTCAGTTCTGTTTATTCAGTTCTTGCCAAAATACCCGTAATCAACATGATGACAGGTCTCGGCTTCGTATTCACTTCAGCCTCTCTAAAAGCCAGACTGTTGCAGCCGCTTCTCAGCCGGTTGCTGCGCCTGATATTTGCCAACAGAACCAGCAGGTTGATTGTCCTGAATAAAGAAGATGCAATGTGGGCAGAAAAGACCTTCAAACTGATCTCTGGCCAGCTCGAAATACTTCCGGGGGTAGGCATAGACACAAACAGGTTCAGTCCAGGAGCGTCTGAAAAAAAAGTATTTACCATAGCATATGTAGGTAGAATGCTGAAGGATAAGGGGCTTTTTGAGTTAATCGAAAGCAGCGTGCTACTCAAGCAGAAAGGCCTTGAATTCAAGCTCAGGCTGGCCGGCGCACCTGACCCTTCCAACCCGGAAAGCATAAGCGAAAAAATAATTGAAGACTGGCAAAATCAGGGACTATGTGATTACCTTGGACATATTACAGACATCCCTGGATTTCTCAGAGAAGCTGATATCATGGTTCTTCCATCTTATCGAGAGGGAATGCCGACCTGCATTCTAGAAGCAGCAGCGGTTGGCATTCCATGTATCGCCACTGATGTTCCCGGTTGCAGGGAGGCTGTAATGGACGGTATCACCGGCCTGCTGGTTCCCGCCAGAAACCCCGGAGCGCTTGCAGACGCCATTAACAAACTCGCACTTGATAGAGGCTACAGGTTAGGTCTCGGGAATAATGCAAGAAATATGATTCTGGATAAATATTCTCAGCAGTTAGTGCTTGCAAAGATGTTGAGAATATACGAGGATAGCCAGAAAGTTGCCAAAATTCACCAGAACACAGCTCATTAGCAGAGGTTTTACATGCCGCAGACCAATATTCTAATTGAAGTTCCTTTTTTGCTGGTTGTGGCTTGCATGTTTGCAACTATTATCTCAAGCATTGGCTGCGGCTATATGAGGCGCGTATCCTTGAAAAAATCTGTGCTGCTAGACATTCCAAACCAGAGAAGCCTGCACGAGGAGCCAATGTCAAGAGCTGGCGGGGCTCCCATGGCTTTGACTGCCATTGTTACCGTAATTCTTGTAGGCTTAATCAGGCCTCATCTTGTTCCACACAGATGGCTCCTAACAATTGGGATCGGAGGAAGCCTGGTAGCCTGGATCGGCTGGCTGGACGACAAATCATCATTATCTGCAGAAAAGCGCTTTATGGTGCACTTGATTGCCGCAGTCTGGGCAGTTGTTCAGCTTGTTCCTGATGAGGTGCCTTTGTTTTACAGATTTATAGCCGGTTTTTGGGTGGCATGGTCGATTAATTTCTACAACTTCATGGATGGAATAGACGGCCTCGCAGGTTCTGAAGCAGTTATCATTGCATTGGGCGCCGGTTATATTGCCGGCAGACTTGGCATGTTAAGCAATCTTACTATCGCGTGGATAATTGCAGCCGCAGCACTCGGCTTTCTTTTCTGGAACTGGCCACCGGCGAAAATATTCATGGGCGACGCCGGCAGTGGTTTTCTGGGCTATGCATTTGGCTGCCTGGCTATTGGTTCTGGGACCGGCTGGGCCGGCGGATTCTATACATATCTTGTCTTAATGGCGCTTTTCTGGGGGGATGCCGGATATACTCTTATCAAAAGAATATTACGGGGAGAACGTTTTTGGGAGGCTCACAAACAGCATCTTTACCAGCAGGCTGTGCAAAAGGGCTACACTCATCATGAAGTTACACTTTTCTTCGTGACTGCAAACATGTTGCTTTTTATCGCTGCAGCAATGATGGCCGGCATAGGAACCATGTGATTGAAATCTTATTTTGCTGACATTTCCTGCAATTGCTCCCGCATGCTGATGACAGGCTTCCAACCCGCTTCGGCTGTGAACAGACTGGAATCTACGGGCAGGGAGCCTTCAAGGCGGGCAACTTTTAGTGCAAGAATGGGTAAGCGGGAAGATACGCGCCAGATCCATTTTGGTAGAGAAACGATGCGGAAGGTTGGGTTGAAGACTTCGGCTATGCGTGATACAAGTTCGGTTGTCGAGATTTCTTCGCCATCACTGAGCAGGTAGGTTTTGCCGGGTGTTTTTTCGCTGAGCATGGCAGTTTCAATTGCCGAGGAAAGATTGTCAACAGCAAGCAGACTGCGGCGGTTGGTCAAGCCACCAAGTGGCAGAATGCCAAAATTTTTGACCAGCCTCACAAGGCTCTCGAAGTTGCCTTTTACTCCCGGTCCGTAGATCATCGGCGGGCGCAGAATCACCAGTTCCATACCAGTTTCTTCGCTGACCTTTTTGAGCTCGATTTCGGCTTTGAGTTTTGACTGACCATAAGGCTCAAGGGGGTTGCAGAGCATCTTCTCTGTAAGCGCAACTTCGCAAGCATCGCTGAGCATTGCCTTGATGCTGCTGATAAAAATGAAGCGCTTGACACCCTGCTTTGCGGCCTGGCGAGCCAGATTAACCGCTCCTTCGACATTGGTTTCAAAGTAGAGATGATAAGAATCAGGCTTTTCGCGCATCTGATGAGCACGGCCGGCGAGGTGAATGACAACATCAACTCCGGCCAACATATCATCCCAGAATGTATAACGATCTATACGGGATATCTGATGAAATTCAAGCCGGGAGTCGGCGGGCTGAACCCGGCAAGGTGCAACTACCCGGTAACCTTTGTCGAGAAACCATGGCGCAATATTACTGCCCGCAAAGCCAGAAGTTCCGGTCATTAAAATTGTGGGTTTCGCCGTCATACCTATGTTTATCGGCAAAAAGAAATGTAATCGATACTTTTAGTGCATGCACGAAAAAATGAATAATTCCCATTCTGGGTCGGCTGCTCAGTCGAAACGCTCTTTCTTCAGGATTGGCTCAGAAGCTGGCCTTTGCCTTTGGCAAAACGACTTCGCGCCTGAAATATTCAATGAGCTTTGTATAGCAAATATGGCATCGGCGAAGAAACATCGAAAAAGTACAATGACATTATACAGAACGATGAGACTGCTTCGTCGATCAAGATCTCCTCGCAGTGACAATTCTCAGTGCAATTGGGAAACTGTTGAAAAGTAGTTGTTTCAGGCAGCCTGAGCGGTGGGGGGGGCTTTTGTTGGTGTGGAGGTAGATGGCGCTGTGGTGGCGGCTGGAGTCTCTGATTTTTTGGCTGGGGTATTAGAATCTGAAGAAGGCGTGGCTGATGCATCTGGTTTGCTGTCAGCCGGTTTAACCGGGCTGTTGCCGTCTTTCTTTTTGGCTTCGAGATAGCCCGAATCGCGGTAATCAGTTGAATAAAAACCAGAACCCTTAAAAATGACCGAACTGGCTGACATCAGCTTATTGCCCTCTGCACCACAATCGGGGCAATGCTGCGGATCTTTGCACATCATTGAATGAAAGGCATCGAATATTTTTTCACATTTTGGGCATCTATAGCTGTAAGTTGGCATGTAACCTTTCCTCCTGCGATGAACGAAAGCAGTTGGCACTCGATTTGTTAGAGTGCTAATAATCTATCACAATGCCGCTGCCTGATCAAGAAAATTATCGCAGATGGTCAGCAGCTGTTTATGATCTCCGGCGCCCAGATAGCACTCGCAGACCATCAAATTCAGCTGTTCAAATGACTTGTACCATTGCGGAGTCCCGTCAGGAATTTGTCTCAGCCTGGCTACAAGTTTCTCAATCCTTTGTCGTAGTGTTATTGAGCATGCCGGAAGCGGTATCTGTCGAACCTGCGTCACAGTAATGTGAAAACTGTGAAAATTGCCACTGAACCAAGCATTTACCAACAGACTATTGAGAAGCCCAAGCACAAACAAATCAGAAACATCCGCTGATCTGGCCAGGACATACGACAAAGAATTCTTAGGGAAAAATCGTCCCTCGTCATAAGCAGCAACCAGCCGAATCTTAAGACGCTCGTTCCGGATATTCTGGTAAAGAATTTTTGGCCCGGCAAAGATCGCTTCGTCACCGGCATAAGCCAGATGCGGCCCGTAATCTATATAATTGCCTTCCCAGTTGATAACGAAAGGTGCAAGCTCGCGCCCGCGTAAAACTGGCCGGTATGCGGCAGATAATTGCCTGTCACAGACATAACGCGATACCTTTCCGTCGCGTTTAAGTGATTCCTGAATACCAACACCAACCCGGCAATGCTCTCCCAATCTCTCGCAACCATTCATTATCGAAAAAACCTGCTGCAGCTGCGGCGAAACGATAGAGCGCCGCAAACCACTGGGCTCTTCGAATGTGCGGGCTGCGGCGCTGTATTGCTGCTGCCAACCGTCTGCTACAGAATAACTGGTAAAAACTTTTAAAAGATAGTTATCTGGTGGTTGATCGGCATCTGCAACCAGCACCACCGGCAGCACTCCTGGCGCATGCGCAAAAAACCTTTCCGGCAGCATAAAAAGAGCCCGGGCATGGTAACCGGCAAAGATAAAGCGCCTGATCCTGCCACACTGATGGTTTACCAGATAGGTATGCGAAGTGAGCATGACAAGTCGTCCACCTGGCTGCAACGACCTCAGACTGCCCTCGATAAAAAAGGTACAGAGGTCTTTCTCGCCTTCTCCCGTCTCATAAAGCTCTGCCAGACGACGCTTGAAAGAATCGTCAAGGTTCACCCGGTAAGGCGGGTTGCCGATGATTACAGAATAACGCCGGGCGGGCGGGTCGGTCAGAAAATCGCGGTGCGCGAGCGACGGCCAGCCACATCCGGGAAAAGCGCATATTAACCGGGTCAGGCAGATAAACAAAGCTGGCAGGTCGATGTCGAAGCCGTGGAGACGGTTTAAGAATCCTGCTTCACAGAGAGATTGCTTCGTCGTTTCACTCCTCGCAATGACGGAGTACCCGGGAGATTGCTTCGTCGATGATGGCTCCTCGCGAAGGCCATGGATGGGCGAGTGTCGGTGAGCATCAGGACGGAAGCGAACCGACCAATGACCTTTAAGCTCATCTGCGGCCATCTGTGTCATCTGCGGATAAGATCTGGTCTGAGCCAGTTGTCTCGCCATGGCCATCAAAAAGCTGCCGTCGCCACAGGCCGGGTCGAGAATATCGCCAGCAAGGCCCGGCTCTGAAATCTCAACCAACCTTGCGGCAAGATTTTCAGGGGTATAAAACTGCCCGGTGCTGCGCTTACGCTTTTTCTCGCGACATTCGAGGTCTGGCACCTCGCCATCAGTAGCCGCCTTGAGAGCTATTTCACAATCCGTCAATAAAGCAAAGGTGTCTGCCAGTTCAACTGGAGCGCCAAGGCAGCGTAGCGTCTCTGTCGGCGAAGACGCCGGTTGCAAATCGTATACTGCAGCAATTCTTCTGTTAAACCAAGAAAACAATGTATCCAATGAAAAACACCTGCATTATTTTATAGATTTGCGACAGTCACAAGGGGCAGATGGTAAACAATCTTTACGATTACGATTACGATTACGCGAACGAGCACGAGCACGAGCACGAGCATTGTGCAATGAATAACAGCAGGAACCTTTCATAAAGAGAATATTCTGGATATTTATCTTATAAATAATAGGGGTTCAACATGTTGAACCCCTACGCTTAAATACCGAATTTAGAAGTGGTCACGCGGCAGCCGGTGCGGCCTGCTTTGCTTCCTGTTCTTTGCGGCGGCGGATGAATTCGATCAGGAATGCTGCGAACACACCCAGAACACCGGCGCTTAAACCCGCAAGAATAACCATGATCGAGCGGCGTGGCTTTGATTTGAGTTCAGGAGCACGAGCCACATCGATGACCTCAAACTGGCTGCCTTCTTCAGCTTCGGCAATCTTGGCCATTTCATGCTGCTCGGTAAGAACTCCGAACACCTTTTCCTTGACCTTGAGATTGCGCTGCAGACGAGCGAATTCAAGCGCCAGCTGCGGCAGCTGTGCGATTTCCTTTTCGGTTAAACCGATTTCTTTTTCAAGCGCCTCTATTTTGGCTTCTTCGGAGACTTTCTGACCTTCGATCTTTACCAGCTCAGGCACGCTGCCGGAAGACTTGAGCAGGCTTTCCTGCATTTTCAGCGATACTCCGGCGCCGACCTTTTCGGCTTCCAGTCTTGCCAGCTTTTCGATCACCGTAGATGCCTGCTTTTCGAGCGCGAACATCTTGTGCTTGTCTTGAAAAGCCTTGAAGGTTTCTTCAGCCTGTTCGAGCTCTTTGCTGACCTTTTCGAGCTGTTGCTCGATAAAAACACGCTTCTCTTTCTGCGGACCTCGGGCAAAACTGTTGAGATAATCTACATAAGCCATGGCAATCTCGGCGGAAACTTCTGGAGAAAGGGTTTCAGCCGAAATGTTAATTAAACCATCCTTGTCTTTATCGATCGACACAATATTATTGACTATCTTGAGCAGCTCATCATACTTGATGTCTTCTTTGGGGTTATCGCCGACAAAAACCGGATTGGTTGCAACTCCGAAACGCTTGATAATGCGATCGCTCATCGTGCGGCTCTTGAGATAAACCATCAAATATTCGGCACCACCGCCGCCACCGCCAAGACCAGGTATCATACCGGCGAACGGCAGGCTGCTGAGAGCACTCAGCTTGCTGTTTGAGTGCACAAAGATAGTCGAGCTCGCCTTGAAGTGGTTGGGCAGGGTCAGGCTGTATAAAGCGACCAGTACGGCCACGACGAAAGGCATGACTATGACCAGTTTCCAATGCTTAACCAGTACTCTGAACAGCTCAAAAAGATCGATTTCATCTTCTTCGAGACCCATGAGAATCTCGCGTTTGATGAGTTCTTCCTTGACTTCTTTCTTCAGCTGTTCGGGATCGATGTCTTTGAATTTTTCTGTCATTGTCTTATTCTTCGATAATTTCGACGTTGGCGCGTGGCAGCATCATCTTTTCGCCATTTGACAAGGTTTCGATTTCGACAACGCGCACCTTTGCTTCTGAAGGTATTATTACCGGCTTTTCGGGCAGCGACACGACTTTGGCTACTTCCCCGAAATGCGGCTGCCTGATGATGCGAACCATAGTGCCAATGGTCATGCCATTGTTAGGAGCATGCTTTTGATCGGCGATGTTAGCATCTGCAAGAGGAATCACGACTTCTGGCCTGATAACGCCGGCGCGAATCTGAGTTGCGCCATTGATCGAAGTTTTGCGCCCTTCTGCGTTCTGGAGCAGTTCGAAGGTTTTTTTGGCCATGTTGATCTTGCCAAAACCTTCGGTAACGACGAGCGTGATGCCCTTATCTTCGGTGCCGGTGATGGCGACGCCAAGATCGTAACCGAGGAATTCCTTGAGATCGTGGGCATCGTAACCGCCGACGATAACACCCTTGACGCCGAGTTCAACAGCCCGGTCGAGAGCGGCAGCAGTTACCAGAGAGCCGCCGACTATTATTTTGCCCTTGTGCTCGAGTGTGATGTTGTCTTTGTCGAGAACGTCTGATGGCGATTTAACCGCCATCTTGAGGTCACCGATCACCTCGGGGCCTATGCCAAAAATGCCCTGAATAAAGGTAGCGGCAGTATTTACCTTGACACCTTCTTCGGGATACACGTCATCGATGATGCCATCGACATAGGCATGAACTTCGACCGGAATCGGCGGTTCGCGCACAATAGCCTGACC
>PGYA01000134.1 GCA_002839435.1 Candidatus Riflebacteria bacterium HGW-Riflebacteria-2 | reverse complement strand
GATCACGGTTGATCCCGCCGGTGAATTTTCGGCTCTTGTCTTCAAGATTGCAACCGATTCGCACGTAGGTAAGCTCGCTTACCTGAGAATTTATTCCGGAAGCATTGAATCTGGTAAAGTGGTTTATAACGTTACCCGTGAGGGCCGCAAGGAACGTATCGGCAGACTGCTGCAGATGCACGCCAATCAGCGCCAGGACATTCCCATGGCTACTGCAGGCGATATCGTGGCTGTGGTAGGATTGAAGAACATCGGCACAGGCGACACTCTCTCCTCCTCCATCGGTCGCCCGACTCTCGAAAGAATCACTTTTCCTGAAACTGTAATTTCTGTTGCCATTGAGCCGAAAACCCAGGGTGATCTCGCAAAATTGACCGAGGTTCTCGACGCATTGATGAATGAAGACCCGACCTTTAAGGCCAAGATCGATTCTGACACAGGCGAAACTCTTATTTCAGGCATGGGCGAGCTGCATCTTGAAGTTATCGTTGATCGCATAATCCGCGAATTCAACGTAAAAGCTTCGGTTGGTAAGCCCCAGGTTGCCTATAAAGAAGGGATAACCGCTTCTGGCAAAGGTGAAAGCCTTTATGAGAAGCAGATTGGTGGCAAGAACCATTTCGCACAGGTGTCACTTAGCGTTGAACCGCTCGCCAGAGGGCAGGGGTTTAAATTCGTTAACAGGCTGAGCAGTGGCTCGTTGCCGGCAGCATTTCTCGGTGCTATCGAAAAAGGTTGCCAGGACTCCATGAATGATGGTATTCTTGCAGGCTTCCCGGTGGTAGATGTTCAGGTGCGACTTGATGGTGCAACGTTCCGCGAAGGCGAGAGCAATGAGATTGCTTTCAAAATCGCGACTTATGAAGCCATGAAGGCAGCCATGCGCAATGCCAGCCCGGTTCTACTCGAGCCTTTCATGAAGGTCGAGATCGAGACTCCCGAAAATTATGTCGGCGATATAATTGGTAACATGAATTCAAGGCGCGGTAAGGTAATCAACATGGAAATGCGTGAAGATGTCAGAGTAATCGACTGTCATGCTCCGCTTTCCGACATGTTCGGTTATTCTACTCAGCTGCGATCGCTCTCGCAGGGACGCGCCACCTTCACCATGGAGCTGTTGCACTATGATGAAGTTCCTAAATCGGTAACTGAACGTATTCTTGGTGTGTCTGGCTATAGCCAGCCGCCGCAGCAAATGATTGCCGGCGATAACTGATCGGCGCAATCAATTTCTTACTAAGATCCAGAAAAGGAGTTTCTAATGGCTAAGCAGAAGATGCGGTTGTCTCTGAAGGCTTTTGATCATCGTCTTCTCGACCAGTCAGTGGCCAGAATCTGTGACACCGTAAAACGTACTGGAACCAAAATTTCCGGCCCGATCCCGATGCCGACCGAGCTGAGAAAATATACGGTTCTGCGCTCTCCCTTCGTTAACAAGGATGCACGCGAACAGTTCGAAATGAGAATTCACAAACGCAACATCGATTTGTACAACCCGTCAAGTCAGACTGTTGATTCTCTGATGAACATGGACCTTCCCTCCGGCGTCAACATCGAAATCAAGATGTTGTAAGCGGACGGAAATCAGGAGGAAATTATAATGGGCGTTAAGGCAATATTGGGTACCAAAGTTGGTATGACCCAGATTTTTACAGACGAAGGCAACGTGGTTCCTGTAACCGTTATCAGCGCAGGTCCCTGCACGATCATCCGCAAGGGTGACAGCAGCGTACAGGTCGGATATCGTGAAATCAGACCCGAAGCAGTTAAGAGACTGCTTAATAAACCTCTGCGCATGAGCTTTGAAAAAGCCGGTGTTAAACCGTTCCGTTTTGTAAGAAGCTTGCCCGCTGACGAACTTGAAGGCATTGAGCCGAATACCGAAATC
>PGYA01000133.1 GCA_002839435.1 Candidatus Riflebacteria bacterium HGW-Riflebacteria-2 | reverse complement strand
CGCGGTCCGGACGCACAGCACCGCCGCGCCGAGGCTGCCGTCGATGCGATGAGCGGCCATCTTACCGAGAAGGCCTTGCGCAACTATGCGGACACACTCGGCGATCTTGCCGTTTCCGCTCAGTCCCCCGAGCGGCGAGGCGCCTTGAAGGAGGCGATCGCGGGCACGCTGAAGGGGCTGCCGCCCGCCCGGCAGGGGGACGCCCTTGCGAGTATCGAGGGGAGGCTCGGAAGCGGTTTCGCCAAAGAAGTGGCGGCAGAAATGAAGAAGCCGGCGGCCGGCGTCAAATCCCCTGCTCCCGGTACGAGCCTCCTCAAGGGAGCGGGCATCGTTTCCGCGCTTCTGGCGGGGTACAACGCCATGGCCGAGGAAAACAAAAGAACGTCGGGCAATCCCGACTACGGCAGAACCGCGCTCAATTTCGCCTACGACATGACGCTTCGTGCGACCGTCGACGCCGCGAGCAGGGACACGGCGGAGTACACGAAGAAGCGCGTGGAAGAGCTCAAGGAGTACTACAGAAGCAGGGGAGAGGACCCGGAGAGTCTTGCGGTGAAGATGAAGATCGCGGCCGAGGCGTCGCTGAAGGGAACCGCCTACGGAACAGTCAAGGGAGCCTTCGAACTCGCAAAGGTGAGCGGAAAATGGGCGGGAGGGGCCATCGTCGGCGGCGCGGAGACGGTGATCTTCCTTGCGGGAGAGGCTCTCGACACCCTGAACACTCTTGAAGTCAGCGGCGCGACGCTTCGCGAGCAGGGGATGGCGCAGGAGGTGCAGGACGCGAAGTCGGTCGCTTCCGGCAAAGAACTTGTCGGCGAACTCCGGCGCATGGCGGCCTTGGCGGCGTCGCAGCGGTCGCTGCTGGAACAGAATATCCGGTGGGCCCGCAGCCTCGACATCCACAGAAGCCGGGCGCTGGACGATCTGCGAAGCAGACTGGAGGAAACCGCGCAGGTCTCTCTCCCGGATGTGGAACAGCGCGCGGAAGAGGCGGAGAAGCGCTCTCCTCCCGAATTCAAGCGTCTCTCGGAATACAGCGCGGTCATCCACTCCAAAATCAAAGCTGTGGAGAAGAAGCTTGCCGGAGGAAAGTCCGCCCTCGCCGTCGCGGGAGAAATTAAGTTCATCGTTGCGGAGCACGGCAGGAATCTCGACGGTTTCAACGCGCTCGCCGAAGGAATGAAGGAGCTTCGACGGATGGAGTACCTGGCCGACCTCGCGGATACGCTCGCTATGCTGCAAGAGGAGAAGGACGCGATCGCGGCCCTGGGGGAAGAAGCGGGGAACGGCGCCGTCGTTATGAAACGGAACTACGATACCTGGAGAAAGGCGATCTCCGAATACGACAGGTTGAAAAAATCCCTTGTCAGGGGCTACTCCTACTTCTACGGAAAGAGGCGCGTTCCCGGATGGTTGGTGATCAAGAGCGACGCGGACTCGGTCCAGGCTCCCGACAGGACGATCCCCGAGGAGTTCGGGCCCGAACTCGGAACGCTGCAGAGGATGAAAACCTCCATCGCATCGGACCTGCGACGGCTTCCTCAGGTGAAGGGGGACGAGCGGCGTTTCCGTTCGACGCTTGAGAAAATCAAAAAGACGTATAACGCGCTTCTTCCCGGCTACGAGGCCGCACGAGAATCCCTTGAAAAGACGAATCTCGCGCTCGAAAAACTGCTTTCAGTGATCGGAAGCGCTCCGACGCCGACGCCGGCTGAAGAGAAGGAGACCCCTCCTCCCGACTCCGGAGGGGAGGATACAGCATTCGGGCTCCGCATCCCGCTCGATCTGCACGGCATGTTGTTGGAGATGACGGGTGTGTCGACGCGTTCATTCCCGGTGACTTCTATCCGGGCAACCCGCTCGGAGTCCTGGGCTTGGGTCAGGACCGGCAGGCACAGAATCAGGAGGAGGAGGATGAGACACTTCAGTTTTTTCATAATGTTTTGTT
>PGYA01000079.1 GCA_002839435.1 Candidatus Riflebacteria bacterium HGW-Riflebacteria-2 | reverse complement strand
GGAGCTCGGCAAAAAAGACCAGGAGCTGAACCAGAAAGGCAAGAAGGGCCAGGAGCTCGGCAAAAAAGACCAGGAGCTGAACCAGAAAGGCAAGAAGGGGCAGGAGCTCGGCAAAAAAGGCCAGGAACTGAAGCTGAAAGCCGGCGATATCGCACTGCAGATTGCCAATGAAACGGATTTTGCTCTCTCGGTGAGAGCTTCTCTGGTCGATGCTTCAGAGCGGGTAAATCTCACGAAAGCTAAATCAGCAAACCTGGCAGCCCACTCCCGCGAAATGGTCGCTCTTTCACCTATGAATGCAGGAAAAGTCAGCGTTGCTCCTGCAAGTGCAAAGACAGAAGTCTCCAAGGATTCAAAGATTCTGTTAACTATTAACAGAGGGAAAGAATCCAGAAGACTGGTTCTTGGTTATGCCAAAAGTGCCGGAACAATAGTTCTGGGCAAAGATCTCTTCCCGGACAGCCAGGAAAAGCAGAAGCGGCCAAAGCCACCAACTTCACATAATGAAGAGCTCGAAAACAAGCAACAGAAGCCGGTTTCTTCAAGCAATGCCCAGACGGTTTATGTCATCAATCAGACCGGAACCCCGTTAACCTTTAATGCAATACTGAAACCCACCAGCTTCGATCCTCTACAGGGCGAATTGAAGCCGGGAACCAATGCTTTGAAGTTCTCATCAAAAAAAGCAACCCGGACGATTTCAAAAGAGAAGATCGGCTTAACGATCCAGATGAAATACAATCTACCCGGTAGTCCAACGGTAACTTTCAAAAAAGAAGCACTCGACCTTGCATCGAATCCTACCGTAGCCATTACCAAAACCATCATGGGCGAGCCAGCAGACCAGGCTTCATCCGTGAAAAAGCCGAAGTGATACCAAAACTGGGCTGAAGACTGCCTCCAGAAAGCAATTTTCAGCCCAGTTCAATAACATTCAATTTAAAAGGGGCTGTCGGGTAAGGAATCATGAGATCATTGCTTTTTCTTTTTTTCAGCATTCTTTTCTTTTCGCCTCTTACCGCTGTTCAGGCGACAGAGAATACTCAAGTGATTTCACTGGCTGAGTGCGTTGCCCTGGCCATGCGCCAGAACACCTGGATCAAACTGGCCTACATGGATCGCGTCGTCCAGAAGTATTCTTTCACAACAACTGCGAATTATACTTTCAAACCCGACATAGACTGGCAGACCGCTCTGAGCCAGGCAGAGGCAAAGCAGACCGTGCCTGAGCGATCTTCTTCGCTGAACCGGTCAATCTCTTCAGCTGTGTATCTGCGCCAGAATCTGCCCACCGGCGGCGCCATCGGCATGCAATGGCAGCCATGGTCGAAAGATCTCAGCAGAAACCACCATCCCCTGTCTTCTTCTGATATCAGCTCGCGCCAGGATTCATGGCGGGTGAGCCTTTCGCAACCTCTCGGCAAGTTTGCCGGGTCAGACATGGCGAACCTGGTTATCAATCAAGCAAGATATCAGGAAAAACTCGATGTCCTTCAGCTGAAAGCAACGGTTATCAATACCGTCACTTCGGTTATCAGGGCTTATCGCCAGTTGTTGCAGGCCAAATGGGATGTCGAAATCAATAAAGCCGCACTTGAACGCGCTAAAACCCTGCTCGAGACCAATAAGATTCTGATTCAGATGGGCAAAATGGCGGCGCAGGACATCATTCAGTCAGAATCAGACCATGCCAACAAGGAGCTTAGTCTGGAAGTCGCAAAGAATGCCTTTGACCAGGCCAGACTGGCGCTGCTGCAATTGCTCGATCTGAGCCGCGACGTACAAATCGAACCGGAAGATAAGATCGAGATAGTTCCATTCAGCTACACAGAAGAAGAGATATTTTCTCTGGCAAAAGAAAACCAGCCTGAGTGGCTTGCAATGATGATCTACCTTGAACTTGCCCGTCTTGAACTGCTCCAGGCGCGCAGTGAGCAGAAACTCGACGTGGCGCTATCGGGCTCGATCGGAACTTCCAACACACGCGGCGATCTCACGCTGCATAATTCTGAAAGATCCTGGGAACTTGGCATTGTCGTCGATGTTCCGATTTCAGGTCAGACAAGACGCGAATTGAAGGGCAATCTCATCAGGGCCCAGGTTGACATGGATAAAGCGAATATCTCTCTGCAGAAGGCTCTCGGCGATCTGGCGATTACCACAAAAGATCTTGTACAGCGCACCAGAACCCTTGAAAAGCAGATTCAACTGGCCGAAAGCGCGCGAACACTTTCTGAGAAAAAGCTCGAAGTTGAGCTCATCAAGCAGAAAGCAGGCAGAAGCACAAATTTTCAGATCGTCACCTATCAGGATGAGCTGCGTTCCGCCAGAATCAATGAGTTGAACGCCAGAATCTCATATCTGAATTCGCTGAGCGAACTTGATAAATTCATGGGAACAGTACCGCTGACCTGGGGAATTGATCTGGCTTCTGCCCCGCTGCAGATTGGCAAATCAGGCGAAACCTCTGTTCTGCCGGACTTAAGGCAGAATATCGACAAAATGCAGAACGACAAATCTTTAACAAACACTGAGAGACTGCGATGAAAGAGGAAAACATCTCCAATTCGAATGCCGTACAGGATCTGCAGAACCTTGCCCACATAGGTCTTGCACTTTCGCATGAACATCAGCTCGGCTCCCTTCTCGAAATGATCGTGAATGCGGCCCGCGCAATGACCAACGCCGACGCAGGAACCTTATACATTCTTGACCCCGAACTCAGATGCCTTCGTTTCTGCATCATGCAAAACGAAACGACCAGAACAAAAATCAATGCTGTTGATAACCCTGATGCGCCGATTCCCGAGCCAGTTACGCTTTATGTTAACGGCGCTCCCAACAATGCCAATGTTTCATCTTATGTTGCTTTAACCGGCGAGCCGGTCAAAATTTCTGATGTTTATTCGGCGCAGGGCTTCAATTTTTCAGGCGTCAAGCATTACGACACGGTTTCCGGCTACCGCTCGCAATCGATGCTGGTAATACCGATGCGCGACCACAATGACGACATCATCGGCATTCTGCAGCTGCTGAACTCTAAGAATGCGACAACTGGCAAAGTTACCGAATTTTCTGAACGTCACGAAGTGCTGGTCTCGTCACTCGCCTCTCAGGCCGCAGTGAGCATCACTAACCGTCGCCTCTTATCAGGCATGGAAAAAGACCTCGAAGAAATCAGAAGATTAAGACAGGCAGAAGAAGAACTCGGCGCCAAACTGAGAAAAGCATATCTCACTACCGAAGAGACAAATGCTGAACTTAAGGCCGCCATGGCGCAGACTATCGCAGTCAGAAAAATCTGGATGTTTTTTGTGCTGTGTCTGATACTGGCCGGCGCAGCATGGCAGGCATTCGCGACCGGCAATCTCGGTACAATGCTTTCAACAACTGAAGGCACACATGAGCATGTGGCAGATAATGGATCGATAGCCATAGCAAAAGTCGCCAATTCACCTGTTTCAGCCAATCTTTCTTTTGTCGGGCAGATAGAACCGCTTAGTCAAAAGGTTTATCTCAGCCCGTTCGGCGGCAAAGTCATCGAAAAATATTATATGGAAGGGCAGCTGATCAAGGCCGGTGAACCGCTGCTGGAGCTCGATACTGCTGAAATTGGCATTAAGGTGCGCCAGGCGCGTTCCGCCTTGATCAGGGCGAAAAAAGATCATACCCAACTCAAAGAGTGGGCAGATGGCCCGCGGGTAAGTCAGGCTCGACTGAATCAGGCAAGACAGAGAGCGATTCTCGATAATCTCAAACGAAAACTCGATGAGGCGGCGGTTTTGTTCGATAAAGGCATCATACCCAAGGTTGAGCTCGAATCGGCACAGGAAGCGTTCGAAAATCAGAAGATAAATGCGCAGGCAGCCGAAGATGAGGTTAAGAGCCTGCTGGCGCTCGGCAGTCGCGACCAGCTGCTGATAGCAAGCATGGAACTGCAGAATGCCCAGGCTGAACTCGACGAACTCGAAGAGCAACTGGCAAAAGCCACGATAAAAGCTGAAGAAGACGGCATTATTCTGTTGCCGGCTTCAGAAGAGCAAAGACAGCAGGAACTCAAATCGGTCGAACCGGGAACCAAAGTTCAACAGGGCGAAACGCTTGTTGTCATTGGCGATCTGTCTGGTTTAACCATCCGCACCAAAGTAGACGAAGTCAGCATCTCGAAGCTTTCTCTAAACCAGCTGGTGCAAGTTACCAGCGATGCTTTTCCTGGCATCATTCTTGATGGCTGGATTTCTGCAATCTCCTGCCAGGCTCTTGGCAGTGCTTCCGGGCGCTCATCCGGCGGCAAACCGCCGGTTTTTGACGTGACGGTAACCGTCGATGAACTTTCCCCAGAACAGCAGAGCAAAATAAGAATGGGGATGTCGGCAATTCTCAATGTAACTGTTTACGACAACCCCGACGCGTTGGTAGTGCCGATTTCGGCGGTCGAATCAGGCTACGGCTACGCGCAGGTTTACAAGAAAAACCCGCAGACACGCGGTTTCGAGAAAGTCTCGATAACCGCTGGCATAACAACTCTCGAGCAGGTCGAAGTGCTTTCCGGTCTGGCCCTGGATGATGAAATTGCCCTGTTCCCCTATGAGGTGATGCAATGACCGCAGAATTGCAGACGACGCCGGTGATCGAGCTGAAAGGCATAAAAAAAACCTTTCGGGTGGGCGTCCTTGACCTGCCGATCCTCAAAGGCATCGATCTCAGCATTCACAAAGGCGAAATGACGGCGATAACCGGCACATCCGGCGGTGGCAAGAGTACCCTGATGAACATCATCGGCTTACTCGACGAGCCCACGGCAGGAGCCTATTCGTTTGAGGGCAGAGAAGTCATAAACCTCGATGATGACGAGTTATCGAGCATAAGAAATAAAAAAATCGGCTTTGTCTTTCAGCAGTTCAATCTGCTGCCCCGCCTGTCGGCCGCCGAAAATGTCGCCATGCCCCTTCTTTACCGTGGCGAGTCGATCAGAAAAAGCGACACGACAGCACGAACTTTTCTCGAAAAGGTCGGAATGGGCGATCGGGCCGACCACAACCCGATGGAGCTTTCCGGTGGACAGCAACAGCGGGTTGCAATTGCCCGGGCACTGGCCGGCAATCCGTCGATCATACTTGCCGATGAGCCTACCGGGGCGCTCGACAGCAAAGTCGGGCAGGAGATAATGGACCTGTTTTTGCGACTCAACCGTGAAGACGGCATCACCATCGTCATGATCACACACGACCCGAGAATTGCGACGCAGTGTGCAAAGCGCTGCAACATCTGTGACGGCCTGATTAAGAGAGAATCCGAGGCTGTATCATGAAGCTGTATCTCTATTTTCGCGAGGCAACCCGAAGCCTTTTATCTTCTCTGCAAAGAACTTTTCTGGCTTTGCTGGGAATTTCAATCGGCATCGCTTCAGTCATTGCGATGGTATCTGTCGGCGAAATTGTCAAAGAAGAAGCGCTGCGGCAGTTTCAGGAGCTGGGCACAGATTTTCTCGTGATCTCTAACATCGCTGACGAAACTAAAACCGGTACCGGCATCATTCCACTCAAATCGACAGTCTCGATTCCGCGCGCCTGTCCTTCACTACGCGAATTTGCCCCTTATGCCGTAACTTTTTCGACGGTGATCTGTTCAGGCAAATCCTGGGGCAGCTCCGTTCTTGGCGTCACCGGCAATTTTCATACTGTAAACAAACTGCTGATCGACAAAGGCCGGCCTTTATCAGAAGTCGATCAGGAGATGAAAAACTGCGTAATCGGCGACCGAATTGCCGAACAGATGCGGCAGATAGGCATTACCAACATGATTGGCTCGAAACTGTTGATTTTCGACCATCTGTTTACCATTGTCGGCGTCGTCAAACAGGCTTCTGAAAACTCTCTGCGCCCGCAGGAAATAAACGATGGCGTGATGATTCCTTATCTTACGCTTAAGCGAATTACCGGCAACGATCAGGTCACCGGTATCGTTGGCCGGCTAAAGAAAAACACCAATGTTTCAGCGGCTGTAGAACAGATTCAGGGCATTTTCGACCAGATTGTCAGAGAAAAAAAACCTTACATTCAGACCGCGAGCGAGCTGATCGGGCAGATGAACAAGCAGATGAATCTGCTGACTATGTTTCTTGGCATTGTCGGCTGTATCGCGCTTGTGGTCGGCGGTGTCGGGGTCATGAATGTCATGCTGGTTTCGGTTGCCGAGAGGCGGCGAGAAATCGGCATCAGAAGGGCGCTCGGCGCAAGACGCCGCGACATTCAGGGCCAGTTTATTGTCGAGGCTTTTCTGCTCTGCCTGTTTGGTGGTCTGGCCGGCATCGCTCTCGGAATCAGCGGCGCTTACGGAATTTCGCGCTTTCAGCAATGGCATTTTTTCATTTCCCAGACGCCAATACTGCTCGGCTTCGGCGTCTCAGCCATGGTCGGCCTGTTCTTTGGCTTTTACCCAGCCTGGCAGGCCTCAAAACTTCGCCCCATCGAAGCCCTGCGCGCCAACTAAAAACTCCCGCCAGCATTTCCCCCAAAACATAAGCCGAGCCTGAACCGGCAATTTTTAACGCTTAACGGGATTTTTTCTGATTCCGCGCAAGCAGATAGATGTCCACGAATGAATAAATAAAGGCTGCGACAGCCAGCACCAGCCAAAAAACAATGCCCGACGAATTAAAGCTCGCGTCAAATGCATCGTCATTCGACATATCAAGGGCCGCGTCAATCTGATTGCTCAATGACGAAGCATAGCTCCAGCCTGCCATGAGAACGCTGAAAATCATCACTGCCATAATCAACACGCCTCTTTTTTTGCCGCCAAGTCGCCAGCTGCCGAGACCCGGTAGAAAAAAGTTGGCCAGCAGCACAGTTTCAATTTTTGCTTCGGGGGCAACGCTTTTGGAAGAGCTGGTAGTACCCGATTGTTTTTGCAAAATTACTCCCCTTTATCTGGTAAATCTTTTTCAGGCCTCTGCCTGGCCATATACCATCTGAAAACATGGTTTGTCAGCAGAAACCAGGTAACAAGAACTGCGATCTGATCAATGACCCCGCTGGTATACAGAAGTCCGCCACCAATCGCCAGATCGACTGCATAAAGCAACGCGACAGCAAGCAGAAATGCAGGAAACAGACAAATCAAACCAACGAGAATGTAAGTTGCAATTTTCCTGATCATGTCACCCTGATACTACCATAACCGCATTCCACAAGAGTTTATAAGTCATCCACATCATCGATTCTGAAATCCTCTAAGTCCTTGAAAGATTTTTTGCTGGTAGATCCGATAATTCCAATTCTATTACGCCACCAGATATGAATCAAGTCGCGTTTGCTGCAATTTTACCGGTAACGCAAAAGCGGGCACTGCGTCAACAGCGCCCGCCCTCAATTTTCAGTCAAATAAGCTAAGCTTATTTATCCAGCAGATGACATTCGGTCATAAGCATTTGCCAGCCATCCATGCCTTCGAGCTGGAAAACCCTGATAGTTGAATCTGCTTTAAAAACGCCTGATTTATGAATTCCGTTAACGAAAGGGTGGAAGAAGCCAAGCAGTTTTCCCTGCTTTTCAGCCTCTGGAGTTACCATGATAGTTACCTGCTTAGCATTTTTCTGAAGAAACTCGTGCGCTTCTTTTACCTGGTTATCATTAGAAATGTCAGCAGCAGAGGGATCAGTGATATTAACAATCTCAGCAATCATATGAGTTACCCGATGCTTTTCTTCAACCTTGGTAAGAACCAGATCAAGAATGCGCACCTGAACCTTGAATTCGGGAACAGAAGCAAAACAATTGCCGGCACTGTCTGCAGCCCATACAGCCTGCCCGCAAAAAATAACCAGAACTGCTACCAAAATGCTTTTAGTCAGTTTGCGAATCATACAGTCCTCCTGTTTGAAGCTTTCGCCAATCAAAGCAATAAACATGCCAGGCATACTTTGAGCAGCCAAATCCTCTTCAAAGCAGATCATTTTATGTTCGATCAACTTTTCAGCAAAACCAGTGCAGCTTTTTTGGCAGCTCAGGCTGAAAAACCGGCAACAGCAAACTGTTGGCGTTGCTAAGGTGCGATATGACAAAATTTGGCGGCGGAATGTGGTATTATCGGCGCATGACATGGCTGGCCCTTTCCGCAATCTGTTCGTTGATTATCGCCAATATTCTTCGCTATGCGCGGCAGCACGAACTGCCGTTCATGCCGATCATGACGATGAATTACCTGCAGGCGGCCCTGGTTTCTGTAGTTTTGTGCTTCGGCAACGACAGCATGCTGCCTACCAGGCTTGATGTGCCTCTGGGCGCATTGAATTCGCTGCTGTATCTCGGCGGCTTTCTGCTCTATTTCGAAGCGGTCAAGAACTGCGGCATCTCGATTGCGGTTTCGGTCATGCGGCTTTCGGTTGCCCTGCCGGTGCTGAGCGGAGTGCTCTGGTTCGGCGAGACCCTTTCGCTCTATCAGCTGCTTGGCCTGATTCTCATGGCAGTAGCGCTGATTTCGATCGGGCGCTTCGGTCGCGCCACCATCAGCACAAAAGCTATGGGCTGGCTGCTTCTGCTTTTCCTGGTAATTGGCTGTTCAAGCGTTATTGATAAAACCTATAATTTTTATGGAAATAGCGGAAAGAATCTTTATCTTGCCGCGTTATTTTTTACAGCCTTCCTGCTTTCTGCTCTACTGACTCGCCTGCATCGGCTGCGCTTTTCCGGACGCATCGTCGGCATCGGGCTGCTGCTGGGAATTCCCAATCAGTTGACCAGCCTGTTTCTGCTGATGGCACTTTCCACGGTAGATTCGGTAGTAGCCTTTCCGACCCTGGCGATTTCGGTGCTTTCGGGCTCGATGCTTTGCGACCGCTTCATCTGGGGCGAACCCTTCACCCGCGAAAAACTCTTTTTGATCGCCACTTCGATGGTCGCAATCGTCCTCTTGAATATCAGCTGAAAACTGAACCGGCAATAAAAGCCCGATGGTCATTTGTCACATTTGAATAGCATAGGCAATAAAGTTCATTTTCTATCCGGCTTAGCAGACACAGTAAGGGCGCGGCCTTAACATTCGCTGTTGTGCTAGAGCTTCTTGAAGCGAACGATCATATCAGCAAGTTTTCGCAAACCCTGAAAAGCTTCTTCGGGTGATGGCGCGTCCTGTGCTTTTTTAAGCTCGGCAAAAAATCCGTAGGGGTCATGTTTTTCGTTGATCAGTGGCAGCTTGAGGTGTTTGCTGACACCGCGAATAAGCTGAACCAGAGCTTTGTTGATGTTCTGTCGTGCAATTCCCGCCGATGCCAGAGAATCGATAGTTTCCATAACTGCATGAGCCAGTTTCATTGGATCTTTACTCTTCTCTGCCATGTCGATGCGATTTTGCAGCTGCTCCAATGGCGGCAGGCCTTTCTTCTTTCCACCTTTTCGATAAAGGCGGGCAAGGGTGTTTTTTAACCTGTCCGCCATTTGTGCGGTATTGGGTTCAATTCTAAAGTCGTCGCCTGTCGAATCAGCCTCGGTAACCTGATCCATTCCTGCGGCCATAGCGTCCTTCCAGCGGGGAAGAATTCTCAACGCAGTCTCGGAGAGGAACCATTTCCCAACCTTGCCTAAAGCTTTCTGACCACTGGCGCCGCGCCGGGTATGGTCGATCAAAAGAAGTTCATCGGCCAGGTCTCCCTTTTTTAAAGCAAAATCAACCTGATCGATCGCGCGAATTTTCTTCGCAGTCGCGGTGAGGCGGTTCAACAGGTCGCTGCGCATAGAGTCGCTCAACTTTCCGCTCTCCTCCTCAATTTTCTCGACAACCTTACCGAGAAGAATCATCTTTCTTTCGTTCCAGACATCTTCCGGGGTTGCGTAAATCAGCTCTGTCATTCTGGCCAGAGGTCCTTCTGCAGCGCCGGCCTGACCTACTCTGACCGGATTCTTCAAATCTCTGGGAGGAATCAGGCATGGAACAAAACCTTCGATGATTTCGAGTTGTGCCGATGTCATTACCCTCGCCAGTCGTGTCTCAAGCTTTCCAAGATGCTCGCGAACGTTCTCCTGAGCTTCCTTCAGTCGGTCGTTTATCTGTTGCGCCTTCTGCTGAGACGGTGTTTCCTGTCCCGGAGCCTGAAAAAGCCTGTTTCGCAAATCGGCGAAGGTTGCAACAATCACCTCTTTGTCGCGAAGAATTGGGCTGGCAGTGGATTTGACGACATTATCGGCCTCAACGGCTATTTCACAAATCTGCGTTATCTGGTCTTCGCTGAGATACAAACCCCTCAAAAGATTGAGCAGAGAAATTTCTTCTTGAAGCTCTTCGAGTTCTTCCATTCCCTGAACCCTGGGCAAAGCGGTTGCAGTATCGGCAAACGAAAAAAGAAGCAGCAAAAATGCCAGCAGCAGCATGAGCCGGCCCGCGAAGCGAGGCGATATGCACATATTATCCTCCAGATATATTCCTGATTTTTACCATTTACCGTAAAGCCTGAAACCACAATGCACGCATTCGCCGTTTGCATGGTTGTTCTTGAGAACCCTGAATGAAAGTCTTTCAACGACTATCTTGCCGCACTTTGGACAGTAGGTGTGGTTTCCTTCATGGCCGGGCAGATTACCGGTGTAAACATACTGCAGACCCGCATTTAAAGCTTCTTTTCTCGCCTTGTCAAGTATCGAGGCCGGGGTTGGCGGCACCTGCTGCAGCCGGTATTGCGGGTTGAAGCGAGTAAAATGCAGGGGAATCGACAAGCCAAGGTTCGCCTTGATCCAATCTATCTCTGCCTTGATTGCTTCAGCCTGATCGTTGAGGGTTGGCACGAGAAGTGTGACGATTTCAAGATGCTTGCCTGCGGCATGGATTATCTTGAGCGTTTCCAGAACCGGCTCAAGACTCCCGCCGACATGCTTCCTGAAAAAATCGTTGTTAAAGCCTTTAAGCCCGACAGTAAAAGCATCGATCAACGGAAGGAGTTCTTTGAGTGGCTCGGGATTGATGAAGCCGGCAGTTACCATTATGCAGGGCAGCGAAACCTTTCTGGCCATGCGGGCAATATCGATAAGATACTCTATGTAGATAGTCGGTTCAGTGTAAAAAAAGGAAATAGCTCCCGAGTTATACTCAAGGGCCTTGTCAATTACCTGTGCGGGAGTCAGAGAGTAATTCTTCGTCTCTGCCGGCCCTTTTTGAGAAAACGCCCAGTTTTGACAATAATGGCAAAAAAGGTTGCAGCCGGCTGTGGCAATTGAAAACGCCGGATTCGGCAACTGGTAGTGGAATAAAGGACACTTCTCAACCGGGTCAATAGCTATGACACAGGGGTTTCCGTAAACCCTCGTAAAATATGTCCCGTTAACATTTTCCCGCACCCGGCATTGGCCGGTTTCGCCACTGGCGCGAACACAGAAGTTTGGACAAAGGAGACAACGCACCTTTCCCCCGGACAATTTCTCATAAAATCGCGCCTCGACTTCGCTTAACTCAGACTTACCGAAAAGTTTGAACGGCGAAAGTCCGAAATAACCGGTAAAACATAATGAGCCGGCGAGTTTGAGAAAATCTCGGCGTGTTTTTTCCATATACGAGCCTAGTCCGTCGCGAAAAAAATAAAACAGGTCTGTTCTGTTAAAAACAATTATATTCGATTCTAACATTATTTATAACTTAACGGCACGCTTAAGTGCCTTAGTTTCAACCTTGACTGGAAAAATGACTGATGATAATGTGAAGGCACGAAAGCAAATTCGTATTAAATCAATCGAAACAACAACAGTTTATGATTGTTAACCAACAGGAGGAAAAGAATGAAAAAATTTGCAGTTGTGATTTTTATGATGGCCTTTTGCAGCACGGGATTTGCAGACCTGAGCCAAAAAGTTACCATGGATTTCCGGGATACCGACATTCGAGAAATTTTTAAGCTCATTAGCGAAAAAGCCGGCATGGGAATAGTTATTGAAAAATCGGTATGCGGCAACATGACTCTCACAATTAAAAATTCCACAGCTAAAGAAGCTCTTGATATGGTATCTGAAGCTTCAAGATTTTCATGGGAAAAAAGAGGCGACACCGTTCTTGTCACTTCGAAACCGTTGTTTATTAGAAAAATCAGAATGATTCAGTTAAAACATATCAACTTTGCTGAAGCGGCTAAAATTCTTCATCATTCTGTAACTGGAGATCTCAAGGTATCACCATGCGAACATCTTAATGGCCTGGTTTTGAACGGCACAGCTGATGCTATGGCAGAAGCCATGCTCATAATCGGCTATATCGATAAAAAGCCAGTCAAGTAAAAAGCATAAGAGAAGAAACCAATTGCTGATTCAGACGATCGAATTCCCATTCGGCTGTTGACGATTTCTCCAAACAGATTCTGCCGATTACAAATGTCCCGCGAGTAATAAAAACAGGAATTTAAACAATGGAATATATCTGCAGAATTTGCAATCAGCCAAGACCAGAGTCGGCCTTTACTGAAAAAAGTCACTCTCTCCACACCTGTAAAAAATGTAACATTTTACCGAATCTGAGAACTGAAGAACGCAATCAATTGGATGAAATCTTTAAAATTTTCATTCAGACGCGCGTCTCACATAAAGACACCGTGCGACTTAAAACTTTAGCCAACAGCAAAGATCCCAAGGTTTCTCTACATGCGGCTCTAATTTTAGAAGTTTCCCAACTCAGGCCTTACAAAAAGGGCAGGCATGCTTTTCTGGAAAAGAACTACCCTGACCTCGCACAAAAAATTGAAGAAGCCGGATTAGCTTACCCTCAATACATAAAGGCAAGTAGCGATTAGAAATGTCCGTCAAGGACAAGGATTTGCGCATTGGCAATGGCGGGAAATCGACTAAGCCATAAATTCTTTCAGATACGGGTTTCTCGCTTTTGACTTGACTAATCAAGCCTGGATCACGGCCTATTGCTTTGCTGATAAACCGGGTCTTTTCTCTATAAACCGAAAAATAGCGTTGCTATTTTTCGGCATCTGCCTGTCATTGCGATTTTTTTTATTATCAATATACTTAGTAGATGGAAAAGACATCTGAGCTGAGAAAAAATTGGCCGGCGAAGGCAGTCATATTGATGATTGTCGCTATGCTTTTTCCAATAATTGCTTCTGGTGAGCGTCTTCTGGAAAGAACAGGCCCGGCCTGCGTTCCTTGTAACCCGGAAACCGATTTTGCTGAAGCATTTTTCATCAGAGATTGGAATAAACTTCCCCATAAAAACCAGGAAGAATCTCAGGAACGGGTTGACGAAGTTAATACCTTCCTGACTAAGAAGAAATGGTCATATGTTAAAGCTTTGCCTGTATTGGCCTGTCTTTCATTCGCAACATCAACGGTTGCAGACTGGTGGGCCATGGAATACGGCTGGGATTTACCAGAATATTATAATTTCTATAATGGCAAAAGCGAGCATGGCTTTAACCCAAGAGAGCTCGAAGTTGTATATATAAAACGATCAAAAGAGAGCTGGACATCTTATCCAATGGCGCCTGTGCCAGATTTGATCCATAAAAGACCTTTTCCTGCCGCTAATCCTGGTTATGCCAGGTTACTGACCAACCAGGAAGAGGGCAAAATCGACGATACAATTTTGCCTCATATTACCTATTATTACACAAAAGACAAATATCCATTTGAGAATAAATGGCTAAAATTCAAACGAAAATTGAAATCGAACTCTCGCTATACCAAAGAATTAATCGCTGCAATTCATGCACATGGGCCACTTCTGACTCAAATTGAATTTAGTAAATTCATTCGAGCAGTTCTACCAGGGGTTCATGGTGTAGTAATCGTTGGTTACGGTAAAACGGAAGAGAACCCGAACGATACGGTTTTTATTCTTCATGATTCTTATGGCGATAACCCGAAAGAGCATGGAGTGAGGGTTAATGGCGGTCCTTCATACAAATATGTTAAGGCAAAATATCTGCATGCGGCATTGGGATTCCCTCATAGACCTGTTTTAGCTGCAGATTATAACGGTGGTAACGTTGCTGTGAAAGTATTAAACAGGGCAAAGAAACCACTAAAAGTGTTTAAATTTGCCATATGGAACTGCGAAAAGAAAAAAGCTGTTCTAATTGAGGCAGATGAGAATGGAACTTTCAACTTTAATCCCGAAAAGCATTCTGCCACGAACAATGGCTTTATAAGTGTTTACGTAGCGGCAGAATTTTACATGGAGTCACCTGGAAAAGGCTATTGGTTTAAACTTAAGCATCAGTAGTTTTAAAATATTGCTATTTGTCGACTTGTATTATTTATCAGATTTTTCTTCATCAACCGAAATTGCAACAAATTCCCAATAGCAGAAAACTGTGGAGGCGGCCCATATCAAACTATTTTCTCCTCCGGTTCATCCATTTTTTTCATTTCTTTCTCGTAACATTCCGGACACATACCATGGCTGAATGAAGCTTCTGAGTGGGTTGATATATAAGCTTCCATCATATCCCAGGCCCCTTCTTCGTCGCGGATTTTTTTGCAATAACAACAGATAGGGATAATACCCTTCAAGGTTTTGATCTCCTCCAGAGCCTGTTTTAATTCATCAATCAAATGTTCGTTTTCAAGCTGAGTTTTTGTTCGGACATCAATTTCCAGACTGAGCTCCCTGTTAACTTTTGCCAGATCAAAAAAGATCAACTCGAATGGTCTCTCTAGTCCTGTTTTAATGATGGCAACATAAATCAGCAAAAAAGAAAAAATCTTGAAGTAATGCCCCATTACATTGGAAAATCCATAATTGCTGATGTAGAAAGTGAAAGCAAGCTCCGAAATTATTGTACAAATTATTGACCAGAACAGTAATTGATATGTCTCTGCTTCAAATCGATCTCTGTTCTTACGTAACAGCAAAATAGCCGTCACCAGTATGGCGCAAATGATATACTCGCTTATGTTTTTAAAGGGAGTCAGTCCCGTACCTTCGATAAAGCATTCAGGAAAAATTTTCCAATAAAACACACTTGCGACGAGTAAGCATGTGACAGTAGCATAGACTGCCAGCAGGCCGTTTGTATTGAGCTCTCTTTCATCGTTAAGAAACATAAACGCAAAAAGAAGCGTTATGCTTTCCATATATCTCGCACATATCCACAACTGGTTAGCATAGTAATCATAATCTGTGAAAATAGGCATTCCCTTGTATGACAGGGTGTGCAATAAATCCAGAAATGCGATGAAAAGATAAGCTACGCCGATAAACAAAAGATAGGAGTTACGGGTATATTTTTTTGAGTTCCACGCAATCATGAACAAGGAAAAAGCGACAACAATGCTAAATCCTTCCGCAAGAGTGTGAAAGAGCAGATAATTCACTCTGCTCGTAAAATATAATCCGATCAGGGTAACAAGAAGCGCCAAAGCTGTTGATGTTGCCAAAATTGGCTTGTTGTTACTATTTTCCATTTATTTCCTTTTCGTCTATCACGGTATTCCCACAACAGACCTTACCCAACATTTTATCTCATTGATGATTCTCGCGCAAACCTCGCGACAATGTTTTCTATCACGTTAACTGAGCCTTACCAACTAATAGCAATCTGGCGTTCGGAAAGGTCGTTATACATGTTCGTTAAACTGACTGGCCGGATTTCGTCAGAATAGACCATGCAGTATAAATTTTAATTATGAATGGTCCTAAAATGGGGAGACTTACAGGGCGAGCACTATTTACAAGATAAGTTGGTCTTATTCCAAGCCCTCATGATCGAGAACATATTTTATTGCAGTTTTTCAATGAACCTGCTTTTCAATATTCGTTTTTGGCGTAGAATCCGAATAACTGCTTTCCAGCTCAGAC